>DATIFP010000073.1:0-43423 GCA_035455165.1 Blastocatellia bacterium
CTTCTCGTAAGTCCTCAGCCGCGACGTTAGGCGGGCGGACCTCAATTTTGTTTGTGACGCCGCAAACACCGGCAAGCCTGCGAATTGTGCGTTCTGCGTCCGCCCGCTCGCGCAGAATCTCCACTTCACCCTCGAGCGTCACCCATCCATCAGACACAGTCGACTTGATGCGCTCCTCCGGGACCCACACGTCCCATTCGAGCGCGCTTCTAACGGCTTTCGCGATCTCAGTGTCGGAACGGGCCTTGCCTCGCGGAATCCGCACCTGGATGTCGTTGACAACATCAAGCACTCCAGCCACGCGGTGCGCGGCATCCTGAGCGGCGAGTTTCTTTGCGTAGCTGTCGGTGACCCCGGTCAGGCTGACGATGCCATCGACCACGGCTACTGTAATCTCCTGATCTTCAACTCGAGTGTCCCAATTCATTTCGCGGAGCACCTCTTGTTGAATGTGTAAATCGTGTTTCGTTTGAACCCTTGCTGTCATGACAGACACCTCCCGACGTTGCTAATCCGTTCCCGCAAGCGCAACGACCTGCGGAGCTCGCGCTGCCAAGCGAACCTGGCGGCGCGAGCTCGTGCAGAGGCACACAATGCACAACCTATCTTCTTCCCGCGTGAGTCTTGCGTTTCGCTCCGCCCTTGATGCCTCCGGCCTGCTGCCCACCCATGCCGCCGCCGCTCTTGCCACCCTTGCTGCTCCGTTGCGTGGCGGAGCCCGCACCAACGGCGATGTGGCTCATCACGTTTGCGGCAGTGCTTGCCTTCGCGGGGTCGCGCCTCACATGTTCCCTCTCAGTGGGCGGCTTCTCACCCTCGAGCGCCATCAGCATCAACTTCGTCGCAAATCGGGGATTGATTCTTTCTAGCTCGCTCATCGCGTCTCCTTCCCAACACTCGAGCCGGCTACACTTTCGCGGCCGCGAACCTCGCTTTTGCCTTGGCAGGGCGATGCTCGCAAATCGCTTTGAGCGTGGCTACCACGTCCTCGTAGTTCAGCTCGGGTGTCTTCTTGCCGTTGGGATGCGCAGCCTGAAGCGCGACGTCGTTCAGGGAGAGAACCCCTTTGAGCGCGCCTTCGGCGTCTATCACCGGCAAGCGGTGAACCTTTTCTCTTCGCATTATCTTCAATGCCGTGTGTATGTCGTCCTCAGGGTTCGCGGTACAAAGCTTCCCAGAGATGACTTCTCTCACCTTGATATCCGAGGCCTTGCGGTTCCTTGTTCCCAATGCAATGGCGATATCTCGATCGGTAATGACGCCTATCGCCGTCCTGCCGTCAGCCAGAACCGGGAGCACGCCGCAATCGTTCTCCCACATGGTGGCAGCGGCCGTGGCCAGATTAGTGTCCGGCCAGCAGAACTTCGCATTCTCAGTCATAACGTCCTGGACCTTCATGACGACTCCTTTCTGAGGAACTGGGGCGTTAGCAAGGGCTGTAGTTGCCCAGTCTCTCGCCCTGAAGAGTGCCTCTCGCGCGTCCCCTCGTACTGACGACGACCTCAAGGAATGAGGCAGAACGGGGTTAGTAACGATTTAAAATAAGCGCCACGGCCTTGCGAGCGCGCTTGCAACGACGCACGATCAATTCGACACTCCCGCTTCTTTACACTATAGGACTCGATTCGGGAGCATCGCTATGACCGCCGTCACCGGGGGCCGTGACTGCAGTCACAGGGCGCCACCTCGAGCGTCGGCACAGCGGTTGCTCACGCAACTTCGCATCGAAATGAACCAATCTCAGTGGCACAATAGTCAATAATCGGCAGGAGGCAAAAGACATGCACTCGCAGATCAAGCTTGGAAGAATCTTCGGCATCGAGATTGGCCTTCATTACAGTTGGCTGGTGATCGCGCTGCTGATCGTGTTCTCGCTGGCCGGGCACTTCCGCGAGATCAACCCCAACTGGGGCGACGGCGTTGTGTTGTTGACCGCGGTCGCGACCGGAGTGTTGTTCTTTGCCGCAATCATCGCGCACGAGCTAGCGCATTCGCTGGTAGCCAAGCTGCGCGGATTGCCGGTTCGATCCATAACGCTGTTTGCTCTTGGCGGTGTGTCGCAAATCGATAAGGAAGCTCCGGATGCGAAGACTGAGTTCTTTGTAGCCGTCGTCGGGCCGCTTACCAGCTTCCTGATCGGCATAGCGCTTCTCGCGTTGTCGCTGGCGTTCGGTTGGAGCGCGTCTGGAACTCCAAACACGCCGCTGCTCGCGATGCTCGTGTGGCTCGGATACATCAACATCGTGCTCGCGGTGTTCAATCTCATTCCGGGGTACCCGCTCGACGGAGGGCGAGTGCTGAGGGCCATCGTCTGGTGGATCAACAAAGATATGGTCCGGTCTACGAGGATCGCCGCGCGCGCGGGTCAGGCGGTCGCGCTGTTCTTCATTTTCACCGGTGTCTATCGTTTGTTTGCGGGTGCGGGGTTCGCCGGATTGTGGATTGCGTTTATTGGCTGGTTCCTGCTCGATGCGGCGGGCGCGAGTTACGCGCAGGTCGAAGTGAGCGAACGTCTTCGCGGCGTGCGGGTTGGCGACATCATGACGCGAGACTGCCCGACGATCGAGGGGCGCACCAATCTGCAAACCTTTATTGACGAATTCCTGCTGCGCACTGGAAGGCGTTGCTTCATCGTTGCCGAGAACGGGGTTGTCGAGGGAATAATCACCGCTCATGAAATCAAAGGAGTCGAGCCGCAGCTGAGAGCTTTCAAGACCGTGAGCGACGTGATGCGTCCAATGCATCAGCTTCGCACCGTTGCGGCCGACAGCCCGGTAATCGACGTCCTCGAGACGATGGGCCGCGAAGACGTGAATCAACTGCCGGTGGTATCGGCTGGGAGGCTTGAAGGCGTCATCTCACGCGATCAAGTTCTGCGCTATCTGCAAACGCGAATTGAGCTGCGACAGTGATCGTACTGGCCTCGTGCGGCGGAGTTCTGTTGGACGGCGATTCGGAAGCCATCGCGCAGTCGCTCAGGACATCCGGCTCAGGATATGCTATGTCAGGACGAAGAATCAGGGAACTCGCGCGGCAGACAGGCAGCGGGTGCACCGATAGTGCGAACGAGACGTCGATTTCGCCGAAACCCCTAACCGCAATATACGACCGGGAACGCTTCTTGAACTCTTTGGAGTTTGACTCGTGTAGTGAAGTCAACGAGGATTAAAGTATTGATGAGAGCAGCACGATACGGACTCCGATAATCTAGGAGGGACCATGGGAATCAAAGTGAGAATAGGATTGTTAACACTCATATGCGTTGCGCTGGTCCTGCCAATGAGCGCAGCGTCCGGCGCCAAGGGACGCAGCGAGGTCTTCTCTGCGTTGGCTCAACTTCCAGTCGCCGGGACCACCGCGAATGTGAAGATCCACATTACCGGCTACTCGAGCCAGCAGGACGCTGACCGGCTGCGTGCAACTCTGTTGAATAGCGGTCCGGACGCCCTTCTTAAGGCGCTGAGGAAAATGAAATCACTGGGTCGCATCGAGAGAGAGGGGACCGTCGGCTTCTTCAATTTCAAGTTCATTCTTTCGAAAACAACGCCGACAGGACGGCATATCTATGCGGTGGCAGATCGGCCAATCGGTTTCCTCGAAGCCTACGCCAGCACCCGATCCAAGGACTATCCTTTTGGCATTATGGAGTTGGATCTGAAGGCCGACGAAAAGGAACGAGAGAAGGGCGAAGGTACTCTGATCTACGCTGCCAAGATACGTGTTATAAGCGGGGAAAAAGTCGAGATAGAGAACCTGACTTTCGCTCCCATCCAGCTCCTGGGTGTGCGCCAACTGTGAGCGAGACGCGAGAATATTTCCTCTCACATATCTCCGATCCGCGGCGAGCTTGCGTTATTCGCGCCTGATGTTAGAATCGCGCTCGCATCACGAAGCGGACGTCAAACCCAAATTGCGTCCAATCACGCCGCCGCGAACTCTGGAGGTGAATCATGAAGCGACCCGTCTTTCTATGCTGGCTGGTCATCATTTCCCTGCTTGCCGCCACTGGATTCGCTCAGTCGCAGCGACGGATGCAGCTCGATGACCTCGGGCGAATCGTCCGCGTCTCCGACCCGCAGATCTCACCCGATGGCAAGTCGATAGTCACAGTGGTTGCGCGAGCCAATTACGATGAGAATCGGTACGACGCGAACCTTGTGCTCGTAGATGTCGCCACCGGGAATCAAAGAGTGCTGACTCAGGATCGCCGAGGGGTCAGCCATCCGCGATTTTCGCCCAGCGGTGATCGGCTTGCCTTTCTTGCAACGGTAGCCCTAGCCGCTGGACAGCAGCCGCGCGCGCAAATCTTCATCATGCCGATGGGCGGAGGGGACGTTCGGCGCATTACCAGCGCTCCAAAAGGCGTGCAGCAATTCGCCTGGTCGCCTGATGGGCGCGCTATCGCTTTTGCGACCGAGGACGAGGCTGACAAGAAGACAGGTCCGGAGCGGTTCAACGACTCGTTCGAAGTCGGCAACGATGACTTCTTGATATCTTCACAAGCGTTGCCGACTCACGCGTGGCTGGTGCCCGCCGACGGGGGCGAGGCGCGACGCCTTACGTCCGGAACGTGGAGCTTGCCGATCAGCCATCCTCCGGGGCCCCCCGCCTCGCCGCTGACTTGGTCGCCGGACGGCAGATCGCTTGTCACGATCCGACTCGCCACTCCGCATTCGGGTGATGCCCTTTATTCGACCATTCAGGTAGTCGATGTGACCACCGGGAAGATGCGCGCTGTGACGGGCCGAGATCGTTCTGAGGGCCAGCCGACGTTTTCGCCGGACGGTTCCCAGATCGCTTACTGGCAGTCACGGGATGCTGAATCAGGCAACCTCAATGAGATTCACATAGCGCCGTCGGCCGGGGGTCCCGGCCGAAGTATCACCCGGGCGCTCGACCGCAACATCGCGCGTTCGATCTGGATGCCTGACGGCAAGTCGATGCTCGTTGGCGCAAACGACGGCACTCGCGTATCGCTGTGGGTACAACCGCTCGAAGGCGCGGCGCGCAAGCTCGATCTCGGCAAGCTCAGTCCTTCTTCATCATTCTGGGTCGACGTCGCGGTAGGAAAGGACGGCGCGATTGCATTCACGGCCACCGAGTCGTCGCGACCCGCAGAGGTCTACTACATGGCCTCGCCAACGTCCTCGCCGAAGCGATTGACTGACCTGAACGCCGAAGTCGCGGGGCTCAATCTCGGCCGCACCGAAGTTATTTCATGGCAATCGGAAGGCCTCACTCACAACGGCATCCTCACTTACCCGCCGGACTTCTCCGGCGGCCAGAAATACCCGCTTGTGCTTGTCATTCACGGTGGCCCCACTGCGGCGTCGCTGGAAACGTTCGGTGCGCAAGCGCAGATTATGGCTGCCAAGGGATGGGTAGTCTTCCAGCCCAACTACCGGGGCAGTGATCAAATCGGCAACGCTTATCAACGGGCAATCGTCAACGATGCGGGAGCCGGACCGGGCCGCGACGTGATGGCCGGTATCGAAGCCGTCAAGCAGCGGGGTTTTGTGGACACGAGCAGGATCGCCGTGTCCGGCTGGTCGTACGGCGGGTATATGACCACCTGGTTGCTTGGGCATTACTCCGGATGGCGAGTGGCGATGGCCGGAGCTGCAGTCACCGACTGGATGGACCAGTACAATCTCGGCGATGCCAACGTGAGGCGCGGCGCCGGGTTCGGCGGTTCACCGTGGACCGATGCCAAACGTCTGCAATCCTACATGGATCAGTCGCCGATTGCTTCCGCTTCGAAAATCCGGACCCCGACGCTGATAATGACTAACAATCAAGACTTCCGCGTGCCGCCGATGCAATCGTTCAAGCTCTATCACGCGTTGAGAGACAACGGCGTTCCCACAAAGTTCGTAGCGTATCCGATCTACGGGCACAACGCGGGCGATCCCGTTCGGCAGAGAGACGTGCAACGGCGGTGGATTGAGTGGATAGAACAACACTTCAACGAGCCACCCTGGAGCGGCAAGTAAAACGCGATTGCTAAGGCAGAGCAGGTTTGACGCGGACCTTGAAGGTAACTACTCGTTCGACTTTTCCGCTGCACGATTTCACTCGAATGCTGACAATGTACTTGCCGGCGTCGCCGGCCTGAGGGGATATCTCTACAACCCCCAATCCCTCTGCGTATTCGTTTTGCGTATTCACATTTCGATAAGCGGAAGATACATGAACAAAGCGGGGCGAGGAAGACAGCAATTCGAACTGGGTATCGCTATCGTCTTGCAGGAGACACGTCGCGGTGACTATCACAACGAACGAGTCTCCTTCGCGCGTGGAGAACGAAGCCTTGGCGGGGGTAAGAAAAGGGGGAGCGATGCTCGCATACGCTGATTCGTCGGTGCTAGCCCAATCGTTTCTATTTTGGCCGGCCACTGCATTGATTCTGCTCGGAGCAAGGAAGGCAACCGCCAACAGCACTATTAAGCCAGTTCTCTTCATCAACAAGTCTCCTTGTACTGACTCTTGAAAATGCAGAATGGCGAGCGCATTCCGAAAGGCGGCGGTTATTTTGAACGCCTAACACAATGGCGGCAGCGGATCGCGCCAATCTGAGATGCCGGGCGGCGCAAATGCCAGCCTCGAGCATTGCGTGTGGTCGGTGGTGACTTCGTCAAATCTTCGGGATCGGAGGCGGGCCCTCGGGGACATAAGGTTTGTATACTTCGCCATTGCTCTTCTCTTTGAACTCGGCTCTTATGGCGTCGCGAGTCTTGGCGTCCTCGAAGAGGTCAACCATAGTCGCAGCCAGCGCCTTCGCGGCGTAGGTCAGTCCCTTGTGACCGATTGACATTCCACCGCAAGCCACGACAGGCCATGCGTGCCAGGGCGCATTCTCCGGCGCGGTGGTGACCGAGAGGTGCAGAGTAGGAACAAGCCAGCTTACATCGCCGACGTCCGTGGAGCCCCCCTCCGGATCCCGTTTTGGCGGCTCGAGCGGCTGGACCGCGCCGTTCAAACCCTTGAGCTCGACGCCGGTGGCGCGCTGAATCGCTTTCGCGAATTCCTGTTCCTCCTGGGTGTACTGTATCGGGCCGAGCCATTCGAGATTTGCGTGAATAAGCTTCGCGCCGGTCAGGTTTGCCAGCATCTCGTAATCGCCGCCCTGAACCGTCAGCTTCGATTCAACCCCGGCCATGAGCGCGGCGCCTTCGGCGATCTTTCGGGCGCGGCTCAAGAGCTCCTCCACCCCGGTGCGCTTTGAATCGCGAAGCCAGCACCAGACCCGCGAGTATTCAGGTACGACGTTCGGCACGTCGCCGCCCTTCTGAATCGTGTAGTGCATTCTTACGGACGGCTTGACGAACTCCCGCATTCGGTTGAGCCCGGTCGTAAAGAACTCGAGCGCCGCCACCGCGCTGCGTCCGTTCCACGGGTCAGCGGCGGCGTGCGCGGCCTTTCCTTTGAACTCAACGATGAAGTCGACGATGGCTTGCGAGCTGTCGACATCAGCGCGGATCTTGTCTTCGGGATGCCATGCCAGGCATACGTCGAGATCGTTGAACAATCCGTCCCGAGCCATGTAGATCTTGCCGCCGATCGCCTCTTCGGCCGGAGTGCCGTAGAAACGAATCGTACCTTTGAGCTTGCCCGAGGCTATCAGCTCTTTTATTGCCACGGCGGCGCCAAGGCTGGCCGCGCCGAAAAGGTTGTGCCCGCAGCCGTGCCCCGCTGAATCAGCTTCCAGAGCCTCTTTCACGGGTTGGGCCTTTTGCGAGATGCCCGGAAGCGCGTCGTACTCACCCAAGATACCGATGATCGGACGGCCTTGCCCGAAGCTTGCAACGAAGGCCGTTGGCATGCCGGCGACTCCGCGCTTGACCTCGAAGCCTTGCTTCTCCGCATAATCTGCGAGCAGTTTCGAGGACCGAGTCTCGCGCAATGCGGTCTCAGCGAACCGCCATATCTGATCGCTCATCGCTATCAGCTCGCCTTTGTGCTTTTCAATCGAGGCGACCGCTTCTTCCTTCTTCTTCCCGTCGGCCGCAATCGCAACCACCGGGGGCATGAGAAGGACTATCAGCAAGATTCCAGCGCCACTTGTTCGGGGCTTCATAAGGATCCTTTCATGAAAGATGATCTCAACGGACGGGCCTTCACTTCTCAACTTGCCTGGTGTTTTGGCATTCCTCGCACAAGCAAATCGCGCGCAGCCGCTCCCACGTGTATATGCCGTCGTCGTGACGGTCGCTGAACATGAACTTCACACCATAGCGCCCCACGTGTTCGGCGCTGAGCACGGTCAAATCTTCAGCAACTGTTCGCGGATCGAGGATTCGCAAGCCAGTAACTTCGCTGACGCAATTCGCGCACATGCATTCAGACCGCAGATACTTGGTCGGATAGACGCTCAGGTGTCCGTCGTCCCAACGCACGGTTATCTCGTTCGGGCCTGTCTTCTTTATCTCGAGCGGCGTCGGCATAAAGAGAACGGTGATACGTGATCCGTGCTGCGTGATCCGTCAGGAGTGATGAGAACCGCTGGTGCAACCAACACGGATCACGGATCACGTATCACTTCATTTGTGTTTCCATCGAGGAGGGCGCTTTGCGATGAAAGCATCGACGCCCTCTTGCGGATCTCTGTGAGCCATCAGCTCATTGAGATAAATGTCTTCCGCACGTTTTAAAGCCTCATCGAACCCAAGGCCCCACGTTTGCACGATGGCGCGACGAGCCATTTCGAGCCCGGGCACGCTCATTTGACGGAACGTGTTCAGAAGCTCTGCTGCTTTTTGCTCGAGTGAGGTTTCCTCGACCATGTGATTGACGAGGCCTATGGAATGCGCGGCTTCCGCGGTCAACAGCTCGCCGGTCAGTATCATCTCTCTCGCGCGCTTCTCGCCAATGACTCGCGGAAGCACGAATGCGGCGACTGGCGGGAAAACGCCGAGTTTGATCTCAGGCTGCCCGAACCGCGCCGATGGAGTGGCAATGACGATGTCGGCAAACGCGGCGAGCTCGCATCCGCCGCCGAGGGCCGCGCCTCCGACCAGGGCAATCACAGGCTTTGAGGCGATGTTGAGCGATCGAAAAATCGAATGAAACCCATCTAGCATCTGGAAGACAGTGTCGGGCTTGTGCTCTTCGATCGATACGCCCGCGCAGAAGGCCCGGCTGGCCGGGGAAGCCGCGAACACTATCGCGCACGTATCTGCTGGCTGTGATGCCTGACCGATGGCGTCGACTATCTCCCTCATCATCGCAATAGTCAGGATGTTCAGCGGCGGTCGAGAGAACGTTATCCGAGCGACGCGATCGGTCAACGCGAATTGAATGTCTTTGTAATGAGTCGTCATGGTTAGTCGTGTTCGTAGTACGGTCTTCGGCCGGGAAGTTCGTGCGCTGACCTGAGCAGCTCAGGGCGAACTTTCGCCTCAAGGCGGAACTATGCCCTATGTCTTCATCTTCGCGGCAACGTAGTCCGCAAGGGTCGCGGCCTGGTGAACCAGGGAGTCAATTTCCCGGCGCTTCTTCTCGGCTGCATCACGGTCGGAGAGCGAATCCAGATTGACGATCACGTTATAGGAAGCGCCTCGGATTGCGACTTGCGCCAATTGTGCTCCCATAGCCACGTCGGACAAAACGCTAGGGGTCCCGATCTCAGCGACCTCGCAGAGGAGCTTCAGAACGTAGAAGCTCAGCTGCCCGGTCTCGAACGGGACATCAACTGCAGCTTGCAACGCAGTCTGGATCTCAGCGGCGCGCTGCGCCTTTTGATCTTCAGTATCTTTCGGCATACGGTACGCGCGAAGCACCGCTTCAAAACTCGCCGCGTCTTCGCTGATCGACTCGCGCAACCGCGCACTCAAGCGGCCGAGTTCCTCAGCAATCTCTCCCAGTCGCTCTTCCACCGCGGCGTACTTAGGCTTGCCGATCGTGATGTTGCACATCATCCGGCCAAGCGAAGCTGCAAGCACTCCGCAATAAGCCGCGACGCTGCCGCCACCCGGTGTCGGCGTGCCCGCCGCCACGAGCTCTGCGAAGTCACCAATGGTGTCCGATAGGCTTGGGTTCGAGGAAGTTGGTTCGCTCATGCGTTGGCTTCCTCCATCGCAGCAACAAGACGGTGCTCCAGGATCTGGTCCTCGCTGAACTTCTCGAGCCGAAGATAGAAGTCAGCGACCGCGTTGAGCGCGCGTTGCGGAACCAGACCGACTACCTCGGAGCCGACTACCGCGACCCCGTATCGCTCGGCTTCGCGTTTGATCATTTCGAAGGCGCGGAACAGCGGCGTGCCTTCGTAGTTGACCATATTCATCGAGACCTGCACTATGCCGCGGTCTTTGAGTTCGAAGCCGAGAGCCTTGACGTAGCGAAGGCCGCCCGACTGATGACGGACGGCGCGCGCAATCCGGTTGGCAATTTCCACATCGGAGGTCGCGAGGTTGACGTTATACGCGATCAAGGGCGGACGCGCGCCGACAGCGGTTATTCCCGCGGTCGGATGAACCCGGCGCTCGCCATAATCAGGAGTACGCGAGTCGTTCGTCGCGATCTCGTCGCGTATTCCCTCGAATTGCCCTTTTCGAACAGCAGCAAGGTTCTCGCGCTCTGGCCGCGTCGCCGCCTCCTCGTAGAGATAAACCGGAATCCCTAGCTCGTTCCACATCCGTTCCCCACAATCGCGAGCGAGCGCCACGCAATCATCCATCCCGACTCCCGAGATGGGCACGAATGGAATCACATCGGTCGCACCCATTCGCGGATGCTCACCGGTATGCTTGTTCAGGTCTATCAGTTCTGCGGCTTTTCGGGCGGCGGCTATCGCGGCATCGACCGCACGTTCGCGCGGCGCTACAAAGGTAATAACTGAACGGTTATGGTTGGGGTCCGACTCGCGGTCGAGGAGAACCGCTTCGGGAGCTGATTTGATAGCCGCAACTATTTGATCGACGACTTCCGCCTGTCGCCCTTCGCTGAAGTTCGGTATGCACTCGACTATGCTTCGCACGGTCTGAATCCTACCCGATTCGCTAATCGCTTGCAAAGAATGCCCATGGAGTGCGCCGCCCGCGAACGAACTTCCAATTCGCAGAACTGATGGCGGCGCTTTGGCTTGTGATGGCAGGCGTCACTCTCAAGCGAAGCATCGTCTCGAAAGATAAGAGTTGATAAGCCAAAGCGCCGCCATCGGTTCTGCGGATTGGAACTCGACGAGAGGCGGCGCAGTCCACAAGGCTGTATAATCTCGCTTGCCTCGACGGAGGGTTATGCCTGAACAACGCCCACTCACCGTGCTCTGTCTCGCCAGCTACTTCAAGGGCGAAGCCTTCCTTCGCCAGTGCCGCCGCGAGGGCTGCCGAGTCCTGCTAATCACGGTCGAGAAGCTTCGCCCCGAGGACTGGCCTCGTGAAGCGATAGATGACATCTTCTACATGCCCGACGGCTACTCGCGCGACGACATCATCAAGGGCGTAAGCTATCTTGCTCGCACCCAGATCATCGATCGCATAGTGCCGCTCGACGAATACGACCAGGAAACTGCGGCGCAGCTTCGCGAACACCTCCGGATTCCCGGCATGGGCGATACGACCGCGCGCTACTTTCGCGACAAGCTCGCGATGCGCGTCAAAGCTCGGAGCGAAGATATACTCGTTCCCGATTTCGTTCACGTCTTGAACTACGACCGCTTGCGCGAGTTTATGTCGCGTGTGGTTCCGCCGTGGGTCCTGAAGCCGCGATCAGAAGCGGCGTCGATGGGCATCAAGAAACTAAACCGGCCCGATGAACTCTGGCCGTTGCTCGAGGCACTCGGCGACCGCCAGTCATTCTATGTTCTCGAGCAATACTTGCCCGGAGACATTTACCATGTCGATTCAATAGTGTCCGAACTGGAAGTCCTGTTCGCGGTGCCCCACAAGTACGGCAGACCGCCGATGGATGTTTCGCAGGGTGGCATCTTCACGACTCGAAAGATTCCACGCGATTCGGAAGACGCTCGGGCCCTCGATGCACTCAATCGCAAGGTCATCTGTGCGCTGGGACTCGTCCGCGGAGTCACTCACACAGAGTTCATCAAGGCGTCAAGCGACGGGCGCTTTTACTTTCTCGAGACCGCGGCTAGGGTTGGCGGCGCTAACATCGCAGAGGCAGTGGAGGCCTCGACCGGGCTCAATCTATGGGCCGAATGGGCCCGCATAGAAATCGCGGGCGAAGACGGCTCATACGAACTGCCGAAGCCGCGTGACGACTACGCGGGAGTGATCATTTCGCTTGCGAGGCAAGAACATCCGGATACGTCAGCGTACACCGATCCGGAGATTGTTTATCGATTAAACAAGCCGCATCACGCGGGCCTGGTTGTGGCTTCGTTCGACGCCGGCCGGGTGAAGGAGTTGCTTGAAGCGTATACGGAGCGCTTCTATGAGGACTTCTATGCAATGCAGCCCCCGCTTGAAAAGCCCACCTCCTGAAGCAAGAGCAGCGAGCGTCCAGAGTACAGCCTTTAGGCTGCTCTTGGTTACCCGAAAAGCAGCCTAAAGGCTGAACTCTGAACCCTGTAGTCTAAACGCCTGCTAGTCATCATAGCGCACGGCGGGACTGCCGGACGGATGAAACACTCCGAGCAGGCGAATGTTCGTCGAACCGGTGTTTTCCAAACAGTGACTGACGCCGCGGGGCAGATAAATGCTCGAGCCGGCCTTGAACTCAGCGTCGCCGTCCCTGGTCCACAGACGTCCTTCGCCTTCGATGATGTAAATGGCCTCTTCATAGGTGTGATGATGCATCGGCGCGCGGCCCGGCGGGATCAACCCGGCAAACTGCGTGACTCGCGCGGCGCCGATGTCCTGGTTCACAAGAAGTTTGAACGTGCGATCACCGGTTGGGATTGCGGTCTGGTCACTCTCGCGCACGGTGCGAAACGGCTTGGTGTCGTGAGCGGCGCGGATGATGGGTTCCATGTCGAGTTCTGCCTGGTCCTCAGGACAACATACGCTGACGATCTCCAGATCGTTGACCCGGCGACCTCGCTCGTCGAGATTCTCGAACTGATAAGTGCTGCCCGGCGGAATGTAAATCGCAGTGCCCGGCTCGAGGTCGTAGCTGTAGCCGTCGATGTAGCAAACGGCGGAGCCGCTAATGACGTACACGACTTCTTCGCCGAGTGGATTTCGCCGCGCCCGCGATAGACCTTCTCCGTAGCGGCTGACGTATTGTGCGATGCCCTGCGCGCCCATCGCTCGCGAGATCGGTACGCGAAACCGTCGCGTACCCTCTACCTCTGTGAGCTCACCGCGCTCGATCACCGCTGCACCGCCCGACAATGTCTTCATTTGATCACCTCATCGTATTATCGAATCTAGTCAGCCGAAAACGGTCAATTTCATAACGCGAATGGCCTGAAGCCAACAGGTCGGCCGCTATGCGTCCAATCGTTGGGGCGAACTTGAACCCGTGTCCGGAAAACCCGGTCGCAACCAACACTCCTTCAAGCTCAGGATGCCAGTCGATTATGAAGTCGTCATCCGGAGTGTTGTTGTATATGCACACTCGCGTTTCGCGAACCCGCGCATCGGCGAGCCCCGGTATGAACTCGCGGAAAAAGCCTCGGCAGCTTTCAATGAACAACTCCCCGACAATCTCATCCGCCGAATCGGGATCTACTCGAGCACCCTTATGATGATTGGCGATCTTCATCGCGCCGGCGTTATGAATCGGAAATCCGTAAAACCCGCCGTCAAGTTCCAGGAAGATCGGAAACCGTCCGGGGTCGAAATCCAATCGCGACGTCGGCGAAGGCTCGAAGTATACAACCTCCTGCCGCGTGGTGGTCAGCCGATCGGCGAGCTGCGGCACGAGCTTGCGGGACCACGGGCCCGAAGAAATCATCGCGCGCTTGCACGAAATTTCGCCGGTTGATTCACTAACCAGCAAAACACCTGACCCGCCGTCGCTGCGAATCTCACTGACTCGAGCCCCTTCAATGACGGTTACGCCTCGGCGCCTGGCGAGATCGATCAACGCCCGGACAGCCGTTTCCGCGCGGGTGATAGCCCCGCTCGAATCAAACACCCCGTACTCGAACGCATCGGTATTGAACTGAGGAAACCGCCTGGCCAGCGCATCGCGCTCGAGCAGTTTGGCCTGGATGCCTTCTGCACACATCGCGTCGAAGCAAGCGGTTTCGAACGACGGGCGACGTTTGCCGATCAGCAATGCTCCGGTTTGGGTGATGAGTTGGGCGCCGGTGTCCTCCTCGATCGAACGCCATCGTTTTTGGGCGTCGATCGCCAGCCGTACGTAGAAGGCGTCAGGATATGCGAATCGAAACACCTTGGAGTGGTCGAAGGAGGCAGCCCGCGGATTGGGAACCGTCGATTGATCGATCAGCGCAATCGCGACGCCTTCGCGAGCGAGCTCACAGGCCGTTGCCGCGCCCATAACACCCGCACCGACGATGGCGACGTCGTAGGTTCGCATCGCACCCGATTTTAGCATGGCGGCCGCATTTGGGCTGCGCCGCCCGTCCGCGCTGCTGCAGCCTCGCACCGCGGGCGGCGCTTTGGCTTTGCCTTCGCGACAAACACATTGATCGCCGCGATCCGTCCGCGCCGGCCCAGGCCAAAGCGCGGCCCTTCGGACCATGCCGGGTCCAGCGATTGCCGAGGGCGTGCGCCATGGACTGCGCCGCCTGTTCACGCTACCGCATCTTCGCGCGGCAGGCGGCGCTTTGGCTTTGCCTTCGCGACAAACACATTGATCGCCGCGATCCGTCCGCGCGGGCTCAAGCCAAAGCGCCGCCCTTCGAACCGGTGCCGGGTCCAGCGATTGCCGGGGACGTGCCCCATGGACTGCGCCGCCTGTTCACGCTACCGCATCTTCGCGCGGCAGGCGGCGCTTTGGATTTGCTTTCGCGATGTACACATCGATCACCGTCCCCTGCCGAGCGGGCTCAAGCCAAAGCGCCGCCGAGCAAACCGATGCGGGAGAGAGCGATTGCGGGCGGCGCACTCCATAGACTTTGCTCGGGCCCAACACTTAGAATGATCGGGAAGTGTCATCGACAACCACCAAAGCGCATCGACGCAGAATTCTGACCCGCAGTTTCATGTCCTTCATGGACAACGATCTCACGACCGCAGCCGCCGCTGTTTCTTATTTCTCGATGCTAGCGTTGTTTCCCACTCTTTTGCTTCTGCTTGCGATCGGGAACCGACTGCTGGGCCCGCAGACGGTTGAGCGATATGTGATCGCCCAGGTGCTCGCTTTTCTGCCGGGCGCGCAGACCTTCGTCAGCAAGAATCTTGAATCCATATCGACTCTCTCGACCGGCATCATTGTGAGCTGTCTGTTTGTAATGCTCTGGGCGGCGTCCTGGATGTTCACCGTGATCGAGAAGGCGCTCAATCGCGTGTGGGGTACTTATCCGCGGTCGTTCCTGCACGGCCGGGCGGTCAACATCGCGGTGATAAGCTTGATATGGGCACTGCTCGCCGGGCTCGCGTTATTCACTGCGTTCGTGACTGGCGTGAGGGCCGCGGCGGAGAGAATACCGGTGAGACTGGGGCCATGGCTTGCCGGACTCTCGGGGCTCGCGTGGCAGACGATTTTTGTTCTCGCAAGCCTCGTTGTCACCATAATCCTCTTCACCGTCCTTTATAAGATCCTGCCCAACACGCACGTGCCGTTCACTGAAGCGCTGCCCGGCGCGGTGCTCGCGGGGGCGTTGTGGGAAGGCGCGAAGTTCGGATTCTCATTCTTGCTTCCTTATTTTCACTACGACCTTTTGTACGGCTCGGTGGGCGCGGCAGTCGCGTTGCTCACGTGGGTTTATCTTTCAAGCGTGATAATGCTGTTCGGCGCGCAGTTCACCGCGCTCCTGCACCGGGAACATCTGTTCAACGCGGCCGAGCAGAGAGTCCACGCCACCGGCGAACATCCGGCGGTTCAAACATAGAGCATGGAGTTCAGGCTTTAGCCGGGGTGTTGCCTTGCAAACAGAAAGACCAGGCTAAAGCCTGAACTCCACGCATTTCGATATGCTTGTCTCAGATTTCGACTACGATCTTCCTGAGCGCTTGATCGCTCAAGAGCCGGCCGGGGCGCGAGACCGCTCGCGGCTGTTGCTCGTCAATCGCGCCACCGGCGAACTCGTCGATTCCGTGTTCGCGGACTTGCCGGATCATCTTCGCGCCGGCGACCTGCTTGTTTTGAACAACACGCGAGTCTTTCCCGCGAGGCTCATAGGCCGGCGCCTGCGCGTGACCCCGCGGGGCGATACGGTGCTCGGCGGGCGGGTGGAAGTCTTTCTGGTCAGTCGAATCGAGCCGTTGGTTTGGGAGACACTCGTCAAGCCGGGGCGCTCGTTGCTCCCCGGCGCCCGTGTCGAATTCGCGAGAGGCAAACTGACTGCGGAAGTGATCGAATGGCGGGAAGGAGGCCGGCGAATCGTCCGATTCGAATCGGCGGGAGACTTCGATCAGATCATCAATCGAATCGGCCGCACGCCGCTCCCACCTTACATCAAGCGCGATGAAGAAGATCGCCTCGACGCCCAGCGATATCAAACGGTATTCGCGCGGGTGCGCGGCGCAGTGGCCGCGCCCACTGCCGGGCTGCACTTCACACCCGAGTTGCTGAACAAGCTGCAATCAAACGGGATTGGAATTGCCGAGATCACCTTGCACGTCGGCTACGGCACGTTTCAACCGGTGCGAGTCGAGCGAGTCGAGGACCATCGAGTCGAGCCCGAGGTTTATTCAATCCCCGAAGCCGCGGCGGCGTCCCTAACCCGCGCGCTCAGCGAGGGCCGTCGAGTGATCGCGGTCGGAACGACTACGACACGGGCTCTCGAATCAGCGGCGAAGCGGGGGTTGGGGGCTGGGGGTCGGGGATTAGCAGACAAGACTGCGCCGTTCCAATCCCCAACCCCTAACCCCCAACCCGTAACCCCTAACCCCCAACCCCTAACCCCTAACCCCCAACCCCTGACAACTGATCTCTTCATCTATCCCGGATTTGAATTCAAAGTGGTGGGAGGATTGATCACGAACTTCCACTTGCCCTGTTCGTCGCTTCTTATGCTTGTGAGCGCATTCGGCGGCCGCGAGTTGATAATGAAGGCTTACCGGCATGCCATCGCGAACGAGTATCGCTTCTACAGCTACGGCGACGCGATGTTGATTGTGTAAATCGTCAATCAGGCCTGCCCGGGACGCGCTCCTCACTCTTTGTTTCGAGCCTTGCGCACTTCACACTGCGTTTGGACGTCCCACGCGCCTTGTCGATTTGCGGTCAAGTCGCAGTCTTCGACATTTGGCGACGCGCTTTCGTGCACTTGGACGGCGTACGTGGAGTTGCCAGTAATCTTGCACTTGCGAATAAGCGGACGGGCGCTTTGCTTCACCCAGATCCCTGAAAAGCCATTGTCGTAGATACTGCACTCATCCAACGTGCCCTCAGCATCGCCCAGCGCTAAGACGCCGCCTACCAGTTCGTCGTGGATTCGGCACCGTCGCAGAACCGGCCTCGATCCGCCTCTGATCACTACGCCTTGATATTTTTCGTGGCCAAACACCTCGCAGTCCTCGATCGTCCCTTCACCGTTGTCGTAGATGAATATCCCGCTTCCCGGTCCATCGTGAATCTTACAATCCTTGATGATGGGGTCGGCGCCTTTGTTGATTTCCACGTCGGTAGCGAAGTTCCTGAAAATGTTGCATCGGCTTACGACGGGATTGCTGTCCTCCATAATCTGAAGCGCGACGCAGTGGTTCGCGAACATCTCGGTGTCTTCCACCGTTCCGGATGCGTAGCGGTGGAACCAAACTGCGTACTCGCCCTGGTCGTGAATCTTGCAGTTTCGAATAGCGGCGCTGCTACCATCCCTGATCTCGACGCCGGACTTGGAATTCCCATAGATTTCAGTGTCGTCGATCGTAACCCTCGCATCATCGGCAGCAACAACGCCGCAGCTGGTTACATCGTGAATCTTGCACCGGCGAATATCCGGTCTGGCTCCGGCCTCAGCCCTGACTCCCGCCCAGGCGGTGCCGAATATTTCGCAATCCTCAACCGAGCCCTCCGCGTGATCGACAAACCAGATTCCGTTTGAATTTCCACTATGTATCTTGCAGCGCCGCACGACGGCCTTGTTGCCGGCTCCTTGAACGCCGATGCCCGCCACGGCTTCGGAGGTGATGTCGCAGTCTTCGATCAGAAGGTCGCCTCGAGCTACATCGACGCAGGGTTCCCCCTTGAGGTTTCGCTGGCGAAGGAACTTGCTGATAAAGCCAGTGAGCCCGGGCAGGCTCCTCAGAGTTAGGTTTCGCACGGCGACCTTGCCGGACCGCACTTGGATGCAAGCCTCGCCGGTGTTTTCGATTATGGTTTCTTGATTGGCTCCCTGGCTGTCGCCGATGATTTCAACCGGTCGATCGATTGTGATTCTCTCCCTGTAGACCCCGGGCCGCACGAGAATCGTCATATATGGCTTAACGCTCGCGATCGCGTCGCTCACCTTCTTGAACTGGCCGCCGCCGGATTTGGAAACGATGACGGTGTTAGGCGGAGGGATCTCCAAGACAGGGTTTCCCGCAAGCAGCCTGGCGGCCACAGTCAGCACAGCCAAAGACACAAGAGTTATCGCAACGGCGTATATGTAAAATCGTCGAGTGAGTCGTTTCACGGAACCTCCTGCGTCGCGACGCGGCGCCTGGTTAAGGGTTGAAGGTGAGCGTCCGAGGGGCAGAGTGAATTTTAAAGATGGAAAGCCGCCAGAGTGTTCGCGAACTAGAGGGGAATACTCAACGCCCGCCGCGGCCGGCGTCTTTCAGGCGGATGATAGCAGCAAGGTGTGATGCCCTACTATAGTTTTCTTCGGAGCCAGGCGGGGCGAGACGTCACTCGGGATGGTTACGTCCTTGGCTGCCTTCGGGGCGTTCGCTCACGACCTCAGAAGCTGGTAAGTATCCTCCCTTCTAAGTTTGGTGCCCGGCGCGCGCCGGCACAAGCCTTCGAAGCAACCATAGCATCAAGCAACCGGTCCCGGCGCCGAACAGCATCCCCGCTCCTATTCCGAAGGTCAGATGCCCAAGTATGTGCCTCACGTGATTGGGATCGTTCGGCATTGAGAACTCGGGCTCGGTGAAAACGTTCTCCATGTGAGTGAAAACGGCGACAGCTATCGCGATGACGATAAGCACTTGCTCGAAGACGACCAACAGCAGGCTGGCGACCACGACGTTCGGGTAACTTCCGAAGCCTCGAGTGTGAATCAGCCAAACCGCAATCAACACCGAAAGCGAAGTCGCTCCGGTGACGCTCAAGGCGCGCACCAGCCCATGAGAGAACCCCGCGGCATCGAGGCCCCACCTGAGCGCCCAAACAACCGCGATCAAACCAAACAGCGGCGTCAGCAGTCGTATGTGATCTCGCAGGCTACGTTCGCATATGTTCATCTTTCCTCCCTGGGACGTCCACGGCTTTGGTAGCTCTCACCATCAACAGCGTCATATCGTCATCCGGTTCATCGCCGGACCAAGTGCGTACTGCTTCCAACACTCGAGCCTGAATCTCCGAAAGCGCCTTGGCCGAATGCCGTTCGATTACATCTTTGAGTCGGCGCTCGCTGAACTCTTCTCCTCGCGCCGACATCGCTTCGGTGATCCCGTCGGAGTACAGCACCAGCAGATCCTCGCAGTTGAGAGTCAATTCGCCGGTTTGGAAATCCGTGCCGTCAAACATCCCCAACGGGAATCCGCCCGCATCCAGCCGGCGCCCCCCGCACGAGCCGATTAACACCGGCGCGTAGTGTCCGGCGTTGACGTAACTCAAACCGCGCCGTTCCGAATCCCACTCCGCGTAAAAGAACGTCGCGAACTTCGAAGCGTCGGTGACTTGATGCAAATGATGATTCAATCTGCTGCACACTTCCGAAGGCGGAAGTCCGGTTTCGGCAAGCGTCCGAAGCAGCGCCTGAAGATTGGCCATCAGAATTGCGGCTGAGATCCCTTTGCCGCTGATATCAGCGATAGCAAACACCAATCGCCCGTCCGGAAATTGAATCACGTCGTAGTAATCGCCGCTGATGCCTCGCGCCGGGATGCAAACCGCCGCGAATTCCAATCCGTCTTTCTCGGGCAGGTGTCGCGGGAAGAGCGCTCGTTGCACCTCGAGCGCGAAGCTCAACTCGGCCTCCTTGCGGGCCAGCTGTCGCCGGCTCGACTTCAACTCGACCTGCACCCGATAGAGCGAAACAAGAAGCACCGCGGCAGCGGTGGTCGCGCCGAAGATCAGCCCCCACGTTGCAAGCGCCGACGCTTGCACCAGCCCGCGTCCCAAGAACAGCAACGCTCCCGCCCCGACCAGAAAGCCGATCAGATAGATCTTGTCGCGGCCTTCCATGGTGAAGCCAGTCTTGGGTTGTTGAAGTGTGTTTCCTGTTTCCAATTGAGCACCGCCCGACGACCTCGACATTATAGTAGGGTTTCGCGGATACCGAAGGATGAAAACGAGAGTGGGGTTGAACTTATTGCGTTCGAAGACTAGTTTCGCGCCAAGACGCAAAGACCCGCAAAGACGCAAAGGTCAGACGAGTTCACTCAGATAGTGGTGCCACAGTATGCGCGCGGCGACAGCCCTCCACGGGCGCCAGGCCGTTCCGATCTCGTCCAACTCCTCCGGCGTCGGTCGGGCCTTCAGACCCTTCACGTGCTGGGCTGCCACCGCCAAAGCGAGGTCGCCCGCCGGCCAGATGTCGGGCCGCCGAAGGACCATCAGTAAGTAGATGTCCGCGGTCCAGCGCCCAATGCCTTTGATTTTGATCAGCTCGGATCGGACCGCGACGTCATCCATCGACATCAATCCATCGAGATCGAGTTCGCGCTGGACGATCGCGCGCGCCAGCTCGCGCGCATAAGCGGTCTTCTGCCGGCTGAACCCGGCCGCCTTTAGCGTTGCATCATCGAGCTTGAGAAATCGACGCGGAGTCAGCGGCGAAGCGATTTCGAGCAGCTTCGTGTGGGCGGCTCTTGCGGACGCAAGCGAGACCTGTTGCTCGAGTATGATGTGAAGCAGTGTTGAGAAGCCGGCCTCACGCGCCCACATCGGCGGCGGGCCGTGCTTCTTTACGACTCGTCCGAGATCACGATCTCGTCTAGTAAGAAATCGCAATCCCCGAGCGAGCGCTTCATCGCTCAAGTGCGCTTGAGTCGCTTCACCTCTTGCCGGTATCGCCACCAGGTTCACTTCCTCTCTTATTACAATGGAGCGTGACGGGCCATCGCAAGGCTTCTTCGGAGGGCTGCTCCGCCAGGGCTTCACGCAGCCACAACCAGTCACCAACGACCTTCAACGACTCGCCAATACGCCTCTACTCGTTTCCAGACTTCTGAGCATTAGCACGCGTGCGCTGCTCCATCACGGTCTCGAGCATCTCGCGAAGCTCAGGCAAGTAAGCTGCAAGCATGCTGAATTCGCGCTTGGGAAGGCTCAAAGTGTTCATCGGAGCACAGCAGCGGACAGTCGCGCTGCGGGTGCTTCGCTTCAAGAGCGCCATCTCGCCGAAGTACTCGCCCGCGCCCAGCCGCGCCAGCAGGACTTCCAATTCGCCGTTCTCCTGAACGACCTCCGCCTCGCCGCTGACTATTATGTAGATGCGATCGCCGATGTCACCTTGATGAAAGACCTCTTCGCCGGGCTCGAAGTGCTCCTGTGTGATTCCCATCGATCCCGTGAGTTTCAGCTCCACCAGCTCCGCGGGCAAAACCAAATCGAGCGTCCATGAGGAAGCTACCTTCAAACGCCTTCCCCAACCTGGCAGCTTCATCAAGTAAATGGTTCGCCAGATCCACCAGGCCGCAAAGCCGCTGATGTTGACGCTCATTATCTGGGCCACCGCCGAGTGATGGCCGAGCGAACCCATCATCCCCAGTCCCTCGAACGAGAACTCGCTGCGTTTCCCTCCTCGAATTGCCGCGATTATGTTGGTCGCCGCCGACCGCGCCTGGCGAATCGCATGTTGAGCGGTCGGCGGACAGAAGCCCGCGTCTGCGGCCGGAACCTGAGCGCAGTCACCCAGCGCCCAAATTCTGTCTGTGCTTTCGACTTGAAGGAAGCGGTCGGTGATCAAACGGCCGTTCTTTCCCTTCGGCAGAGCAAGACCGTCGATGATGGGATGAGGTGAGCTCGGCACGGTCGAAACAAGCGTGCGGGTCGGGATCTTCTCGCCGCCCGCGAGTATCGCTTCTTCCCCGGTGGCGGCTTCGAGTCTGGCGTTCAGCCGGATCTCGACCCCGCGCTTCATCAGGATCTTCTGAGCGAATAGCGCGAGTTTCTCCGAGACCTCGGGCAAGATTCGGTTTTGCGAATGGACGAGAACCACGCGCAACTCGGCGGGGTCTATTCCCTGGTAGTTTCTCGAGACCTCACGCACAAAGTCATTTAGCTCGGCGACGACTTCCACGCCCGAGAAGCCGCCGCCCGCAACGACAAACGTGAGAAGCTGCTTGCGCAATTGCAGATCTTCGCCTTCGATTGCGGCTTCTTCAAGGGCCCGAATAATGTGGCTGCGCAGATACAAGGCGTCGGCGAGGTTCTTGAAGGGAATCGCGTGCTCAGGCAATCCGCGCATACCGCGAAAGTCGGTCACATTGCCGAGCGCCAGGACCAGGAAATCGTACGCCAGCACGTGCGGATGTGGACGGAAGCCCGGGCTTGTAGTGACCGTTCGGTTCGCGAGGTCGATCGACTCGACGTCTCGCACGTGAAGGTGAGTGCGCGGAAGCAATCGTCGAATCGGGCTGACTGTGTCGAATATCCCGATGCTTCCGGAAATGACTTCGGGGAGCATCGGCTGAAAAACAAAGTAGTTCTCTTTGTTGACGAGAACGATCTCGAAGTCGTCGCGGCGACCCAACGCCTTCTCCAGATACTTCGCGGTGTAGACGCCGCCAAAGCCCCCGCCAAGTATCACCACTCGCTTACGGTTCTGTGCAGCCATTGTCTCTTTTCGATTAGCCGTTGAGAGTCAGCCTCAAGCTACACCTGCGGGGCGAGGATCACAAGATTCGCATGACGCCTGAGAGGGAGACATCGATGGTGAGCGAGACAACCGAAGGATCGTCTATCTTCAGTATCCGCGTAAATCCGTCGAATCAGTTTCATCCGTGCTCCAATTGAGGTGGATAGGCCACGGATGACGCGGATTCGACGGGTTCACACGGATTTCGTTTCAAGTTCAATCGCTCCGGACGTGTGCGTCGGGAGTCGTTAGAAATGGAAATCGCCCGGCTTTTTCGCGGGCTCTGGCTCCGGCTTGTTTTGTTCTCGCCTTGGGAAAGCCAGCACCGCGAGTGGCCGCGCATGCCCTTGATGACAATCGTTGCAGGTAACCGTGCTGCCATCCTTCTTCGTCAAACCTCGCGAGTACTCGGTCATCATGAAGCGAGCAATCTGTTTGCGAGGGGTGTCGTCGTCGAAGTCGGAAGTGTGGCAATAATTGCACTCGACTCCAAGCGCTTTGGTGAAGGCAGTCATCACCTGCGTGACTTGAGCCTCGGACATGCCTTTGAGCACTTCGGGGGCCTTCTTCCCCACCGCTCCGTCGAACGGCCGGGTGCGAAGCGGGTTCGGCTGGCCCTTATGGCAGTCGTTGCAGGTAAGCGCGCTGTTGTCCTTGTGCTGCATCGCCATCGTGTAATCCCGCATCATCAGCCGGGCGACGGCCTTGCGCGGCGTGTCGACTGAGAACGGGTTGACGTGGCAGAAGTTGCATTCGACTCCAAGGCCGGCGGCGATCTTCCGCATCTCCTGCATTATCTGTTGCCGCGGCATGCCCTTCAGTAATTGAAGCGTTTCGGGTCGCGGCTGCTGCGCTTGCTGACCGGCCGGCGCCTGACCAGTGGGCGGCTTCTCGGTCTGGGGTGGTGGTTGCTGCTCTTCCACGCTTGTATGCCTGGCGTGAGTGGCCGATGCGACCAACAGCACCATCGACAGCATCAATACTGACAGCTTCGCCCATGATATCCCCTTCATCCTTACCTCCTGAGGAACAATTAGGTCGTTGTTAATCCACTGAGGTTACTGCGTTGAAGTTTGCGCGGGTCCGTTGTGAGCCCGCGTGCATCTCTGAAGCCGCCTATCGTTTTTTCTTCGGCGACTGCCACGAGAGCGCCGAAGCAAGCGGTCGAGCTTCTGCGGGCATTGCGACCGAACCTTCCAGCAGGATCTTCCGCGCATCCACATCCTTGCCATAGAAGTCGCGATTGTCGTCCTTGTCCTGCCGGAGCGTTGCGCCATCCAGCACCAGGCCGGCGAACGCGCCCTTGGCCCTCGAGTAGGTCAGTATCTCCGCATCCATCCGGATGTTGGTTTGTGCTGATGCGGATCGTCCAACCGGTCCTGCCGCCGCTGAGGCATCCGCTCCGATCGTGAACTTGTCCCCGATCAGCTTCTCAACGCCCTTCCGGTTCATGATGAGCATCACGACGTCGACCTGAGCAAAGCCGATCTGCAAACCGAAACTCCCGCCCTCGATGGTGATGAACGATGGCGCGGTCCATTTCTTATCGGGCTTGCGGCACATGACAACGCCCTTCCCGTACTTGCCGCCGATCCCGAGACCGCCCTTCTTCAACCCTGGGACGATTGCCACGCACTCGGCCCTATCCAGCAAATCGCCCGGTATGCCCTTGTCCGGGGTCCTCATTATTTCAGAAAAGACCTCGGCGGCGCGCTGAATCCTTTTGACTTCGTCGCCCCGGTCTGCAAGCACCGGCGCGCCGATGACGAACAGCGACAGGAGAATTGAAGCGAGCACTGATTTCATCTGCGTGTACCTCCTCGCCTTGCACAAAGATATTGCTGAGAAGTTAGCGTCGCGTCCACGCGCAGCCGGTTCGCTGACGAGCGTGAGCTGCCTTTGGCATCATACCTGAACCGGTTTGTCTGAACCACTCCCGGGAGGTGCGTTGGTTGGATGATAAAACGGATCAGGCTCCGGGACGCAAGCGTTCTCTTGTTTATCCGAACATCACGGTCAACTCGCGGCCGAAACTGAATTGCGGGCGCCGCCGCTGTTTTAAGGCTTTCGTGCCGGTCTGAGACAGGGCAGTGACGAGGATTGGCATCGCAATAGTCGGGTCGCAAAGTACCGAAACGTGCTTTGCGTCTTTTGCAACTCGTCCCCATGTTTGAGCCTCTTCGAAGCTGCGGCCGGAGGTGGCGCTGCTCTCGGGCAGATCCAGCCCGATCTGCAGGGCGTACTTATGTCCGCGCATGGTCTGCTTGATGATCGATGCAGTCACCTCGGTTTGCTGCACGAAGCTCTTTGGCGGCCCCCCTCCGAAAAGAACTACTGAGGTGTTCACGGACCGGGCCATGATCTGCGCCGCTTCGACTACGTCCTGGATGATATCGAATTGAAACGGGTTCTTCCGATTGACGCGCGACGTTGCGATTCCAACCGCGATGGCGGAGTCCGCTACGCCCGGACAGAAGATCGGCACTTTTGCCTTATAAGCTGAGGTTAGTATTCCATCTTCGGTAGCGATCTCCGCAAGCTCGCGCCCGAGCAGGTGTAAAAACTCGCGAGTCGAATAAGGTCTGGAGTGATCGACGGTATTGGCGAAGTTGCCAACCCACTCATCGGCCTCACGGTATTCGTGCTCGCTCGCAAGGGTGTCGTAGAACCTCCCAACTTGAGCTTCCTGGAGCTCTTCGTCGGTCGCATCGGGTGGCGCTTGATAATGATAGCGGCCGAGCGTCTCGTGCAAATCGTGAAACAGATTCGCCCCGGTCGATACGACCACGTCGACGAAATGGTTTTTGATCAGATAGGAGATGAGGCGTCGCATTCCGGCTGCGACCAGCGCGCCGCTCAGCCCCATCAGAACCGTCGAATTGTCCTCGAGCATCTCGAGCCATAAGTTGTGCGCGTCAGCAAGCGCGCGCGCCTGGAAGCCGGCGCCTTCCATCTTCTGCAGAATGCCGGCAACCGAGCGGTCCCGATCGATTTGAATCGGCCGGGTTGGGGACGTCAAATACTTCGAGCTTTTTTGCTTTCTCATCATCGTCGCTTTGTCCTTAGTCATTTGGTCCTCAGTCATCTGTGACGGCGGCCCGACTCAGTATTGGTTGCGCTGGCGAATGACCAACGACACGTGACCAATGGCAGTTATTCCAGATATGTATACCGATTGATGTCGGACTCGTATTCCTTCATGAGCGAGTCGCCGTCTTCCTCGCTCAACAGCCCGGCTGCGACGCGAGTTGTGATCGTTCGTCTCACGCTTTCCCACGCCTGGCCTTTATCGTAACGGGCTACGCTGAGCATGTCGCCGATGCGGCTGCCCTGCACTATTTTCTTGATGTGATACTGTCCGTCGGTGTCGATGATTACGTGTGCTTCGTGCGGCCGCCCGAACAGATTATGATTGCTGCCCATCACCTCCTGATAAGCCCCGACCAGGAATATCGCGATGTAGTAAGGGTCGCCGGTGAACGGATGAAGCTCCAACACTTCCTTTACGTCTTTCAGATCCACGAACTTGTCGATGTGTCCGTCCGAATCGCAGGTGATGTCCACGAAGGTCGCGTAGTCGGTGGGCTGTTCGTTCAATCGGTGAATGGGCATGATCGGGAAGAGCTGATCGATAGCCCAATGATCCGGCACCGATCGAAAGACCGAGAAGTTGCACAGATACTTTGACGCAAGGATCTTCTTCAGGCCGTCAAACTCTTCTTCAAGGGTCTTCGAGGTCTGGGCGAACTTCGAGGCTCGCGCGCAAACCTCCCAAAAGAGCACCTCGCCCTTCGCCCGATCTTCCAGGCTGATCAATCCAAGATTGAACTGCGTGTGAAGCTCGTCTTTGTGATCGAGCGCGTCGTGATAGTACTCCCGATAGTTCTTGGCGTTTATGTCGTCGTACAGCGCCTTCAGCTCGACGATCACCTGCGGGTCGTCTTCATCGACGTTGACCTCGGGCTGATCATCGGCAAATGTTTCGATCTCGTCGCGTATCGATGTGACAAACACCGCGTGATAAGCGGACATCACTCGCCCGCTTTCGGTGACCAGGTTTGGCTCTGGAACGTTCTCATCGTCGCAAACCGACTTGATCGTGTACACGACGTCGTTGGCGAATTCCTGAATCGTATAGTTCACCGAAGACTCGAAGGTGGTCTTCGATCCGTCGTAATCGACCCCCATTCCGCCGCCGATGTCCAGGAACTCGACGTCGATGTGCATCTGGCGGATTTTCGAATACACCCGAGCCGCTTCCTTCATCGCCGCTTTCACGCGTTTGATGTCGGTGATCTGCGAGCCGATGTGAAAGTGCAGCAGCTTCAGCAAGTCGGTCATCTGAAACTCGCGCAGGAGACGAATACACTCGAGCATCTCGGAAGGAGTGAGACCGAACTTCGCGGATTCGCCTCCAGACGATGCCCACTTGCCTGAGCCCTTCGAGTAGAGCTTGGCGCGAATGCCGATCCCGGGCCGGACGCCCGTTTCCTGTGAGCGTTTGATGATCGATTTCAGCTCGTTTAGCTTTTCGACGACTATGATTACGCGTTTGCCGATCTGAACCCCCATCAGCGCAAGGTTTATGAACGCCTCGTCTTTAAACCCGTTGCAGATCAGCAGAGAGTCGGGTGTTTGTTCGAGCGACAGCGCCGCATAGAGCTCGGCCTTCGAGCCGCACTCGACTCCGAAGTTGTATTTGCCGCCCTCTCGGAGAAACTCCTCGACGACCTCACGGCGCGGGTTCACCTTCATAGGGAAGACGCCGAAGTGACCGCCGGAATAGCTGAATTCGCGCGACGCGTCCTGAAAAGATCGCTGAACTTTTTTCAGTTGATTGGTCAGAATCTGGGGGAAGCGAAGCAGGATCGGAAGCTGCAAATGGCGATTCTCAAGCAGGTGGTCTATGAGCTCTTTTATGTCGACTGAACGCGGATCGCCTTCGGCAGGGCGGACTGCCAGATGTCCTTTTCGGTTTACCTCAAAGTATCCCGCTCCCCAGTTTTCCACACCATAGGTCTGAATGACCTCTTCCAGTGTGATATTCCTCATCTAGCGCCTTCCATGACGGAACTCATGCACATGCCTTGAGTAAAAGATGGGCTTGTAAGCCTTGGAATTTACCAGATTTAACGCCGAGGTGTCTAGAACTTTTTTTGGGAGGGTGAGTCTTGAAGTGAGCGATTAGCCAACGAAAACGATGCTAACTTAGCTCATGAAAGCTCGAAAGAGAGAGCCCGATCAGGGCGCCGCTTGATGTCGCGCGGCAAGCTGTCCACACGCCGCCGATATGTCCTGGCCACGCGGACGGCGAATGAACGACGGCACGCCGGCGCCGGTCAGAATCTGTTGAAAGGCGAGTATGCGGTCCATCGGAGACGAGGCGTAGGGCAGCTCCGGCGCGGGATTGTGCGGGATCAGATTCACCTTTGCCCGGATACCCGAAAGCAATCGCACAAGCTCGCGCGCGTGACTATCGCTGTCGTTGACGCCGTCGAGCATCACGTATTCGAACGTCAGACGTTCACGTTCCCCGAGCGGATAGCTGCGGCAGGCCTCCATAAGCTCCGGCAGCGAATACTTTCGGTTGATGGGAAACAATCGATTGCGAAGCTCATCATTCGACGCACTCAGGGAGATTGCCAACCGCGGTCTCTGCGTTTCGTTAGCCAGATCGTAGATTCGCGGGACGATTCCGGCGGTTGACAGGGTCACGCGACGCGGCAGAATGTTGAGCCCCTCCACGTCGGCGAACAGCCGCACGGCTTTCATCACCTGATCGTAATTCAACAAAGGCTCACCCATTCCCATCATCACTATATTCGTGCGGCGCAGGACCTCGACTCCTTCACCGTAGACCTGATTCAAAACGATGACCACCTGCGAGATTATCTCGCCGGCGGTCATGTTCCGCTTCAATCCGATGACGCCGGTCATACAGAAATCACACGCGAGCGGGCAACCGACCTGGCTCGAGATGCATATAGTGTCGCGCCGCGCTTCGGGCATGAAAACCGATTCGACCTCGGAACCATCGACGAGTTTCAGCAGGAAGCGCCGCGTTCCGTCGGCGCTCACAAACACGTTTTCAATCTGCGTATGGGTGACCACCGCGTGTTGATCCAGGATTCGCCGCAGCGTCTTGGGCAGGTCGGTCATTCGATCGAAGCTGGTGATGCGGCGTCTATGCATCGCATGATAGAGCTGCCTCGCGCGATACGGCTTCTCGCCGAGCGCGACCATGAATTCGCGCAATTCATCTTGATCGAGATTGAGCAAATCTCGCTTTGTCTCTTGAGGAAGAGTCATTGAAGGGATTATAGCCCGCGAAGCGGGCGACAGCATGTTTTTCCACGGGCGAGTCTCGTAGCGGGCTTCAGTGAAGGTCACTCCGACCCAATCGCCGACACTACATTTGCCCTCGCTGCGATCCGTGCCGGCCACCACGACGCGCCAAGCGCGACGATCAGCACGATCGGCACGCTCAACGCGAGCAACTTTCCGGAGAAGTAAAACGGAATCGAGTAGCCTCCGAAAATCGCCGCAGCAGTCCGCGACATGGCGTAAGTATCGATCACGCCTTTCACGACTCCGGTCACGAGCCCAATGATCCCGATAGCCGCAGCCTCGAGCATGACGATTTTCGCGATCTGGCCGCGGGTTCCGCCAACCGCGCGTACGATCCCCAGCTCGCGTTTGCGGTCCCACACCGAAATGACCAGGGTGTTGATCAGCCCGATCAACGACACAAATGTGGCGATGAACATCTGGACGTAAAAGAAAGCGAAGAACTGATCGATATTGCGGGAGATGATCTCCCTTCCGCGATGTCTGACTTCATCGGATGTCTGGACAAACACCGGCTGACCCCTGGATACGGTACGCTCGATCTCGTCCTTCACCGCTGTAAAATCGGCGCCCGAATCGAGGTCAATTGAGAGCCAGCTTACTCGATCGTCCCGCCAATATTGCAGATAAAGCTTGCGGTCGAGATAGACTATGCCCTCTAGCCACGCCATGGCTTTGGAATCGACGATACCAAGCACCGGCCGTTCGAGTTTCGCCAGCGGAGTCTCGAGTGTCAAAACGTCCCCCACTCCAAGCCCCGATCGGGCCGCAAAAATATCCGAGATCAGAACGCCCTCACCCGCAGGTACACCTTCACGAACCTTCTCATAATCCCCCAGGGTCAGAATGTTCCGTGAATGCCGGAGCCAAACGTCCATATCCGACGCTATCAACGCTACCATCCTGTCCTGGTATCGAGTGGTCGTAAACAGGGTTCGATCAACGCTCGCAATCCCGCTCACCGCCTTTATGGGTTCGACGAAGTCCTGAGTCATCAATGCGGCGCCGAAGACCTGCAAATCGCCATTGACCGTTCGCTCGTATGAGGAGGCGAGGACCTCTTTTTCACTTTGAATAAAACCCCAAATTGAAAACACGAACGCGAGGCCGACCATGAGAGCCCCGACCGTCGCCGAAGCTCGACGGGGAGCAACCAGGATCGAATCGATCGCAAACACACCTTCCGAGCCAAACGCGCGCCCGGCAAGCGGTCTGATCGCGGATGCGATCCAGCACGACACTCTCGGAAGCATGATGATCAGCCCGAACAGGATCAATACGAGGTAGCCGAGTTGAAGCACGGTACCAATCGCAGCACTCGTGAACCTGACTAACACCAGCCCGGCAATGACCAGGAAGGCCCCCAAGGCGAGCCGCGGCCAGCCTAAGGTGGCTTCCATCTGCCGAGTTTCAATGTTGTGAAGCGCCAGTATGGGGGTGAGCCGCGACGCGGCTCGCGCTGGCAGCCACGCCGAGATCAACGCTGTAATCACGCCCAGCGCGAGTGATTCAACCGCAAACCCCGGGTTGAAAGTGGGTGGCGCCGGCTGCGCGATTATGGGAAGCGTAGATGAAGGCATCGCCGCCGACAGAATGGGCAGCAGACCACCCGTCAGTCTCGCGAAGGCAACCGCAATGTAGTAGCCGGCCAGCACCCCCAAACCGGAACCAATCAGACCTATCAGGCTCGCATCGTACAGGAACATCCTGCGCACATTGCGGCGCTCCACCCCCAGTGCCCGCAGCACCCCGGTTTCCTTCCACCGTTGATTCACCGCGATCGACATCGCGTTGAATATCAGGAAGGAGCTTATGATCAGAGCCATGAGACTTGTGACGAGGAAGCCCTGTCTTACGATTGTGGTCGCGTTTTCCACCTGTTGACTGCGCTGTTGCGGACGCTCGACGTCGAGCCCGGCCGGCAACCGCTGTTTCAAACGCTGCCGAACTGACTCGATCTCGATGCCGCGCTTGGTTATCAAGTCGATTCGATCGATGTTGCGGCCGCGACCGAAAGCCTGCTGAGCCGTGTGTATGTCCATGATCCCGACCCGGCCGCCGAACAGGCTGTCGACGCGTTCGTCCTTGAGTACGTAGAGGATTCTCAGGTCCGTTTTGCCGGTTGGCATGACGATCGGAATGTGGTCCCCGGCCTTCAGTCCTTCCTTGTCCGCAAAGGCAGACGAGATGACGACCGTGTTCGGCAGCTTTAGAAAGAATAGCGGGGCGTCTTTCCTGCCTTCCGCGTCGGGCACACCATCAACGTCGTACGCGCGCAGCTTTTGCTCGGCTTCGGGATCTATCCCCAGCACAAGCAAATTGGCTTTGTCATCCAATTCCGTCTGGCAGAACTCCAGGATCTGAGCAACCGAGTCGGTCACACCGTCAGTAGCACGCACCGTTTCTATTACATCTTCGGGAAATCCCGACTCTCCCGCGGTTATTTGCAACGTAGCTTTTCCGGCGAGTCTGTCCACGGTTGTCTCGAGCGACCGCAAAAGCGATTGATTGACCGTGCGCAACGCGAAGTAAGCGGAGACGCCGATCGCCACACCGATCACGGTGATGGCTGCGCGGATCTTGTGATTGCGCCAATCCCTGAAGCTGACGAATATGAGCGTACGCATCATCAGCCTATGTGTTCTCCCACTATGCGGCCGTCGCGCAGGGTCAACGCGCGATCGCAGTGTGCGGTCGCCGCTTCGTTGTGGGTGACAAGCAGAATGGTGATGCCGAGGTCGCGATTCATCTCGTCGAGCAGCGTGAGGATCTCCTGGCCGGTTGCCGTATCCAAATTGCCGGTGGGCTCGTCCGCCAACAATAGCGGAGGCTCAAAGATGAGAGCTCGAGCGATCGCGACTCGCTGACGTTCTCCGCCCGAGAGCTCATCGGGTTTGTGCCTGGCGCGGTCCCGCAACCCAACACGCTCGATCATCGCCTCGGCTCTTTTCGCCGACTCCCTCCAGCCCAGTCCCTTGAGTCTGAGCGGCAACGACACGTTCTCGATTGCATCGAGCGTCGCGAGGAGGTTGAAGGTTTGAAAGATCATTCCAATCTTCTCCCGGCGGAGTCGGGTGCGAGAATCGTCGTCCAGATCAAACAAGTTCACCCCGTCGACTTTCACGGATCCCGAGGTAGGTTCATCGAGCCCGCAAGCGAGATGTAACAACGTAGACTTACCTGACCCGGAGGGCCCCATGATCGCTACTCTCTCTGAGAGCGCGACCTCGAGATTGACGCCGTCGAGCGCGTGCACTTGATTTCCATAGTGCCTGCGGACGCCTTCAAACTGGACGATTGTTCGGGCTCTGCCCGGTTGACTCACTGGCGGCGTTTCCTTCGTTGGTTTGTCTCTGTTAGTGGGCAAGTCTTCGTCGGGCCCGGAGGCGATCTTATCAGAGACTCAACTCATATCGCTGTTCGGTCACAGTCGCGCCCCACAGCTCGTGTGTTGTTTCTTCTGTGAGATGAAATCCGAATGAATCATAGAGCTTCGCCGCGGCCGTCAACTCGCTCGCCGTCCACAGGAAGATCATCGAGTAGCCCTTTGCCTTGCAGAAGCCCAGTGCTTCTTCCATCAGCATTCGGCCGATTCCCCCGCCGCGCAGATCGGGGAGAAGCAAGAACCAGCGGAGCTGCGCTTGCTCGGTTGAAGCCGCGACGATCGCTATCGAGCCGGCTATGGTTCCGTCTACTTCGACGATCCAAATTCGCTCTCGATCGTCATGAGATTTCGCGAATTCGGTGAGCGGCCCGGCTACGTATGCTTCGAAGGTGTGGTCCCACCCGCATTCATTTGCGTAGAGGACCCCGTGCAACCAGGTCAGGTATCCGATGTCACCCGGCTTCAGTTCGCTTCTGATGTGGACACCCGCCGGAAGTTCTTTGCTGTGAGTTGAGCTCACCGAGTCAATCTACCGCGAAGATTCTTGTGCAGCAATAAAACAAATCGGTAGCGCAGTGTTCAGCCCATTCTCACGAGGCGCGCCGCACGGTGTCAGAGAGTGACCTGGCGAAGGGTTGATATTGAATAGGTTAGATGAGGACGGTATTATTCAGCCGTTTTCAGCACAGCCTTTCATCGTATGTGCAGTGGTAGTCGCAACCGGACGTTGCCCGTTTGAGTATTGGTCCTTCCGAGCTGGCTATGAACTGATCGAGTCGGCATTATTCTGTGGCTGAGGGGAACACGATGACCGTGAAAGATCTGGAAGCTCTTTACGAGTACGGCTACTGGGCCAACAGAAAACTCTTCAATGTGATTGCGCAGCTTACGGCGGAGGAATTCACGCGGCCGGCAGCGGGAAGCCATGGATCCATCAGGAACACGATGGTTCACGTCATGAGCGCTGAAGCAGGCTGGCTCGATCGTGGCGGCGGCCCGAAGCGTGGGCCGCGTCTCAACCCTGACGATTTCCCGACCGTCGAGTCTGTCACGGAGGCCTGGAACACTGTCGAGGCGCATATGCGCGAGTTCCTGACGACGTTGAAGGACGATGATCTGGCTCGCAATTGTGAGTTCACCATTGATGGATCGGAGAAGCGCTCAATGCCATTGGGACAGATGCTGCAGCACGCGGCCATTCACGGTGTCCATCATCGGGGACAGGTTGCGTTACTACTGAGACTGCTCGGCCGCGCTCCGGGCAACGTAGACTTCCTCATTTATCTTGCGGAAAGGCGCGGCGGCCCCGCGTGGTGACTTACACGACAAGCCCTGCGGCCCAACAACCGATTCAGCCACCTCCGACAAACGAAAGTAGAGATGCCCTATTGCTTCATCATGCGCCGTTGGTTTACGCGGTCCACGCGCTCTTCAAGCAAGGCTTTCAGGCCACTTTCGAGTTTAAGACACTGGTCGAAGTCACGCTCGGCCTCGGCGGTCTGGCCCAGAAGTAGGCGGGCCAGCCCACGATTCAGATAGCCCGTAGCGTATCGTGGGTTCAGTTCGATGGCCCGGTCGAAGTCCGCTATGGCTGCCTTCGTATCTCTGTAAAGCAGTACTGCGCCGCGATTGCTGTAGGCCGTCGTTGAACGCGAATCAAGGGAGATGGCTTGATCGAAGTCGGCAACCGCGGCCTCCAGTTCTCCTCTTGTTATCCGGGCAGCACCCCGATTGATATAGGCCCCAGCCAGACGCGGATTGAGCTTGATAGCTCGATCGCTATCCGCGATAGCCCGATCCGGGTCTCCTCGCATATTCCAGGCTAGAGCGCGGTTAATGTAGGCTTCGGCGAAGCGCCGATCGATAGCGATGGCGTTGCTATAGTCGGCGATGGCCCCAGTCAGATCAGCCTTGGCTCTGCGTGCGTTGCCACGGTTGAAGAACGTCACGGGCTCGCGCGGGCGCAGCTCGAGGCTGCGGTCAAAATCGGCAATGGCTCCGTCGAGATCGCCGCGCGCGAGCCGGGCGTTGCCACGGTTGCAATAGGCTTCGGCGAGACGTGGGTTGATTTCGATCGCTTTGTCATAATCGGCGATCGCTCCATCCAGGTCTCCTTTGTCATGCCGGGCAATGCCGCGATTTACGTGGGCCAGCGCCAGGTGCGGGTCGAAGGCGAGGGCGATGTCGTAATCGGCGATAGCACCATCGGGGTCGCCTTTGGCATAGCGGTCATTCGCACGGTTGAAGTAGCTGATAGCCGAACGCGAAGCCTGCGCTTGAGCAAGTGAGACGTTAATGGCGAGAAGGATCAACAAGACAGCGAAACGCTTCATATAGACCTCCACCGGTGATAGGAAGGGATGGGGCTGAAGGCCAGTGGGAGCAACAGCTATTTCAACCGCCACCGAATCCTCACCTGCATTGCTCCGGCCGGAAGCCTTGCAGTAGAATGAGACGGCAGGATCAGTTCACTCGCGATGAACATTCGCAATGCCGCTCACTCCAACGCGGATCTTATTGTGAAGACCTAACAGGAGTCTTTAGAACCTGCCTTTAACTTCCTTAGATAAGCTTAGAGTGGGTAATGGCCCAACAGCCGCAACACTTATATGAGTTCGGGCGATTCCGCTTAGACGCCGCCAGGCGCCTGCTGCTACGCGAAGGCGAAGTCGTACAGCTCACTCCAAAGTGCTTCGAGATACTGCTTGCACTCGCGGACCGGCCATAACTAGACGGGGTGGAATTTGGCATCCTGGTGACCGGCGTCACGAATAGCCTGTGACGGTGGACACAGCCCCGGCCGTCAACCCTTTTTTATACTGACTTACGCAGCCCAGGCCAGGAGTTGTAAACAACGGGACGGGTCGGATCGGCGCGCCAACCGTTCGCAGTTCGGGACGCTTCAAGGGCCACCCAGGTAAAGAACACAGCGCTATCCAGGCCTCCCGCGAACATCTTTTCGAGCCAAGAGAGCATACCCACGCTTGCGCAGCGAGGTACGTCATGGAGCTCCTCGGGAAACTCGAACTTTTCTCGCGCACCTTAGAAAACAGGTTCGTCTTCAGCCTTTTCGACCTGCTCCTTTGCGGAATAATTCTTCTGGTCATCGTCCGCGGCCGATGGACACCGATGAGGGCGTTCTCGGTGAGGAGCCGAGTCCTGTTGTTTCTTGCCTTCTCGAGCCTGGGTGCGTCGTTCTTTCTTGGCGCGGTTTATGCCGGGGCGTTCCTTTTTTTCCGAAGTCACCTTCCAGAGGCTCCCTTTGATCTCCTGATGCACGCCCTATGGGCAGGGTCGTGGTTATTGCTGGCCGCCAGCGCCTACCAGCGACCGTTGCAAGACCAACTTGAGCCCGCGACTACCGCGGACGCGCGGCCCAGCACTTTTGTATTTTTAACTCCTCTATATCTGCTTCTGGCGATGGCGGTGTTGGCTCCTATTGCGTTTCGATTTGCGCAGCACCTGGGGAACTGGTATCCGGGTGCTAATATAGTCTTGGATTTGAGCAACCTGATCTTGCTGTCCTGGACTTTAATTCTGTTCTACCGGCGGCGTCACAGCGGGCAGGCGTTCACAACGGGGGCCGTCGCACTTTTATTTCTCGCGGCGTTATTGCACGTGTGCTCGTACTTCGGGGCGGCGACCAGGATTGCAATAGCCCTCTGGAATCTCGAACAGTTTACGTTGTCGCTTGCCTTGCTGATCTCCGCGTTGGCGATCGGGGAGACCGGCCATGACCTGTTCTATCGGGTGTTTGTTCGCCTGCAGATGGCGTTCATCATCCTTGGAAGCTTGATGATTCTGGTGATCACCCAAACTGAGAAGACGGAATATCTCGCTGGCATTCGGTCGCGAAGCGACCAACTGGCGGAATTCCTGCGCGCGAATGTCGACTATCTGACGCAACACGACGAGCCGTTGCCCGAGGTGATGGCGAGAGAAGATTTCCTTCAACGAGCGTTGCTTGGCTTCGGCAACATGCCGGAGCTGAAGCTGATTCGGGTCGTCGCCGGCGCGCAGGCCGCGACGTTCGAAATCGCCGACACCGGCGAGATCCACGAGACACTTGAAAGCGTCGCGCCGCCCGCCCCTCGATCCGAGCTTGATTCAGACGAATACTTCCTCATCCGCGCTTCTCCCTTGTCGGCGACCAGCCGCGGGCAAGTCGAATTCTACGGTACGCGAGAGTTCCTCGACCGGCACATCGGCAAGCGCATCGTATTGATCTTTTCGCTGTTCACCGGAATGGTATTGCTTTCGACGCTGATGATCGGGTTGGTTGTTCGCGGCGCCAGCACCACAATCAATCAACAGGAGCGCGAAATCGAGGAGACCCAGCAGCGGCTGATGCAGAGTTCAAAGCTCGCTGCCATCGGCCAACTAGCGGCGGGCGTTGCACACGAGATTAATAATCCGGCAACGGTGATTCTCAGCCGCGCGAGCTTCTTAATCTCTGACAACAGCGCCAGCACCCAAAATGTTCGAGAGGACCTCGGAGCCATCGTTGCTCAAGCGCAGCGCATCGCACACGTCACCGACAGCCTGCTGAAATTCTCCCGCCCGCAGGTGCGAAGCCTTAGACCCGCGCGGTTCGCTGAGATCATCGACACCAGCCTGCAGTTAGTCCAGGAATCGCTTGTCGCGAACGGCATTTCTGTAGAACGAAACGTACCGGCGGGTCTGCCTCTCGTGCGCGTCGATGAGGAGAGCGTCGTTCGCGGATTTGAAAATCTTTTTCGCAATTCGGCCGACGCTATGCCGCATGGCGGGACACTCGCAATTCGTGCGTCACGTGACCATCAACAAGCTAATCGCCTGCGGCTGGAAGTGTCTGATACCGGCACCGGCATAAGCCGTGAGGACCTCCCTCGGGTTTTTGATCCGTTCTTCACTACGAAAGAAGTGGGAAAGGGTACCGGTCTGGGGCTTTCAATTGTTCAAAGCATCATCGAGGAACATCAGGGTACGATAGCGGTGGAAAGTGAACCCGGGATTGGCACGCGGTTCATTATCAATCTGCTGACGGAGGAATAAATGTCTTCTGGTCGCATTCTGGTTGTAGACGACGAGAAGGAGATTCTCGTTAGTTGTCGAAAGATCCTTGAGCGGGCGGGCTATGAGGTGACCACCGCTAGGGAGGGACTTGAGGCTCTGAGTTTAATCAAAGCGAGCCGCTTCGACTTGTTCCTCGTTGACCTGAAAATGCCTGGGCTGAGCGGAATGGACATTCTCACTTTGGCCCAAACCGTTGACCCGTCTTTGATCATTGTGATGTTCACAGCCTATGCGCGCGTGGAGACAGCCGTTGAAGCAGTCAAGCGAGGCGCTTTCGACTATCTTGCAAAGCCGTTCACCTCCGACCAGCTCTGTCAGGCAGCCGAGCAGGCGATTAAACACAAACGACTGGTTGAGCGTCCGCCTGAAGGTGACGTCTGGTTTGACCGGATCCTCGGCAAGAGCGTTGCTATGCAGAAGTTGTTCGCCACCCTTCAGAAGGTGATGCGCAGCAGCGCCAACATCCTGATATTGGGAGAAACGGGCACCGGCAAAGAGCTCTTTGCGCGCACAATACACGAACATAGCCTGCGGCGGCATAAATCGTTCGTGGCGGTGGACTGTGCCGCTCTGCCCGACAATCTTTTGGAGAGTGAGCTGTTCGGACACGAAAAGGGTGCGTTCACCGGTGCTGATCGAAGCAAGCTCGGGCTGCTTGAGATTGCTAATACTGGAACCCTCTTCCTGGATGAAATCGGAGAACTATCGCCTTCGTTACAGGCCAAGCTGCTTCGCACTCTGCAAGAGCGCGAGTTGCGCCGGTTGGGAGGCGATAAGGTGATCCCGATCGACATTCGAGTCATCGCGGCTACAAGCCGCGACCTGCGCGCCGAAATCGCCAGCAAGAACTTTCGAGAGGAATTGTTCTATCGCCTGAATGTTATTGCCGTTCAACTTCCCGCGTTGCGTGATCGGCGGGAAGACATCCCTCTGCTGGCTGAGCATTTTCTCCAGATGTTCGCGCGCCAGCATCAGCGGCCCGCCAGTTCTCTGTCGGCCGAGGTTCTGGAGTTCTTCCTCACATACGACTGGCCGGGCAACGTGCGAGAATTGCAAAACGTGATCCAACATGCGGTGTTGCTGTCCGAAGGCGAGTCGGTCGAATGCTCCGACCTTCCGGATTACTTGCAGGCGAAATGTTCTTCCGATCTCTCGTTTCAGTCAATGCGCGAAACGCAAGCTGAAGCCGTCGAGAAATCATTCCTTGTAGAGCTGCTCAGAAGGCACAAAGGCAATGTTTCAGAAGCGGCGGCGGAAGCTAAAATGACCCGTAAGATGATCTACAGGCTGCTCCAGAAATTCGACATGGATGTTGAGGAGTTTCGCCAGCCTTAACGACTGTTCCGCTACCGTGCGATCGTGTCACACGCTATCTGCAGGAAAGCCTGAGCTTGCGTTTCGAAACTCTTTTCATTGGGACACCGAGCGGACAGTTTCCGTGGACCCTTCTCAAACCGCGTCCTGCTAACTTCCACATTCAAGGCAATAAGCATCATCGGTGATTCGGTGAGAATCCTGGAACGTCGATTGTCTTATCGAAGAGCGCATCACCAAATCCACAGCAGCTTGCTACATTCGCTGGCAGCGCTAGCTAGCCGGGAGGTAATACAGTGAAGAAATTGGCCTCTCTCTCAGTCATCTCGCTCTTGTTCGGTGCAGCCCTTTATTTAAGTCCGACCCTGGGAGTAGCACGCGCCTCCTCGGGTGATGCCAAGGCCGGACTGGAGGTTCACAAAAAGAACTGCCTCAGGTGTCACGGCGAACGCGGTAAAGGCGACGGACCCGCCGCCAAATTGTTGAAGACCAAACCAACGGATTGGTCAGACAAAGCCAAGATGTCGGCTTTGTCAGATCAGGATCTGTTCAAGGTCATCACTAAAGGAGGCGAGGCCGCCGGCAAGTCTAAGCTGATGCCCGCGTTCGGAGGCAAGCTTTCTGATCAGGACGTACACAACGTAATCGCGTTCATTCGCTCGCTGGCGAAGTGAGCGGCTCACAGTGATTGCGCTGGGCAGCAGGAGACTCCAAAGCGGGGCTCGAGGTCTACAAAAAAAGGCTCCGAAGTCAGAGCGACCAATGCAAAGGGGATGGCCCCGGAGCAAAACCCTGGAACCAAACCGACAGACGGTACGGACTAAGCAAGAATGTCGAAGCTGAACGAAGCTTACAGTGAGGATAGAAATGAGGACAAAAACTGTCTTCCCACTCCTTGCCGTGGTGGCTTTGCCTGTCATATCCATATTGACACTAGGCCAGCCTTCGCGTGCTACTGATCAGGCCGCGGCCGGCGGGGATTACGTCGGCAGCGACACCTGTATTACCTGTCATGATGAACCGGGCAATCGTTTCAAGGGCACGGTAATGGGCAGAGTCTTCTTTGCTCAGCCGCGCACCGCGGACGAAAAGCTCGGCTGCGAAGCCTGCCACGGGCCAGGCAAGGCACACGTGGAAGCGGGTGGCGGCAGGGAGACCATTCCCCGGAGCTTCGCCAAGGATGCAAACGAGACGGCCGAACACAAGAACTCCGCCTGCCTAACCTGCCACCAAAAGGGCAACCGGATGTTCTGGGAGGGCAGCCCCCATGAGTCCCGGGGCATGGCCTGCGTAGACTGCCATCAGGTCATGACTCCAAAGAGAGTCTTGCTGTCGAGCGAGAACCGTTATAACGCTCCCCTTGGCGAGGTGCGATCTTTGAGGCACGAACAGCCGGAACTTTGCCTGCAGTGCCATCAGATGCGCCGCGCCCAACTGCAGCGGTCTTCGCATATGCCGTTTCGCGAGGGCAAGGTGACCTGCACCAGTTGTCACAATCCGCACGGGACCCCGAATCCCAAGCAACTGATCCGAAGCACGCTGAACGAAACGTGCTACGGCTGTCACGCCGAGCGTCGCGGTCCCTTTCTGTGGACGCACCCGCCGGTGCTGGAGAATTGCGGGAATTGCCACGAACCGCACGGCTCGATCAACCCGCAGTTGTTGAAAGTCCGGCTGCCGAAACTTTGCCAACAGTGCCACGATGACGGCCAGCACCGATCGACGATCTACGCAAACGTTCTGCCGGCTGCCGGAAACGGAACTCCTGCGGGATACAGCAATCGCGTGGTGAACAGGGGTTGCGCAAACTGTCATTCGCGGATTCACGGATCGAACCATCCGTCCGGGAACTATTTCACACGCTAGCAAGGAGAGGAGCAACGAAAATGACGAAGCGATCTCTGGTACATGCCCTGCTCGCACTCCTGTTCGTCCCGGCCGTTGCTTTGAGCCAGGATTCGGAGACCCCAAAGCAGAGCTTCATCGAATTCGGTTTCCGCTGGATCACGGGATCAGTAGATCGGCGCACGGGCCCCGGCGAAGTTCCGTTCAGCAACGGCTTTCGTCCGGACGTACTTAACTCAGGCGTTAATATCTACCGAGATTACAGGAACGGCTTCTACGTACCCCGGGCCAATGTGTTCGTTGACAACGTTCTGGGCTCGAAGAGCTACTTCAGCCTACAGACCGTTAGCAATGGCATAGCCTTTAGTGGCCGGACCATGCCTCGAGATCAGAGCCTCCTGGTCACCGTGGGCCGCTATGGGGTGTACAAGATTCAGTTCCGGTGGGATCAGACGCCACATATCACCAGCGGGACCACACGTTCGCTCTTCAGTCAGACGAGCCCAGGCGTGTGGAAATACAGCGGCGACCGGGCCGCCCTGGAGGCCGCACGTATCCTCGGTACCGGTGTTGCACTCTTCAACGCTGTTACCCCGCAAACCGCGAATGCGGTGCTGGATGTTCAACGTGGCCTTCGCAAGACAGGCAGCGGACTGGCGAGCTGGGACATCAGTCCGAACTGGAACGTTGCCTTTCTGTTCTCGGGGGAGAACCAGGTGGGTACGAGGCCTCACAACATGTGCTTTGGCAACAGCCCGAGCTGCTACACCGCCGAAGTCCCGGAGAACATCGACTACTTCACCAATACGCTCAAAGTAGGAACGGAATTCGCCAAGAAGAACTGGGCGGTGCAGCTTGGCTTCTGGCGCCAGAGCTTCGAAAACAACGTTACCAATATGCTCGTGGATAATCCGTTTTCCAACAACACGAACAGCACTACCGTTACGGCAAACGGTAACCTGAGTTTGTATCCAAACAACGAGGCCCATAACCTGCTGTTCGGCGGAGCACTGAACCTGGGCAGATTCCATTTCATGACCAGCATCAGCCCGGGTTGGAATTCGCAGAACGATCGCTTCGTTGCTTACACGACCAACGAGTTTCTGCTCAACCGTACGGGCGCTGCCGCCGCCATCCCGCTTCCGGTGTCGAGCTTGGACGGCGAGCGACGAACGCTGGCGATGAACTACACGTTCGTAGGTAACCCGTTCAAGAACATCGAATTGGCGGCGAGGTACCGTCACTACGATAACACCGACAAGGCTGAGGAGCACGTGTTCAATCCTTATGTCAACGACATAGCGGCGGAAGCACAACTAGCGGGCCCAAGCGGGCAGGAAGTCAGAGAATTTATTGGTATCGGTGGCGTCACCGATCCGACCTGCCTCGGCGTATGCAACGTGCCGTACAGCTTTCACACTAAGGATCTCGAGTTAAGCGGGACATGGTTCTTCGGTAAGAAGAGCCTTGCAAAACTACAATATGGACGCCAGTGGTTTGATCGTAAGAATCGTGACGTCGATCAGACGATCGAAGACACCTTCAAGGTTTCCACGGATCTGAAGCCGACACGCGACCTCACGTTGCGAATCGCGGGCGCTATACAGGACAGGAAGCCGCAGGACTCCCACTATGAATGGTTTCTAGTACCAGGGACGCAACGGCCGGACGAGGGCTCGCGCCTCCGCTACCGTGCCGATCTGCTGGCCCGGTACGATATGACCGCCAGACTGAGCGTTTCGGCCTTCTACCGAACCGTTCAGGATGACTTCAACCGTCGCAGTCGCCTAACTAGCCTTACGCCGTTGGGAGACCGTTCCCTGATCAGTGTCACCACCGTCAGCCCTACGCCAATGTACGGACCTTACTACGTGTATGGCGTACTGAAGGACCTTGGCTGGAACTGGGGCGGCGACTTCGACTTTATGGTGAATGAAAACCTGTCTCTGTTCGGCGAGTACACACGTGAACGCAACGTGGAACGTCAGGTGTCGCGACAGCGCTCCAAGAATACGGCGAGTCAAGTTGGGTGCCCGGCGCCGCCAACGTCGGACGCGAACGCAAAGGCAGACTGCGATCCCATTAACGATTGGATGACGCTCACCAGGGACGTAGTAGATACCTACACCGTGGGTACCGATTTCGTCTTGCAAAAGAAGCTCAACGTCAGTCTGTACTACAGCCTTGCGGCCGCGAAGGGCAATATGTTCAGCGACGGCGTGAACTGTCAGATCGGCAATGGTCCTAACGACACCTGTCGCACCGCGTTCCCCAATTGGAGGCTCGACACTGCGACAAATCGCGCTGTCACTTTCAGTTTCCCTGAGAATGTGAGCCGCCTGCATGAAGTGAACGCCATCGTGAAGTTCAAGGCCAGTGAGAGTATCTCCCCGAAGTTCGAGTACCGTTATCAGCGGTTCGATTACAAGGATTTCCAGACCTCGGTGATGAATCCGTACTCGTACGTCGGACCTGCGATCGACCCGCTT
>DATIFP010000074.1:0-13308 GCA_035455165.1 Blastocatellia bacterium
CATCTGCCGCAATAGTACTTGGGCCCTTTCGAGGAGGTTGCTAGTTGCCATCGGAGGACTACTTCAGCTTAGGGAGCCCCTCTCAGTCGCTCCCGATTACTGATCGGGACGAGCAAGCCCCGTTCAGTTCTTTGCACTCCCGTACTTCACCAGTTTCAAGGATCCTTCCTGCACCAGCCCGATCCCTGGCGCGTAGAACTTGTGTTCCCTTTCCTTTGGCTCCAGCGGCGTGGTCTCTTCAACTTTCAAGCAGTTTTTGAATTCACCAATCGGTGTCTTGACTGTCTCGCTTACGCTCAATATTTCTGCGCGATCCATCGCGACGCCCGGCGCAATCTCCTGATAGTGCCTGGCGCCGATGAGGGCCAAGCCCGGCATCATCAGTCCGAACCTCGCTCCCTTTTCGCCCGACAGCCAGGCTCCGCCGGCATCTTCGCCGAAGTAGTAGACGCCGTTGGTACGTCTGCTCAAAGCGAAATAGTTGTTGGAAACCTCAATGACTTTGCCGCCCTTCGTCTCCCTTTCTTCGACCACTCGGCACTCGACACCGTCGACCTTTCTGATGTCGTCCTTGACGGTGATGATGAGCCGCGTATCGCCGCCTTCAAGGACCAGCACGTAGCCGGGCTCGAGTATGAAATAGGGATTGCGGCCGGTGGAAACGAGATCAGGCTTCTCGGATGAGAAATCGTTGGTCCAGCCCGTAAGCGGATCTTCTTTCTTCTGCTCGTTCGCACTCGAAGCGGCCCCGAGCATCGCAAACGCGAGCACTGGGATGGCGATGAACAAACCGTAGGGGTTTCTCATGGTCGTCCTCTCGAGCGTCAGTTTTGGCCAAGCATTTCCTCGACCAGTTTGTCCGCGCCGTAGAGCTTCTTCAACGCTTCGACGATCGCGGCGCTGTGGACTCCAACTGCGCGGCCGCCCTCGCTCTCGTCCACGTACCAGTAGCGATTCGGAAGCTTCTGAATGTTGCTGTCGAAATTCAACCCCACAATCTCCGCGTTGCGATTGATGACCGGACTCCCCGAGTTGCCCCCGATAGTGTCGGCGGTGTAAACGAAATTCAGCGGAGTCGCGAGGTCCAGCTTGTCTTTGCCTTCGCGGTACCGACGCGGCAAATCGTAAGGCGGTTTCTCGTCGAAGCTTCGAGCGCGATCGTACAAGCCGAAAAACGTAGTCTTGAAAGGAACAAGAGTCGTGTCCTCTTCATAGCCCAACACTCGGCCGTAGCTGATTCGCAAGTTGAAATTCGCGTCGGGAGGCAGGCTCTTTCCGTAAACCGCGAATCGCGCCCTGGCTATCTTTTCGCCGGCGCTCGCTTCGACGTTCAGGATGTTTTGTTCATTCCACGCTCGAAGCTCGCGGGTTATCGGCTCGACGCGGCGCGCGAGGGCGATCATCGGATCGTCCGATTTCGCAATTGCGCCGGCCCCACCCCGAAGCAACGACCGGCGCAACGCTACGTCGGCGAGCTTTGATCCGCCGGCAGCTTGTTTCGCCACCGCCGCCGGAGTCGAGCCGCCAAGCGCGGCTTTGATGAACGGATCGTTCGGACCAAGTGTCTTCAAGCCCTCCTCGAGCCAGGCTTCCAGAATCGCCTCTTCCAACTCGGGATAAATGGGGGCGGGTGACAAGAGCCCAAAGGTCAGGGACTCGAGCTTGGAGTCGCGAAACTCTTCGTAGCGTTTGTCGTTCGGCTTTTGTGTCTCTTCGGCGTAGCGCACGAGTTGCGACGCGATCGTCCCCAAGCGCGAAGGGGTGAGGTTAGAGAAGGCAATTCGAGCACCCATGCTGGGAAGCGCGCGATAAGCGGCGGTGATTTGTTCCCATGCCTCCCGATAAATCTTCTGCATTTCGCCACGCATTTCAACCGCATCGCGCAGCGCTTTCTCCTCAGCTTCTTTCTTCGCCATCATTCGAGGATTCATCAGGCCTTCTTGCTGACCTACCAGCCGCTTGAGCGAGTTGTTTAGTGAACGCATACCGTTCCCCGCCTGCCTCGCTTGTTCCGGGCCGCGCTGGGCGTAACGATCGAGGGCATCGCGGCGCGATGTCCACACCTGCTTCTGAAGCGGGTTGCCGACATCGCGTTGATATTGAATCTGCGCGAGCGTCAGCAGGCGCGCGGTTGAGCCGGGATTGCCGGACAGGATCACCAGTTCGCCGTCGCTCGGTCCTCTCGCGGACCACTTGAAATAGTGCGGAGTCTTCGCCGGCTTGCCGTCTTCATAAGCGCGGAAGAAGGCAACGTCGAGGTCGTAACGAGGGTAAGTGAAGTTGTCGTAGTCCCCGCCGAAGAACCCGATCTGCTCCTCGACCGAAAAGACTAATCGAATATCGGTGTACTTCTTGAATCGGTACAGCCAGTATTCGCCGCCGCTGTATAGTGAGATGACATCGCACTTTAAGCCGGTCTTTGCCGTCGCCTCTCTCTCGATCTCGGCTGTGACCGTTTTGCGCATGTCGCTTGCCTCTTTGTCGGAAGCGCCCGGTTTGACCGCCGACTGCACGCGAGCGGTGACGTCTTCATACGACACCAGCACATTGCACTCGAGATCCGGGCACTTCAGCTCTTCATCGCTCGATCTCGCGTAAAAGCCTTCCTTGATGTAGTCCTTATCCCTGGTCGAGACCTTTTGAAGCTGGCCGCTGGCAACGTGTTGATTGGTTACCAACAACCCGTTTGGAGAAACGAAAGAGCCGGAACCGCCGTCGTTCAGTCGAACTGATGCCAGGCGGACGTGTTCAAGCCACGCGTCGGTAGGCTCAAACTTGTAGCGTTCCTTCCACGGCTTACGCGGGGGATTGTCGAAGGTCCACATGCCTTCGTCGGCTAAGCTGCAAATCGGATAGGTTGCCAGAAGAGCCAGAATCAAAGTTGTGGCAGTCTTTTTCATCGTCGTAAGTCCTTCCCGCTGTTGAGCCGCGCGGCTTCCAGTTTCCCGTAAGCCGGCTCGAGCCATTGTTCGGATGCATACCTTGCCGCTTCGTTGGGCGGCTTCCGTCCGGGTCTGGAGTTTGGTTCAAAAGGCAGTGCCTGGTTCTTTGCGTCAAACCTCGTCGCTATCTGCTGCGCGTCTCTCTCTGAAGCTGACGATACGATCCCAAAGTGATCGCTGATCGATGTCCACACCGCATCCGGGAGTTGATTGTAGTTGATAAGCAGTCCGCCGAGCGTCTTATGATGCTGCAACGCCCTGTCACAGATGCGAGCCAGAACTCTAGCGCAGTAGTCCTCCGGTTGCATCTCAAAAACCTCATCCAGGGTAAAGCCGAACAGCTCGGGTTCAATGGCGCCGGGAACCATGTGTGCCCCCCTTTGATTGAGTTGCGACGCAAGGACGTCGAGTGGATTTCTGTAAAGAAAAATCCACGGCACGTTCGGGAACGCAGCGCGAACCAGCTCAAGGTCAAATATTCCCCAACTATCGAACTTGATGAACAGCCGTCTCTCGGATTGACTTGTCGCAAGACCCAGCGCGCTCACTATCCATTTCAGCCACTCGGCCCGGGTCTCGTCCGAAAGCGACGCGTCGCGAAATCGCGCGCGGAGCACCGAATCAATTGGACCAGCTTCGGAAATCACGACGCTTCCTTGAAGAGCCGCAAGCATCCTAGAGACGAGCGTCGAACCGGATCGGGACATGTGAAAGATCAGACCGGCGGGCAGCGGTCCCGGTTCAAGCGCGTACCGTTCGGCCAGGGTTTCAATAGTCGTCTGAGGCCGAAAAAGCGAGCTGAAGGGGAGCTGAAGGCATTCGTTGATTGTTTGATTGAAGAACGGCTCGGTAAACCTGCGGCTCCCGATCCAGCACCAATCGACGAGCGGTCCCTGCTCGTTCCAGTACAATCGAATCGGAATCCAGCCGTCGAGTTGTTGCGCGTCTACACCCATTTCTCAAACCATATCCGGCGGTTTTCGTAGAGCTTCCCTGCGACGTCTTCAGAGTTGAAGCTAAGGCCGCGCTCCGCGCCGAGCCGCACAACCATATCGATGAACAGACCCTGGTCCGCGACGCTTGTGAGCCTTTCGCGAAGATCGGTGTCTCCGAAAACCACATCACAAAACGCATTCAAAGCTTCCGGCGCCGATGGGCGAGCTGTGGCGGGCTCGATCTGACTGGCCTGGTTATTGAGAGACTTGCTCGTCGATGCGACGACTGCGAGCAGCCAATCATTGACCTTGCAGTCGATTACAAGGTGCACGCGAGCCGTGTCGCTACGGTTGTTTACCTTGTGCGGCAGGTTGGCGTTGATATACCAGCATTCGCCTGACTTCATCTCGATGCGCTCGCCGTTAAGATAAAAGTCAACGAGCGGACTCGTGGTGATCGGAACGTGGAGCCTGATTTCTCCGTCTTCGAGGCTGAGACTGTGGTCGCGGTGCTCTATGATTCGAGCGCCGGCGCCGAGCTTGAGCAGCCGCGCCGATCGTACCGGACACTCGAGCTTCCCGAGCGCTCGCTGGATCGACCCGCAACGAGAGAGCAGGGGAGTGTCGGCGTAGGACTCAGCTTTGGTTGGATCGGGGTAAATGGTGTTCGAAGCGCCGTCGACCGCGCGCAGCGCAACGCCGCTCCACTCGCCTTCGTAGTAACGGTCGTTGAAGTGGCGGACCCACTCATCAGACGCAATGAGATTGAGGTCAGCTTCAAGGCCCTCGACATCGAAGGTAAGCGGGAGCTTGAGGCAACTCAGCATTGGAATGTTTCCCGTCGGGAACCGACCGATCAACGTTAACCGATGCCGAATTCGCGGGCAAGGTCCTCGAGGGGTGGTGGGGGAATCGCTGGAGACGTGGCGAATGCTTTCTTGCGACAAGGACACGGGGTCACTAAGCTGCACAAAGACAGGCTTTGTGAGCCTTTGTGCAATGGGTGGCTTGGTGGCGAGCTTTGTATCCAGAGAACCATCGACGTTCTTCATTCCGGCGGCTACGGAGCAACCCCCATTAAGCTGCCAGTCTTTCGCGCCTTTTGATTTATGATGGCGCCGGAGGTATTCAAATGTCCGGACTTCCACGAACGATATTGTTGGCGACAACAATTGCGATGATCCTCGCGTCGCCCGGCTGGGCGAGACAGGATGGTGAAATGTTTCAAAGCCGAACGGTCAAGGTCGCCGGCACTGAATATCGCTTTCGCGTATTTACGCCGAAAGGTTGGTCTAAGAATAAAAAGTGGCCGATGCTCCTTTTCCTTCACGGAGCCGGCGAACGGGGCGACGACAACCTTGCTCAAACGAGAGTCGGAATCGGACCGGCGATCCAGCGGCAACGAGAGACATTTCCTTTTGTCGCGGTCTTGCCTCAGTGCCCTCGAGATCGATGGTGGACCGAGCCTGAGATGCTGGCCCAGGCCTTGAAGGCCCTTGATCAGACTGCAAAGGAGCTCAACGGCGATTCTAAGCGAACTTATTTGACGGGGCTCTCGATGGGTGGGTACGGCTCGTGGGTAATGGCGGCAAAGAATCCGAGGAGGTTTGCGGCGTTGGCGGTTGTTTGCGGCGGGGTTGTCCCGCCGCCGCGACTTGCTCTTCCCGAAGCGGCCAGGGCTCTCTGGGGGACGGACGATCCGTACGCGGTCGTTGCGAAGAAGGTTGGCAAGACGCCGGTTTGGCTTTTTCACGGCGACGCCGATGCCGCCGTGCCGGTCGCCGAGTCTAGAAAGATGATGGAAGCGTTGAAAGCTGCAGGTGGACGCGTTCGCTACAACGAGTATCCAGGGGTCGGACATAACTCGTGGGACAAAGCTTACGCCGAAGGTGAGTTGTTCTCCTGGCTCCTGTCTCAGCGCAAGAAATGAGCATCGATGCATGGAGTTCAGGCTTTAGCCTGGCTTTTTCCTCAGTCACTGCCGGGCTAAGACAAGACCAGGCTAAAGCCTGAACTCCATGCCTCGATGCTGTAAGAACACAATGGGCCTCTATTCCAAACACATCTTCCCGCGAGTACTCGACTGGTCTCTGGGCAACGCATTGATTCAGGAGCAGCGTCGCGAGGTGCTTGCGCCCCTCAGTGGTCACGTGCTTGAGATCGGTTTCGGGACGGGGCTGAATCTACCGTTCTACCCGGATAGGGTGATCGCGCTGACTGCAATCGACAGCGAACGAATGCTCCCAAAACGAGTCGCAAAACGGATCGCCGAAGCTCGATTCCCGGTCAACCAACTGCAGCTCGATGCGGCGCAGCCACTCCCCTTCGACCACGATGCGTTTGACGGCGTAGTGACTACCTTCACATTGTGTTCGATTCCGGACGTGGCTTTCGCGCTCTCTGAGATACGCCGTGTGCTCAAGGCCGACGGCCCGTACGTCTTTCTTGAGCACGGACGCAGCGAAGATCCGACGGTGGCAAGACGCCAGGACCGCTTCAATCCGATTCAAAAGTTCATCGCGCGGGGCTGCAACCTCAATCGGCCGATCGATCGCCTGATCAGGGATTCGGGTCTTTCGATCCGAAAGCTTGATAGATACCAGATGCCGGACACGCCTCGACTCTTAGGCGAGATGTACAGAGGAGTAGCGAGCACGAGCTAGAGTCCCTCACCGCCTTCGGGTCGAGTCATTGTATCGCAGCAGTGCCTCCATCAACCCCCAGTCGTAACGCGTTTCTGCCCCCGGAACTGAGCAAAAAAATCCTCTTTCCCATTCTCCGCCCCTGGCTGAGAACGACAGGATGAAAGTACCTTGCCCTGTTAGTTCCGACGCGGTTGCGGGCTGCAGGACTCGATAAAACTTCGAATTGAATCAAAGTAGGGCTTACCTCCAACCAGATAAGTCGAGTTGTGATGTGCTCCTTTTACTTCGTAAAACTGCTTAGGCACAGGCGCGGCTTCGTACAAACGGTAGCCGAGTTCGAACGGGACAACTTCGTCACTCCGGCTGTGAATGAAGAGCTTCGGACAACGGACGCGCTGGATCTTTCCGATCGAGTCCATCTTCGTGCGCAGGAATACATGAGGCAGGAAAGGCATAACGGCTGCCGCCATATCCGCCGCCGATGTGAAGCCGGATTGCACGATCAAGCCGGCAGGCTCGACTTGAGACGCGAGGTCCACTGCCGGGGCTCCGCCCAGAGATTTTCCAAAGATGATCACCTGACGAGGAGGGACCTGCCGCTCGACCGTCAGATACTCCCAGGCGGCGCGAGCATCGAGATAGAGTCCCTGTTCGGTCGGCTTGCCGTCGCTCTTGCCATATCCGCGATAGTCGAGGATAAACACCTGAACGGGCAGTTGCACCATCTCGCGAATCATGTCGTATCTGTAGCTGATGTTCCCGGCGTTGCCATGGAACCATAACAGGACCATTTCAGCCGGAACCGGGACGGACTCGCCTTCTACTCTTCGATACGGTGAGCAGTACCAGCCGTGAAGCCGGATCCCATCGCTTGTCTCGAAATAGCAGTCTTCAATTATCGGAAACGTCTCGCCTTCGCGCGCGGGGAGACTGCCGACGTCCCAGAACCCGTCGGGATACTTCGAGGGGAAATATATGAGTTTGTCTTCGAAGGCCATTAACAGTGCGATCAGCACGGCGATCGTCATCAGCATAACGCGAGCAAAACGCCATCGAAAGCTCTTGCTGCGCACGAAGTCTCTGGCCAACTGTCTCACGCTGTTATGAACGCCATCGCGACGGGTAGGATCAGTTTTTGCGAGTGGGCCTCCCGGTCGCAGAGTTGAAGGCGCAACGAAAGCGGCGGCGGTCTTGCTTGATTGCTCTCGACGTCATGGCATTCGGCCCAGGCGCTCTTGTTTGTGAGTAAACCCAAAGCGCCGCCAGTCGCGCAATGATCGGAATTAGAAAAGCGGGCGGCGCAGTCCAAGACGCTGTGTTGATCGCAGCGTCCTCGACGTGCTTCAATCCACTCGATGTCGAAGCTTGTCGACAAATCTTCATTGCTAGACGCGCGCAACCGGATGAAGCGGGCAGGGGAGCGATTGGTGTTCACCAACGGTTGCTTTGATCTGCTTCACGCCGGCCACGTGCGATACCTGAGCCAGGCTCGATCACTCGGCGATGCGCTGGTCGTCGCGCTGAACTCAGACCGCTCGGTTCGCGAGCTCAAGGGTGAGGGCCGGCCGATCCTGAACGAACAGGAGCGCGCTGAAGTCATCGCTGCTCTCGAGGCCGTCGACTATGTGATCATTTTCGACGAGGCGACGCCGCGCGATTTAATCGCAGACCTGTTGCCCGACGTGCTTGTGAAAGGCGGTGACTGGCCGCTCGATCAAATCGCCGGGCGCGAAGAAGTCGAGGCGGCAGGCGGCACCGTCCAGTCGCTGCCATATCTGGAAGGCTCATCGACGAGCGATGTCATTGATAGAATCAAGCGGTCAGTATCTTGATGCCAGAGCAACCAACATGAAGCACATCATCGTCGGGACTGCGGGCCATATAGACCACGGAAAAACCGCTCTCGTCAAAGCGCTCACGGGGATCGACGCCGACCGGCTCAAAGAGGAGAAGCAGCGAGGCATTACGATCGACATCGGATTCGCCGATCTTGCGATCGGAGAGTTCAGATTCGGTTTTGTTGACGTGCCGGGTCACGAGCGATTCGTCAAGAACATGCTGGCCGGCGCTCACGGGCTGGACCTGGTGATGCTCGTGGTTGCGGCCGATGAATCGGTGATGCCCCAGACTCGTGAGCACTTCGACATCTGCCGCCTGCTTCACGTGAAGTCGGGACTCGTCGCGCTGACCAAATCGGATCTCGTCGATGAAGAAATGCTGGAGCTCGCACGCGCGGAAGTCGAAGACTTTGTTCACGGTTCATTCCTCGAAGGAGCCCCGATCATTGCTGTGAGCTCGCGCACCGGCGAAGGCATCGCCGACCTGAAAGCAGCGCTTGCGGAGCTGGCGGCGACCGTTGAGCCCAAGAAAACTGCCGCGGTCACGCGATTGCCGATCGATCGAGCTTTCTCAATCAGAGGGTTTGGAACCGTCGTCACCGGCACGCTCATCGCCGGCGAGCTGGCGGTTGGCGACCAGGTCGAGATCCTGCCCGCGGGAGCAATTGCGCGAATTCGGAACGTCCAGGTGCACGGCCGCGACACCGAGCGTGCGTTCGCGGGGCAGCGGACCGCGATCAATTTGCAGGGTGTCAACGTCAACGAGGTCGAACGGGGAAGCGTGCTTGCGCCCGCGGGTAGGTTGCGCGCCACATCGATGATTGACGCGCGGCTGGAATTGCTTTCGTCCGCGGCGCGCCCGCTTTCGCAGCGAGCGCGAGTGAGATTGCACCACGGAACCGCGGAAGTCATGGCTCGCGTGACTATACTCACAAGTTCCAGTTTGAAACCTGGAACTCGGGACTCGGAACCCGGAACCCTGGTGCCAGGGGAAAGTGCCATCGTTCAGCTTCGACTCGAATCTCCCATAACCGCGCTTCCGGGAGATCGCTTCATCGTTCGGAGCTACTCGCCTCAAGTGACGATCGGGGGCGGAGTGGTCATCGATCCGCTTCCCGAAAAACATCGAACGAGTGACATCGCCGTTTGCCGGTTGATTGAACGAATTGAAGCGGCCGATTCTGTTGAACGCCTTGCACTCTATGTGGAAATGTCCGGCGCGCGGGCGATGACTGAAGGCACGATCGCAGCCAGGACCGGCGCGACCGACGAACAAATAAGATTCTCGACGCGCGAGTTGATCAAGCAAGGGCGTGTGCTCGAGGTCAGCGCCACGCCGCTTTTGTTGATATCCATCGAATGTTATCGCGAACTGTCGAGTCGCCTAATGTCGATGCTTGAGGAGCACCATCGCCGCGAGCCGCTTTCGCTTGGGCTCAGCCGCGAGGAAGTGCGCGACCGCGTGTTCGGTCAGGTTCGCCCCGAGATATTTCGCGCGGTCGTGACCCGTCTTGTTGAAGAAGGCGCAATAGCCGCGGAGAGAGAATCGCTTAGCCTGGCGTCACACAAGCCCGCGCTGTCCGGATCGGAAGAGGCCGCCAAGGTAGCTCTGGAACGTGCTTTCAAGGCTGCCGGTTTGCAAGCGGGGACGCTCGAGGAGACGGCAGTCGCGGCGGGAATAAAGGTTGAGTTGGCCCGAAAGCTCTACACTTTGCTGGCAGCTGAGCGTCGACTCGTGCGGATCGGTGATCTGATTTTTCATGCTGATTCCATCGAAGACCTTAAGTCGCGTGTCCGCGCTCAAAAGCGCGCCAGCCCTCGGATGGATGTCGCCGTATTCAAGGAGATCACGGGAGGACTCACCCGCAAGCACGCCATTCCGCTGCTCGAGTACCTGGACCGAGAACGCGTCACCCGCAGAGTTGGTAATGAGCGAGAGATCCTGTAGCTCGACGCGGTATCGTCTGAACCTTGCGGGCTTGAGTGCAAGAATTGAATGCCCTCACGAGAAAGGCAGCCATCCGTCCCCTCGTAACTGAATTGACGGCTATTTCATTCATCCCTTCCGGCGGACTCGAGCAACTTGCTGTTTACCCCCACCCCCATTCCCGAGCTTCCTTGACTCTGTACCGCGCGGGCAATATTCTATCAAGCCGCTCAGTTGGGGTAATCCAGATGGCAGCCAGCCGAGAACAAAACCCGTTCAAAGTTGTGAGTCTAGAATCGTCAGAGTTGGAAGTTGGTTCCGACTCAGTCGTTCCCATTAGTCAGCAGAACGACGTGCGAAATGGAGATAGCGCTGAAAGGCAGACTGGAACCAGCGAGCAAATTAGTCCGGCCGAGTCAATCGAGAGATTTTTCGAGTTGGTGATCGACGAGTTGGACTCGCTTCGAACGCGGGCCGAAATTGAAGCTATAGAGCGGGCAGCCGATTTGATCCTCGAGGCCGAAGCGCGCGGCGGCCGCGTTCACGTTACCGGCATCGGCAAGAGCGAGCACATTGCGCGCTATGTCGCATCTCTTCTTTCAAGTACCGGGACGCCCGCTTATTTTCTGCACGCTACCGAGTGCGTTCATGGATCTGCCGGGCAAGTCTGTCGGAGCGATATCGCGATCGCAATTTCCAACAGCGGCACGACGCCCGAACTCCTATCTGCCGTAGAAACGCTTCGCGAGCTCGACGTTAAGATCATCGGCATCTCCGGCAATCGTGAATCGGAGCTTGCGCGTCTGTCGGATGTGCTTCTGGATGCGCGGGTTGAGAATGAAGGCGGAGTCCTCAATCTCGTTCCCCGCGCGAGCATCCTCGCAAAGATGTATGTGCTATGTTCGCTTTCGGTTGCCCTCGAAGCACATAAAGGTCTAACTCGAGAGCAGTATGCGCGCTGGCATCCCGGCGGCGCGCTTGGCCGATTAGCGCGGGGCGAATAGTCATCGGTTTCACGCAGAGTCGGCTGGGTTGTTAGCACGAGCATCCGAAATAGCCGTCGCGGTGTCTTCCGCTCGTCACTCTAATCCCACTGAGATCACGACCGCTTACCTGTCCAGGATTCGCCTCACCCACTAGGGGTGAGCGACCACGTCGAATGTAAACTTCAACTCGTCCTTAACCTTGACGGTCCCACCGGCTATTGAAACCGGCTTGATGCTGAAAGTGGTTTGCTTGATCGTGAACGCCCCTTTAGCGCGGAGAATCCTGTCGCCGAATTCAAGCTCAGCGTTTATGTTAGAGGGTCGCGTCACGCCGTGAAGCGTCAGCTCGCCTGAGATTCGCGCCTGGTATTTTCCTTCTCCGATCTTGTTTGCGTTCACGCCATTGCTCTTGAAGACGATCTCCGGATACTTCGATACTTCCAGGACCTCGTCTCGCATAGTGCCTTCGATTTTTTGTCGATCGCTTGCGCTCACTTTGTCTGTCACCTCGAGTGAAGCCGCTTTGATAGTCATCTCCAACGACGCCGGCTCCACGGTTCCATAAGTGAAATCAGCGTGGCCGCTGAAATCTCGAATAGCGATCGTGTGGTCGTGCGCGAACGCGGACAGAAAGCCACCGGCGAACGCCTTAACCAAAAACCGACTCTGACCGGCGTCGAGCTTGTATCGGGCCGAAGGTCCAGGTGACTGTGCGATTGACCTGTTCGCTCCCTGCTTCGTTAGATATGAGGTTGTTCTTGGGCTAAGGAAACCGCATTCTGACCCCAACGGGGCAAGAGCCAGCACCGCGCATATCGATGCCATAACGAACTCACGATGTGAAGTCACGACTAGCTCCCTTTCTGCAATATTAATCGCGCGTTGAGACTTCGATCCGCCGAACCGGGCGTCCCGTCGCTGCCGCTGCTTTTAGTCTCGCAGCAGCCCGGTCGACAATCAACCTCCACGCACGTTGGTCTCAGGCAGGTGAGGAGAGCGGCCCCCAGGAATTCAGGGTCAACTTCAGGCCGGTTAGAGAATCCGTTCATTAACCAGCACGCGTGGAGATGCCAACAACCTGAAGGTCCTGTCATTCAGGTGGGTGCCCCCTCGGGTTGACCTCGAAAACCGAAGCCTCTTCCCTAGCAAGCAATTCGTGTCCCGGCGGCGGGCTGGAAGATCGGAGAATTGGAGGCTGAAGTACTCAAAAAAACTGACGTGGCGGGCGCACGCTAATGAAACCTTTTTGGTGGGCAAGAGGGCCGCGAGGTCAATTATTGTCTTGCTTTAGAGTCGGTTTCGATATAGGATACGCATTCTTTGAGGATTTTTGAGGACTTAGCACCAGTTTAGGCACCTCGCAGGATCAGTTTGGGGTGCGGTAGTAGCCTTAATCAGGAATAAATTGCGCGTTCGCTCCCCGTTCTATTGCCCGGTGCAGTCTGTCGGGCAAGGCATTTGAGCAGGATTCCGAAAAACATTGGAGAGGGATGAAGATGACAATAAGACGAGCATTTTTCATTGCGGTGGTTGTGTTAGCGGTAGCCGCGCTGGCGGTGCCACTGGTGGGAATGTCGACCAACGCATCGAGCGTGGGCGGCAGCACGCGACCAGCAGTGACATCAAAGGCCGAGCCCGCAGCCGTGCCGGCGGCAGTCCCGGGCCAACAAGGCATGAGGTTGGCCAACGGGCAGGAGATCATACCCGTAGATCAGGTGCAGGATGCGCAAGCCGGAGGGCAGATCAGCCCTGAGACGTGGAGGACGCTGGGAATACCGCTAGCGGCCGACCCGGCAGCAGCGTCGAAGAAGATCCTGAAGCGGCTGAAGTCTGGCGGATCGTCGGGCGTGTCGATTCAGAGCGGGCAGCCGCAGGTTTTGAACGGAAGGAGCGCGACGTCGGCGGCGTTGATGACCATCATCGGGGGCCGCGACAATCAGTTTTCAGAAGTGACGCTGCTCGCTGACTGGGATGGTCGCGAAGACTGCGCGGCTGACCGGGAAGCGAAGGTGGACGACTTCTCGACCACCGAGCC
>DATIFP010000075.1:0-36417 GCA_035455165.1 Blastocatellia bacterium
TGTCCGACAAACTTCAGTTTGTCGTCTGTCTTCCAAGTCGCCGAACTCGAGGATCCCAACAAACCGAAGTTTGTCGGACTTTGCAGGACCTCTCTATTCGATCACTTCCGAGATGGTGCCTGCCCCTACCGTTCGTCCGCCTTCCCGGATCGCGAACCTCAATCCCTTCTCCATCGCGATCGGCGTTATCAGCTCGACCGTCAACGCCGAGTTGTCCCCGGGCATCACCATCTCCACTCCCTCGGCCAGCGTCGCCACTCCGGTAACATCCGTAGTCCGAAAATAAAACTGAGGCCGGTACCCGCTGAAAAACGGCGTATGCCGACCACCTTCCTCCTTGGTCAGCACGTACACTTCAGCCTTGAACTTCGTGTGCGGCGTGATCGACCCCGGCTTGGCGATCACCTGCCCCCGCTCGATCTCTTTTCGCTCCACCCCTCGCAGCAACAACCCTACGTTGTCTCCTGCCATTCCCGAGTCCAGCAGCTTCTTGAACATCTCAACGCCGGTGACCACCGTCTTGCGCGTCGGCTTGATCCCTACGATCTCCATCTCTTCTCCTACCTTCACCTGTCCGCGCTCGATCCTGCCCGTTGCTACCGTCCCGCGCCCCGAAATTGAGAAAATATCTTCGACCGGCATCAGAAACGGCTTGTCCATCTCTCGCTGCGGCTGCGGAATGTAGCTGTCAACCGCGTCCATCAACTCCTCGACCGTCTTCTCCCACTGCGGTTCTCCATTCAGCGCCCCTAACGCCGACCCCCGAACGATCGGTATGTCGTCTCCGGGAAACTGATAGCTCGTCAGCAACTCCCGCACTTCAAGCTCTACTAGATCCAGAAGCTCAGGATCGTCCACCGCGTCCACCTTGTTCATGAACACCACCATCGCCGGAACCCCCACCTGCCGCGCCAGCAGGATGTGCTCTCGCGTCTGCGGCATCGGTCCGTCCGTAGCAGCCACCACCAGGATCGCCCCGTCCATTTGCGCCGCCCCGGTGATCATGTTCTTTATGTAGTCCGCGTGTCCCGGGCAATCAACGTGCGCGTAATGCCGGTTCTTCGTCTCGTATTCCACGTGCGCCGTCGCGATCGTGATCCCTCGCGCTTTCTCTTCAGGCGCGTTGTCGATCGAATCGAACGATCTGAACTGGATCTTCGGGTTGTTCTTCGCCAGCACCTTGGTGATCGCCGCCGTCAAAGTCGTCTTCCCGTGGTCGATGTGCCCGATCGTCCCCACGTTTACGTGCGGCTTGGACCGGTCAAATTTTTCCTTTGCCATAGTCGTCTCGCTCCTTTTTTCCGCGAGCGCTTTCACCAGGCGCTCGCCTGAGATGGAAAAATAATTACCTTGCGGTGCCTTGCACCTTCGCTATGATCTCCTCGCGCACGCTTCGCGGCGCTTCCTCGTAACGATGGAAGTGCATTGTGTACGTCGCGCGGCCTTGCGTCATCGAGCGCAGGTCCGTCGAATACCCGAACATCTCCGACAACGGCACGAACGAAGTTATAACCTGAGTTCCCGGGCGCGAGTCGATGTGATCAATACGCCCGCGCCTCGAGTTGATATCGCCGGTAATCGAACCCATGTACTCTTCGGGCGCGACGACCTCGACCTTCATGATCGGTTCGAGGAGCACCGGGTCGGCCTTCTTCGCCGCATCCTTGAAAGCCATCGAGCCGGCGATCTTGAAGGCCATCTCCGAGGAGTCGACCTCGTGATAGCTGCCGTAGTGCAACGTCGCTTTTACATCGACCACTTCGTAACCCGCCAGCACTCCGCCTTCCATGGCTTCCTTGATTCCCGCCTCGACCGGCTTTATGTATTCACGCGGCACAACCCCGCCAACTATTGCATTGACGAACTCGAAACCGGTTCCCGGCTCGGCAGGTTCTATTTTGACTTCAGCGTGACCATACTGGCCCCGGCCTCCGGTCTGCCGTATGAACTTGCCGACGCCCTCGGCTGCTTTGCGAATCGTCTCGCGATAGGCAACCTGCGGCCGGCCAACGTTGGCGTTGACGCCAAATTCTCTTTTTAGACGATCCACGATTATTTCGAGGTGAAGCTCGCCCATCCCGCTGATGATCGTCTGACCCGTTTCCTGGTCGGTTGCGACCTTGAAGCTCGGGTCTTCGGCCGCAAGCCGCTGCAATCCGAGACTGAGCTTCTCCTGATCGGGTCTTGTCTTCGGTTCGATTGCTTGAGAGATGACGGGGGCGGGGAATTCGAGGGCTTCGAGGATTATCGGGCGGGATTCTTCGCAGATCGTGTCTCCGGTGGTGACCTGCTTCAGGCCAGCCACCGCGACGATCTCGCCCGCGGAGGCCTGCTCGATATCCTCGCGTTTGTTCGCGTGCATTCGCATGATGCGTCCCACGCGTTCTTTTGAACCCCGGGTAGAGTTCAGCGTGTACGACCCTGACTTCAGTGTGCCCGAATATATCCGAACAAAGGAAAGTTGGCCCACGTGCTTGTCGGCCATGATCTTGAACACGAGACCGGAGAAGGGTGCGCTCGGATCGGGGTGTCGTTCTTCCTCCGTTCCCTTTTTGGGATTCACGCCGATTACCGCGGGCACGTCGAGCGGGCTGGGCAGGTAATCGACCACCGCATCCAGAAGCGGCTGAACGCCTTTGTTCTTGAATGCCGAGCCGGCCACCACGGGCACAAGTTTCAACGCAATCGTTTCGCGGCGCAGCGCGGCGCGGATTTCGTCTTCTGTTACCTTCTCGCCGCCAAGATACTTTTCAGCGATCTGGTCGTCAGCATCCGCGAGGGCTTCGATCATCCTCTCGCGCGCCGCTTCCGCAGCGGCACGAAATTCATCGGGTATGTCTGCGACTTCGGGCTCGGCGCCCTTGTCTTCGACGTTGTACAGATAGGCTCGCATTGCGATGAGATCAATGACACCCCGGAACTGGTCTTCGGCGCCCACCGGTATCTGGATCGCCACCGGGTTCGCGCTCAAGCGATCGCGCATCGTCTGAATTGCATGCTCAAAATCCGCGCCCGGGCGGTCCATCTTATTCATGAAGGCGATGCGCGGAACGTTGTACTTATCGGCCTGTCGCCAGACCGTTTCAGATTGAGGCTGGACCCCGGCTACCGCGTCGAACACCGCCACCGCGCCGTCGAGCACGCGCAGAGAGCGCTCAACTTCGATCGTAAAGTCCACGTGACCAGGCGTATCAATAATGTTGATTCGATAGTCCTCACCATCCCGCGGCCAGAAGCACGTGGTCGCTGCCGACGTGATCGTTATGCCGCGCTCTTGTTCCTGCTCCATCCAGTCCATGATCGCAGTGCCTTCGTGGACCTCGCCGATCTTGTACGAGACGCCCGTGTAATAAAGGACGCGCTCGGTCGTCGTGGTCTTGCCGGCGTCAATATGCGCCATGATCCCGATGTTGCGGAATCGCTGTAATGGTGCCTGTCTGGACATGCCTCTGTCGCGAAGCGTGATCCGTGATACGTGATCCGGGCTTCACTTCCCTACCACCGATAATGCGCGAACGCCTTATTGGCGTCGGCCATTCGGTGCGTATCATCCTTCTTCTTGACCGCGTTGCCGCGATTTCCCGCAGCCTCTAGAATCTCGTTGGCCAAACGGTCGGTCATTGTCTTCTCGCCGCGGCCTCTCGCATAGGCGATCAGCCATCTGATGGCCAGGCTGTTGCCGCGGGACTTCTGATCTACTTCGACTGGAACCTGATAAGTTGATCCGCCAACGCGACGCGATTTCACTTCGACGCGCGGCTTGACGTTGTCGATTGCCCGTTTGAAAGTCTTCAGGGGATCCTCCTGGGTTTTCTCCTGTATCTGAGTCATTGCGTCATAGAAGATGCCCTCGGCAACCGACTTTTTGCCTTGCCACATCAACGAATTGATGAACCTGGTCACCATCGTCGAGTTGTACAACGGGTCCGGCAGTACTTCGCGCTTAGCTGCAACTCTTCTTCTTGGCATAATCTCTTCCGTGAAGACTGATGCGTGATCCGTGATTCGCCTATCGATGAATCACGTATCACGCATCACTCATCTGTTTTCATTTCTTAGCCGGAGCTGCTTCCTTGGGCCGCTTAGCTCCATATTTCGAACGGCCCTGCTTTCGCCCCTGAACGCCCACCGCGTCCAGCGGTCCGCGAATCACGTGGTAACGGACTCCCGGCAGATCCTTGACGCGGCCCCCGCGAATCAACACTATCGAGTGCTCCTGCAGGTTGTGACCGATGCCGGGGATATAGGTCGTGACCTCTATTCCGTTGGTCAACCGAACGCGAGCGACTTTACGCAGAGCCGAATTGGGTTTCTTCGGCGTCTGGGTGTAGACGCGCGTGCAAACTCCTCGTTTCTGCGGGCTCGAATTCAACGCCGGGCTCGAGGTCTTATACTTGACGTTCTCGCGTCCCTTGCGAACTAACTGACTTAGTGTCGGCACGCTTTAGCTCCTCTCAATATCGCGCCCCGGCCGAGATGCCTCGCGCTTTGCACCCTTCGTGAGGATCGTCCGCCTCACGGAGATTGCCAGACGACGAATGCCCGAGTGGCTAACTTGGTTAAGCCGCCCAAGCCGGGTTTACTCTATTTTTGCGGGGATGTTCTGATAAGAAGCTGCGGATTCTGGCCTCCCCAGGCCAAACTTTTCTGTGGCGTGATCTCGGGTCGACTTCGCTTGAACTCGGGAAACGCGGCTCCGGGGCCGCTTTCCTTTTACGCCACAATAACGTTTATTCCGCGTCCGGTTTCAACCAACAAGGCGCCTCCGCATGCTCAGAACCAAAAAGCGCCGTCGTTTCAAACGAGGAACTATAACGGCGCACTAATTTGTTGTCAACCCCAGCTGCCGTTGGGTCGTGTATTGGCGTGTTGGCGCGGTCGTTGGTGACTGGCTGTTGTCGCGTGAAAGGAGTGGGGAGCAGCCCGGAGGGCGACAGGGAGCAGCCCGGAGGGAGACAGCATGTAGCCCACGGCGAGTCCGCGAGCCCTGGGGGTTGCAGCCGGGAACCCAACATAGCCCGCGAAGGACCGTTACCGCAGATCCGGTGGTGTGTATTACGCGGGTGGAATAACGCCAAAGTTACACCCGCGCTCACCGGATCTTCATGGCGGTTTGATTGATCCTGTTCTGGTGCAGTACCAGGCGGGTGACCTCACCATCGTTCGATTTGATGAAGGTAATCTGCACATCGACATCTTTGAAGAAAAAGTCGGTCTCAGTTTCGGCGAGCAGCTCCAACTTCTCCTCGCCGCCCACCTGACCGAAGAGCCTATCGCCTTCGCGGCTGATTTTGATCAGGAAACCGGTTCCGATTTGATACTCGCCGACGTACGGTTCAAACAGCTTTGGATCGACCTTTATCGCGCGGCGTCCGCCCGTTTCAAGTTTGGCAAGTGGGTATTGGGTCTCCAGCAAGTGACGGCCGATGTCGTCGATATCGTTCGTCGAGTTCGAAAGCACCACCACCCCGCGCCTCTTCTTCCCGTCGAACCCTATGAACGAGTGGTAACCGCCGGTCCCGCCGTTGTGCCACACGATCTCGGTGTCAAACCTTTTCAGGATGTGCCAGCCGAGTCCAACTTCCAATCCCGCGGTACCGGTCTCGTGTTGGGGCCGATGTGTCTTCTGCATTGCACTCGCGAGCGGCGACTTCAACAAACCAATATTGGCCGCAACGAACTTCAACATGTCATTTACGGTCGAGCGCAGCGCGCCTGCGCCTGCCAGAGTTGGAATATCCCAATTCGGAACCGGTTGCAGGGCCCCGTTGTGGCCGGTAGCGAGGTGAGCCTTCATCTCGCCGGTCAGCTTGATGCGAGTGTTGTCCATCTTCAGTGGCTGACATATCCGCGTCATAACCAGCGTGTCGTAATCCATCCCGGCTCGAAGCGTGAGAATATGCCCGAGCAACCCGACTCCGAGATTTGAATACAAATACTGCGCGCCAGGGTCGCGTGTCAGCGTGTAGCTCGAAAGAAACGCGTACATCTGCTCGACCGAGTAGTCAGCGTAGGGGTTGGTTTGATCCTTCGGCGCCATATTCCCCGGCAAGCGCGGCAAGCCGGACGCCTGACTCGATAGATGCAGCAGGGTTATCTCTTTCCCCTCGTGTGTCGGCGCCTTCACTGATTTGGGCAAGTACTTCGAGATCGGGTCGTTGAGATTCACTTCGCCACGCTCGGCCATATCCGCCAGAAGCGTTGCGGTGAAGACCTTGGTTACCGAGCCAATCTCAAACACGGTGTTGCCGTCGAGTGCCTGATCGGTGTTTTGGCTCGGCGAGCCGAAGCTGATGACTCGTGCGCCTTTCTCGTCGATCACGCCAACAACGATGCCGACGCTCTTCTTCGCAAACGCGACCCGGTCCCGCAAGATGCTCTTGATCTCGTCATCAGTAGCCTGAGTCGTCCCTACCGGAGGGTGCCCGGGGAGCGCGAGGGTGGCTGCGGTCAGCAGCACGAGTGCTTGAAAGACCAGGGGGACGGTTTGTCTTCGCATACAAGGAATCCGCCGCCGAGCGGCCCAGGCTCAGTCAACGCAACCCCGCTTTCATACTTATCCAGGCTCCGGACTCGATGAACGGCGCCCAGTAGAACGGGTGACTGAAGCTCGGCGCGCCCGGTACGCCCTTTGCTACGTTCAAATTGCGCGGGTCGCCGGACAGGCCCGGCGATTTGCCGCTCAGCATCGCGAGTTGAGTGTGACGCAGAGCTTCGGCGCGACCCTCGCCGGCCTGAAGTCGCTTGTAAAAACCAGTCATCAAATCGCGAGTCGCGGCGTCGCTCACCGACCATAAGCTCATCACTTGAGTCTCGCTGCCCGCCAGCACCAGGGCTCGTCGAAGCCCGTAGACGCCTGCGCCGTTGCGCACTTCGCCCAGGCCAGTCTCACAAGCCGAGAGCACAACCAACTGCGTGCCCCACAAGTCCAGTCCTGCCGCTTCGAGCGCTGTCAGCACGCCGTCCTCACCTGCGCCGCTGCGTTGTTGCTTGACCCCTGCCAGCACAATGCCGGAGCGCAAGAGTGGATTCTCCTTTTGCGGGACGATATGTTGTTCTTCGCTTGCGTGGACCAGCGCGCGCGCGTCGGCGGCGTTGTCTGCGCTCGCCTGATCGGGAAGGAAGAAGCCGTGCGTCGCGATGTGAAGGATCCGCGGGGCTCTCGCTTGCTTGAGCGCAGCTTCGGTGGCCTGTTGCTGAAGGAGAAGCTGTGCGCCGGGCATCAACGCTTGCAATGCGCGCGCTTCTTGAGCCGTGCCCGGCAACGGTTCGTACGGGACCGCGGTGAAGTCGACGGAGCGCCGATTGAACGCCTCCTGCTTTGCGGGGCTGCCGGTCTGAGGGGTGGTTTGCTGCGCTCGCGGCGCCGGGATGTCGTAGAGCGGGTCTCCAATCACCAACGGCGGAGTCCTGCTGTCGCGCGCGACCTGCAGACGCAACAAGTCGCGGCCGCTGGTCAGATAGCTGAACATGTAGTTCTCGACCAGATACTGGCCGCGCTCGTCGACGAGCGCCGCGAAGGGAATCAGATTCAACGCGCCATCGGGAGAGAGCAATACATGCCGTATCGAGCCGAGCAATCGTCGAACGGGTCTCATCACCCGCTCATCACAAGCCCGCGCGAGATCTTTAACGTCCGTGCGATCCGGGTCGTGAAGCGCTGCTCGCAACTTCGCGACGTCGGCATCGATCGATTCCGCAGACCCGAGTTCTACGAATTGCGGCGTCGGAGAATCGCGCTTGAGCACGTAGGCAGCGTACTCCGCGGTGCCGAACCTGTCCGCAGCCTTCAGCGCTTTCGGATTGAATGGTTTGTAGGCGACGATCTCAACGAGCGCGGCGTCGTCGGGCAGCGCTTGCCGGACGGCTTCGAGGGTGACCGGTTGCGACAGCGCACGGAACTCGGCGCTACGCCTGCTCACCTGGTCCTCGAGGCCCGCGACCGCAGACGTAACTCGCGCGATCGCGGCTTGCCGCTCGGCGGGAGTGAGACGGCTCGAACCTGATAACTGCAAGGTTGCGAGTTGCGAGCGCGCGGCGGCCAATTGGTCGAGCAACTGAGCATCCTCTGGCGCAGCCCTCTGACGAAGCGCCGCAATCTGGTCGGTCATAGCGTCCAGCGCGCGTCCCTTGCGACGCAGGATCGTTGTGAGCGCCAACTGCGCGGCTTGCGCATCAGCCGGCGCCGATCGAATGTGTAAAGACACCGTAGCGTGTGTCTCGCCAGAGAGTGTGTTGATGTATAACTGCTTCTGATCCTCGGAGCCCGACGCAAGAATGAGGTTGAAGTTGCGTTCGCGAATCTCCAGGCCGCGCGCCCACAACTGAACGGCTCGAGCGATGTCACCCTTCGCGCGATACAGGTCCGCCAGATTATTCAACGTGGCCGCGACCATCGGGTGCTCGGGCCCCAGCGTTTTCTCTCGAATCGCGAGCGCACGCGAGTAGAGCGTCTCGGCCCGCGCGTCATCCCCCTTTGCGTGAGACACAGCGGCGAGGTTGTTGAGCGACCGGGCGACCTCCGAATGCTCAGGGCCGAATGCCTTCACGTTGATCTCAAGTGCTCGCGTGTACAGCGGTTCGGCGCGCGCGTAATCGCCTCTCAGGAGGTACAGCCCGGCGAGGTTGTTCAACGCTGCAGCAACATCCGGGTGGTCAGCGCCAAGCCTCACGTAGATCGACAGAGCGCGCTGCAGCAACTGGGCCGCTCGCAAAGAGTCACCTTTCGCGCGATAGAGATCCGCCAGGTTGTTGAGCGTATCGGCAACATCGCGGGGATGACTGCCGATGGCTTTCTCCTTGATCGCCAACGCTCGCAGATAGAGCGGCTCGGCGCGCGCGTAATCTCCTTTGTAGAAATAGACTGCGGCAAGGTTATTGAGCGTTTGGGCGACATCCAGGGACTCGGGGTCCGCCTTAGTGTAGATTGCAAGCGCGCGATGGAAGAGCGGCTCCGCGCGCGAATAGTCACCCTTAAGTCGGTACAGCTCGGCAAGGTTATTGAGCACGGTTGCGGCCCCCGTTTGTTCCGGGCCCAACATCTTGACATAGATCTGCAACGCTCGCAGATAGAGCGGTTCGGCGCGCGCGAAGTCGCCCTTGGTTCTGTAGAGCTCCGCAAGATTGTTGAGCGTGGTGGCCACATTCTCAGCGGCCTTGCCGGGGAGCTCGGCGTTATTGGATAGCTTCAAATAGATCGCCAGAGCGCGCTGATAAAGCGGCTCCGCGCGCGAAAAGTCACCTTTGGCCACCCATATCAAAGCCGCGCCATTGAGGGTGAGAGCGACATCCGGATGGTCTGCGCCAAGCAGCCTGCCGCTGATCGCAAGAGCACGTTCGGCTAACGGCAACGCTGCATCGTAGCGGCCGGCGGCGTAGAGTTCCATGGCCTGTTTGTAAAGCTCGCGCGCATCCTGGGCAGTGTAGTCCTGTGCGGATACCCGGATCGATGGGGCGAGTACGCAACATGCGAGCAATAGTAAGATGCAGCGCTTCATCTACGCCCCACTCAACTTCTCGATCGCTGAAAGGTAGCCACGTTTGAGAAAGCTTGAGCGATTCCGTCGATCTACTCGTGTCGCAGCGCGACCATTGGATCCACCCTCGCCGCCCGTCTCGCCGGTATGTAGGCAGCCAGCAGCGCAACTCCTCCTAGCAGCAGAGGAGTAGTGACGAACGTCAAGCCATCCGTGTTACTGACTCCGTAGAGCAGGCTCGCCATAACTCTGGTCAGAACCAGTGCGCCGCAAAGACCGATCGCAACGCCCGACGCGCCAACGACAAGCGCCTCCCTGATCACGAGCTGTCTTACACTCTTCGGTTGCGCCCCGAGCGCCAGACGAATCCCGATCTCATGAGTCCGTTGATTCACCGAGTAGGCCATCATTCCGTAGATGCCGATTGCTGCAAGGGTCAAGGCGAATGCGGCAAAGACCCCAAGCAAGAACATCGCGAATCGCCGGCGGGCCAGCGAGTCGTACAGGCGCCGATCCATTGCAGCTACGTCGAAGACGGGGAGTTCAGGATCGAACGACTGAATCTCGTTCGTAATCGCCTGCGTCATCGGTACCGGGTCTGATGCTGTGCGAACGAGCAGGAACATGTTCCTCGCCACGTATTGCTCGAAGGGGAAGTAGACGGCGATCGGAGGTTCCTTTTCAGCGCTGTACTCTTTCGCGTCGCGGATCACTCCAACGACTGTTCGCCAATCGGTCGAGCTCCCGCGCTGAAGGCGCTTGCCGATTGGGTCTTGTCCCGGCCAGAAGCGTTCGACCACGGCTTCGTTCACGATCACCGCCTCAGGCTGTCCCTTTGTATCGTACTCATCGAAGAGCCGTCCTCTCACGGTAGATAACCCCATCGTCTTGAAGTACTCCGGGCTTACGATTCTCACATTGGATATGATTGTGTCCTGCGCGTTTTTCGGCACGTAGCCCTCGACCTTGATGGGCTCCCACGCAAGCGCGACCGTGCTCATCGGCAACGAGTAACTCGTGCTCACGGACTCGACTCCCGGCATCGCCTTGAGTCTCTCGATCACCCGCCGGTAGAACGCAACGATCGAGTCTTGCGTGGTGTATTTGGCAGCCGGGAGCGGCAGCCTCATTGAAAGAATGTTGTGTGGATTGAAACCGGGATGCGCGCCCAGGACTCGATGATAGCTTCGAACCAACAAGCCTGCTCCTATTAGGAGGACCAACGAGAGGGCGACTTCAGCGCCAACCAGGAGCTTGCGAGTCCGGTGCTGGCCCCGGCCGGAAGCCCCATCCCCGGGACGCCCGCCGTCCTTCAGCGCCTCATTGAGATCGACCCGTGAGGCTCGCAGTGCCGGCGCAAGCCCGAACACGATTCCGGTCAGCAGCGAGATCAGCCCTGTGAATGCGAGCGCCCGCACATCAACCGCTACTTCATTCAAGCGCGGAATGCTTTCGGATCCGATCAATCGAAGGACCTTGACCGCCGCAAGCGCGATTGCCAGGCCCGCAATGCCACCCATCACCCCAAGCAAAACGCTTTCGGTAAGCAGTTGTCTCATTATCCGAAACTTGCTCGCACCAACCGCGACACGAATGGCGATCTCTCTCTGGCGGACGGTCGCCCGCGCGAGCAAGATACTCGCCACGTTGGCGCACGCGATAAGCAATACAAATGCAACCGCTCCGAAAAGAACGTACACAGCGAGGCGAACGTCACCGACAACTTGTGTCTGCAGCGGCACTACGCTGATCGTTAAGCCGCCACCTGGCGGGTAGTTCGCGGGGTACTGCGCCTTCATCCCCTCAGCAATGACGTCCATATCAGCTTGCGCTTGAGCAATCGTGACGCCCGACTTCAGCTTTGCAAAGATGTTGAAATCTTCGTTTCCACGATTGGCTCGTGCGCTCTCACTCATGGGCAGAGGCACAAACAGATCGGCGTTCTGGATGCCGTTGACCGCGGGCATGACCTCTTTGTTCAAGACAAACGAGGCAGGCATCACTCCAACGATGTTGAAGTTGGTGCCGTTCAAGGTGAGAGACCGGCCGATCACGTCGGGCTCGGCGCCGAAGAAGCGCCGCCAAAACCCGTAGCTCAGAATCACCCCCGAGGGTTTGCCCGGCTCGTCTTCTTCCGGCAGAAAGACTCGGCCGAGCAAAGGGCTCGCGCCCAGGAGCGAAAAGAGAGACGACGACACTCTCGCTCCATCGACATGCTCGGGGACGCCTCGGCCGGTGAGATTGAAGCTCCCGCCGATCGTGATAGCAGTCTCATCAAAGGCTTGATTCTGGGTTTTGATGTCGAGGTATTGCCCCGGCGAAAACCAATCCTGCGGTACGTTTAATCCTGGAGATCGGCTCCACAGAATCACAAGCCTATCGGCGTCTTTGTAGGGCAGAGGTCGCAGCAAGAGTGCGTCGGTCACGCTAAAGATCGCGCTGGTGGCGCCAATGCCAATGGCGAGGGACAGCACCGCCACCACGGCAACACCCGTATTCTTCGAAAGAGTGCGAACGCCGAAGGTGAGATCACCCCAAATAGCTTCCAATCGGATTACCTCAATGCGACGGTATCAATACCCACCCGCGAGAGTCACTCGGCCAGATGCGAGTATCAGTCATTTGCGGAGCTTCAGCCACGCCTCACGAATCTTCAATTGTTCGGTTGTTGCGTCCGGCAGCTCGACAAGCTTGTAGGTCCCCACGATTCCCAGCTGCGAGGTCTTTCGCGACGACGTTTCCGCCCTGTATCCCGCGTAGCGGAAGATTTGGTCGTAAGGCGGGACTTCGACTCCTGACACGTACTTGCGATAAAAGGTGTGATAGTCGCGTTTCGTCAGACGATTGACGATCCCGATCATTTGCTCGGTCGTGAAGCCTCTGCCTCGCTGATAGAACTCGCGATACAACGCGCGCATCACGTCGTCCAGGCCTGCGGCCCCTGCAGTGTCGTGAAGAATCGAGAGATCGAGCAGCGCTCCGAGGTTCTGACCTTGTGTATAGTAGGAAATCCCGAACGCGACCGGTGTATCGTAGCCGACCCAGGTCGAGACTGAAGAGTTCGCGGGCGATACGTACGACCGCGCTTCATTGCTCTCGACGCCGTTGACTGCATCCTGAACCGTCTGGAGAAATTGCTTGCGATCGCGCAGGCCAGCGCGATAGAGCGCAACATAGCCGTAGTAATTGGTGAAGCCTTCGGAGACCCACAGCAGCGGCGTTTCGTTTTCGCGTGAGTAATCGTAGGGCCACATCGCGGCCGGCCGGATTCGCTTGACGTTCCACGCGTGGAAGAACTCGTGCGACGCGGTCCCGATCAGAGCCTCCGGATTGGGACTGTAGGCGAACGCCACGTGCGAGCTCAAATGCTCCAGCGCTCCGCCGGCATTCGATTCCGGGCGTGAGAAGAAGTAGAAGTACGTGTATTTCTTGTAAGGCAGCCCGCCGAAGATCGCGCTCTGAGCAGTCGCAACTTTGGCGAGCATCTCAGCGAACTTCCCCGCGGCGTCGCGCGGAAATGCGCCCGCCGGCGTCGATACGAGATAATGAGGCTTGCCCTCGACCGTGAACTCGGTGACATCAAACTTTCCCATCTCGGTTGGGCAATCCACGAGCGTGTCGTAGTCGGGCGCAGTGAAGGTCATGGGATCAGGAGTCTCGTCGAGCGCCGAAATAATTCTCCAACCAGACGGGAGTTCGAAGCGGACGGAGCTTGGGGAATTTCGATGTCCGGCCGCCTCGAGAAACAATTCTGTTCCGGTAAAGAACGCGAAGTCATCAGCAATCTTTGCCTGGTTCAGTGCGAGCACGTTGGCACGATAGTCGAATTCGACCTTGATCGATGCGAGGCCTCTGGTGTCGATGCGCCAGGTTTGCTTTCGAATCATCTGCGGCTCGAGTCGGTTACCCTTCGCGTCGGTGACTCTGAAGCGCAGCACGTTCTTGAAGTAGTTCTCCACCGTATACCAACCCGGGGTCCAGGTCGGGAGCGAAAGGTCGAGTCGCAACTGATTGATGTGCTTTACGTCGGCGGTGACGTGAAAGAGCCGGGCTTCGACGCTCGCTATCTTGACAGTGTAGTCTATGTGGAAGGCGTCGCGCTTTTGTCCGAGCACCGCTGGAGAGACGAAGAGGACGACTGCAATTAGGCCCAAGCGCGCTCGCATGTGTCGTTGCATATAGTCCCTGATCTTATACTCTCTGTTAGCTATTCTCTGTTATCTTTGCGTCCTTGCGCCCTTCCGTCTTTGCGTTAATACCCGTTTCGCGCAAAGACGCAAAGGTCCACAAAGAGCGCAAAAAATCAACCTGCGAATGGAACGCCGGCCCTGGCGGCGTGCTCGCGAATCCTGTCAGTCACCTCGACCGCCAGCGCTAGAGCGCGGCGACCGTCCTGGCCGCTCACTTTCACCGGGGCCCCCGCGAGCGCAGCCAGAAACGCCTCTATCTCGAGTCGTAGCGGCTCCGCGCGCTCAACGTTTAGGACCCGGCTCTCAAACTCGGGCCTTCCCTCGGGACGAGGCTTTACGCCGATGACCGAAGCTTCCTGCACAGCGTAGTCGATAGAGACGTACTCGTATGGTTGAAAAAATCTCAGCTTGCGCACACGCTCCGCCGAGACGCGACTGGCTGTCAGATTTGCAATACAGCCGTTGGCGAACTCGATCCGCGCATTTGCAATATCGATCCGGGGCGTCAGGATGGGAACTCCGGACGCTCGAACTTCGGCCGGTTCGCTGCGGACGAACGAAAGCACGACGTCGATGTCATGGATCATCAAATCCATCACGACATCGATATCAAGGCTGCGCGGCGTAAAAACACTCAAGCGGTGCGCTTCAAAGAACCGCGGCTGAGTTACGATTTTGGCCGCGGCAAGCACCGCAGGGTTGAACCGCTCGAGGTGGCCAACCTGCAAGACCGCTCCGTCTTGCTGTGCCGCTTCGATGATGCGATCAGCCTCGTCGAGGGTGCGTGCGATCGGTTTCTCCACCAAAACCGCGATTCCCGATTTCAGAAGCTCGCAAGCGATAGCAGCATGTGACTCGGTTGGAGTCGCTACGGTTACCGCGTCGACTTTTCCGATGAGATCCCGATAGTTCGCGAGGAATGCCGCGCCGTAGCGTTCCGCCACGGGGCGCCCCTTCGACTCGTCGGTATCGCAGACGGCTACGAGGTGCGCGCCCTCAACCTCGGAATACACGCGCGCGTGTTCGCGCCCGAATGTCCCCGCGCCGACAACTGCCGTTTTGATCATGAATGCTCGCTCTCTTCTTGCTCGGCGGCGGTTGGCTTGACCCGACTACGTCGTCTACCTACACTGAAAAATCAAAACTAATCGGCTTCAGGCTCATCAGGTATTGACTTGGATCCCCCAACGTTCGACGACAAAGCAGAGATAATAGTTCAACCATCACTTGCTGCCAAGCAGATGACTCTCAGCTTCGTCGCCGTGCTTGCCGCCTCGGCATTCGCGTTCTTATTCGGCTTGGGCGGACTTGGATTTCTTGGGCCAGACGAGCCTCGCTACGCGGAAGTGGCGCGCGAGATGTTCGCCACCGGCGACTACATCTCGACTCGGCTCTGTGGATGTCTATGGTTCGAGAAGCCCGCGCTTCTCTACTGGATGTCTGCGGCCGGTTATCATCTCTTCGGAGTAAGCGAGTTCTCGGCGCGTCTCCCATCGGCCCTGTCTGCAACCCTAACTGTGGCGCTTCTCTACTTCGTGGTTAGGCGCTCGGGTTTTTCGCGGCTGGCTGTGACGGCTACCCTGGTGCTTGGCACCAGTGGGCTCTTCATCGCCTACGCGCGCGTCGTCGCGCAAGACATGATATTGACTGCATCGATGACCGCGGCCTTGTTGGCTGCGTATCGATGGACCCGAACCAGCGGCCGAGCTCGCACCACTTGCTGGTTGGCGATATTCCTTTTCGCGGGATTAGCTGTGCTTGCGAAAGGGCTGGTAGGAATAGTGCTGGTCCTCGCGATATCCGGGGCATATTTTTTTCTTGCGGGTCGGTTGGGCTCGATACGATGGCGGGAGGCCTTGATCGGATGTGTCGTGTTTCTTGCTGTCGCGGGAACGTGGTACGGGCCGGTGATCCTGCGTCATGGATGGCCTTTCATAGAAGAGTTTTTCGTCAGACATCACTTCGAGCGCTACGCCACAAATGAGTTCGGGCACCCTCAGCCCGTTTACTTTTTCCTGCTGGTTGCAATTGCAGGCGCGGCGCCGTGGAGTCCTTTCCTGATCCCGGCTGTGGGCCGGTTGCGTTTGCTGAAGCCCTCGAGCAGCTCGCGTGATTTGCTGCTGGGCCTGGCCTGGATTTGGACCGCTCTCCCGCTGCTGTTCTTTTCGTTCTCCGAGTCCAAGCTCCCGGGCTACATCCTGCCCATATCGCCAGCTCTCGCGATCATCATCGGCGCGGAGTTGGAGCGAGTATGGAACGCTGATCGCGCGCGCACTCTGAGGATCGCAATGTGGATGACTGCTCTTGTTGTGATCGCGATCGGCGTCGCATTCATAGTCTTCATTGATCGCGAATCTGTCAGCCTCAGCGAATGGGGAACCCTGCTATGCGGTTTGCCTCTCGCGCTCGGGGTACTGTCGGCAGGATCGCTCGCCGTCGGCAAAGGGCGAGGCTTCATCGCGAGCTCCGCGGGAGTGGTGCTGAGCGTGATACTGGGCGCGGTTATTCTGCTTTTCCCGACATTACGGGACGAGGTCAGCCTCAAGCCTCTTTCACTGCAAGCCGCGGCCGCGCTTAGACCCGGCGAGAAGATCGGCTTCTATCTGAAGAAGGAATTTGCGCCGGTCTTCTATTCAGAGGGCCGAGTTCTGTGCGAGCACCGGAGAGGAACGACTTTCTACGCCTTGCATCAGGATATGCTGGCAGATGCGCTAGAGTCGGAGCCGACGTTGATCATCATCACCGATTCGCACTGGGTCGCAGGTTTGCAAGGCGATCAGCGATTCACTACCGAGCACATAGCCGCTCAAGGAGACGCGCTTGCGTTGAGGGTAGGGTTAAGGAAGTAACATAGACTTTAGTCTGTGTTCTTGAGAATAAATCGACGCCGCCGACACAAACTAAAGAGCCGTGCTACATCGAGATATGCGCTACTTTGGTCGCGCCACCTTGCCTGACTTTTCCTGCGAAGCCGGTATTGCTTCTTTGAAAAATGCCACGACGCGAGCGTCATACTCCGACGAAGCCTTGTCATAGAGCCTGGCGAGACGAGACTGTTCGACTTCCACGATCTGTTTCGGGTCCTTGGCGACGCCGTGCAATTCCTTGGTCATTGGCCCGAGGACGCCGCTGTTTTTTCCCGTGATGAACAGGAACTTGCGGCCCGAAGCTGCGGCTACTGATTCAACGGCCGGCGCCGTATCCTCGCGTCGCATCAGATAGAGCTGCATAGCGAGTTCGTTGAGCTGGCTGGTCCAGTGATAGTCGGCCAGCCGGTTGGCGAAGTCGCTGTCGGCTCCAAGCATTGTCTTGAGCTGATGATTCATGAAGTGAGCAACGTCGGGATAAACCGAGTCAACCGCGACCGCTTTTACTGTCGGATCCTGCGATGAGGCGACGAGTGAAACATAACCGCCGAGGTCCACACCATACATACCGACCCGGCCGTCGACCAACTCTTGACCGGCCTCAGTGCGCTGACTTCTTAGAAACCTGATCGCCGACAGCAAGTCGTCTTTCTCGTAAGTACCCAATCCTGACCACTTCACCGGACTCTCGCCGTGTCCGCGCATATCGTAGAGCAGCACGTTATACCCGGCCTTCCAGAGTTCGAACGCCAACGTAAGCAACTCCGAGCGATTCGACCCGTAGCCGTGGCTCAGAATGACTGCCGGCGCGGGCTTGCCCTGGCTGAGCAGCCATCCGACACTTTGCGTCGAGTCGGAGTTCTTCCATTTCTCTTCGAACCACATTGGCTTCTGTAATATGAGCTGAAAATCTCGCGGCGAGCCGTAAAGCTCCGTGCGCTCCGGGTGTGTCAGGCGGTGAATGAAATAGAAATCAAGCGATGCGACTCCGAGCGCGAAAACCAGCACGGCCGGGACAAATACCCACAGCACACGCTTGAACATTACGCGAGTTTTCTTTGGGATCATGGCTTTCAGACCAATCGGGGCGGGTTTAGACGAAAGGGGCAGCGACGGCCGGAAGGCTCTGAATGATAGTCAACTACTCGGTGAGTATACATCGGTCCCGACCGGGTTCAAGAGTTTATCGATGCCGGTCAGTGAGTTTGCGGTCACGACCAGCGATCCCGTTGACGACCCGGCAGGAAGCTGACAAACTGGCCCGGGACCGGGACAACCGACACGAAAAGGGTGCTCTATTGATCGCGCAACTCTCCGGCAAGCTCGTTCACAAGCAGCCCAACAATGTGATCATCGACGTCGGCGGCGTCGGCTACGATGTCACCATTCCGATCTCTACTTTTTATGAACTGGCCGAACCCGGCGCTGACGTCTCGTTAAAGATTCATACCCACGTGCGGGAAGACGTCATACAACTGTTCGGGTTCTGGACCATCCGCGAGAAGGAAATATTCTTGAAGCTCACCAGCGTCAGCGGCGTCGGACCCAAGCTTGCGATTACGATGCTCTCGGGAATGCCGGCAGCCGAACTCATACACGCAATCACGAACAACGATCTGGTGAAGCTGACCTCAATCCCGGGTGTGGGTCGCAAGACAGCCGAACGCGTCGTAGTTGAATTGCGGGACAAGCTTGCGACAATCTCTCTCGAGGCGCGGGAAGCCGAGCAGGCGGCCCGCGAGCGCGCGGCTGGCGATGCGGAAGTACGTGACGACACAGTTGCCGCGCTGATGGCCCTGGGGTATCCGAAAGCAATAGCGGAACGCGCGGTCTCGTTTGCGCTTCGCGAGGAAGGCGATCGTACTATCGAAGCAGTTCTCAAGCGCGCGCTCAGGCGTCTCTCAGGGTGAAGGGCCGTCATCAGATGCGGGTAAAGCTCGTTGAACGAAAACCTCAGGTTCGGAAACTATTCATCGAAAAATTTGTCTCTTGAGATAGGTTAGCGATTGCTTTGTCATCGCGCTTGCCATATAATGCGCGCCGTTCGAGACTGGAGAGCCCCCTCTCGCGGTTTTCGTCTCAAGCAGCAGGAGAGCGATGATTTCTGAATCCGCCGATATCAAGCTTGCTCCGTGTCCGCATTGCCTGGGCAGCGGATGGGAGCTTGTCGACGGCAAAGGTGCGAAACCTTGTCGCTGCAAGACAGACGCTCGCCCTGACACCCTCCTCGCTGCAGCCCGCATACCCAGACGCTTCCAACACTGCGGCTTCCACAACTTCGAACCGGTCTGTATCTCAGTCGGGCGCGCGTTGATGAACACGAAGAGGTTCGTCGAAGAATACCCGGTAGTGGATGTTGGGCTCTTGTATCTCGGACGCTGCGGAGTTGGTAAGACCCACCTCGCGGTCGCAGCGCTGAAGGAGCTGATAAACAAGGGCATCTCCGGATTCTTTTACGACTTCCGAGATCTGCTCAAGGAAATCCAGGACAGCTACAACCCTAACACGCACACTTCTGAGCTGAAGATCCTCGCGCCCGTTTTCGACGCGGAGGTATTAGTGTTGGATGAGCTTGGCGCGAGCAAACCGACGGAGTGGGTTCAGGAGACGATCACTCACATAATCAACAAACGGTACAATGACAAGAAGATCACGATCTTCACTTCCAACTACCTGGACATCCCCATCGGGTCCGCGTACGACGAGAGCCTGAGCGATCGCGTTGGCGTCCGGCTCCGCTCGCGCTTGCACGAAATGTGCAGGCTTGTTCCTATGGAAGGCGACGATTATCGCGAGACGATCAGACAACGTCGCGGCGGGCGTTTTACTTCGTAACTCGCATCCGTCCGGCGTTTCCTCGGCACTGAATCATTCTTCAGATCAACTCGACCACCTGTTTGTAAACCGGTATCACCGCATTCCAACCCAGTTCGCTGGAGATCCTGCTGCGAAGAGCTTCCGCCGAGTCGGGCTCGCCGTGAATCACGAAGGTCGTGCGTGGTGGTCGTTGGAATCCGTGCAGCCATCGCATTATCTCGCCCGCGTCCGCGTGAGCCGACAAGCTGCTGACGCTCTCGATCCGGGCATTGACCGCTACAATCTCGCCGTGAATCTTTATCTGCTTCTCACCATCCTGCATTCTTCTGCCTCGCGTTCCCGCCGCCTGGTATCCGACCAGCACCACTGCACTCGCGGGATCGGGAAGCCATTGCGCCAAATGATGCAGCACTCGGCCTCCGGTGGCCATTCCCGAGGCCGAGATTATTACGGCCGGTCCCTTCTGCGTGTTAAGCGCTTTCGATCCGCTGCGCCCCTGAACCAGGCTGAAGTTGCGTGTTGAAAGCGGATTCCGCCGGAGATTCTCCAGGCGATTCATATCGAAGTCGTGTTCTTCGTGGTGCTTGGAGTACAGGCGAGTCGCCTCCGCCCCCATGGGAGAGTCGACCGCAACCGGGAGCACCGGGATGCGGCCTTCATCCTCAAGCTCGCGAAGGTAGTAGACGAGTAGTTGAGTACGCCCAACGGCGAAGGCCGGGATGATGATCTTGCCGCCTCGCTCGGCGGTCGCATTGATGATTTCCGCCAGACGATCTTTAGGGTTTGTGAGATCGTGCAGCCTGTTGCCATAAGTCGATTCCACAAGCAGGTAGTCGGCCTCAGCCGCGGACGCGGGGTCGTTCAATATCGGCTCGTTGTAACGGCCGAGGTCTCCCGAGAAGACTACTTTGAGCGGAGGGCGATCCGGCTCGGTCACTTCAACTTCGATGAAGCTGGAACCGAGAATGTGTCCGGCCGGAACGAAACGCGCGCTGATGAACTTGTTCAGCCTAACGGTTTCCTCATAAGAAACCGTTTGTACATGCTTGAGCGCGGCCGCCGCGTCGCTCTCGGTGTAGAGCGGTAGAGCGGGCCGGTGCTTCGAGTAGCCCTTTCGGATTGCATATTCGGCGTCCTCTTCCTGCAGCCTGGCCGAGTCGGGCAGAAGCACCTTCAGCAGATCTGCGGTCGCGGACGTGGTGTAAATCGGTCCCCTGAATCCATCGCGAGCCAGCCGCGGCAGGTACCCCGAGTGGTCTATGTGAGCATGAGTCAGCAGCACCCAGGTGATCGACGCGGGACTGATCGGAAGACTCTCCCAATTGCGCACCCTCAGTTCTTTGAGGCCTTGAAAGAGCCCGCAATCAATCAAGACGCGGTTGCCGTGAACTTCGAGCAGATACTTCGAACCCGTGACGGTCCCGGTCGCCCCGAGAAACTGAATCGTTGCCATGATGCGGCTCACACTAGCAAACGGTTCAAACCCAGGGCAAGCGAGAAACCTCTTGACACTTTCCGATTTCACAGTATGCTTAACACTGTTAAGTAAGAGGACGGGCTTCCGCAAATGGGTTCAAAGCAAAGGCGGGAACGTGAGAAGGAAGCGTTGAGACAGGAGATCCTCGACGCCGCACGAGAGCTGTTTGTGAATGAAGGGTACGAGAACGTGTCGATGCGTCGAATTGCCGAGAAGATCGAGTATTCTCCGACGACGATCTATCTGTATTTCGACGACAAGCTATCCCTGCTCTACGCCATCTGCGAAGAGACTTTTGCGAGGCTCGCAAAACGAATGGAATCCATCGCGAGGGACAGCAAGGATCCGGTCGAGGCTTTGAAGCTGGGCTGCCGCGCCTATGTGGACTTTGGTCTGAAGAATCCGAATCATTACAAGGTCACGTTTATCAACCATCCTCAACATCCTCGCGACGACAAGCGTCACGCCAAAGAGGAGTCGATGGGGATGCGGGCATACGGGAACCTGCGGGCCGCAGTCGAGGCATGCATAAAGGCGAAGAAGTTCCGGGAGACAAACGTCGAGGCGGTGACTCAGATGATCTGGGCGGGTGGACACGGAATAACATCGCTGCTGATAACTATGCCGGGATTTCCGTGGGTGAAAAAAAGCGAGCTAATTGATTTGATGATTGACACTTTGGTGGATGGGCTTATGGCCTGATTTTTTTTTGGAACCTGAGTTAACACTGTTAACGTACTAAGAGTCGTTAAGGGAACGAGAGTCGTAAACTGGTTGAGATTTGGATCCCCACGCGCCGATGGTTATGCTTGGGTGAACGTCAGGCCCATCGGCGTTCGAACAATATCAACCCGGCAACGGGAAACGTAATAACAGGAAGGAGTCCGGCAATGAAACGACTGGTCAGTTCTTTGGTATTAGGATTGGTTATGGCAACGGGGCTTGCGATGGCGTCGCCGGCTTCCGCTCAGGAAGTCAGCCGTTCACTAACGATTACCCGCGACAGCAAGCTCGCAGGGCAGGATTTGATCAAGGGTGATTATTCGATCAAGTTCGTCGAGGGCAAGGACGGCGAGCTCGTTCTGATGAAGGGGAAAAAAGAGGTGGCGAAGGCTTCCTACAAGGCGGTGAAGCTGGCCCAACCGGCCGCCGACAATTCGGTCATCTACATGTCAAACCCCGATGGCACCTTCCGTGTAAAGCGAATCGAGTTCAAGGGTAAGAGCGAAGCTATCTCTCTCGAATAGCACTCGACGACCCTAACCGAGTCTTGAGCGGCAAAACTCTCTTCGATTCTGGGAAAAGGCGATCCCAGGGATGGGCATTCATCTGCCCATCCATGATCGCCCTTCGACTTCCAACCCGAAATATTCCTTTACTTAAATCCTCAGCGTCAAGCGGCACAGAATTTGGCTTGATAACCCGCCGGAATGGGATTGGTGTTAACGGCGAGGCCGCTGTGACGTTTGTAATTCTGCGAGAGCCGTGTACACTTTAGTTCGCGAAAAGAGATGATGGGACGAGCGAAAACCGAGGCTATGAAGATTGTTGCCAAGAGTTTAGTGAAACGGGCGCCTCGTGAGGATCGTATCAACCGTTGAATCAAAAGACTGCGGACATTCAAGGTGCTTGACCTATTGCGATTGAGGGAGGCACTTGTGGATCCAGCTTTGAAAGGAAGTAGTTTATGAGCTCACTCACACGCAAGCTTCGACAATCGAACCGCGCGATAGCGGCCGTGTCGCTGATAGCAATGCTGGCGGCCTGGTCTCCGATTGCGGCGTTCGCACAGGATGGAGTAGTTGCGCGCCAGCAAGCTGCTCAGCCGCCGGCCCAACAACAGACTCAGCCCGCGCAGAACCCGATCACGCAACCGCTCGCGCTCTCGCCGGACATACCGCCATCAAACAAACGAGTCGGAATCAAAGAAGGGCAGGTGGCCTCGCTTCCACTTCAGGATGCGATCGCGATGGCGCTTCAGAACAATCTGGATATCGAGCAGTTTCGACAGAGCGTGCGAATCTCGGAATACAGCCTCTTTTCGCTTCGAGGCTTCTACGATATCACTTCAAGCGCGGATATCGGCTACCGAAGCTCGACAACCCCAACCTCGAGCAGCTTACAGGGGGGGAGGAGCGGGTCGACTACCAGCAAGCTGCTATCCTATAACTTCATAACAAGCAAGCAGTTTGAGCAGACTGGCGGCTACGTCACCGCAGAGTTCGACAACAGCCGTTCGACCAGCACTTCCTTTTTCAATCAACTCAACCCGCAATACAGCAGCGTCTTGACGTTTAGTTACACTCAGCCGATCCTGCGGAACTTCTCGCTTGACTCAACCAGACGCAGCATTCAACTTGCGAAAAAGAGCCTCGATCTATCCGACAGCCAGTTTCGGCAGAGGACAATCGAGGTCATCAATCAAGTACAACGGGCCTACTGGGATCTGGTCTACGCGAGACGCAACGAACAGATCGCGCGCGATTCGGTAGATCTGGCCAAGACTCAGCTCGACAACAATCGCAAGATGGTAGAAGCGGGCACTCTGGCGCCGATCGAGCTTCGTTCGACCGAGGCCCAGCTCGAAACCGCCAAGGGTAACGTAATCGTCGCGCTACAAGGCATCACCACAGCGGAGAACGCTCTGAAAATTCTGCTCATGAAGGACCCGAACGACAAGCTGTGGGACTCGGAAGTGATTCCCACCGACGAGCCGCTGTCCGCGCAGCGCACGTTCGAGCTTGAAGAGGCTACTCGGTTGGCGCTGAAGAATCGACCCGAGCTCGAACAAATGAAGCTCCAGACCGAGCAAAAGGAAATCGATATCAAGTTCTACAAGAATCAGCTCAAGCCTCAGGTGGATCTGGTCGGTACCTACACCAACAATGGATTGGCTGGCGCGTTTTCCCCCGACGCGGTCAATGTTGGCGGCGGCGGCCCCCCGGCTGAGCGATTCCTCGGAGGATACTTTCAATCATTGAGCAACCTCTTCAGCCAGGATTTCCGCACCTATCAGGTTGGTGTAAGGTTGAGCTTCCCGTGGCGGAATCGCACCGCGAAGGGCAACCTCGGGCGGGCGCTGGCCGAGTCCAGACAGCTTGACGCGCGACAACGCCAGCTCGTCGAGAACGTCCAGGTAGACGTGAGAAACGCGCTGCAGGCAGTCGAAGCGGCGCGACAGCGCTACGAAGCGGCCACCGCGGGAGAGCTCGCTGCCGACGCGCAATACAAAGGAGAACAGGAGAGATACCGCGCAGGTCTCTCGACGAACTTCGTGGTATTGCAGCGACAAACGGATCTGTCCGTTGCTCGCGGGACAAAGGTGCGCGCGCTGACGGACTACAACAAAGCCCTGGCTGATCTCCAACGCGTCACAGGTATGACCCTTGTCAGCAACAACGTTCAGATTTCATCGAAGGACAACTGACACAAAGGAAAGTGTTCCTTCTCAGATCGTAAGGGCGGCCCCGGGGCCGCCCTTTTTCGCTGCGTGTTTTGAGACTGAAGATTGCGATGCGTGGTGGTCACGCAACAAGGCTGTTGATTTGATCGCGGTCGTGAGGGGAAAGCCCCACTAACTCAACGTTGAAGCCCACCTGAAACTTGTGATCGCTCACCACCCCGGTCGTGCAGACCTGGTGGCCGTTGGGAAGCCGAAAGCGAAGCAACACTTCTGATCCGGCCATCGTGGGAACAAAACTCTCCACAAAGACCCGTTGAGCAGTCAAATTGAGAATGCGGCAATCCCGAGCACTTCCGTTTGCTTCACACCGGGCGCGCAAGAAATTCTCGCGCTGGGCCTGGTTGCCGGTTGAAGCGCATGCACCTACGGCACTCATAGGCTCGTTCTCCTTTCGCTAAGCCGCCTCGGGGGCGGGTTCCCTTTAACTCTAGCCCGACAGGATACACCACGTCGAGCCCAACGTTCAACTAAAAACGCGCGAATCCGAGCCGGTTTCAGGTCTTAAGACTCCCGAGGCTCCGGGCACCCACGAACTGAATCTTGACCAGCAGTTGTCATATGAAGCTGCCCTGCGATGCGACTAATGGATGTCCGCCGTGACAACAGAACCACTTAAGGAGTCTGTTGTGGAGCGCACAGGGTTCTGTATAATTGCGCTTCCGAGGTGCGACGCCCGCACATTAGTCAAATATCGAACGAGTTAGCGCGAGTTTCTTCGATGCCCGGCAGAGAAATATTACAGCTCGGTAATCCTGTGCTTTGGCTGAAGTCGGCCGATGTGACCCACATTCAATCGAGGGACAACCAGGATGTTGTGCGCGATCTCAGCGATACGCTGGCCGGCTTTCGCGAGATGACCGGTTACGGGAGAGGAATCGCGGCCCCTCAACTTGGAGTCTTGAAACGAGTCATCTTCATAAGGATGCAGCCGGAGGGTTTCTGCGGTCCGCTCTTCAATCCCGAAATCACGTGGGCCAGCGATGAGACGTTCGAGCTGTGGGATGACTGCTTCAGCTTTCCCGATCTTATGGTGCGTGTATCCAGAGCCTCGCGGATTCGGGTGGCCTATCAAGATGACAAAGGCTTGAGTAAGATTGTCGAGGCAAAAGGCGACCTGTCTGAGTTGCTTCAACACGAGATCGATCATCTCGACGGTATCCTCGCGGTCCAGCGGGCGATTTCGCCCCAGGCGTTCGCGACGCGAGCGGAATGGGAGCGCCGGCTGAGACATTCGGCGAGGACGTGAAGACGGCCGAGGGACCGGGAATTCTTTCAGACTTTTGACTGCCACGCGCAGTCTGAACAGGCGTCGAAGCAGATCAGCCAACTACGCAAGACTCGTTTCTACTTCCCCGCGGCGTGGTTTGCGGACATTGGGCGTTAGAACTTCGCCACACACCAGCGGTTAGGATCTGCGGCCGGAGCTGCAAGTAGGCGGCGGCCGAACTCACTGAGGAGGGCAAACCCTATGGCAGGCATAGACTACGACGGAGCCGCTCACTTGCTCAGGCGCATGGGCTTCGGCGGGAGCGTGGACGAGATCGACGACCTTACAACGCGAGGACGAGAGGGAGCCGTCGATCACCTGCTCAATTACAACCAGATCGACAATAGCGCCTTGGATGCCATGCTCGTCCAGAACTTCGACTTTCTTACTCCGCCGTTCGACAACAACAAGATCAACAACAACGAGATTCGCCGCTGGTGGTTCACGCGCCTGGTACACACCCGCCGCCATTTCGAAGAGAAGATGACGCTATTCTGGCATAACCATTTCGCCACCTCGAGCTCAAAGGTTCAGGACGTGTTGATGTATAACCAGAACTTGACTTTGCGCAAGTATGCGCTTGATCGCTTCGACACGTTGCTGCTGAAAGTGTCGCAGGACCCGGCGATGCTCGTCTGGCTCGACGGCATCACCAACGTCCTTGGCCAGCCAAATGAGAATTTCGGCCGGGAGCTGCAAGAGCTGTTCACAATGGGCATCAACGACGCCGTGACCGGGGACCCGAACTACACGGAGCAGGATGTCAAAGAGATCGCCCGCGCATTCACCGGCTGGAAATTCAACATCAATCGTCAGGGCGGCAACATCAACTTCACTTTCTTCGTTCAAGCGAATCAGCACGACAATACGTCGAAAACCATCTACGGTCAGACCGCAAACTTCAGCGGCGAGGACGTGATTACACTGGTCAGCGCCAAACAGGCAACTGCTCGCTACCTTGTTCGAAAGCTATTCAACTTCTTCGTCTACCCGATGACCGCCAGCAGCTCAGACAAGGCGACGATCGATAAGTTCGCTTCTGTCTACATGAACAACAATCACTCGATCAAGGAACTTGTGCGCGCCATCTTCACTTCGGATGAGTTCTTCAGCGAGCGAGCGTTTTTCTCACTGGTGAAGCAGCCCGCAGAGCTGGTTGTCGGCGCGATTCGAATGCTCGGCGGCACCTACAACCCGGGCAGCAACATCAACGGCGGCCGAACCTCCAACGCCCTTGCCGCGGCATCGCGGAATCAGGGACAGGACCTGTTCGGACCTCCCGATGTTGCCGGTTGGGACTTCAATCTCGGCTGGATCAGCACTGCCACAATGCTCGAGCGATTCAACTTCGCGAACGGGTTCGTGAACAATCGCAACACGACGAATCCCGGCGTATTCGTTACCGCGGACCAGCTCAAGAGCATAACCAAGCCTTCGAGCAAGAAGACGGTGAAGCGGTTCTTCAACAGGCTCGGACCTATTAGCCCCGGCAACGCGACTCGAAAGATGCTGCAAGATTATCTCGAGACGGGAGACAACGGGCAGCCGGCGACTTATGTGAACGACGACGCGACGATTGACAAAAAGATACGCGGCCTTGTTCATCAAATAATGTGTTTGCCCGAGTTCCAGTTGAATTAGGAGGAGAGCATGCCGGTAAACAGAAGACAATTCATAAAGCGAAGCGCGAGCGCGGTCTCACTCAGTCTGGTAATGCCAAAGCTGTGGATGGGCAGCCTTGCAAAGGGTCAGGATATTGCCGCAACCAATCGCAGGATTCTCCTTGTGATTCAGCAAGCAGGCGGGAACGACGGCTTGAACACGGTCGTTCCGTACACTGATTCTCGCTACTCCCAGTTGCGACCGATACTCGGATTCAAAGACACGGAGCTCAAGGACGCGCAGGGCAACTCGACCATCCTCGGAAATGATCCGTTTGGACTCAATCCGGCGATGAGCGAGATGAAGGCCCTCTACGACGCGCACAAGGCCGCGATCGTGCTCGGCGTCGGTTACCCAAATGCGAACCTCTCGCATTTTCTTTCGATGGACATCTGGGGAAGCGCCAATCTGAACGGAGGTCTCGGCAGCGGCTGGCTCGGCAGGTACGCGGATCAGAAACTCCTCGGACAGTCCGGGCTCTCAGCGGTCAACATCGGCGGCTCGTTGCCGAAGGCGCTGTTCGCCAACCAGGTCGTGATCCCGAGCATCACCAATTTCGGCGCCTACACATACGGGACGGATGAGCGATACCGGGGCGACCGCAACAATCAGCTCAATACGTTTCACGCAACCAACGCCCGCGCTTTCCCGGTGGAGAGCTTCGCAAAGGCAATCGCCGACGCCGGGGTTGACGCCGCAGACGGCGCGGCGCAGCTTCAGACCGCGATCGCGGGTTACACATCGCCGGTTCATTATCCGGCGAACGGCGAAGCCGCGGCGCAAGTGGTGAGCTTCACGAACACGATGAAGATGGCGGCGCAGATCGTGTCCACCATCCCGGGCGCAGACCTTCTTTATGTGCAGATAGGCGGTTTCGATACGCACGCCCAGCAGAATGGGGCGGCCGCCGACAATTACACAAACAAGACGACCGGACAGCACGCCAATCTGCTGAAAGCCGTGTCGCTCGGCATACAGCTTTTTTACGACGACATGGTTGCCCACGGGCTTGCCGATAACGTTGTGATCATGACGTGGTCGGAATTTGGCCGCCGCCCGAATGAAAACGCCTCGCACGGATGCGATCACGGAACCGCGGCGCCGCTGTTTGTGGTCGGCAACGCGGTCCAGGGCGGTAAGATCTACGGCGAGCAGCCTTCCCTTTCCGATCTCGACAGTGCGGGAAATATGAAGTTTGAGGTCGACTTCCGAGCGGTATATGCTACAATCCTCGACAAGTGGCTGGGTACCGATTCGCAGTCGATACTGGGCGGGGAATTCGGGAACATGGGATTCCTTGGTTGAAACATTAGCGTCAGAAGAGGCGGCGATGAAGGATGCGGCCTTTCCAGCTCATCCTTCATCTACTAAACAAAGTTCTAAAAATAGTTCGTATCGATCCCATAATTGAATAGGCCGCGATCTCCTCACCGTTGGTTTGTGCCTGAAATACCTGGGAGGAAGTTATGGATTTGAGCGCCAAGCGGAGAATTCAAGCGGCAATCCTTCTGCTCCTTTCGAGCGCGATCGCATATGCTTCGGTATTTGGTCCCGAACCGGGATACACTGGTGCGCCCGGAGACCTCGGCAACTGCACCGCTTGCCACGACCAACACTCGGTGAATTCGGGGCCTGGGAGCGTGAAGCTCAACGGGCTGCCTTCCATTTACGAACCGGGTAAGGCTTACACGCTTTTGGTAACTGCTGCGCAAGCCGGTCGAATCCGATTTGGATTTCAACTGACCGTCATCGACGCCTCGCGCAAGAGGGCGGGCACTCTCACTTCGCTTGACGGCACCACCCAGGTCTTAACTCAGACTGGACCAGGGGGCCGGCAGTATATCGAACACACCCAGCTCGGTGCGGACTCGCCGTTTACCGGCAGCCGGACGTGGCAAATCAGATGGACGGCTCCGGATACCGATGTCGGCACGGTTGTGTTTTACTTTGCCGGGAACGCCACTAACGCCAGCGGGCGACAGGACGATGATGATTACATCTATACGAACTCCGCATTCCTGGATTCGGCGACCGGCGGGGTAACCGTCACTCTGGTGTCCAATCCGGGCGGGCAGACGCTCGCCGCCGGGTCGAAGTACCTGATCGATTGGAGCACCACCGGGGACTCAAACATCGACAACATTGAGTTGCGGTACTCAACCGATGACGGAGCGACCTTTCCGATAAGTAACTTGATCGCTTCGATAACTGACCCTTCCGTCAGCAGTTATGAATGGACGGTGCCAAACACGCCGGCCGCTAAGGCCCGGATTCGCGTCGCCGTTGGAAAGAAGTCAGGAGACGCCGCCGTTCCCGCCATCAGCGAAGCGTTCGCGATATCCGGTAGCGGAGGAGGCAGCGCGCCGGTGCCGGTCATCTTCGGCGTATCGGCCAGCGGAAAGAAACTCTTCGTCTCTGGAGAAAACTTCATGATGGGAGCCGTCATTGAAGTAAACGGTGTTGAGAAGGGTACCAACAACCTGGAGGATTTTTCTCACATGTTGCGAAGTAAGAAAGGAGCGAAGAAAATTCACGAGGGCGACACCGTGGACATAACCGTTCTCAACCCGGACAACACGCGATCCGCTCCTTTCAGTTTTACCCGACCGCCAGAATGAGCCAACCGCGGATACTGCGAACCCTTGGCGTCTTTGCGCGATACGCGGAATTGCAGGACGGGTTGCGCGCAAAGACGCCAAGGTCCGCAAAGACGCTAAGATACCTCCAAAATTTGCAATCCAACCTCAATCAAATATAATTCAAGCCGGCCGACCGTAAGACTCATACTCTGGCCACGCGACGTTGATCCAGGCACGCTCAACTCCTCTCTTATGGAAATCATCAACCGCATTCCTCGAATGATGTCAGTCGCGCGCGAGATGCGGAGTCAGGGAACTCGAATCGGGCTTGTGCCTGCCGGCGGCTCCCTGCACGAAGGGCATCTGTCCCTTGCCAGCCGCGCTCGCGAGATGTGCGACTCGGTCATCGTTTCAATCTGTTCCGATCATTCGGTTCAGGGGTACTCCGGCAATTCCCCTCTGGACCTTGCTCGCGATGCGGAACTCGCTTTCACTCGTGGAGTCGATTTCATTTTCGCGCCTGCGGCGTCGGACATCTTTCCAAGTGGAGTGTCGACATTCGTCACCGTCGAGGGTCTGGTTGACAAACTCGAAGGAGCAAACCGCCCCGGCTACTTTCGCGGAACCGCCACCGCGATCAACAAGCTGATCAACATAACTCAGCCGCACTTCATATTCCTTGGACGCAAAGCAGCGCAGCGAGTAGTCATTGTCAGGCGGATGATCCGCGATCTTTCAATTGGCGTGGAGGTGGTAGTCTGCCCCACGGTTAGAGAAGAGGACGGATTGGCTTTGTCATTGTCGAACGCCAGTCTGAACACCGAGGAGCGAAGGGCCGCGACTGTTCTTCGCCGCGCGTTAGAGCGCTGCCGATCGCTCTCGAGTGGAGGTGAGAAGGATGCCACGCGGTTGATTGCCGCGATGCGTTCGGTGGTTGAAGCCGAGCCGCTCTCGCGGATTGACTACGTTGCAATCACTGATATCGAGCGGTTGGATCCGGTTGAGTGGGTGCCTGTTGACACGCCCAGTCTGGTCTCGCTTGCCGTTTACATAGGGGAAACTCGGCTTACTGATAACCTGGTGTTGAATGGTGAGCTATAGGCTGCGGGTCACTTGCTCGATCGTTTCAATGAGCGAAGACCCATATGCAGATACTCAGCCTTGCCGTCGCTCCCCGGAACCAAAGCAAATGTCGAAGGTCCGTTCGGCATTGCGATGGAAAAACTCTGTCCGCCGGTTCTTGTTATGAGTCCTTCCGCGTTGTCCTGTCTGCCCATCAGCTTGCCGTCTTTGATGAATATCTCGACCCGCGTTCCGCCCTGCGAATATAGTCCAGCATAGCCGGCCATCTCTGCCGCAGTCATCGCAATCTTTTGCGTCTTCTCTTCTTCCTTCGCCTTCAAGGGGAGCATCAACTCCATCGCCTTGGCGACCGTCTTGTTCAAAGATGCGCCGCTTCGATTAGCAAGCACAATCACGGCGAAGTGATATTCGGGAGCCATACTGATGGTCGAGCCATATCCGCTTCGAGAGCCCCCGTGTTCGAACAGTTTGACACCGCGATAAGTGCCGGTCATCAATCCATATCCGTATTTGCGATCCGGGTTCCCGGGAATTGCCGCGTGCCCGGCTGAGAGCCTTTCAATCACCGCGGGCGACAGAACTTGTTTGCCGTCAATCTTGCCTTCATTCAGGAATGCGATTGCGAATCGCGACAGGTCCGCGACGCTTGAAAACATCGAACCGGCGGGCCAGCTCGCGCTGTTGTCCGCGAACGGGCGGATGACGGTGGGCGTCCCGGAGCGCGCCGGATTATGTCCCTGCGACAGCGGAAAGGTCATAGCAACCGTGGGCCGCAGCGTCGTGCTGTTCATTCCGAGGGGCTTGAACAAACTCTCGCTCATCTGGTCTGCGTAAGGCTTGCCGCCGACTTCTTCGATCACGAGCCCCGCGAGCCAGTAGCCAGGGTTCGAGTACGAGATGATACGCCCCGGCTCGGTGAAGAGCTTGTCCTCTTTCCACGAGCGAATCTCTTCCCCGAGCGCGGCGTCATCGTGGCGGCCATACATCGGCGCTTCGTCGATGATACCCGCGGTGTGCGACAACAACTGATGAGCGGTGACAGCCGCGATTCTGGGGTTCAACCCCTTGACGTAGTTGCCGATGGGAGCATCGAGTTTGATCTTTCCCTGCTCCGCAAGAGTCACGAGCGCCGCCGCGGTGAACATCTTCGTCGTCGAACCCAGCCTAAATAGCATGTCAGGGGTGACCGGGGCGCCGGTCTCGGTATTTGAAACCCCGAACCCTTTGGCGAATATGACTCGATCGCCGCTGATGATGCCGACCGCGGCCCCCGGCGTATTCGTCTCCTTGAGCTCGTCGAGAACTACTCGCTCTAGCTCACCGAAGTCTGGCTGCGTCTTTTGTTGAGCGACTGCCGGCCCATAATTCGACGTCACCACCAACGAGACGAAGAGGAAAAGTGATGCGATCTGCCGTCTAAGCACGATGGCTTCCCTTCCCGAACCCTGTCGCAGCTCCAAGAACCACGTAGTGGTTCCATGTTTATAACATGGAACTCCTGAAGGAGTTCTTCCTGTAACCGTGATTTTTCCGGTCTCGCCTGCGGCAACCTTATTGAGCGCTGGCTGCCCGCTCGTTTCGAGCCGCGCTGCTTGTGATAAAAGCGGCTACGTCGTGGTGCATCTTTTCGCGCGATTTCTTCTCGATGTACATCATGTGCCCCGCTTCATAATACGCGAAGCTGATGTTCTTGCGTATCGGCGGCTCAAGACTCATGTGCGAAACGGTGTGCTCGATCCCGTTGAACGGCGTGGCGACATCGTAGTAACCGCAGAGCACCAGCACCTTCAAATACGTCTGCTGGTTCATCGCCGAGCGCAGCGCGTCCGCCGGCTGACCCGGTTGGCCCTGGTCCCACGGCTGAACACGCGCAGTCAACGTGTAATACATATCCGTGGTCCACTTCAGCTCGCGGCGCACATAATCCTGGAACATCGCAACGTAAGATCCATCATACGATGCGAGGCTGGCATCGTACTCGTAGCGCTCGCCGGCGGCATCCGTGTCCATGCCAAGAAAACGCGAGTCTATTCGTCCGACCGTCTGCCGTTTGTCGCGCAGGAGTTCCTTGAACCAGCGCTGCGGGTTGATGCGCAGGTTGGTCTGCTCGATGTACCTGGGGGACAGGGCGGTGAAGCGCGCAAGGTTCTTGACGACCTTCTGGTACTCGGCGGGCGGCAGTTCGTCTCCCTTCTCGAGAGCAGCGGCATATTCGCCGTGCGCGAATTGTCTGGCCTGTTGTGTAAGCTCGGCGATGCTCAGCTTCTGCAAGTCGGGCGGCAACAGACGGTGATACCAGGCCGAGGCGATCAGGGTCGGCAGGAAGAAAATCGTCCGGTCGTCCGCCCCCCAACTGCCGAACCCGACCGAGGACACCAGCACGATACCGTTCAGATAGATCTGATGACGCTGCTTCAAAGTCAACGACAGTTGCGCCGAGCGCGTTGTTCCGTAGCTTTCACCAATCAAAAACTTTGGCGAGGCCCACCGCTCATTTCGCGTCAGATATTGATAGATGAAGTCGGAAAAGTAAGCAGCGTCCTGTTCGAGGCCATAGAACTGCGCCGGATTCTCGCCCGGCGCGGGACGGCTGAACCCGGTTGAGACCGCATCAACAAAAACGAGATCGGTGACATCCAGCGGCGAATCTCCGTTCTCGATTATCGAATAAGGCGCCGGCATTCCGAATCCATCGTCGGTGAGCACGATCCGTTTCGGACCAAGTCCCATGTGCGTATACGAAGAAGCCGAACCGGGACCTCCGTTATAGACGAACGACAGCGGACGCTTTGTAGTATCCGTCTCATCTTTTGTGTAAGCTGCAAAGAAGAAGACAGCCTTGGGTGATCCGTCATCAGCCTTGATGATGTAAGTGGCGGCAGTCGCGGTGTAGTTGATCTGCTGCCCACCGATCTTTGTGGTGTGATGCGTGACTGAACTCTTCTCCTCAGGCGGCGGCAGCGGCCGTTGCTGACCTGCGGCCGCGGGTGGCGTTGTCTGGGGCTGTTGTTGCTCCCCCGGTGGCCTGCCGCGCTGTCCGCGTTGCTGAGTTGGTTCTACCTGCGCATGCACGACCAACGCTGTCAGCGCGACCGTCATTCCAAGGGTCAAGACGCGACTCAATCTCATTTCTGTCTCTCCTTTTGAATTTCGACCCTCCGGAGAGAGTCATGTTTAGCGCGTGAGGCGGTTAGACTCCGGCCTTCATAAGGAGGGCAAGCACCTCACGTTTCATCTCTGTATCCTCCTTGGAAGGAGTCCGCGTGAAATTGCTCGCCGGCCGTCGCCTCAAGGCGTCGTTACCAGCGGCAGTTCAATGAAACTCGCCTGACCGGGCGCGTGATAGACGCGCTGCACCGCTTTCTTGTAATCCCCGGGCTTGGCCCAGAAAATGTTGGGCACAAAAGTCTGTGGGTTTCGATCGTACAGCGGAAACCAGGTCGATTGAATCTGCACCATGATCCGATGGCCCTTCAGGAAGACGTGATTCGCCGTCGGCAGGGACCAACGGTACAGCAAAGGCTGATTCGACGCTATGGGCTTTGGTGTTTCGAAACTCTCGCGATAGCGGCCGCGCAAGATGTCTGCTGAAATCATCAACTGATAGCCTCCCATGTTCGGCTGGCCGGCTACTTCATCGGGATAGAGGTCGATCACCTTGACCACCCAATCGGAATCCGTGCCGCTGGTCGAGGCGATCAGATTTACGATCGGCTGTCCGCTAATCTTCAGCGGCGTTGTTATGACATCCGAGACGAACGCGACGACATCGGGGCGGCCCGAAGCCTCACGCTGATCGTCTACAAGCCAGCGTGACCATGAGGTGCTGTCGATGGGACGCGCGCGATAGGGTACGGGCTTCGCCGGATCGGAGATGTATTCCTCGTAAGCCACATCTCCGGAAGCCGGCGCGCTGAACCCGAGTTTGAGCCCGGCGTTGAAATAGAGTGGAGTTGGTCGAACCAGGCAGCCGCTTGGGCAACCCGCCGGCCACGAGGGCAATCGCAGCCATTTGTTCGTTCCGGTTTCAAAAGCGATGACCGGGGGCGTGTCTGATTTTGGCGCGCCATCCTTGAGATAGTGATCGAGGAACGGCCGCAGAATCTCTCGCCTGAAATAGAGTCCGGTGTCGCTGTCGAACTTGATCGGGCCCAGCGAGCTGCCGTCCCTGATCTCCTGCCCGTGGTGCCACGGCCCCATCACCAGGAACACCTTGTCGTTGTTGGTGTCCCTCGGCTTGATCGCCTTGTAGACCGCAATGTCGCCGTAGATGTCTTCCTGGTCCCACAGGCTGTGCACCAACATCACCGGCACTTTCAACGGCTGCGCCGCAAGGATCTTGTCCACGGCCTGATCCTGCCAGTACGCGTCGTAACTCGGGTGCTCGAGAATCTTTCGCCAGAAGCCAACTTGTTCAAGACCCCGACGCCGTCCGAGCTCACCCGCCGACCCGGCTTGCATGAACATGTCGTAGTCGTCGAAGTGACTCGTCCACCATTTAATTTCGTTCGCGCGCGTCGCCTGCTGGTCGTAGATGTAGCTCATGCCCTGCTGCCGAAACGCGCCGTTGTGAAACCAGTCATCGCCCATCCAACCGTCGACCATCGGGTTCATCGGAATGGACACTTTCAAGGCCGGGTGCGGATTGACTAAAGCCATCAACGGGAGGAAGCCGTCGTAAGAGATCCCAAGGATGCCGACTTTCCCGTTGCTCTCGGGAACATTCTTCACCAGCCAGTCGATGGTGTCGTAGGTGTCGGTGGCGTGATCCACCGGCGTCGGATTCTGCGGTCCGTGCAGCGGCCGATTCATCACATAATCGCCCTCCGAACCGTACTTGCCGCGAATGTCCTGGACCACGCGGATGTAGCCGCCTTCGACGATAACCTCTGTGGCGTTGTCGTAGCCCCAAAGTAGCGAGCCGAGGTGAGAGCTCTGCGCATGACCCGTGAGTTCGGTTGCGTTGTAAGGCGTACGAGTTAGAAGAATCGGCGCGCGATTGGCGCCCTTCGGCACCAGAATCACGGTGTGAAGCCTCACTCCGTCACGCATTGGAATCATCACGTCTCGCTTGACGTACTCGAAGCCGTCATTAGTCGGCGTGAACTTGTCCGGCGTTTCGCTCGGCAGGTTGGGATATTGTTTTTTCTGGGCAGGCTGCTGGCCAGACCCTGAGCTTTGAGAAAGGGCTCTGCCGTTCGCCGCAAAGGAACACATAACAAGCAAGATTACGATTGCTCGATAACGCTTCATAGGGTTTCCTCCAGGAAATTCGATAGATGCGCTTGTCCTATTGTCAAAAGCGACGCAAAGTTTACAGGATGTCTCCGGAGAAGATAAGCGCTGGAGAGGCTACGGCAGTAAGCCTGAATCAGTTTCTTCATTGAACAAGTTGCCACAGGGCCCCAACAGGGTTGCACCTATCAGCCCAAGGTTGCCGTACTCGCCTACCTTGGGTTCCTCGTGCCGGGCCCGAGGGTTCGCCACAACCCCATCTGGGTTGTGGCTCACTCGCTCACCCGCATCCCAGGGTAGG
>DATIFP010000076.1:0-7427 GCA_035455165.1 Blastocatellia bacterium
CGTTTCGGCGATAGTGATAGGCGGCGGTCATCAACATTACACGCGCCGCCAGCGCGAAGGGTACGCGGTCGACGGCCTCCAGATAAGGGCCAAGCGCTGCCTCCATCTCGTCGATGTTGCCGTTTCGCCCTGCGAGCTCCGCGGCTAACAATCTAAGCCTGATTGTCTCTTCGTCAAACTCAGAGGACGGCTGCCAGTCGACGGCCAGCAATGTCCCAATCTTCTCGTAGTCTCCCGACTCGCGCAGCTCTTCCAAAGCAGCGAGGTCGGTGTAGTTGTGAGGCATATCTCCTCCCATTGGATTTGGAGCCACAATGTATTGACGGTCGCATTCTCAAACAAGCCTAGCCGAGTGTCAACGGGCTGGCGTCAACGGGACGAGCGTCAACGGGCCGAGTGTAAATTGCCATTTGCGGCTTTGCGGACCTTTGCGACTTTGCGCGAACCAATTGCGCGAACCAATCGCGAACCAATTGCGCGTACCAATTGTGCGAACCAATCGCGCCGAACCAATTGCGCGAACCTAAATCGACTCATTTTCCCGGGTCGACTTTCGACGCGCGAACGAGACTATGCTCATCGTCGTCAACACTCCAGATGAACCGAGCGTAACAAACCTAAAAGCGCGGCGTACCGGTGTCTCGAGGAAGTCCAGCGTGATTCGATGGGACCCGGCGCGCAGCTCAATCTCCATGTCCCCCAACTCGTCCGAAGTCTTGATAGGCACCTGCTGGCCATCAACCGTAGCTGTCCATCCCGGAAAGTTGAACGTGCGGATCAGCAGTTCGTCATCTTCCTTCAGCTCGGCACGCACGACGCGGTGCTGAGGTTTCCATTCCTCGACCACAACATCGCCGTTTCCTTCGGTGGCCAACTCGGCTTGCCGCACATCATCGGGCAACTCGGTGGGGTCGGCGGGGGCGCTGCCTGGAATCGTAGCCCAGTTCAAGTGCTCAGGCTCAGGTTCAAATACAGGGCTCTCGATCATAGGCGCGGCGACGGCAAAAGCACTGAGACCCACGCCTCCGGCAATTATCAACCCGGCGAGCGCCGCAAACAGCAATTTGTCCGAACGCGAACCCCGCGCGGCCGCGTCAATTGCCGCCTGGGTGAACGCTCCGGCCACCAGGGCGACTACGAGAGTGGTGATCGCGAGCATCCGCCATGTGAAGACGCCGATGTCGATCTTCGGTATCAGTTTGCCTATTGGCATCGACGCGCGGATCATCATAAAGCTCGCAAGCCCGCCAAGCATCACCCACAACGCCACCCTTTGCTTCAGCGATGCTGAGCTCAGGGCTTGACGCTTGAGCCACAGCAACGTCATCGCGGCAATCGCGATCACAGTCGTTCCGGTTATCCAGATCCAGTCGAGCAGCTTGAAGAAGCCTCGGTGCACATCCGAGTTGTAAAGGTCGTGCACGAAAATGTAGGTCTTGTGATAAGGCCATGTCTCTGAAATATACTCCCGGTGAATCAAGTTCTGATCGATCGCCGCCGGCAACAAGTACACCGCCGACAGCCCGATCCCGAGGGCCATCGCCGCACCGACCGCCATCAATCCTTTCCATTCTCTCCGCAACACGCTCAACGCGAGCACATATACGCCAAACCCGAGCGTGAATTGGTAGGCCGTAGGCGGATGCGACCACAAGAACGCCCCGTAGCTCGCCGCGAGCCCTGCCGCGCTGGCCAGCAAAGATCTTTGTCCGGTTTGCGAGGGCGCTCTCATCAACCGCTCACCGAACAACAGCATCGCCGGCATCCACACGAAGACCAGCAGCTCAGCGATCGCGCCGCGCTGGTACTGGTCCACGGTGTGATAAGGAAGAAAAATATACGCGGCCATCGCCGCAATCGCCGCTGCTCGTCCCATCACCTGTCTCGCGTAAACGTACAGCGCCGCGGCCGCGGCGATCATCATCAACAAGTGCGCATCCAACAATGCTCGCAGCCAATCGCGGGTGACCGCATAAAGTGCGGAAGTCAGATAATAGATGCCTGGCGGGTAGTAGCTTGTCGTCGGCGCGCCGAATCCCCGGTTGGTCTCTTCTTCCCAGCGAGGATATATCTCACCGGCTGCGAGTCCGTTATAAAAGGATCTCATCTGATCGTAGTGCAAAAACATGTCGTGAGTGGTCGGCATGCGAAGCTCCAGCGAGCTGCCGCCCGTCTCAGACCGCCCCATGAAAAAGAACGGAACTACTGCGAACCCGGACAGCGCAATGCACAGCAGGGCTGTGAGCAGCCTGGTCTTGCGTTCGTTTGTGGCGCGGAGTTTGGTGTTGTCTTCGACGCCACCGTTGGTGGCTTTCGCCTTCGACTTTGCGGTTTTGGTCTTTATCGCCTTCATCGTTCAAACAAAGCGCTCCCCCGCCTCGATCACCTCGTTGCATCCTTTTTTATTTGAACCGGTGCGCAATGCTAACACAGCGCTTTGCGCCGTCAAAAAGCGCAGCCTGTCTGGCAGTGGCCCCTGGAATTCAACGCGGTTTCGTCTCGCTGCCCGCGTCGTTGCGCTTTCAGTGACCGCCGAGCCTGACCAATCGTTTCCTTCGAGCATGATAAAATGGTTTCTCCACTGATTGCGTTTAAGTTCTCGAGATGAAGCTGACCCTGTCAATCCTCAGCGCATTGGTCCTGCTGCTCGGCTCAGAGTTGCCTCGCTGCTCCTTCGTTCGAGCTTCGAGCGACCTGCAACAGCCGCTATCGCAGCACCAGCAACAAGAGCCTGAAGACGAACGAGGCATAGTCGCCCTCGATCAGGCTCTGCGAGAATTGACCAACCCGCATACTGTTCTGTGCATCGCCGCCCGACCCGGCGATGAGGACGATGGGACACTTGCCTATGTTCACAAGAAGCTCGGGGCTCGCGCGGTCGTGCTCTTCGCCACGCGCGGCGAAGGCGATGACAGCCCGACGCGCGCCGAGATGGACGGCGAACTGGGGGTGGTTCACACGACTGAGGCGATCGAAGCCGCGCGGGTAATTGGCGCGGATGCGTTCTTCCTCAACCTGCGAGACATCGGATACTCGAAGTCAGCTGATGAGGCCCTGGGCGCATGGGGACACGAGGAAGCCCTTCGCCGAATGGTCCGCGCGATTCGATCGCTGCGGCCAGATGTGTTGATTACCAACCACGACCCCAGGCACGGCGAAGGCGCCGAGCAGGCGGTTGCTCGGCTGGCGTTCGAAGCATTCAACGCCGCGGGCGCCGCACAACCCGCCCCGGAAGCCGGTTATGAGGCGTGGCAACCGCGCCGTCTCTTTCAGCGCAGCAATGAACCGTCGGGCGAGGTAAGAATCGATCTTCGCGAATACGATCGGGTTCGCGGCACTACCTACGGGCAAGTTGGATTGAATGCTCACCGCCGGTTCTTGTCCCGAGGCGCAAGCATCGACCGACTGACGCCCGACCGAGAGACCGTCTATTACCGGCTGATCGCCTCGTCTCCGGATGAGCAGATAAAGGCGGGCTCCGGGTTGCTCGACGGACTGGCGCTATCGGAAAATCTGAGCCGTTCTATCGCTCAGCCTCGCGTCGGCGGTGTTGGAGTCGTCGATTCGATCGCGGCCGGTGAGCGCTTGGTTGACGCGTTGATCGAGAAGCTGATCGAGAAGCGTGCGGAAGGAACCCCCGATACCCTCCGCGAGCGGTACGGCGCAGAGTTCGTTCGAGTCGTCCGGTTCACTTCCGTGCTCGAGCGCGCGCTCATCCTGGCGCTTGGACTCAGCCTTGAGGTAAGGGTCTCGGATCATGTGGTCGTGCCCGGCCAGAAGATCGCGGCTCGTCTATTGCTTCGTAACGGCGGCATTCGCGCTTTCCCCGTCGTATTCTCCGCACCTGAGCAGCTGACCTCCTCGGACAAGAATTTAACCTACAAGGACTCGGAGGTGATCGGCGTCGGAGCGGCGGGGATTGCGAGCAAAGAACTCGAGTATGTGATCGCAAAGGACGCGGCGCTCACGTTCCCGCATCCCGCGCATTTGTATGATGAGGATTACTATCCTGTCGCCTCATCGCTGCCGGGGTCGCAGCCGGCTGAGCCATTCGGAAGCCGGCTGATTGTATTTGCCGAAGTGGGGTTGGGCCAGGTGAACATCCGACTCGCCGCGCTGGCCAGATTCGACGTAGCGTCACCCGTCGAAATTTCGACGATTCCGTTCGCGCTGATCAAGGACTGGTCGACCGAGCGTGAGATCAGTTTCCCGGTACGGGTCCGGAATCGCACGCCAGGCAAGCTTGCCGGCGCGTTGTGGGTTGTGCCGCTCGCGCTGGCCGATGACGACTACGACCCGGTGCATATGGCGTTCTCTCGCGAGGATGAAGAACTGACGATCACGCTGAAACTGCGTTTGCCGATTCTCAAGCCGCCCCTTGCGCCCGACGTGTTGATCGAGTTTCGCCGTGAGAAACCGGCTTTGGCGGATCCACTGGCCTCGGCGAAGATCGCGGTAAAGGCAGCCGACTTCGAGGTTGCCAGCGGGCTTAAGGCCGGCTACATACGGGGGCTGGATGATTGGGTCTCGTTTGCGCTCAACGAACTAGGCGTCGAGCACGCCGAACTGAGAATTGACGATATCAGCGTCACCGAGCACGGCAACGCAAACACTGTCGCTCAGTCTCGAATCGGCTGCGGCGATCTTGCGCGCTTCAACACGGTCATCGTAGACAACGGCGCTTATTTCACTAATCCGGAGCTCATGCTTCAAAACCGGTGTCTGCTTCGTTACGTGCGTCAGGGCGGCAATCTCGTCGTGCTCGGTCAACGCCCCGACGACTGGAACGTTCTCCTATCAAACACCCAATTCGCTCCGTACCCGATCAAGCTATCAAAGGACAGAATCACGTTTGAGGGAGCGACGGTGAAGATCCTCGACCAGGATCATCCACTGATGTCGAGGCCCAACAAAATCACAACGAAAGACTTCGAAGGCTGGGTTCTCGAGCGCGCGGTTAACGTCCCGCGAGAGTGGTCGGCCGAGTACAGACCGCTGCTCGAGTCGAGCGATCCAGGGGAAGAACCGAATCGCGGAGGGCTGCTCGTCGCGAGCTACGGCGAGGGGACATACATGTACACGAGTTATCAATGGCGGCGGCAACTGTTGGCAGGCAACGCGGGGGCTTATCGGGTATTTGCGAATCTCGTAAGCTTTGCAAAGGCCACAAAACCTGCGAAACCGCAGTGACTCGAGAGCGAAGGAAGCAATCCCCTCCGCTCGGTATGATCGCCCTACACTGATAAGGGCAAGGGTCAGGGGTGTAATTTGCCTTTCGATGATTGGTGCCGGGCCAGGCCCGACACCGTTATTCCGTCGTCGGTACTCCTCAAGGTCACTGAACGCGGACTCGCATAACACGGCCCGGGAATATCGGTTACGAACAGGTCACCGGTTGTCAAATCTCTCGAAATTGCAAAATACACGCCCGACGCTTGGCCAGCGCGGCCGAGTCGAGCGATCCAGGGGAAGAACCTTCGATGATTGGTGGCGGGCCAGGCCGGCTCTTTCGAAAGCCGACACGACCGACGCGTATGCGCGATCTTGAAAGAACCCGCTGAGCTGAATCGCCCACTTTGGGCTCGCCACCCGAGTCGGTAGACAGCGACGATAAAGTCAGCGATGACTCGGTCGTTTTCCATCTGCTTGCCTTCATACTCGCCAGCGTTGTACAGTAGAGCTGTACAGTAAATCGAAAGCGAAGATGCTCTATGGAAACCCAAACTTCTTACACGAAAGCGCGTGCGAATCTCGCGAAACTTTGCGACCAGGTGACCGACAACCGCGACGTGGTCATCATCTCGCGGCGCAAGGGAGGCGATGTGGCGCTCATCGCCGCCGACGAGCTATCAAGCATCCTTGAAACATTGCACCTCCTCCGCTCTCCCAGGAACGCCGACCGGTTGCTGTCCGCCCTCAAAGACGCCAGGGCGCGCAAGGGCAAGCCCCGGGCCCCGCGCTCCTTGCGCCGCGAGCTAGGTCTTGATGCAGAAGAGTAAGCGTCGGCGCCCCGCCGAGCGCGACGCGGTATTCCACGCCCGCTTTCGAGAAGACCTCCGGTACTGGGTCGAAACGGACCGCGCCGTTGCGTTTCGCGTGTTCGATTTAATAGAAGCCGTTATGCGCGATCCTTTCACGGGCGTTGGCAAGCCTGAGCCATTGCGCTACGAGTTGGCGGGCTCGTGGTCCCGGCGCTTAACCAGAGAGCATCGAGTCGTGTATCTGGTGAGCGACGATCGAATCACTTTTCTACAATCTCGTTATCACTACTAGGGCGCGACTTGCTGCTTCACCGAGGGCAAGGGTCAGGCGTGTAATTTGCAATTTCGATGATTGGTGCCGGACCAGGGCCGACACCGCTATTCCGTCGTCGGTACTGCTCAAGGTCACTTAACAACGCGCGTAACACGGCCCGGGAATATCGGTTACGAACAGGTCACCAGTTGCCAAATCTCTCGAAATTGTCAAGTAGGCAGGTTTCTTCCGATGCTTTAGGTTGAGGCTTGTTTTCTCCGTTTGCCGCCTGGTTTCCCGAAGGTGCCACCATGTTTCAACCATACATCAGTCGGCCCCTGCCCCTCTCAGAACCGTGCTTGCGCTATGAACGCACACGGCTCCTCAGACGTTCATTCGCGCTCGACAGTAGAGATGTATGCGCTCCCGCGGTCCCCGCAACCGTAATAGCTTTAGCAGTCTCTCGAATTCTTCCCACGTGTGGCTCCTTCGCTGACTCCGCCGATTTAGCCACTTGTACAACAGCTTCATAACTTCTCGGTGGAATCCCGCGATCCCTCGGTAGTTGTCCGTCACTCCGTAATACCCATAGTGCCCTCGAAGCTTCAGCGCTACCCTTCTCCATGATCCACCACGTTGGCATCACTCGTGATTTCTTCAGCCATTCCTTGAATGCCGCTCGTTTCGTCCGAAATTTTCTTTCCCGACGTCACTCGCTTCATCCGGAATCGCTTCCCGTCCTTCGTTCGGCTGCAATAATGTTCTATCTCCTAACCGAACTTCTCTAGCCGCTCGGCTAGCTCTGGCGGAGATCTCATCGCGTCCTCCTTGCTCACGAAGCACACGACGAAATCGTCAGCAAACCGGCCCACGCTTAGAAACGAGCATTGCTGTTCGTCGCCCAAGGTCTCGCTACTCGGTGGCTGGTTAGGCCCTCCGAGGTGGGCTTCCCACCCACTAGACTCCGCGGTATTACCCGGTGGCTTCCGATTTTGCAATTCTCTCCAATCTTTGAGGCGCAAATCAGGAAATTGGCCCGCAACCGGGGGTGGAAGATTGGTGGGAGAATCGCAGAATCGCAGGCCCGGCACCGTATGACGTATGAGACTTGCACGCGGGCGGGTTAGCGCGCACGTGGCGCGAGCACGTAAGCTGAGACAGGGCTCTCGTGGCCTTCCTTGTCTATCGACTTC
>DATIFP010000077.1:0-55471 GCA_035455165.1 Blastocatellia bacterium
GTTGTCGAAGCTCGAGTTGTCTGGCGGAGAGATTGAAAACTTCATCACTCGCATCTCGGCGTTCTCGGGTCCGCGCGCAAAATAGGCCCAAGTGAGACCGAGCGACGTCAGTAACAGCACCGCTGCCACGAGCCACAGCAGACGTTCACGGGAAAGTCTTTTGCCCGCGCCTTCAGTCACCGCGGGCATTGCGGATGTCTCGACTCGTGACTCTGATGGCGTGGACAGCGCTTCAATCGCGAAGCACAGATCGCTCGTCGATTGAAATCGCCGCTCAGGTTTCTTCTCCAGACATCGATGAACGATCATTTCGAGAGCCGGGTTGATCTTCGAGTTTGTTTGCGTCAACTCCTCCGGCTCTTCCTTTAAGATCGCGTTCATCACTTCTATTTGGGACTCTCCGATGAATGCACGGCGACCCCGAAGCATTTCATACAGGATTGCTCCGAACGAGAAGATGTCTGAGCGATAGTCCGCGACTTGTCCACGTACCTGCTCCGGCGACATATAGCCTACGGTGCCCATCACTGTGCCCGCATCAGTGATGGCCTTTTGCGTGGCGACCTCAGAACTGGCTCCAGCAGCCAGTTTGGAGGGAGTCAGCTTAGCGAGGCCGAAATCGAGTATCTTCACTCGTCCGTCGGTGGTGATGAAAATGTTCTCGGGTTTGAGGTCACGATGGACCATAGATTTGGAGTGAGCTGCTGCGAGTCCGCCGGCGATTTGCTGCGCGTAATCAATGACCTTGCGCTGGGCGATCACACCGTCATCCAACAGATCGCGGAGTTCTTCGCCTTCGAGCAGTTCGGCGACGATATATGGTGAGCCTTCGTAGGAGCCAATGTCGTAGACGGTCAGGATGTTCGGATGGTTGAGCGCGGAAGTCGCCGTCGCTTCCTGCTCGAAGCGGCGCAGCCGGTCTTGATCATCCGAGAACGACGCAGGAAGAACTTTGATCGCCACCTCGCGATTCAAGCGACTGTCACGCGCGCGATAGACCTCGCCCATCCCGCCTGCGCCGAGCTGCGAGAGGATCTCGTAGGGGTCAAGTTTTGTGCCGGGAGCGATCGTCATTTCTTCAGCTCCGCCGTCCAATTCAAAATCACGCTGACTGGCGTCGCCTCGCCCACTAACGTCCCGATCAGAAATCGCTGCCCGTCCGCGGTCACGTCGTAGTCAATCGCCGGGACATTGTGTTCCTTGAACATACGAGTTTTGAATAACGCTTTAGGCGTGCCTGCTTCGAACGCCGTCCCGCCCGACTTCACCGCGACGGCCATCATCTGGCCATCCGCGGCGATGTAAAACAGCTCCTGCCCGTCTCGCCGCCAGCGAGGTTGATTGCCGCCGCCCGTCGATATACGGACCTTAGTCTCGCCCAGCTTGCCGTCGGCATTGAACGCCTGGACGTAGACTTCGTAGCGGTCCGATTCATCTGAAACGTACGCGAGCCAGCGACCGTCGCGTGAGAGTTGCGTTTCGCGTTCGTCGAATTCGGAGTTGATTATGGGGTAAGGATGACGGTCGCCAGTGAGCGGCAGCACCCAGACATCCTCGTTCGTCTTAATTGCTTTCTCAACATAAATGATAAATCGCCCATCTGATGACCAGTCGCGAGGGTAGATTTGGTTTTCTTCTCCGCGTAATAACGTCTCTTTAGTTCCGGTGCCGTTTGCGGCTTTTTGCCAGAGGGTCCCGGTGCCGAAGACAAGGTGGTTGCCATCGGACGACCAGACCGGGGCTGCCTCGTAAATAGGGTCAGACGTCACACGCGTGGGCAGATTGCGCAGGAGGTCGATCACCCAGATGTCGGTATTCTGACTCTGCCTATCTGTCCGGGCAATGCTGACTCGTGTTCCGTCCGGCGAAAGACGCGGGCCTTGCGGAGTCACTGCCCTGATCGACGGACCAACCGCACCTGCCTGTCTCCCTTCGCGGTCAAACCACACAAGCTGATAGTCCCGCCATTGATTACCTTGCCAGACCAGAACACCGTTCTCGGAAACCGAAAAGCGAGGGCGGGTAACAGACGCGTGTGGGGTGAGCACGAATGCTTCATCGCTCACTTCAAGACGGTCGGCGTCGAATGATTGCGCGACGAGTCCGCCGTTGCGCTCAAAGATCAACCAGCCGGGCGGCGCATATTCCGCAAATGTACCGTCGGCCAGCAGTCGCTTTACCTCTTTGGAATCCAGGGAGCCGACAAAGATTCCCTTCGCGCTCTCCCCTGCGCCTACGTCGTAGAGAAAGTGACGACCGTCGGGCAGGAAGCGCGGGTTTCGAAAGCCCTGTTTATCGGGCGTCAGATCGGTGACAGCCTGGGCTTCACCGCCAGTAGCCGGGATCTGGAAAAAAGCGCGCTGAGGTCGCGGCTGGAAGAGGATCACGTCTTTGCGGCTCCAGGTCCCGCCTCTGAGGTCAGGAGCGTCAGCGAGTGTTTGCGGACGACCGCTCTCGAGATCAATCCGCTTGAGCTTGCCTCGCGAACCGAATCCAATCGAGCGGCTATCGGGCGACCAGAAGGGATACTGGGGATCGTCCGTGCCGGGCAGCGGTTGCGCTTCGGAAGAGTTAAGCGGACGCACCCAGATCTGTTTCTTGCCGTCCGCTGACCATGCAGTGAACGCAAGCTTCTGTCCATCCGGCGATACGATCACAAAGTCATAAACCCCGTTTTCAAACGTCAGTCCTTCGGGTGGAGCAAACGCCAGTCGCGCCGCGCTCGGTTCCTTCGATGAACGATTGAAATAGGCAATGCTCAGCGCAACTAAGGCTGCCGTTAAAACTCCCGCGACGATCCAGGCGATGCGCCCACGCCAGTTGCGGTACTCTGCAATTGGAGAGCTGTTTAGCACTTTCCACGCTTCCGTCTGACTCGCGCCCGAACCCGATGGCATCGACAACGCTTCGATCGCAAAGCAAAGATCACTGGTGGATTGAAATCGCCGCTCAGGTTTCTTCTCGAGGCATCGATGAACGATCCTCTCGAGAGCCGGGTTGATCTTCGAGTTTGTTTGCGTCAATTCCTCCGGCTCTTCCTTTAGGATCGCGTTCATCACTTCTATTGCCGACTCTCCAATGAATGCACGGCGGCCGCGCAACATTTCATACAGAATCGCGCCGAACGAAAAGATGTCCGAGCGATAATCGGCTGCGTGCCCGCGCACCTGTTCGGGCGACATATAGCCTACGGTGCCCATCACCGTGCCTGGATCGGTGATGGCTTGTTGAGTGGCGACCTCAGAACTGGCTCCAGCAGCCAATTTGGGGGGAGACAGCTTGGCGAGTCCGAAGTCGAGGATCTTCACTCGGCCGTCGGTTGTGATGAAGATGTTCTCGGGTTTGAGGTCACGATGAACGATAGCTTTGGAGTGCGCGGCTGCCAGTCCACTGACGACCTGCTGCGCATAGTCGATGGCCTTGCGCTGACCAATCGCGCCGTCATTCAACACTGCGCGGAGTTCTTCGCCTTCCAGCAGTTCGGCGACGATGTATGGAGTGTCTTCGTGGGAGCCAATGTCGTAGACGGTGAGGATGTTCGGATGGTTGAGCGCGGAGGTCGCGTTTGCCTCCTGCTCAAAGCGCCGCAAGCGATCTTCGTCGTTAGCAAACGAGGCGGGAAGGACTTTGATGGCGACTTCGCGATTCAATCGTGTGTCGCGCGCCCGATAGACTTCGCCCATCCCGCCGGCGCCGATTCGCGACAGTATGCGGTAGTGAGAGATGACGGTATCAGTCCGCAGCGGCTGTTCCATAGCGATAGTTACCCCGGCAGTCCCATCCGCCGTAGCAAGTCTGCCAATCGAGGGTCGGTTCCGAAACCCGGAATGAACGGCGGAAAGTGCTTGATGAATAGCAGTGCGAGGCTGCGAGCGCTTTGGCGCTCTGGCTGGCGATGCTGAGCAGCTCGTCAAGCGGGCACGGCTTCTCGAGGCCACCGAGCGTCTGACCCTCGACGAACTCCATGACGATGAATGTCATTTCTTCAGCTCTGCCGTCCAGTTCACCACAACCGCTAGCGATGACGGCCCAGCCTCTTCACTCACGCTTATGAACAGAAATCGCTGGCCGTCTGACGCGACCGCGTAACCGAGCGGCAATCTCCGCGTTCCCGAGAGATCGAACAGTGCTCGGGGAATGCCCGGCTCGAAGGTGCCAGCGGTCTCGATATCGACTTCCATCAGCTTCGCATCGCTGGAGAGGTAGTAAAGCTCTTTGCCGTCCCTGCGCCAGAGTGGAGCAAAACCCCCTTTAGTCGACACTGGCCACGTAGCGCCGGACTGAGTAAACGCTTGAACATAGACTTCGAGGCTCCCGGATTCGTCTGATGAGTAAGCGATCCAGCGCCCGTCAGGAGAAAAGCAGCCTTGAAGCTCCGTGAACGGCCCGTGCTGAAATGGGATGGGCTTGCGGTCTCCTTCAACCGGAAGGATCCACAGATCCGCTTTTGTATCCGGGTCCATCTCTCGATAGAGAATGTATCGCCCATCGGAAGACCAGTCGGTTGGGTTGATGACCTTATTAGACTTGAGCAACTGCTCTTCATCGCCTGCGCCGCTAGCCAGCTTCTGATAAATCTGATAGGCGCCGCTTCGGTTTGAGCCCCATGCGATGTGAGTTCCGTCCGGCGACCACACCGGCCAGTTGTCAGCGGCGGGGTCGAGAGTCAATCGCGAGCTCGTTCCTCTGACGAGATCAACGACATAGATGTCCGAATTGCCGATTCTTCGGTCAAAACGAGATACCGCCAACCGCTTGCCATCGGGTGAGATCGAGGGCATTTGGAATGTTCCGGTGGCCGGGATGGTTTCAAGCTGTTTGCCCTGTCGATCAACCCAAACGAGTTGGTTGGCAGGGGTGCTGAAGGGTGTCGAATCGTAGGCCAGCACTCCGTTGTCTGAAACCGAAATGAAGGCCCGATTGTTAAGATTGACGCGCACGTGGTCGGCAACGCGATATGGGTCGCCGCTGAGAGTCAGGCTATTCGCATCAAACGACTGTGCCATGAGCGCTCCCTCGCGCGCGAATAGCAGATAGCCCCTGCCCTCCGGAGCCGGCGCGTAAATCGCGTTCGAATCAGCAGAGAACAAGCGCTTTGGTCCTTTCCCCTCGAGCGATGCAACATAGACCTCTGACTTTTCCTCCGGAGCGGGTGGCGCGGTCGTCGTCATCAGATATAGGAAGTGATCGCCATCGGGTAGAAAACAAGGCCATCGATAGAAGACGCCTTCGGGAGGCTGATCAACTCCGCGGACAGGGGCGGGTTCTCCTCCGGAGGCCGGGATACGAAAAATTCCGCTTGACCCTCGAAAAGTCAAAATGGTTCCCTCGCGGCTCCAGGTGCCGCCCAGGCCCGATCGCACGGCGCCTGCGCCGCCCGCTCCGATGCCTCCAAAGGCCGGTGGAATGGTCCACAACGTCTGTACCGTTCCGTCCGACAGGTCCAACTTCTTGAGCTTGCCGGACGCGGGAAAGCAGATTGAGCGGCTGTCTGGAGACCAGAACGGAAAGCCGTTGACACCTTCCGTGCCCGCAAGAGGTCGCGGCTCCGAATCGCCCAACGAACGAAGCCAGAGCTGAGGGAATCCTTTATTGATTGCCGCGAACACAAGGGCTCTTCCATCGGGGGAGACCGCCAGTTGCCCCAACACCGACGCCTTCTCCGTGGCAATTGAGAAACGAACCGCACCTGCCTGACCTTGAGGCGCATGGCGGAGATGGGAGATGGCCAGAGGCATCGCAGCCAACAGCGCCACAAAGAAGATGGCTGCTGCAATCCACGCGAGCCGCGCATTGTGGAATAGCCGCGCTATGCCCGCTGTTTCGGCCACCTCCGGTACTGAGACCGCCGAGCCTATACGTGAGCCTGAAGACATCGACAACGATTCAATTGCAAAACACAGATCGCTCGCCGACTGAAATCTCCGTTCAGGTTTCTTCTCCAGACATCGATGAACGATCCTTTCAAGAGGCGGGTTGATCTTCGAGTTTGTCTCAGTCAATTCCTCCGGCTCTTCCTTTAGGATCGCGTTCATCACTTCTATTGCGGAGTCTCCGATGAATGCCCGGCGACCCAGTAACAGTTCATACAGGATCGCGCCGAACGAGAAGATGTCCGAGCGATGATCTGCGGCTTGCCCGCGCACCTGTTCGGGCGACATATAGCCCACAGTGCCCATCACCGTGCCGGGATCGGTGATGGCCTTTTGAGTAGCGACTTCAGAACTGGCTCCCGCGGCCAGTGTTGGGGGAGACAGCTTAGCGAGTCCGAAGTCGAGGATCTTCACCCGGCCGTCGGTTGTGATGAAGATGTTCTCAGGCTTGAGGTCGCGATGAACTATTGCCTTAGAATGTGCTGCGGCGAGTCCGCTGGCGATCTGCTGCGCGTAATCGATCACCTTGCGCTGTGGGATAGCACCGCCATTTAGAACGTCGCGGAGTTCATTACCTTCGAGCAATTCGGCGACGATGTATGGAGAGCCTTCGCGGGAGCCAATGTCGTAGACGGTGAGGATGTTCGGGTGATTGAGCGCTGACGTGGCGCGGGCCTCCTGCTCGAAGCGTCGCAAGCGGTCAGCGTCCTGAGCGAAGTCCGCGGGCAGGACCTTGATGGCGACCTCACGATCGAGCCGCGTGTCGCGCGCGCGCCAGACTTCACCCATTCCTCCCGCGCCGAGTTGAGAGAGGATGACGTAATGCGAGAGCGTTGTGTTGGCGGACAATGATCCCTTCATCGGGACTGCCCTCTCACTTGGTCAGCCGGCGGTCTGTCACGGAGCCGCCGGTCTGCAGGCTGAATTCCATGCCCAGTTCATCAAGCAAGGCTCTGGCGTTTCGCAGATCAGCGGTGTCGAAGCCCTCGGTGAACCAGCCGTAAACGTCTGCGAGGATCGCCCGGCCTTCTTCGCACTTGCCCTGCTGCTGCCGCAATCGCGCGAGACTCATCGCGGCCCGCAATTCAAATGATTTCGCCTGCTGCTCGCGCGCGATTTCGATAGCCCGCTGATAGCACGTTTCTGCTTCTGAGGGCGAAACCACTCCCGCTTTCGCCAGCGCGTCTCCTCTGAGTCTGTACAGCTCGGCATCATAGAACGGTTCATTGGTCTGCTGCGCCACATCCATCCCTTCCCTGAGCGCTTCGAGTTCTTCTTCAACGCGCCCGGCTTGATTCAGCGCTTCAGCCAACAGAGCAAGGAAGTACCCGTGCTGCTGCCTTGTTCCGATTGCGAGAGACGACGCCAGACCCTGGCGGATGAGCGCAATTCCCTCTTCTTCCTGATTCTGCATGGCCAGCGCCCAGCCGCGGGTTAAAGTTGCTGCCGCGGCGTAATAAGGCAGTCCGTGCTCTTCGGCTTGGCTCGCGGTCGCCGCAGTAAGCTCCAGCGTTTTCTCCACGTTGTGATGAAACGCTTCCAGGTAGGCGGCCAGCGCGAGCGTGTTGGCGACGGCGACCGGAACGCGAATTCGCCCGGCCCTCGCGATAGCCTCCTTCATCGCCTTTTGTGATTGTTCCGGATAGCCTAGGAAGAGGAGCATTCGAGCCAGATGCGCGCGGCTCAGCACGGCGCCGTACATGGAAGCCGCGGTGTCAATTCCTGCGGCATCGTGAACGGCTAAGGTCCGCTCGAAATGATCGCGGGCCGCCGCGAACTTGCCCAGGTAACACTGGCTCAGCCCTATCACCCAGTGAGATTGCAAAAGCATGGTCTGGTTCCGCGTGTTCTCCGCCAGGCGCAGGCATTGTTCACCGTGCTCGAAGGCGCGTTCGTATTCGGCTCGCACAACATAAACTATGGCCAGGCTGAACTGCGCGCGGAAAAGCTGAGCGATTTCGTTCAGTTGCAGGCTAAGCTCGCGTGCCCGGATGAAAGCCTGCTCGACTTCCGGCAAAGCGTAGCCTTTGGCGACCATCAGCGATTGCCCGAGCATCGTTTGCAGCGAGAGTTCCTGCTTCGCACATTCAGTTTGTTCCGGCAGCAGCCGCAGCATATCCAGACCGCGCTGCGCCAGCGTGCCGGCTTCCTGAAGGGCGAATACATCTGAAGCATTGTTCGCCGCCACCAGGTAGTAATCGGCGGCTCGTGACCAGTCCCTCGCCGCCTCAAACAGGAACGCCAGCTCCGAAGCCACCGCCGCGCTCTGCTTCCCGTAACACTCGAGCAGCGCCTCGGCGACCGTCCGGCTCAACTGCGCCCTTCGCGTTGGCCTTAGCGAAGCGTACAACGCGTTCTGATAGAGCACGTGGACGAACCGATAACGCAAGGTCAGCACGCGTCCGGGAAACTCGATTTCACTGACGAATCGAACCAGCGAATAGACTCGCTCCAGCGCCTCCAGGCGCTCTTCAACATCCGCCGGATCCAACTCCAGCGCCCTCGCCACAATTGCCGAATCGAACTCATATCCCTGCACGCTGGCAGCCACAAGTAAGCGCCGATCTTCTTCGCTCACTTGTGCCACCTTACGCTCGATCATCCCACGCACTGATTCCGGCAAGTCACGCTCAATGCTGGGCAGCGATTGTGCGAGCACCCATCGCCCTTGTTCCTCGGCAATCACGTCGCGACCACGCAGGTAGCGCACGAGATCGGCCATAAAAAGCGGGTTGCCTTCGGTCTTTGCGTGAATCAACGCGGGCAGTTCCGGAGGGAAGCGATGTTCCGGGAACTCGAGCGCGAGATACATTTCGATCTCTGCGCGCGACAAGAACCCGAGCTCGATCTCGCGACATACCCCGCGAGCCTGCAGGTCCGGCCTGACCTGTAGAAACGGGTGCTTCGCCAGCAGCAGGTCCGACGGCCGATATGTCGCGATGATCAGCACTCGCATCGAGTCGAATTTACTCGCCAAATATGACAGCAGATCTATTGTTGAGACATCGGCCCAGTGAAGGTCGTCAAAGAAAAGCACGAGCGGCCGGCGTTCGGAAATCTCTTCCAACAGCGCGCCGAATTCGCGTTTCATTCGTTCCTGGGATGCGGCGCGTTCCGCAAGCAATCGCTCGACCGAAGAATCGTCCGGCTGAAGCGGCATGGCCTGCGCGTACCAGGTGGGTGCAAGCCGTTTTGTCGTCTGTACAATGGACTCGCTACCCGATAGCGATGTCCGTGACTGCCCGTCTGCCCCGCGCAACAGGCTGGCGAGCACTTCGAGCCAGGGCAGATAAGCTTCAGTCCCCGCCAGGCGCTCCGAACAACGCCCGCGGGCGATGACACAAGCCTGAGAGCCCGCTCGCAGATCACTCAGAAAATCTTCGACCAGCGTCGTCTTGCCCATACCGGGCTCGCCCGGCACGCACATGAGCAATCCATTACCGGCGGAAGCAGAAGCGAACGCTTCGCGCAATTCCGCGTGCGCCTTCTCCCGCCCAACCGTATGCCGCGTGCGCGGCCGCAGGACCGCGGCGCTACTCTGCACGCTGAGGCCCGGCCCTCCGGCTTCTGCCAGCGCAGTCTCGACTTCTGCCGCAGTCGGCCGCAGCCGCGCGTCCTTCTCGATCATCTGCAGGATCAGGGTTTCAATCGCGGACGGGAGTTCGGGATTCAACCGTGAAGGGGGAGCCGGGACTTGTCCGGTGATGGCATTGAGCGTGCCGAGTAGGGAGTCTGTTGCAAACGGATGCCGCCCGGTCACCATCTCGTAGAAGATCATTCCGAGCGAGAAAATGTCTGAAGGATTGCTAACACTTTCGCCACGGGCCTGCTCCGGTGACATGTAGCGAGCGCTGCCGAGAAGTATGCCCGGCTGCGTGTATTGCAATGTGGCCGCCTCTTTGTCCATTCCGGTGGGTACGAGACGCGCCAACCCGAAGTCGAGAACCTTCACGTAACCGTCACCGCGCACCATGATGTTCTCAGGCTTGATGTCGCGGTGCGTAATGCCGGCGGCATGCGCAGCACCCAGCGCCTTCGCCATCTGGCTCGCAAGTTGTGCAAACCCATTGAGCGAAAGCCCTTCGTCAATCAACGCTCTCAGCGTTCGCCCTTCAACCAGCTCCATCACGATGAAGCGTGCGTCTCCGTCTTCCCCGAGCTCGTGGATGGTGACTATGTTCGGATGATTGAGCGCAGACGTAGCCCGCGCTTCCTGCTCGAAGCGCCTGAGCCGGTCCTCATCGGCGGCAAACGATGCGGGCAGGACTTTGATGGCGACTTCGCGGCTCAATCGTGTATCCCGGGCGCGCCAGACTTCGCCCATCCCGCCCGCTCCCAGTTGGGAAAGAATCTCATAAGGGCCAAGTGATGTGCTGGGTCCTATCGGCATACTCGTGTGTTGAGTTGATTGTGTGTCCGTTACTTAGTCTGCCCTGGGGCGCCCAGATTTTCGTACCACTTCAAATTGGTTGTCGCGGTGCCGATGCAAGCTACATCGGGTCGTCCATCTCCATTCAAGTCGGCAACTGCGCACCCGGCCGCGCCCATGCCGCCGTCGTCAAGCACCTGCCGGGACCAGCGGCTCGCCTTCGAATCTTCAGAGGAGTAAATGTAGACGCTTCTGCCTTCCCCGCGATACCCGGCAATGATTTCATCCCGCCCATCCTGATTCAGATCGGCGATGACCAACACGTGACCATCGTTCAGCGCTGTGTCGATGAGCTGACGCTGCCAGCCCTGACCGCGCGGCAAATAGATGACAACCTGATTGCCATGCCATGGCTCGATAGCTCCGAGAAAGCGTTTTTTACCCAGCCTGCCCACAGCGATCTCGCTCGAACCGCTCCGGGGCCACGGATCAGGATTGCCGCTCACGATTCTGCTATGTTCCCATCGCTTGTTCTTTCCGACGCTGAACAAATCTATCCCCAGAAAACTGGCAGTCAGGATATCTTCTCGTCCGTCCTTGCTCCAGTGCGTGGGCAGTATTCCGTGCAACACACCTTGCAGCTCCTCCGAGATGACTTCTCGCCTCCACGATCCTGGTCGATAAAATACCAGCGGAACGGCGCCTTTGTAATCGGGTGGTTTCGCGGCGGCGCCCGCGAGAGGAGCGTTGACCAGAACTTTTTCCCCGTTGCCGTCGATATCGACCCAACGCAATCGATGAGAAGTCGGGAGCCGATCGATCTCGGTCATGTCCCAGGGCTGCGAAGGAGCCCCCTTGTGCTTGAGTAGTGAGACGACGCCAATGCTCCTTGCCGGGTCGTTTGAGAATTCGTGCGCGAGCGCGATCTCCGGAATTCCATCCCCGTCGATGTCCGCCGCCGCGCAGTTGATCGGGCGTGAGATGTTCGACACCAGCACGTGCCTTTGCCATCCGGGGTTTTCAAACCAGACGAGCTCTCTCAGTCCGCTGGCCAATGCGATCAAGTCAGGCTTTCCATCGTGATTGATGTCGGTAACCACTACCTGGTAACCGCCGGTCAAATCCGTGGCGATGGTATGCTCTCGAAACCGTGCCGGAACAGGCCTGCCCAAGCCAGCCGGAGATAAGGCGAGTTGAGAGACGATGAGACTGGCTGAAACAAGGCAATTGGCAAGTGCCGTCCTCAAAGGTCGCATAATATTCCCCAATTTGGCTGCTACTGATTATTCCCGAGAGGCGCGGGAACTCTACTACTCGCTGCTTTGTTTTTCAATCTGAAGCGGCTTTAGGTAATGAACCCTCAAACCGGACGATCCGGAGTTCCTCGGGGGCGTCAACAACCCGACTCACATTGAGAAGCTTTTCAAATCGGTGAATAACCCGTGAGCTTGTAGCGGGGTAGTATCGAGGATCAATTCCCAAAACTAACTGGCCGTCGCCGGGGCCGCATGAAGGACCACGCGACGACGGCCCTTATTGAATTGCTATGTTTTCATATCTGTGTAATTCACAGGTTGACTTTCGGGCTGCGAGCAGCGCGTAATCTCCATGAGGTTGAACGATATGAAACTATGGCCAACCGCGCCCGACAGATCGCTTCTTAGCTTTTCGGAAAGCTACCGAGGGCCGTATCCGCACGTAGTCTTCCTGTTCAAGCTTATAGCGGACGCCTTTCGCAGCCTCGTCAAATCGAGACGCGCTGGAGAGCCTTCCACCGGATCGCGCAAGTCGTGACGGCGGGAGCAGGGCCGGGCTCTTGTCGCCCTACCTGCCTCCCGCTTCACTTGTTGTTGAGGCGGCCGAGCGTCGGCCCCAGACGCCCCGCGTCATGGCAGGTCATACACAGGAGACTCGTCTTGGACGCGGACTCGGGATTTGCTTTCCACTTCTGGGCCATCGGCTCGTAAGGCGTTCCCCCCAGCACTGCGAGCATCTTGTCGACGTATTGAGCAGTCTCGTCTTTGCGGCCCGTTCGCTGCGCTGCGGTTGCAAGCCCCGCGAGGACTTCACCCTTAAGATGCACGGGCAGCTTGTCGATGATGCCGGCCTGAAGCTTGTAGAGCGTGAGGTAATTGTCATAAGCGCTCGCCCACGCAGCCGCCCGATACTCTTTAGGCAAGCGGTCGGCGAACAGCGCGAAGCTGCCGCCGGTGACCGCTGCAACTCCGTCATTGCCGGTGTTCAGCTTTCCGGCCTCAGCGAAATTGTCGAGCGTCTGCTGATAGAGTTTCTTGAATTCATCCGCGTGTTTGTTTTCGTAAGCACGCACCGCACGGTAAAGCGTTGCGCCGCCCTTCCACGCCAGCAAATTGGCTCTTTGCGCCGGGCGCTGCGCCAGAAGAAGATCGATGTTCTTTTCGCCCCTTGCGAAACGATCCATGTCGTCTCCCATGAAGCCGGCGAAGATGTCTTCCCTCACGAGAGTGTGGACGGTAAGGCGACTGTCCGCGAGCGGCGGCTCGGCCTGGGGCGAACGGGCCGCCGCCACGGTGACTAATAGAAAACCTATGACAATGATTCTCTTGATCGCTATCACAGCATTACACCTCCTGGGTGAACTATCAGAATGTCGTGGAGTCTAACAGCGCATAAACGCCGGAATCAACAATCGGCAGGATTCACAACTGCTGACCGTATACGCTCGAGCCTCCGCGCCGGATCGAGGGCGCGCTCCTGATTGCAGAACGCTCAGTAATCGCTGAGTGTTCCGTTGATATGCGGGGGCGGTGAACCGGCGCACTGACGGGGACCCCGCCTGGCCGGATGCTTCTCGGGCCTAGCATCCATCGCAGAGCGCCCCCTTCACCGCTTTCATTGGTGGGAACGGGACTACGCAGTGGTTGAGACCCAGAGCCCAAGGTTGCTGTGTACGGCAACCCTGGGCTGGAAGACAGATCCCTGCGGGGAAAATGTCTGAACTCCTGTTTCCTTGACCGGCCACGCGTCTTAGCTGAATCTATTACCAATCAATGAGCAGCTACCAGAGAACACAACCCTTCGAGCTGGAAAAGGACGGTGCGAAAGAGAAGCCGCGCGTGTCGCCGAAGGATCTGCTTCGATTGCTCTCGTACGCGAAACCATACCGCGTACGGCTTGCAGTCGCCTTGCTCTCGTTATTGATCGCGGGGGCGCTTGGGCTCGCCTTTCCTCAAGTGGTGCGGATGCTGATCGACGCGGCGTTTGTACAGCGCGACTCGGCGAAGCTGAACAGGCTGGCTCTCCTGCTGGTGGGAGTCTTCGCCGCGCAGGCTGGGTTCAGTTTCTTGCGAACCTACTTGTTGTCGTACACCGGCGAGCGAATCGTTGCCGACGTCCGCACTCAGCTCTACAACCATCTGACGGGGCTCCCCGTATCGTTTTTCGCAAACCGGCGGATCGGCGAGCTGACCTCGCGCATGGCGTCGGATGTCAGCGTGGTCCAGACAGTGACCACCGGCAGTATTACCGAGCTGTTGCGATTGAGCATAATGCTCGTGGGCGGCGTAGTAATCATCTTCATCACCAACACGAAACTATCGCTTCTGATGCTCGCGATAGTGCCGATCGTCATAGTGTCGGCCCATTTGTATGGACGCTACGTTCGGCGACTGAGCACGAAGGTACAGGACCGTCTTGCCGAAGCCAACTCCGTCCTGGAAGAGACGCTGTCGGCAATTCGCATCGTTCAATCTTTTGTCAGGGAGGAGTATGAGCGCGCTCGCTATCGCGACAGGATTCAAGATTCACTGAAGCTTGCGGTTCGTCGCGCAGTCGCGAGCGGCGGTTTCATCGCGTTCATTATCCTCGTCGTCTACAGCGGCATCGCGGTGGTGCTGTGGTTCGGGAGCCGGATGGTGATCGCGGGCCAGATGTCCGCGGGCGACTTGATTGCATTTGTGCTGTACACATTTTTTGTCGGCGGCGCGGTAGGCGGTATGACGGAGTTGTACGGACAGTTCAATCAGGCGATCGGTGCTACTCGGCGCGTATTTGAGCTGCTCGACACCGCCCCTGAAATAACCGATCCAGAAAATCCCGAACCGCTCGAAACGGTGCGAGGCCATGTTCGGTTGGTGGACGTGCATTTCACCTATCCCGATGAGCGGACGCTCCCGGTTCTGAAAGGCGTGAGCGTCGAGGCAAGGCCCGGCGAGATCATCGCGCTTGTGGGTCCGAGTGGGGCAGGGAAATCGACGCTGGTCGCGTTGATCCCGCGCTTCTACGATGTGACTTCGGGTGCGATCCAGGTAGACGGCCACGACATCAGGGCGGTGCGTCTTCGAGAGCTGCGAAGCGGCATTGGAATGGTGCCTCAGGAGACGACGCTGTTCGGCGGACCGGTTCGCGAGAACATCGCCTACGGAAGGCTCGGCGCGAGCGACCGGGAGATCGAAGCGGTAGCTCGCGCGGCGCACGCTCACGAGTTCATCGTCGAGTTCCCGGATGGCTACGACACCGTAGTCGGCGAGCGGGGAGTAAAGCTCTCGGGAGGCCAGCGCCAGCGCATTGCGATTGCCAGGGCGCTGTTAAAAAATCCTGCGATACTGATACTCGACGAAGCAACAAGCTCTCTTGATTCTGAATCGGAGCGTTTGGTCCAGGACGCGCTCGAGACATTGATGGAAGGCCGTACGACCTTCGTGATCGCCCATCGACTGTCCACCGTGCGCAGAGCAGACCGGATCATCGTGCTCGATGAAGGAAGGATTGTCGAGGAAGGCACTCACGAGGAGCTGCTGGCGCACGGGGGGCTCTACAAGAGGCTCTACGAGATTCAGTTCAGGGATCTCCCCGCGGCGTTGGGAGACACACTCGAAAGCGAAATGGTAAGCGCGAGCGCAGATAGTTAGCCCGGCTTGCCAATTTGTCACTAATCATCCGGAGCGTTCCTGCGCGAGTGCCTCGCAGAAGTTTGGGTATTGAATGACGAAACCTGCCTCGTTTGTCTGAAGGTCCGCGACGAACTGTCCCCCCGCACTTTCATAGCGATAGGTGGATTCATCAATTCGACGGTACACCTGTTCGAGCGGCTCAAGAGCAAAGCTTGGAAATCGAAGCCAGGCGGCGCGCACCGTCGCTTCCTCGCCGACCGAAAGTCCCAGCCGGCGAATTGGGAGCAGATTAGTCGATGGGCTGAAGTTGAGATCCAGGTCCGTGCAGCCGGCGACCTCGAGACACTCCGACCCGTTGATCTCCCAGCGTCGGGTGGAGTCAACCGAGATGTTGATGTCAATTGCCTCTGCCCCGACCGAGCCTGAGACCTTTCCATTAACCGTCTGCCACCGAGAATCGCAAACGATCACGTAATCGAGCCGGCACGGTTTGCGATCGTGTTCAACGACCGCTACGCCGGTGAGATGCCAACGCGAGTCCTTCAGAAACAAGCGCGCATACTCGTGGCCCGCTCGATCGAGCCGACGCCACAGAATAGATTGAAAGCCTGTCACTCTCCCAACCATCGCCCCTCGTAGACCACATCTGCCGAGGCCGTCAGAAGTACTCTGTCATCATCACGCCAGTTAACTCGAAGCGGTCCGCCTTCGGTGCGCACGCGGACTCGGCGATCGGTCAAGCCGTTCAACGCTCCAGCCACCGCCGAAGCGCAGGACCCGGTCCCGGACGAAAGTGTGTGTCCCGCGCCCCGCTCCCAGATTCGAATCTTGATTTCGTCTCTCGAGATCACTTGCGCGAACTCGACATTCGCGCGATCGGGGAAAATGGGGTGGTGCTCGATAAGCGGACCGATCTCGTCGAGGTTCACAGATTCGAGGCCGGATACGAAGATGACGCACTGCGGATTGCCCATCGATAAGCAGGTTACTTCTAGGACGTCTCCACCGAGCCGCAACGGATAGCGCACCACACGATCGAGAGAAGGGGATACAGACATCGGCACCGATGCGCTCGAGAGCTCGGGGGTACCCATATCGAACTCGAACTCGAACCGCTGGCCCGCACGCGATACCAGCCGGCCGCGCTTTAATCCGGCGGCAGTCTCGATTCTTATCTCCGTCTGGTTCCAATACCCCTGATGATAGAGGAAGGCCGCGGCGCACCGAGTGCCGTTCCCGGAAACGCCGGCTTCGCTTCCGTCCGCGTTGAAGATTCGCGAAGCGAAATCCGCGTCGTTGCCCCGGGCTCGAGCGACGAAGACGAGACCGTCGGCGCCGGCGCCGTAGTTTCGCTCGCACATTCGCCGGGCCAACTCACTCGCCGCAGGCAACGGGGCTACGTCGCTCACCTCGATTATTAGAAAATCATTGCCCATTCCCTGCGCTTTTGTGAATTTTAGATCGCTCACAGACACCTTCTAAACGCGAGCATAACACAGGATGCGTGCGCCCGCGCTTTGGGGTTCCGATTCATGGTTGACCGGCCCGCGCCGCTATGATACTTTCCGGCCTTCCCCATGATTTCGGTTGACAATTGAAAGGAGCGTAACCCGTGGCAGGTCTACAAGCTAGAAGCCCGTTACGCAGTGCCCACCCGCTGTTCTTTGTTAATAAGATCGTATCTCTGACTGCCTTCATCCTTCTGCTCGGTGCTGGGTGGGTGGCGCTCAGCTATCTCAAAAACGATGTGTTCGACGGCTGGCGAACGGGCGCTTCCCAAAACACCCCCGCGGTCAAAAGCTCCAGCGTCGAGCAAGCCGCCGTCCCTGAGGTCAAGTTGCTTGTGCCGGCTCGACTGGTTTACTCCTGTGCGGCCGACAAAGATTACTATCACGCCTCAACCCATTTGCCGATTCGCTGCGAACGCATAGTGCTCAGCGAAGAAGCGGCCCTCGGTCGTGGATTGAAGCGTTGCAAGCGATGCTTCCCGGATTAGGCATCGTGGATTGCAGAATCCGGAATGTCGATCGAATCCGCAATCCACAATCCAACATCCACAATCAAAAAGGCGGCATCTCACCTTCTTCGAAATGCGAGAACGCGCGGAGCTCGCGAAACCGCGCGTTGATTTCGTCGTAGGTCAGCTTCCGCATCCGATCGCATCCAAATTCTTCAACGTTGAAGGATGCCATCACTGATCCGTAGATGATTCCGCGCCTGAGTGCAGCTTCGTCTGTGGCGCTGGTGGCCGCCAGATAACCCATAAACCCGCCGGCGAAACTATCCCCTGCGCCGGTCGGGTCGAACACCTCTTCAAGCGGGTACGCAGGCGTGGCAAAGTAAGCCCGTTCGCTGAACATCGCCACACCATACTCGCCGCGTTTCACAACCAGCCGCCGGGGTCCCATCGAGAGAATCCGGCGCGCCGCTCGAACCAGGTTCGCCTCCTTCGCGATCTCTCTTGCCTCGGCGTCGTTTATCACCAGGACGTCTATATGCCGGAGCATCTCGCGCAGATCGTCCGGAGTGTTGTCTATCCAGTAATTCATCGTATCGGCAGCAACCAGTTTCGCGCCGACCTGCTCGCGTACTTCTACCTGGAGCTTTGGCTGAATGTTGCCAAGGAAAAGATAAGGGGTCTGTCGTGCGTTGTCCGACAGCTTGGGCTTGAAATCGGCAAACACATTCAACTGGGTGTCCCTGGTGTGAGCTACGTTTAGGTCATAGCCGTATTCGCCGCTCCAGTGGAAGCTGCGCCCGGGCACGCGCTCCAGGTCCGAGATATCTACCTCGCGATCGAGGAACACGGCCTCTTCAGCCGGGCCGAAATCTTCGCCCACCACCGCTACTACGCGCACGTCGGTGAAAAAAGAAGCGGCGACGCTGAAGTACGTCGCCGAACCGCCGAGTATGCGATTTCTTTCTCCAAATGGCGTCTTGACGGAATCAAACGCCACGGAGCCCACAACTAGAATTGACATCTATCTGTTTCCCTTTGTTTGTCGGGGCCAGGGAGACAATGTTGAGCCAGTGGGCGATTAGCCGTGCCCCATCTCCCGATCATTTCTTTTCCGGTTCAGCCTTTAACTCGTCGAGCCGGGCGCGGGCCTTTTTTGCGAACTCGCTCTCCGGGTAAGCTTTCAAAAGTCCGTTGTAGTATTCGACTGCCTTTTCGTTCTTGGCGAGCTTAAAGTGCGCTTCGCCCATCAGGAACATCACCTCGTCCATGCGCGAGAAGTCCGGATATGAATCGATGATCTCTTGAAGCCGGTCCCGCGCCCCTTCGTACGCTTTGCGTTTGGTCAAATACCAGCGGGCTACCTCGAGGTTGTGCTTGGCTGCGATTTCCTTCACCTCATCGCGCGCCGGTTCAATGGGCTTTCCCGGTCCTTGCGCAGGCGCGGGCTGCCCGACACCTGAAATTGCCAACGTGAGTACGAACATCCTGGCAAGCGACTTCATGCCTCGCATCACTGATACCTCTCATTCAACTAACGTATTTGCCAATGATCGCCTTCAGCCGCTCTTTAGTTTCGAGCGGAATCGTGTCCGGCGAAGTAATGATAGCATGGCGAAGCGCGCTCCCACATTTGCAGGTTCGCCCGCTTCCCGCCAGGCGGCCGACCGCGCTCGCGATCAGCTTCTGCGCGTTCTCGGCATTGCGATTCAGATACTCGATCACCATCTCGATGGTCACCGAATCGTGATCCGGATGCCAGCAGTCATAGTCCGTCACAAGCGCCATGGTCGCGTAGCAAATCTCGGCCTCGCGGGCAAGCTTCGCCTCCTGGAGATTGGTCATGCCGATGACCGACATTCCCCACGAGCGATAGACCTCCGACTCGGCCTTTGTCGAGAACGCCGGGCCTTCCATGCATATGTAGGTGCCGCCCCGATGAATATCGACTCCCCTGAGTTCGGCTTTGGCAGCCGTCTCCAGGGTGTCCGCCAGTGCCCCACACACCGGGTCCGCGAAAGTCACATGCGCCGCGATGCCGCCACCGAAAAAAGTCGATACGCGATGCCGAGTGCGATCGAAAAACTGGTCCGGAAAGACAATGTCCATCGGTTTGAGTTCTTCGCGCAGAGACCCTACGGCGCTCGCCGAGATGATTCGCTCGACGCCAAGCATTTTCATAGCGTAGATGTTCGCGCGAAAAGGTATCTCAGTCGGAAGAAGCTTATGCCCTCTTGCGTGGCGCGGCAGGAACGCGACTCGCTCGCCGGCGAGCGTGCCGACAACGAATGCATCAGAGGGGTCGCCGAAGGGGGTCGAGAGAGTGACCTCTTCAACATCCGTGAGCCCGGCCATTTGATAGAGGCCGCTGCCGCCAATCACTCCGATTTTTGCGTTTGGCAAGGTTGGATTCTCCAGAGATATGAATCAGGATGCGCAGGACAGGCGGGCTCCGCCGGTCCTGCGCACGCGTTGGCTGAATTGGAATCAGTGCTGTTCGGGCTCTCCGGACTTGCGGGGCTCGGCGGCGCTGGAAGTCTGTGGCTGAGCGGCCACCTTAGGGGTCGTATCAAAGTCTTCGGGCACTACGACCTTGCTGTCGTTGGCTATGGCCGCGATGCGCGCTTCGATCTTCTCTTGTTTGAGCTTGTCCACTATTTGCTGTTTTACCTTCTGGTCGGTCGAAGGGTCCTGGGCCGTGCGTCGTTCTTCGAGCTTGATGATATGGAAACCAAACTGCGTCTCGACAAGGTCGCTGACCTCCCCGGGTTTGAGTCCGAATGCAGCTTTGTCGAATTCCGGAACCATTTGGCCGCGGCCGAAGAAGTCGTACTCCCCGCCCTTGTCTTTTGATCCCGGGTCGTCCGAGTTCTCTTTCGCGAGTTTGGCGAAGTCCTCACCCTTGCGCACGCGTTCGAGCAACCCCTGCGCCTTAGCGCGCGCTTCGTCTTTTGTCAGGGTCTTCGGCTTTGCCGCTGGCTTTTTGTCTTTGTCTTTTGCGTCAGTCGCCTGTTCTTCATCCTCGGGTTCTGCCTGCGGCTGCGTGCTTACGAGGATGTGACGCACGCGGACTTCGTCAAAATCGGACGGGTGTTCCTTGAAGTACGCGTCGATGTCTTCGTCGGTGACGAGCTTATCCGCGTTCTTCTGAAGATCGCTGAGGTATGCGCCGGCCAGTGTTTGGCTTCGATCGAGCAGCGACTGCAACCTCGTGACATCATCGCGATCGAGCCCTTCCTTGCGGGCGCGTTCGGCGATCACCTTGAACTCACCGAATTGCTTTTTCAGTTCTTCTCGCTGAGGCCCTTGAGCCATCTGTTGAAACCGTGGATTCCCCTGAATTAAGTCGTCGAAGTCCTTCGGATGTGCCTGGTGGTAGGCATTTATCTCTTCGTCGGTGACCTGTGCGTCGGGGTGCTTCTTCCTGAACGCGGTGTTCAACGCGCTGTCCTGTTGCATTGAAAGCTGCGACTGCAGGTCGGCGTGCGAGGCATAGCCTTCCTGTTCGGCAACCTGGGCAACCGCCAGCAGTTTCTTGAGCTCGGCGGCGAGCTTCTTTCTCTCCTCGGGGTCCGCAGCGATTTGCTGCTGCTTTTGAGGCGGCAGCAGTTCCTGAAAGATGACTTCCATATCGTGTGCCGTGAGCCTTACGGTCTTCGGCGTCGATGATGAATACTGGGCAAAAAGAAGCGCGCCGGCAAGCAAGCCCAGGACGATAATGGTCGCGATGACCTTTGTTGATATCTTCATTTATTCTCCTTGTGATGTTCTCGCCTTCTCAACCAGTTCGACGAGAACTCCGTGTGCGCTCGCCGGATGCAGAAAGGCAACGAGTTTGCCCTCAGCGCCGCGACGGGGGTAGCCCTCCAGCAACCGCACGCCGCGCGTCCTGAGTTCCTTAAGCTTAGAAGCGAGGTCGTCGACCTCATAACAGATATGATGTAGACCTTCGCCGCGCCTGGCGATGAACCGGCCAACCGGGCTTGCCTCTGAAAACGGCTCCAGCAGCTCGATACGAGATTCGCCCACCGAAAGAAGCGCGACGGTCACCCCCTGATCGTCCACCGTCTCGGTTCCGGAAAGCTCGAGCCCCAGCGCCTCGCGATAGAAAGACAACGAGTCCGATATCGAGCGAACGGCAATGCCTAGATGATCGATTTTCATGACTTTCAGAGTCCCAGCCTGTCAACGATCTCATCGACGACCGAATACGGGTCGCGACGCCGCTCGGCGACTGAGCGAGCCAATTCGACAAGCTCTTCCGCGCTGACCGTCCCTCCTACGGCCATTTTCAACAATCGATCGCGCAGGAGCTCGATTATTCGGTGCTCCGCGATCTTGATGCGCCGGTCCGCCGAACTCGCGCCGTGTGAACCGAGGAACTTTTCGTAGGCGGCAATCGAGGCCGCCAGCGCCTCTGTTCCCGTGCCTTCGGTCGCAACCGTCTTAATTATCGGTGGCGTCCAGCCGTCGGGCCTTGTTGAGATCGAAAGCAACATCTCCAACTCTCGCTCGGTCCGCAACACGCCTTCGCGGTCAGCTTTGTTGATCGCAAAAATGTCGCCGATTTCCATGATGCCCGCCTTCATGACCTGCACCCCGTCTCCCATCCCAGGCACAAGCACGACGACGGTAACATCAGCGGTTTTGACTATGTCGACTTCATCCTGGCCGACCCCAACTGTTTCAATTATGACCTTATTATACCCGGCAGCATCGAGTATCGCTACCGCGTCAGCCGAAGCGCGCGCGAGTCCGCCGAGGTGTCCTCGTGACGCCATACTTCGAATGAAAATCCCGGGATCGGTGGCCATGCCCTGCATGCGAATGCGATCGCCGAGCACGGCGCCGCCAGTGAAAGGGCTCGAAGGATCGACCGCTATTATGCCGACCATTTCTCCGTGGCGGCGATAGTGATGAGCAAGGCGGTCGACGAGCGTGCTCTTTCCTGCGCCGGGAGCGCCGGTGATCCCAATGACAAGGGCCCGGCCGGTGTGCGGATAAATTTCCTTGAGCAGGTCGCTCGAGTCACGTCGCGCGTCCTCGACCGCGCTTATGGCGCGCGCGATGGAGCGTTTGTCCCCGGAGAGAATCATTTTTGAGAGTGAGTTCATCGATGAGCGTGATCCGTGATGCGTGATGCGTGACTGTGACTGAGAGCATCTGCTGTGATCACGAATCACGGATCAGGAATCACGAATCGCGAATCTTCATGCTTTGAGGATCTGGCGTGCGATCACCGTTCGCTGGATTTCGCTGGTGCCTTCGCCGATGGTGCACAGTTTGGAGTCTCGCCAGTACTTCTCTGCGGGGTAATCTTTGATGTAGCCGTACCCGCCGTGTATCTGCACGCTTTCCTCGGAGACCCGCACCGCGACCTCGCTCGCGTACAGCTTCGCCATGGAAGATTCCCTGGTAGTTGGCTTGCCCGCATCCTTCATCGCCGCAGCGCGATAAGTCATAAGCCGAGCGGCGTCTATCTGAGTTGCCATATCCGCGAGTTTGAATTGTATTGCTTGAAACTCGGCAATCGGGCGGCCGAACTGGTGACGCTCTTTCGAATACCTCAATGCGGCTTCGTACGCGCCCTCGGCTATTCCGACCGCCAGCGCGGCGATCGAGATTCTTCCGCCGTCCAGGACTTTCATCGCCTGGATGAATCCCTGTCCGGGACCGCCGATCAGGTTCGAATCGGGCAGATGACAGTCTTCGAAGATCAGAGTCGCGGTATCGCTGGCACGCATTCCGAGCTTGTTCTCTTTCTTTGCAACCGAAAAGCCTTTTGTGCCCCGCTCTATAATAAAGGCCGATATGCCGTGCGATCCCGCGGCCCTGTCTGTGATCGCGAGCGCGACAGTGGTCTCGGCAAACGTCGCGTTGGTGATGAAGTTCTTCGACCCGTTCAGCGACCAGCCGCCGCCACGTCGTACGGCTGTGGTCCTCATCGAGCTGGCGTCTGAGCCTGAGCTTGGCTCGGTGAGGCCCCAGGCGGCGAAGTGTTCACCTTTTGCGAGCGGCGAAAGGTATTTTTGCTTCTGCGCTTCGCTTCCGGCGATGAAGATGTGTCCGGCGCCAAGCGAGTTGTGAGCTGCTATAGCGAGGGCGATCGAACCGTCCACGCGCGCGAGCTCCTCGATGATGGTCGCGTATTCGACGTAGCCCAGGCCCGAGCCGCCATATTCCTCCGGGAAGAGAACACCCATTACGCCGACTTCTGCGAATTTCGGCCGGAGCTCAATCGGAAAATGCGCCGCTTCATCCCATTCCATCACGTGGGGCGCAAGCTCCGCTTCTGCGAATTCACGAATCGTGCGTTTGATTTGCTGCTGGTCTTCGTTCAACTCAAAATCCATCGTGCCTCCGACTGCTCAGCTAAACTCAGGCGCGCTCATGGAGCGAATCCCGGCCTGATTCGAACTAACGATTTTACACGCGGGAGCTGAAAAAAGCATGTTCCAATGTTGTGGTGACATTGAGTTCGCTTGCAGGGTGCGTCGGTCGCGAGAGTTGGGCCCTTGCATTCAGCACGGCCAACCCGGCGATCACCCGAGCGCGCGAAGTTTGGTTTCTTATGAGTCGACCACGCGCATCTATGTTTGGTCCTTTCCCGCGCGCGGGGTGATCTTTTCGTTGGGCGGACCATAAGTGTGACGGGGCAGATGAAAGTCGCCTTGGCTTCCGCGCAATGAGCGAGAGGATTACAATTTAACTCCGAGAGATCAATCTCCGGTCTGGCATCGCGACTCGTTCCGCTGTTAGATCTTCTTTCACGTCCGCTCGATTACTCGCTGACTTGTGCGTTAGGCTAGCAGCTCGTTTACCGTCGATGCCTTGTTGAAGATGTGACGATGTTGATCTCAGTTATCATTCCAGCTTTCAATGAAGAAGATTACCTCGGTCAAACGCTCGCCAGCCTTGACCGAGCAATAGCATCCTCGCCTAAGGAAGAAAGTATCCCGGCTGAAATAATTGTAGTTGACAACAATAGCTTAGATTCGACAGCAGATACCGCCCGCGATTTCGGCGCTACTGTTGTAACCGAAACCGAGCATAACGTCGCAAAGGTTCGTAATACCGGAGCGAGATTCGCCAGCGGCGATATTCTGGTGTTCGTTGACGCCGACACAATCGTGCCGAGTGATTTATTGTGGCGCATCGCTGAAGTCATGACAGAGCCGACCTGTTTTGGCGGAGCGCTAGACACAAACTACAGACCGGCAAAGCTAACGGTGAAGATTTACCTGCAGTTATGGCGGATCATCGGGAAGTTGGCAGGGATGGCGCAAGGAGCGACACAGTTTTCCCGGAAGGACGCTTTCTTTGCGCTGAATGGCTATGATGAGACACTGCTTATGGGAGAGGATGTGGATTTCTATTGGCGTATGAAAAAATTAGCGAAGCGGCAGAATGGCAGCGTCAGTTTTATAGAGGACTTGCAGGTTGCTCCCTCGACGCGCCGCTTTGACCAGTGGGGGCTTTGGCGCACATTGATCTGGACAAACCCGCTGTTCATTCTGATATTTCGACGGAGAAAGGGAGCTTGGCCCGGATGGTATAAAGAAGTGCCGCGTTGAGGGCGTAGCAAATCAGAAGAATAGAAGTTTACAAGCCACGCCGCGCCTAATTACCGAAACTAGAGTGTGATGAAACTCAATGTCTCTTGCGGAGGCGATGGCGGGTGCGATCAGGCCTCTTGACCGCGGTCTTGTCAGGGCGCGGCTCTGCTTTGAGCGTCGCTCGGAAGAATTGCTTAACCTCACCTGGCCTGAGTTCTCGGTGCTGGCCGGGTGCGAGCCCGGCGTCACTTACATGACCGATCCTGACCCGCCGGAGCTTCACGACCGAATGCCCGATTGAATCGAACATCCGCCGGATCTGCTGATTCTTGCCTTCCCGAAGCGTGACCTCGAACCAACTGTTGCCGGCTTCTTTTGTGCGCTCGATCAGCTTGATCCCGGCCGGCGCGGTTTTCGTCTTCCCAAGCGCGATCCCGCGTCGCAGGCGCGCGATCTGTTCCTCACTTGGCGACCCCTTGACCTTGACGTGATACACCTTTTCAATGCGCCCGCCCTTGGTCAAGAGATTTGTCAGCTCGCCATCGTTGGTCAGAATGATCAGACCTTCGGTGTTGAAGTCGAGGCGGCCCACCGGGTGAAGCCCGCGGCGAGCAGAAGGCGGCAGTAAATGTGCTACGAGAGGGCGGTTTTTCGGATCAGAGGCTGACGACAGATAACCGCGAAGCTTGTTGATGAGGATGTATCGCTTCTCTTGCTCACGGCGGGGCGTTATCAGCTTGCCGCGCACCTTGATGGAATCCCGATCCGGATCGGCTTTTGTGCCGAGCTCGGTGACCCGGGTACCGTTAACAGTCACCTCGCCGCGAAGCATCATCTCCTCTGCCGCACGGCGAGAACCCAACCCCGCGTTGGCGATTATCTTTTGTATGCGTTCGAGCATTTGTGGAGGCGGCCTGTGAGGGGAGGCGCTGTGTGGTTACCTCTGAACGCCGAAGCTTCAAGGTGTGGGCGGCCACACGGCCCTACAGATCAACTGCTCATCAGGTCTTCGAAATCTTCGAGGTTAGGAAGCTCCGACAGATCGTTGAGCCCGAAGTGAATCAAGAAGTCCTTCGACGTTCCGTACAGCATCGGTCGGCCGACCACCTGTTTGTGGCCCTTGGCGACGATCAACCGCCGGTCGAGAAGCGTCTTGATAGCCGAAGTGGAAGTCACCCCCCGAATCTCGAGGATCTCGGGAATGGTGATGGGTTGCTTGTACGCGATGACTGCGAGCGTCTCGAGCGCCGCCAGCGAGAGGCGCGCCGACGGCTGCGACTTCAGGTAACGCCGCACGTACTCGCTGAACTCCGGGCGCGTGGTTATGCGATAGCCTCCAGCGAGCTGCCTCAGCTCCAACCCCCCGCCGCGCGCGTTGAACTCTTCCATCAGTTGATCAGTTGCGGTCTGGATGTCCGCGGGTGATTCGCCTTCCAGGAGGCCGGCAAGCTGTTTCACGCTGATCGGCTCTTCGGAGACGTAGATCAGCGATTCTACAATTGGCTTCAGTTCATCAATGGTCATTGCTGAGTAGCATAGACTTTAGTCTGTGTTGTTTTCAGTGTGTGATTGCGAGCGACACAGGCTAAAGTTTATGCTACTTCCCGCTTCGCTATCACTATGTCTCCAAAGGTCTGTGATTGAGTCAGGCGGACTACCAGCTCTTTTACCAGCTCGAGTATCGACAGAAAGATGAGAACCATCTCCCGGCGAGATCCCGCGCGCTCGAACAGCGAACGTGCGCTGATGTCCGTGGAAGTCTCCAGCATCGACTTGATCTGGGCGATCTTCTCGGCCATCGTCATCTCGTCGCGAGCGATCTCAATTTCAGTAATCGCGCGCCGGCGATCCATTACTTCCTTGAAGACCTCGAACAATTGAAAAAGTGTCGCGGCCACTTCGGGATTCTCCTCGTCCGAATCCGTCGGGCGCGTAAATGTAGCCGCCTCCATCATCGCTCGCTGATGAAGGACGTTTGCTGCTCCTTTGAACTTCTGGTGTTCGAGCAACTGATACACAAGCTCCGATCGCGGATCCTCGACGAGGTCTTCAGGTGTGTCCGGATCGCGCGGCAGCAGCATCTGCGTCTTTATGTGTATCAAGGTTGCGGCCATCACCAGAAACTCGCCGGCCACTCCGATGTCCAGCTCCTGCATCGCTCGCAGGTGTTCGAGATACTGCTCGGTGATTCGCGCGATGGGGATGTCGTATATGGAAACCTCTTCTTTGCGGATCAGATAGAGGAGGAGATCAAGCGGGCCCTCGAACATCGACAGCTTGACCTTGTACTGATCGTCTGAGGTCGCAAACTCGCTTGCGATCAAATCAGGTTGTTCGGTCGGAGCTTGCTTCATCTTTCAAATCCTCGCGAGGGGGCCCGCAGCGAAGTCAGCCAGGCGAGCCGCCGGCGCCCCCAGGTCATACCCACCCATTTCATTCCCAATCCATCCTGATCGCGCGTCGAACTTCCGCCATCGTCTCTTGCGCCTCCCGTCGGGCCCGATGCGAACCCTCTCTGATTATTGCGACGACTCGATCGGGGTTGTCTCTGAGAGCGCGGCTGCGTTCGGCGATCCCGCCGTAGCGCTCGAGGATCGACTCGGCGAGCGCGCGCTTGCGATCCACGCAGCCGATTCGCGCGTTCCGGCAATCGTCGTCCAACCTGTCGGCGTCTTGTTTTGGCAAGAAGAACCGGTGCATCTGACACACATCGCAGTTTTCGGGATGACCCGGATCGGTCCTTTTTATTCGAGTGCGATCGGTGATCATCATCCGCGCTTTCTCGCGGACGACATCGGGCGAATCGACCAGGTAGATCGCGTTGCCGTAGCTCTTGGACATCTTGCGGCCGTCGGTGCCGGGTAAGACCGGCACCTCAGTGTGAAGCTCTTTCGGTTCGGGGAAGACCTCACCAAAGAAGTTATTGAAGCGCCGGACGATCTCCCGGGTCAGCTCGACGTGCGAAGCCTGATCTTTGCCGACCGGAACGTAGTCGGCCTTGTACATGATGATGTCGGCGGCTTGCAGCACCGGGTAACCGAGGAAGGCGTAGTTGCCGATGTCTTTTTCGGTGATGTTCTCGCGCTGCTCCTTGTAGGTCGGCACGCGTTCGAGCCATCCAAGCGGCGTCACCGCGGAAAGGATCACGTGAAGCTCCGAGTGCTCGGGCACCATCGACTGGAGGAAAATAGTCGAACGCTCGGGGTCGAGCCCGGCAGCAATCCAGTCGCTGACCATATCGATGGTATTGGGCTTGATTGCGCTCGTGTCTGCGTAATCGCTGGTCAACGCGTGCAGGTCCGCGATGAAGTAGAAGCACTCGTAATCGCCCGAGTCCTGCAGCCGGATCCAGTTTTTGAGCGCGCCTTCGTAGTTGCCGAGGTGAAGATTCCCGGTCGGGCGCATCCCGCTGACTATTCTTTTCTTTTTGGGACCGGAAGCCACGTCGGTAAGAGTCTTGTCACTCATCGATTATATATGCACCAGAAAGACGACAAAGTCTCGAACTGGGATAAAAATTGCAGTGAATACACCGAGGAACAATAGCGCGTACAGCAGCAGGAATCCGTACGGGCGAATCTGCTCATACGCGTGCGCCATCTCGTCGGGCAGCACTTCTTCAAGTACGTGGCTGCCGTCAAGCGGCGGGACCGGGATGAAATTAAAGACGCCGAGAGCGACGTTGAGCATCAGCATCACGCTCAGGAGCTTGGCCAATGGCTCCATAAACGCCGGCGACCCCGGCATCGGCACGACAAGAGTGAAGAAGCCCTGGAACGGGAACAGAAGCCCGGCGGTTATCAAGATCTTGATGGTGATAAGCGCCACCGTCGCCAAAATGAAGTTGCTGATCGGGCCCGCCGCCGAGACGCTGATATTCGCCTTTGTCTTGTCTCTCCACATTAGCGGGTTTGTTTGCACCGGCTTCGCCCAGCCGAGCAACGGGAAGCCCGTTACGAATCCGATTATAGGAAACAGTATCGTGCCGAAAACGTCGATATGCGGCAGCGGATTCAAGGTGATCCGGCCCTGGTATCGTCCCGTCGAATCACCGAATCGCTCCGAGGTCCAAGCATGAGCCGATTCGTGGAATGAGAGTGAGAATAACAGCACGACAAACCAAATGATCAGTTCGCCGGGGTCGAAATCCATTGTCAAGCGTACACACTCCGCGGAGACTCAAGCGTCAAATTCGGCACACGCTCAAACTAACACGCGATGCAATGGCTGTCAAAGAATTGGGTTTTTCGGGATTCGTCACACCTGAGCCACGAAGGCACGAAGCCACAAAGCCGCACAACGGCGGTATTCTCTACTTCGTCCGAGTCGTGCGATGGTGTCTTCGTGGCGGAAAGAGGCGGGTTGTCAGAACGGCCAGTAGCCTTCGATTCCGAGGTGCACGCGGAAGATCTCTCGGTTTGTCGCAACGATCATATTTCCCTGGTCGTCGAAGCACAAACCAACGATGCCAACCCCCGCAACCGTCATCTCAGCTTCGGCATCGGGCGTGATCTTCATGATCCCTCGATGACCCCGCCGGCTGGCGGCCACATACGCATTTCCGTTGCTGTCGAAGGCCAATCCTTGCGGCCGGCCGAGTCCCGAGAAGAATCTTGTCACTTCGCCTTCGCGACTGATCCTCATCACCGAATCAAAGCTCGAAAGCGTCGGACCAGTGACGTACAAATAACCGTCGGGCCCGAACGCCAGATGATAAGCGGCCATGCTCGGCTCGAGAGTCGCGAACGACGTGGCCTCGCCGATCTCGTTCACCAGGTAGATCGTGCCGCTTCGATCGCCCACGAACATCCGGCCTTCCGAGTCGAAGGCGATCCCGGTGGCTATGCCCAGATTGTGTGCAAACTCCTCGGCGTCCTTGAACGGGGTCACTCGATAGACCGTTCCATCATAGCGGCTTGTTATAAACATCTCGCCACCGGGGCTGAATGCCAGCCCGGTCGGATTGATGATGTCGTTGAGAAACGGTTCGCTCTCGCCGTCCGGGGTGATCTTGTAAACCGAGACCGGCACCTTCTGCCCCCTCGTTCCCGAGAGCGTCGTGTAGATTGCTCCATTGTCGCGATCGTACGCGGGGTTTGCGACCGGATGCAGATTTTCCGCAAGCTTGTGCCCCATAATGAAGGGCGCGCCCTCGCTCACCGAACCGTTCGAGTCGAGAGTTATGTAGATCTCACCGTTGTCGACAATCAAGCCCGATGGCACCGGCGCGATGACCCGAGTGGTCGAGGCGCTCACGGGTCTCGTTTCCGCTCCGCTGAAGAGCACGCGCGCTTCATCGTAGGTTGAGAACACGAAATCCTTGCAGTTGATGATGACCTCGCCGCCTTCGACTCCGGCGGATGGGACGATACTCTCGATCACAGGCTGCGGCATTCTCTAGTGAAACTCCTCATCGTGCGCGGCAATAGTCAGACCGCGACTATCTTACGATGCCCTGCATTGATTGTCCACAAACGGTAATCGGGTGATCATTCAAGCCGTGAACATTCGTTTCACGTCTTCCAATGACAGGTCGGCGAGGCTTTCGACGACGCGGTCGGCTTCCTGTAGCTGCGCGCGCACGTACGAGTTCGTCACCGCCAGGCACTTCATCGCGGCCTGCCGCGCGGCTTGAACTCCGTGGATCGAGTCCTCGATGACCAGGCACTCGGACGGGGCAAGTGGCTCCTCCGAGAGCGCGTCCAGCAAGTCGCGAGCTTTGAGGAAGGGGTCCGGATGGGGTTTACTCCGGGCGACATCTTCAGCGCTGACGATCACGCGAAAGCAATCAGTCAGGTCTCCGTACTTCAAGACCAGCTCGATTTCGCGTCGAAGCGCCCCTGAAGCGACCGCCAACGGATAGAGCTCGCTTGCGCGGCGAATAAACTCTGATACGCCCGGCAAGAGGCGAAGGCTGTCGCGCATCACGGGTTCAACGTATTCCGCCTTTCGAGCGATCAAGGCTTCGAGCTGGTCTTGATCCAATGCACTGCCGCGTTCGGAGAAAGCTTTGACGAAACATGCTCGATCGTCGAGCGCCAGATAGTCCCTGAAGTAGTCTTCTTCTGTCAGGGTGATGCCTTCTTCGCCGAGGATGCGTTGCAGCGAGGCCATATGAATCGGCTCGGTGTCCGCTATGACGCCATCGCAGTCGAATATGATCGCCTTCAGCATCGTTTCGCACATCAGTGTAGCCGAAACCTGGAAACCCCGGACTGATACAAAAAACGAGGGCGGTACGGAACAAACTCCCGCATTCCGAAATGACTCACGTACTGACTACTAACTCCCGCATTTGTCTGCCGTCATGGTGAACTCATAGTTATCCTATCAGCCGCGAGCCGTCCGCGTGGTCTCTCATTGACAGCAATGCTGACAGCAGAGCCGATGATGCATGTCAGCACTCAACGGACGCTATGGAACTGACGCTAAGCCGTCCTCAATGAGATAACACGCGCTGGCACTCAATAGACGACGGGCTTGAAACTGTGGATCAGGAGGTCGAGGGTTCAAATCCCTCTGCTCGCCCTTAGTTAGAAAACCTGCTCTATTTTCAGTGACTCCTTGGCCCTCTCAATCTTTCCCCATCACCAGATTCTTCAGAATTCTCCGATTCGCGAACTCGGAAACTGTTTCGGATCGATAGGTTACCGCCAGGAAATGGCAAAATCGCGAGCCGGACACCGAAGTCACGCATAATAGTGTGACAGTCAAGATAGTATGACATGGGCCATGTGTAGCGCAATCTAGCCCGCCTTTAGTGACGCGACCAGCCGGTCCAGCTCCGCGAGTGTCGTGTAGACGTTGGGGGTGATGCGTAGGCCACGGACCTCCGGCGCGCGCTTGTTGCCGGACATAGACTGCGTCAGGACTTGGTGACGCTCACGAAGCCGTTTCTGCACATCATCGCTGTGCACGCCAGGCAATTCGATCGTGATAATACCGATGCTCATAGCAGGCTCCGCAGTGGTGTAAAAGCGCGCGTTAGGCAGGGCGACAGTCACGCGCTTGCGCAAATGCGAACTCAGATATCGCAAGCGCGCCCCCTTCCGGGCTGCGCCGAGTGAACGATGGAGCGCGAGGGCAGGCAAGGCGGCGGGCTCCAGGTATGCTGGTGCCGTGCCTATCCACTCGAAGCGTCGCATCCCAGTAACGTCCGGCGGCGGCGGCACAATCGGCCAAATTTTCGCCACATGGGCCGGGCGCATCCACAACACGCCTAATCCCACTGGCGTGCCCAGCCACTTGTGAGCGCTGGCTCCGTAGTAGTCGCAATCTAGTGCAGAAACTGGGTCACCCTGCACCCCAAGCGACTGCGCACCGTCAACGACCACCTCAGCGCCGACTCGGTGCGCTGCTGCGGCGATACGCTGCACTGGAAACAACTGTCCGGTGAGGTTACTCACATGCGTAACCAGCACGAGGCGCGTGCGCGGGCCGATCGCGGTCTCGTAGAGCTCGGCAAGCGTCTCGAGTGACGGCGCAGGAATCGGTGGTCTGATCATGCGCAGCACAACACCGTCGCGCGCCCGACGTTGCTCCAGTGCATCGAGCATCGCAAAATAGTCGTGTGCCGAGCAGACGATCTCGTCGCCCGCCTTGAGCGTAAGCCCAAGCAGAACCGTGTTCAGCGCTTCCGTGGCATTGCGGACTAATGCGATCTCCACCGACGGCACGCCCATCACCTCGGCGACGGCTGAGCGCACTCCGGTGCTGCTTCCGAAGAACAAACGCCCTAGCTCTTCGGCCGGCAGTGCTTCGAGCTGGCGCGCGCCTCGCACCAGCTCATCCAACGCGGCACGCGTGGTAGGGTTGGTCCAGCCGTGATCGAGATTTACGACATCCGGATTCAACCTATAGGCGCTGCGCACCTGTGACCAGAACTTCTCATTTTCCGCCATTAGTTCAGGTGCCGCCGCGTCACCCAACTCCATGAGCTCGCGATCGAGCCTTTTGCTCAAGTAGACGGTCGTATTGAGTTGCTCCGTGAACAAGGCAGCAGGCGAGATGGCGGCAACCCCCAGCGTGCCCGCCGCCCGAGTGGCGAAATTACGTCGGTTGATCATGTTGCGCTCCCGCTTGTGGACTCCTTCGACATGTTACATACGACGCAACTTACACAAGGGTGGTCAGTCCTGCAAGATCAGTCGTATGTCTGGGGGGCTCGACAGTCAGAGGCGTGCGGATTGGTTGCCGGTCAGACATTGCTAATACAAAATATGGAAGCAGTGGAACATCCGCTCTCTTCTTCTGGACGAGATGAATCACGATGGTACGCAGTAGACGAAACGCTTGAAACTGTGGATCAGGAGCTTGAGGGTTCAAATCCCTCTGCTCGCCCCACCAATTTACAAGCTAATAAGAATCTAGCAAGTATGGTTACAGCGTGATGGCCGTTCTGTCAGGAAGAGCTTATCGAGTTTCTCGTGCAGGTTTTCCATGGATGAGGTCACGTGCGCGTGGTAGATGGGTGCGCAACCTTGCACTACTAAGGAGACAGCGCCAAAGACACAAGCGCTAAACGTCGACTCTCGGAATAACCTCAGCCAAACCTCAGCACACTCTCAGTACTACCTCGGTCAAGTACTGGTATTCCTGCGCGCACTCAATATGCGAGCAGGAGAGCTATGACCCGAGTGTTGGCATCTTGTGTGGCGTGCAGCTTGGCGCTGTGTTCAAAGGGAAGCTTTGAAGTTCGACAGGTGAACAACGAACATAGCGGCAAGATTATTAAGGAGCTGGCAGCTCGCCTTCCAAAAGGCTCGATACAATTCGGCGCAGGTCTACCTGCATCAATAAAATGCGCAGTCAAAGAACTGGTCAGACTCACGCCCGAAAAACAGACCGTCGAGGAGTTGAGCTACCAATTGATTGTCGTTCTCGATATGAATCGGTATTTGGACTATAAGGGAGTGAGAGACAGAAGGCAGCGCGATCTCATCAAGCGGCTTAAGACAGCGTTTACGCTCGATCAACAGTGGCCCATCTACATAAACGGGGAGAGCGACCTGTATTCGGCGATCACCGCACGCCAATCAAGTGTTGAAGACCCGGTAGTGTATAAACTGGCCGGGGTGATTGCGCACGAGAGGGTTCACGCTCAAGGCGAATCAAGCGAGGTAAAAGCGATTGAAGAAGAAATAAGGATACTCGAGATATTCGTAGTTCAGAGTTTGGTCGAGCTGGAGTGGTTGACGACAAGGAAAGCAAAATTAGCGCAGTTAGTGAAAGGACAGCTTCCCGACGAACCTCTTAGGGTGAACAAATCTAAACCGTCAAGACTCTAGTTATCGTATCAAGCAAAACAAAATCTGTATCCAACCTTGCGAGCTTCAAAACTTCATTTCCGCAACACACTTAAGTAATCGTTGACGTAGCCGGCCAGCAATCATTGAAACCTATTGTTTCCAAGCATGACGGGTGCTATGATCCGCGCGTTCTTTGGTCAAATGTGAGCCGGGAGTAGTACCAATGGCGGGCACCTTCCGAATTGGGGACCGGGTGGTCGAGCCTCAGCTCAACAGCATAACTGCGCGGGGCAACACGATTCGCGTCGAGCCAAAAATGATGCAGGTATTGGTTTGCCTGGCTCAGCACGCTAGTGAAGTTGTGTCTAAAGAGCATTTGATTCGAACGGTATGGACAGATACGTTTGTCAGCGATGATGTGCTGACGAGGTCGATCTCGGAATTGCGTCGAGTGTTTGGGGACGATTCGAAAGACCCTCGATTCATCCAGACCATACCTAAGAGCGGTTACCGGTTAATTGCTCCCGTCTACTTCGAACATACCAAACAGAAAATGGCCTCGTCGGATATTGTTGGCAGCGGAGTGATTCCGGTAGTTAGTCCTCGCTTGGGATCTCCTAACACACGAGTCCTAGTTGCTTGCTTCGCTCTTGTTGTGATGACTGCCCTGGCTTTCTTCTTGTGGAGACGCAAGACGTCGGAAGCACCAGATGGTGGCAAGCCAATGACGTCGATCGCCGTGCTCCCGTTCAAGTCGGTGGGTCCGGACATTGGCGATGCGGCCCTTGGTCTGGAGATGGCGGATACATTGATAACCAGGTTAAGCGGAACAAAACAGCTTGTGGTGCGTCCATTGGGCGCAGTGCGCAAGTACAGTGACAAGAACCAGGATCCAATTTTGGCTGGACGTGAACTGTTGGTGGAATTAGTTCTGGATGCCAGCACGCAAATGGAGGGCGACCGAGTGCGAGTCACTGTGCGGCTGTTGAAGGTCGCGGACGGATCGGCTCTATGGGCTGAACCGTACGACGAGAAGTTCGAGGACATCTTCGCTGTGCAGGACAGTGTAACTGAAAAGGTTGCGAGAGCACTGGCGCTGAATCTGACCGAAGCGGAGAGGAAACTCCTGACGAAGCGCCACATGGAGAACACTGACGCCTATCGGCTTTACCTCATGGGTAGATATTTCGAAAACAAGGGCACAGAAGAGGGGTATAATAAAGGCATCCAATACTTCAATCAGGCGCTACAGATAGACCCACGCAACGCCTTGGCGTGCTCTGGGCTGGCTGATACGTACAATCGTGCTGCCCAGGATTCTATCCTTTCACCGAACGAGGGCTTCTTGAAGGCCAAAGAATTTGCCCTCAAAGCTCTCGAGATTGATACCTCTCTCGCCGAAGCACACCACTCGCTCGGATGCGTCAAGTGGATCTTCGAATATGATTGGCGCGGGACGGAGACGGAGTACAAACGAGGCCTCGAGTTGGACCCGTACTATCAGCCAAATCGTGTGTGTTATGCCGAGTATCTCTCAGGGCTCGGTAGGCACGATGAGGCCTTCGCGCAGATGAGAAGTGCTCCGGAACCTGATCCAACAGATGTTTTCTGTAACTTGGCGGTTGGCGAGCTGTTTTACTTTGCGCGGCAATACAGCCGGGCTATCGAGCAACTGCAAAACACTTTGGATATGGAGCCAAATCGAGCATCGGCTCACTTCTATCTTGGGCTGGCGTATGAGCAGACAGGGATGTACGAGAAGGCCATTTCAGAACTTCAGAAGGCGAACGCTCTGATTCAGCGTGCCTCAGCATCAGCCGCTGCATTGGGACACGCCTACGCGGTGTCGGGCAATAAACGAAAGGCGCGGGAGTTGATTGACGATTTGAGGGAACGCGCGAAGCGTCGTTATGTGGCTCCTCATCTCATTGCGACGATATATGCCGGACTTGGTGAGAAAGAAAGAGCATTTGAATGGCTTGAAAGGGAATTTGACGACAGATCAGGCGGCTTCACTCACATTAAGGTTGACCCGCGGTTTGACCCTCTCCGGTCTGATCCACGATTTGGAGACCTCCTTGTGCGCGCTGGCCTTCCTTGGTGAATCACTTCTGCTCGCCCCATGTTTACGAGAATGATCGTCGGTTGAGGCATTAATTGAAAGCAAAAATGGCCGCTACTGGCACTACGCTATCGTCGAGATGCCAAAGATTCGGCGAGCTTCCATTGCTGCCGGCCCTGTGAGTATATTAGTCCGTCCTGATCTTGTGTACGCAGGTCAAGCACTACATCTCAAGGACATCACGGCTCAGCGATCCTGAGCGCCGAAGGCGCGAGATTCAATAGCCAGGGGCAAGCGAAGCCGCGCCCCTGGAACCCGGTCCGCCAGGGCAGCGAGCCCTGAAAAGGGCGAAATAGGATCGATGATCAGCGACGGTCCCTGGATCTGACTCTGCCACGCTGCATAACGCCCTTTCAGGGCTAGGATCATATCGGCGCAATCTACCAGGGGCGACGCTTCGCTTGCCCCTGGTATTGAATCACGCGCCTTCGGCGCTCAAAGACCCGACTGCGACCAACACAAGATTAGGAGACTACCAAAAAACGAGGCGAGCAGCCTTGCCGGCCCCTCGCCCTTCTGCACATCCCTGGTAAGCTCGACCAATCGTCAGTTGTTAGGCGTTTGCGCGGACTTCTTCGCATCGCTCGCCTTCTTCAACTGTTTGAGCGCCGTGTCGGCCTCGGCTCGAGTGACCTCGCCGTCCTTGTTCAAGTCCAGCGACTTGAATGTCCGATCATTAGCCATTTCCTCGGCCGTGATCTTGCCGTCCTTGTTCTTGTCGAATTTCTCGAACAGTTGTTGCACATCGACGCCGCCAGTCGTCTGGGCCTGCGCCTCGTTGACCGCGCGGAAGAACCCGTTCAGCTCTTCGGTTGAAAGCTCGCCGTTGTGGTCTTTGTCCAATGCGTCAAATAGCGAGACCATCCTGGCGAACTCTTCACGCGAAACTTTGCCGTCGGCGTTGCCGTCGAGAAACTTGGTCAGGTTCTCGCCGGTGCGAGGTCCGCCTCCCGGTCCCCCTCCGCCGAATCCCCTGCGCATTGCGCTCCACTCTTCTTCGTCGACAAAGCCGTCGTGGTTCGTGTCCAACCGATCGAAGGCCTGGCCAAGGCGGCCGGGCATTTCGTCGCGACTGAGTTTCTTGTCTTTGTTCTTATCCAGGTCGGCGAACGTCGGCATTTGAAACTGCATTCCCCCCGGAGGCCCGCCCGGTGGCGGCGGAGGAATGTCCTGCGCGGATGCGGCTGTCGAGGTCACGACCAGGATTGCGAAAAGGAACATCAACCCGCGAATTCCGTTCATAGCGTCATTGACTCCGTATTTGCGCTGGCAGTCCGACTAAAAATTAAACCTCAAGCTCAGATCAATTCTTCGAGGACCCATACCAAAGCCACCGCCTCCGCCGCTGGAATTGTTCGACCTGCCGAACAAAGGTGAGGTGAGTGTGCCGATGAACCGTCCCTCGTTCAGATGATTGAGCACATTTGAAGCGCTGATGGTGAAGGTCAGATTGTATTTGTGGCGATTGCCGCCGCCCGGCCCGCCCATCATCATCATTCCGCCTCCAGGGCCTATTGCCATCGTGCCGCCACCGCCGCCGGGGCCTCCACGCCCTTGAGCTCCGCCGCCCCCGCGGGCGCCACCGCCCCCCCCGCCCTGTTGGCCTCGCCCGCCGCGCTGATTCTGGGCATTACCCTGTTGCTGCCCTCGGGTATTCTGCTGCCCGGCGCGATTCGCCATACCGGGAAAGTTGTTTGGCGGAGGGCCAAATCCGAACGTCTTCGAGATGCCGACGTTCATAGCCACGAACCCGGGTCCCTGTCCAAAGTTGCGAGGTATGATCGGGTCGCCCGGCTTCGGATTGGGATTGAAGGTCCCAAAGCGTGTGACTATCGCTCCCGGATCACCGGGATTGGCGAAGGCAGGCCGATCCGTAAACTGATTGTCGAAATTGTTGTCCAGGCCGGTGATGATATTGAACGGGCCGCCGCTTCTCAGGCTGATGTTTGGCGTAAGGCGGAAATCGCCGGGCAGCGTGAAATTCCCAATGATGTTGAACTGATGTCGAGTGTCAGACCCTGCTCGCCCATATTCGGTTGACAGGTCATATGGATTTGCCGGATTCGTTCCCGAACCATCGGTGTCGCTATGCGCCGACGCGAGGACGTAGAAGCTGATCAGCGAAATCCGCTGACTGATGTTCGCGCGCACCTGGAAACGCATCTCCTGCCGTCTGGAGAATCCTGTTGACTCATATTGAAGTATCGGCCCCTCGCCAGGGAAGGGAAGAACCGGCTGCCCGTCTTCGATGTCGAGCGGAGCATTGATGTTGCGGGAGCGCATCAAATGAACCCCCCGGAAGTAATTGTAGGTGGCTGACGCAAACATGTACTTGGACAACTGGCGCTCGTAGCCGATCATTCCCTGTACGGTGTATGGAGCGTTGAGGTCGTCTGCCTTTACGCGGATCGTCTGCTGAACCCGCGAGGCAAAATCAAAATTGTCGGGGATGTCGCCAAAGAAGTTCGGGTTGCGGATGACAAACTGCTGCTGGTGCCCGCCGTCGAATCTCGTTGTATCCGATGTGATGTTTGTATCGAGACGGTTATAAAAGATTCCCCCGCCTCCTCGAACTACGCTCTTCTTGTCCACCTGCCACACCACGCCGAAACGAGGGGCAAAGTTCATCTTGTCTTGAAGGTGAGTCTGAAAATCGTGCCTGAATCCGAACGAGAGCGTCAGCTTTGGCGATACCTTCCAATCGTCCTGCGCAAACCACCCGTACTCCCACTGCGAGAAGCCGACGAACGGATCGCCCCGATTTATCGAAAACTGAGATGGATGTGCGCCGGGTTCTCCTCGCAGGACCGCCGCATATTGATCGAGCGAGCTGAACGTGAATGTTCCGTTGAAATTCGAGCGAATCTGATTTTCAAACTGATCGGCTTCCGCGCTGAAACCCGTCTTGAACGTGTGAGTCTTGTGCGTGTAGGTAAGCACATCATTCATATCGAGATTGCGGTTGATGTTATCGGAAAAACTCTGGCTTCCGCCTGAGTTGAACGCATCCAGTACATTGATTGCCAGATCGCTCGATACCCCGCGAGATCGTGACGAGCGCCGGCTCATCTGGACGCGCATTTCGTTGACGGCGTGTTCGCTCGCTATGGTGGTGAACGAGAACCGGAACGTGTCCTCAAAGGAATTCGAAGTAGTTGCGCGTTCGGGCAGACTGAATCCATTGCCGGGCAGGCTCAGCGATCTATTCTCCGAACGGCGATATTGAAACCCGACGGTGTGCTTCTTGGTGAGCAGAATATCCGTACGAACCGAAACGTTGAAGCCTCGTCGCGGCGTCAAAAAAGTCGTCAGGAACGGTTGAGGTTGGAGGGTGGTCGGGTTGAGAACGATCGCGTTGACGACTTCATTCTCGTCAGACTCATTGCGCGAAAAATCCAGGAAGAATCCAGCGCGATTTCGCACGATCGGGCCGCTGAAGTAACCGCCGTATCTGCGGTTTTGCAGCGGCGCCCTGAACGAAGCGTACGGGCTCCGGGCATTGAGCGACTCATCGTTGAAGAACAAATTGAAGCCGCCGTGATATGTATCCGTCCCCGGCTTGGTGATTATCTCGATGCGGCCAAATCCCGTCTCCGAATGCTCGGCGGAAAACGGGTTGGTGTTTATGTTGATTCTGAGAATGGCTTCCTTCGGAGGGATCTGACCGCGCTCGCGGAAGCCTCCGACAAAGACGTTGGCCTCGCCCCCGGCGGCGCCTGCCATCTGCCTGAGCGTCTCGAGGAGCTCATCAGGATCGTCCGGGAGCGCTTCGAGGTCTTTTTCGGTCAGTGTGATTGCCGATAGATTCTTGTCGGGATCGGTCGAGATCCCCGTTGAGTTATCCTTGACCTCGACGTGCTCGGTGATGACCACTTTGAGTCTTACGTCGAACGGACCCGACTGCTTTGCGGTGAGATCGATTTCCTCTGAGAATTTTGCGAAACCCTCGACTTCGACGGTTAGCGTGTAGATCCCGGGCTTCACCATGAAGCGATATCTCCCGTGATCGTCTGCGACGGCGGTGTACTTCTGTCCTTTTCCGTCGTCGAGCGTGAGCGGCGCGGCGGCGATGTAGGCGTTGGTCTCATCGATTACATTGCCGCGCAGCTCGATCAGCCCCTGTGCGTAAGCCGAGGAGGGTCCGGTTAACCCCGCGAAACCCAACATCAACAGGATCAGGCTGAGCGAAATGGCGATTGAGTTTTTCATCTTTTCTAAAGTCTTCTGTCTGATGCAGAGTGCTTTGTCCACTGATTAAGTTGGGGCCTGCGGTGTGCGGAAGCGCTCGCGTTCGTTACTACTTCTTATTCCGTTCCTTTTCCTGCTCTCGCATCCGGTCTCTTTCTTCGATCATCTTCTCGTACTTTGGAAGCTGCTCCGGCGTAAGAAGCGCGCGAATGCGGTCGCGCGACTGTTCGCGAACCGCGTTGAACCGCGGCTCGAAATCCTTGATCCGGGGTTCCAACTCAGTTCTGATCTCGCGGTATTTATCGTTGGTCTCGACGAGGACCTTTCTGATCTGGTCCTCCTGATCGTTTGTGAGACCGACTCTGTCGTGCAGGCGCTTGATCAAGAATTCGGGGCCGTGTTGTGGTGCGTTCTTCTTGTCGGAGCTGGTCATCTGTTGGTACAGGTTCAGCGACAGGGCGCCGGCACCGAATCCGATCACGAACACAGTCACAACTATCAGGCGAGCCTTGTTTCGGCTGCTGGTTTTGGTTTCCATTTTACTTCTCCTCGATAGCTACCAGGGTCTCGAGCACGTCGTCAGCGGTGGGCGGCGGATAGTCGTATATGTCGCTGAACACGACTCGATCCCTGGGGCGGAGAGCCGCCTGATCAACCCCGGTCGGCCTCTGATTCCAGAACAGCGTAGCCCCGGCCATCAGAAGCAGTAGCACCGCCATCGCCGGAATAAGCTGGCGCGCGGTCAACAACAGGGCGCCGGTCCACGATTCATCAGAGGTTCGCGAGGGAACCGGATCGGGTCCGCGCGCTATCCTGGCGCGGAGTGCTTTGAAGAAATCTTCATCCGGGGCAATCGGCTCCGGCGCAGCCGCCGCATCCAGGGCCGCGCGCTGCAATGCGAACAGGCGATACTCCGTGGCACATCGCGAGCAAGTATCAACGTGGCGTTCGGCGGCCGCTCGCTCCTGGGAGCTCACGTTCGTCCCGCGCCCATCGAGTGTCGCAAACCGTTTTCGCGTCTCACGGCACGTCATCATCATCTCACCATCCGACTTGCTGGTCATTTCCTCTTGCTCCTCTGCATTCGTTCCCCGCTCAAGACCAAACGTTTCATTGCGGCCCTGAGCGTTCGACGCGCCCGGAAGGCGCGCACCTTCACTTTTGACTGCCCCCATCCTGTCATTTCCGACACTTCTTTGACCGAGTACCCGTCCCGGTCGATGAGCACGACAATCAACCTGTCCTCCGGATCGAGCTTGGAGAGCAGCCGCTCTGCGATCTCGGCGGCGTCTCGCTGTCGTTCCGCGCTCGCGTGGCGGTCGCGGGCCACCTCCAGCATTTGAAGCTCGAACCACTCATCTTCCTGCTGCGTCTCGTGCGGCGACTGCTGATCGATGCGGCGACGCTGCGCTCGAAGATGATCGTAGCAAGCGTTCACCGCGATCCTTGCCACCCACGCTTCGAAAGAGCGGCCCAGCGTAAACGTGCTCAACGAAAAGAACGCCTTGGCGAATACTTCCTGCCCGATGTCTTCGATCATATCCCGGCGTCGAAAGAAGCTGCCGATTATGCTGAAGACCCGCGGGCTGTGGAGGCGCACAAGCGTCTCAAAAGCGTCATCATCGCCCGCGAGGCTGCGCTTGATCAGCTCATCATCGTTGCTCGTCGGAGAGGGCTCGGTCAGGACCGCTGGTCCCTCAATGGCCGAGTCGGCAGGCTCAGACCCCGCGCGGCTCCCGTCTTTGACGCGCCTGTTCAGGTCGGCCGCATCTATTCCGGAAGCTCCGGTGACGATGGCGCGTCGAGCGGTGCTCTGCGCGTTGAGGTTTTCGGCCTGCTTCAATCCACGCTCCACTGATTTGCGGGACCCATCCCGATGATGCTCTTATTCTCGCGTCTATACCCTTATGGCGCAATCGGTGTCGGTCGAGATTGATTGAAACCGACTAACGTACTAACGCTAGCGTTGTTCCTCATTTTGATCAACCCAAGCACGCCGCCCGCCAGGTTTGTTTGCAAAGAACCATTTGATGACCTCGCCGCTAATACGGGTCAACACCCTAGAAGACGCCTGGGACAGGGCACCGGTTACTAAAACTATGGGCCGCCTTGCTTTACATGGGTTCGGGGCGGTTCGGGTCCTGCAGGGGCCGTTTGCGGATATCTTCTTGACAGCTCGAATTTCGAGCCACTACGGTTCACCTTCCGCGTTCGGTTTGGTCGTCGTTCAAGCCGGGTGTTAACCCCGAGCCTCGAGACGGGATCTGGACAATGATTGTCATGAAATTCGGCGGCACGTCCGTTCAGGACGCAGTCGCCATTGATACCGCCGCCAGCATCGTCAGCAGCCGCCTGCCACGCGCGCCCGTTGTGGTTGTGTCCGCGATGGCCCGCGTAACGGACGCCCTGCTCCGAGTAGCGAAGGCCGCAAGCGGGCGCAGCTTCGATGAAGCGTCTGCGAGTCTAAATGCGCTTCTGGATCGACATCTGGTCACCGCGCGCGAGCTGCTGGAATCGAAGGGGCCTTCGACCGGCGCGAACTCGTTCGATGAAGTCGCAGGCACGATCCGGGATCGGTTTGCCGAGTTGGAGAATCTCGTTCGTTCAGTGGCTACACTCGGGGAGCTTACTCCCAGGAGCCAGGATGCTATCGCGTCATTCGGAGAACGCTTGTCTTCGATCATCATTGCCGCGGCCTTTGCCACAAGAGGCATCGCGGCGGAGCTTGTCGACTCGCGCGGGTTCATCATAACCGACGACCGCTTCACCATGGCTTCACCTGATATGAAAGAGATTGTCGGGCGCACACGCGATGGGCTCCAACCGCTGATCGAGCAAGGGCGTGTGCCGATCGCTCAGGGGTTCATAGGCGCGACTAGCGACGGCGTAACCACGACGATCGGACGCGGCGGATCCGATTACACCGCGGCGCTGATCGGAGCCGCGCTCGACGCTGAAGCGATCGAGATATGGACCGACGTGGATGGCTTGATGACTGCAGACCCGCGTGTCGTCCCGGGGGCCCGCCGCATTCGCGTAATCTCATTCGCCGAGGCGTCCGAGCTTTCATTCTTCGGCGCTAAGGTTCTGCATCCCAGCACCGTCTTGCCCGCAGTAGAGAAAGGGATACCTGTTCATATCTACAACACTCAAAACCCCACGTGCGAAGGCACGCTGATCGCCGCCAAACCTCGCTCATCCCGCAACGTGATAAAGTCGATCGCGTTCAAGCGCGGGGTGACGATCGTCAACGTGGCTTCGACGAGAATGCTTCTTGCTTACGGGTTTCTGCGTGCGATCTTTGAAGTGTTCGACCGCCACCAGACGTCGGTGGACGTAGTCACAACTTCCGAGGTGTCGGTCTCAATGACGCTGGACAACCCCGACCGGATCGAAGCCATAAAACGAGACCTGAGCGGCATCGGGGAGGTAACGGTTGAAAGAGAGAAAGCGATAGTGTGTGTTGTAGGAGATAACTTGAAGTTCACTCCCGGCGTGGCGGCCCGGTTGTTCAAGGCCATCGAGAGCACTAACGTAAACATGATCAGCCAGGGAGCATCTGAGATAAACGTAACGTTCGTGATCGACGAAAGCGAGGTCGAGAGAGTGGTTCGCTTGCTTCACGACGAGTTCTTCGCGGATGCAGACGCCAATGTCTTCGCCTGAGAGTCAATAACTGTATATTAGATGTTCTCGTGGATACATAGTCCCACCAGCGTTAGGCTACTTTGTTTCCGAGCACGACTCAGCTAACGGAGTGTTGATCTCACCTCACACTGTAGGAAATACATCATAAGTTTTTCGAGCGGGCGAGTTAGGAATCGAGATCGCTGCTTGGAAGAAATCGGACCGTTAGTGGCACGCCGAATGCTCTCCCGCAGTTGAGGGTTTGCCAGCGCGGCAATCGCCCCAACATCGTTAGTGGAACTTAAACTCCGTTCGGCCTCTTTCCGCAATCACGCCTGCTACCGACGGAGTCTCGAAACCACCAGGGATACCGATGGGCATCCATTTACGCCCGACAGTTGTCGTGTCGAGGGCCGGTGTGTTCAGTTGTTGCGACTCCTTCTGAAGGGGCTCTCGGCTTAGTCGACAATTAACGAAGCGCAAGTGAATTCAGGCGCGACTGCGTAATTCGTGCGGCCTAGCTGTGACCTCAATTGCGATATGCAACAACGCCGGGAGAGGTGTGCCTGCGGAGACGTGCAGGCCTTTTGGAATGGAGATCTCGGTACAGAGGCGACTGCTCTGCGCGGGCTCGAGTTGAAACATACAAACGCATGACGGGGGTGAGTTATGAAAACGAGAAGACTGAGGACGACGATGCTAACGCTGATCGTGTTCGCGATTGCAGTTCCATTCTCACGTGTTAATTTCCGCGCGACCGGCTCTTCGGCTGATTCGAAGCCGTGGGTCGCAAGGTCTCAAGGACCTCACGTCGAAGATGCGGTCGAAGCGTCGATGTTCCGACCGGCGTCGCCTCCGCCGGCTGAGCAGGATGTGACTGACGGTGTTCGCTCCTCGCGCGGTAAGGTAAGCTTTGAGCTTCTCAATGCTCTGGGTATCGCGCCGTCCGACAAATACTACGCTGCCACTGGACTAGATCGGAAAATCAAGCACCGAAACCCGCACAACGGGAGTTCTCGGGTGCGGCTGCAATCCGGTCAGCCCTTGGCGCTCAATGCGCGGAGTGCGCTGTCTGCGGCGGTTATTACTACGCTTGGCGGACGTGACAACCAATTCTCAGAAGTGGCACTGATTGCCGACTGGGATGGCCGCGAAGACTGCACGGCTGATCACGCAGCAGAGGTAGATGATTTCTCGGGCATCGAGGCTGACGTCGATTTTACTCTTACGCGCGCCGCAATCTCTGAGCACACCATCGCGAACGGGTTCAATGAGGACGTCTTCTATTACGGAGACTCGGTAGGAAACCTGTGGATAGGCATGGACGCCGATGGAAACGGGCAGGCTGATTCCGTTCAGCAAATCAATATTCCCGAGCTGATCAACACCGGTTCATCGGGGGGAGTTCCTCTGCTGAACAGCGCCCAGGGCGACTGCGCCGATGACGAGTTGACAGTTACCGGCATCGCAGTCAATCCCGTTGCGGACCTGGGAGACTTCGGAGAGTGCGGCATGATTGGGGAGGTGGTTTATGTTTCAGTGCTGGATACGGAGGGTTGCGGCGCTGACTCCTCGAACCAGACATTTCGTACGAGGGTTCTTGAGTTCTGTCTCGTTGATCTGGACAGCAATGATCAGCTTTGTGGTGAGGTCACCGCTTTCACAGAGCCTAATGACGTAAGCCTCGGGCAGATCACGATTGGAGGCCGGACCTTTGTTATCCGTCAGGGAGCTCCGCCAATTATTAATCGAGATCTGATTCAAGTAGGCGCCAATATATGCATCTGTCCGACATTTGATGAGCTAGGTCAGATTACTAGCATCCTTGCCCACGTGATTCTTCCTAACGGGCAGCCTTCCTTCTTCTGCGCCGTGAACGTAATTGGGGCAAGGCAGATCCTGAGGCACCCGCTGTTCTGCATAGGAGGGGTTGCAGTTGACGGTGCAGGCGGCTTGTTCATCCACTTGGCAGACGCGATAAACGTCGGCAACGGCGGAGCCATCTTCAAGGCGACCGAGATCCCGCGTATCGTGCCCGCGTGCGGCACTTCTCCCCGCATCAATCGCGTGATATCTCCAATACCAACTCCCTTTGGTCTAGGTTCGGCACTTGGAACTGCCCCGAGCCCAGTGATCGCGTCGGCTGGCGTGCGCTTAACGAACTACTCAGGCCCCTCGAATACGTTCGGCAACATAGTAGCGATAGCGTGCGGTCCAGATGGCACTCTTTATGCAGCAGTCGCTCGATCGTTCAACGCATCGGATGACATCTCAGGTCAACTAACCGAAGGCCTCTTCTCTAGCCCATCTGCACTCGGGCCGACACCTTCGATGATCCTAAGCTTCGCAGATTGCTCAGGAGGATTCGACTCCTGCACTTCGCCTGCGCCGGGTATCCCAGGCATCTTCCCCGTAGGAGATGGTTTCGCCGATGTTGCTCAGAATGGCCTGACGAAAATTCCTGGGGTGAACAACTTCCGCATCTTTGTCCTTGGCAACGGGCCGGATATACGGCCCGGGACAGGCGTCGCTGCTGCAGTTCCGGGCACGCTGAGCAGCGTTTTGAAGCTGGATATGCAGATAGACTTCACGATTCATTCGGGCCTGGCGGTCAACGAAGAGGGCACGGTCTTCGTGATTTCGGGCGGCGCACCGGCTGGCGTCGGCAAGGACCCTTCGCCGATGCTCGGCGAGATTCTATGCTTTGAAGACCGCTGCCCGATGGATCGTCGAGCGGACTTCATTGACTTCCGAGGTGACCTGCCACCGAATCCACCATCAAGCGGAGGCAACAGGGGTGATGGAGATTCGGATCGCTTTGACCACATTTTTCATCAAGCCCCTTTGGATCAAGTGACCCTGACTCCTGCAGGGCTGGCAGGTTTAGCGCGAGGTTTCTTGCGTCATACGAATCGTCTCGCGCCAAATCCAATTAGCCCTGGTGTGACGCTGGGGCTAGTTGGCGGTCAGACTGTTCAGGGCGATGATGATACCTCGGGGCCCATATTATTCGAGAACCTGGATCCAGGTCACCAGGTGGCGGGTGGCGATGATCAGAATCCGCCTTTCACCGGAGATGATCGCGACGGGGTCGCCGATCCAGATACGCCAAACAATCCAGCACTCGTCGGCCCGCTATCGGGCGGATTTGAGTTCTTGTTCGGCGCAACGGGTGTCCCTGGTTCTAAAACGACGCCTTGCATCAACAATGTCTGGAATGCTTTCTTCCTGAACTCAAATGGTAACATCACATTCAACGGTGGCGATGCGGACGACACTCCATCGGTGCTCGAGTTCCGTAGCCGTTTGCCCAAGATAGCTCCAGCGTGGGCGAACTTGAATCCAGATGCGCGGTCGGTAAATACAATCAACTTCCCTGTGCAGGCCCTAGGCTTTGCCAATGTGAATGCATTCACAATTCGTTGGCTTAACGTACCCGAGGCCGCATCTGAGAGCTGCTCTACTAGCAGGTTCGGCATCGGCGGAAACACTCTCAGTATCACGCTTTATGATGACGGGACAGGTTTGGACGAAAACGTTCAGCAAACAGCGTCTGCAGAAGACTTCGAATGTGAGCGAGCATTTGTAGAATGCACGCTCGATGAATTCACTCTCGAAGATGTTTGTATAGATCTCTACGATACTTGCCTGTCTATGAAGGACCGAGTCGTAGAAGGTCCGACAGCCTTCCGATTCGCTACAGTCTTTGACGGTCTTTTTGGTGGAGCGGTAACAGGAGACTGCGATGATAGTGGGCTGGGCGGAATATGCGTAGATCAGGGCTGCAGGCGGAAGAGTAGTAATCGCGCCGGGTGCGACACAAGAACCTGTAGCTGTTCAAATAAGGAAATAGTCGCCTGCTCGCTGTTTCCGCCTGACTCGGGTCCGTTCCTTTTTTCATATGGCCGGATGGACCTGCTCGGCACACCTGAGCGACCAGTGATAACTGGCTACTCAGAAGGTGGAGCGTCGCCGCTCAATCCTCCAGGATTATGTGAGACGAATCTCAGCGCGGGGGCAATTCGCGCGGACGCTTCGCCATTCGGATTGATTGACGGTCAAACAGCGAGCATCGAGGCCTGCCTGTTAGGTCAAGGCACCGAGCCTCACATCTTTGAGCTGTTCAACGAAGGGCGAGACGCGAAAATAGGCGCGGGTGGTGAAATAACTTTGGCTGCGCCTGACTTCGACTTGAGATTTGAAGGCAATGATCCTGTTATTTGCACACCGCTGAGGCAGCGCGACATTAACCGAGATAAAGTAGGATTCTTCGGGAAGACCTGCCCAGTTAATCCAATCACCATCTCGGCGAAGCCCAGGGGCGGGATGGCGGTTGCGCCGGGACAACCTTCCATAGGGTCACCGGAAGCAGGAAGCCAAAGAGACTCCGCCGGTAACAGAACCGCAATGCCGACTTCAGGCATCATTAACGCCGTGGGCAAAGTTCAGTTAAGTGTAGTGGGATGCGGCTTCTTCCCGGACGAAACAACAACCATTTGCCAGGGCTTCGACACAAATACCGGGGTGCCCTTGCAGCGACCTGGCAAGACTGTCTCCACTTCAGCAGCAATCGCGTGCGATACGAACGGCGACGGGATACCCGATGTAACAGTTCCCCTGGCTAACGTCACGCCGGTCAATAGCAACCTCGTGAGAACGACTCTGCCGACCTTAACTGGAACCGGATTGCCTGGAACTGCCTTCCCCCTTGCTTGCTGTGGCGGCTTGGCGGACTTAACTCTAACCACGACATTCACGCCCGGTGACAATAATCAGTTTGGACTATTCACGAGGACCGCGAGCCTATCCATAGATCTCGGCGTGCGCGCGCCCGTAGTGCTGTCGGCGACACCAAACGCCGGCGACTGCTCAGTCCTGCAAGACCTGCTGATTTCAGGAGCGTGTTTCACGACGCCGCAAGGAAGCGTGACCAGCGTCTTTGCGGTCGAGCGAGACGATCCGAGCAACGTACTACAGGCGATGAGGTTCGTCGTGCTCACTCCGGGCTTGATAGATGCGGCCTTCAACTTCGGCAGCGCCAACGCGGGAAAGACGTTCCTCATCTTCGCTGCCGGGCCAGGCGGAACCAGCCGCAACCTGACGACGCTTCCACCAGGAGCAGAGCCGGGTTGTCCGCTGGGTAACGAACAGGGCATCCAGGTAACTTTCACTTGCCAGCCGGAAATAGTGCAGTCCGATGTACCAGTCATTAGCGCCTGTAACATTGAATCGAGTGCGTCGGGTGCGCCGCTGCTCGTGGTCAGCGGATCCAACTTCAAGGACGGTGCTACCGTGATGGTCGGCGGGAAAAAACCGAAGAAGATTCGGTTTGAAGATTTTCAGGCCGGCTCCAACAGCTTCAACAGATTGGTTCTCAAGGGCCGGTTTTGCGGCGGGTTGCCCGGCGCCGTAGTCATAACCAACCCGGGAGGCAAAGCCGCTTCGCCGTTCCAGTGCGACAAGAGTTGTTAAACGCAGGACCAACCATGGTTGAGGTGAGAGGCAGGCTCGTCGCCTCTCACTTCGCCGGCAGGGGGACCCGACTTTTGGTCCCCCTGCTTTGTCTGCCCGCGGAGAATTTCGTCGACGAGAGACCGCCTGACCAGCTTTCCCTGCCGAGCCGAGATAGAGGAGTAGAGAAAGAGAGGGCGCCCGATGCTGGCAGGCGCCCTCGGAGGACGCGAAGGAGAGGGATCACTTCGCGATTGGGGATTCTCGTCAGTCTGCGGCGGTGCCCCACTGCCGGGCCGCAGTTGACTCGGTTGTCCTTGACCGCCGAGATGCCGGCGCGAGGAGATACTGCGTAAGCTCCGAGTTGCTGTGATTGAGACAGAACTCTTGAAACGTCTCGGGGTCAGCGCGCTCTTCCTTATAGATCGTGAACAAACGCGCGAGCGATTCCGCCAGCTCTTCAGACGGAATGCGAACGCCGATTCGCCGCCCAAACGTTTCGTGCGCGCCCACCCCGCCGCCGAGAAAGACCTGAAAGGTCTCTTTCTTCACTCCGTCTATTGTCGTCAGTGAGCCTTCGAGCCCTACATCGCAGATGTGATGTTGCCCGCAGGCGTTCGGACAGCCCGTCACGCTGATGCGGGGCCGATCCTCCAGATCGACGTGCTCGGCGAGATAGGCGTCCAGTTCTCTCGCTCGGTTCTTTGTTTCCGCGATCGCAAGCTTGCAGAACTGTATACCGGTGCAGGCAATCAAACCGCGCCTCGCCCACGATGGCTCGTAGTCAAACCCTGCCGCGGTCAGCTCGTGTCTAATCGTGGCCAGATCTTCGCTATCAATGTCCAGCAGGATGATGTTCTGAGTGTTAGTCGTTCGAAGCCGGCCGCGGCCGTGTTTTTCAGCCAGCTCGGCAAGACGTTTCAACTGGCCGGCTGATGTCCTGCCGCCAGCGATTGCGATTCCGCAGTAATGCGATGAGTCGCCTCGCTGGCGATGGATTCCCAAATGCGTACGGTCGCGAGCGGCAATTGGCGGGGCTTCCGGTTCCTCGGCGCGCCGAAGCTTTCGGCCGAGGCGCGCTTCCACTTCCTCGCGGAATCGCGGGATATCCCATTGCTCGACAAGGAACTTCAAACGCGCGCGCTTTCGATTCTCGCGGTTGCCTTCATCGCGAAACACCGCCGCGATAGCCGCGCACAGATCCACAACTTCGTCCGGTTCGATCAACACGCCGAGGTCTTTTGAAAATCGGGGCGTCGTTGAAAGTCCTCCGCCGACGCGAGCTCGAAACCTCACCGCGCCGTCGTCGCCGCGCACCGCGAACACCCCGATGTCGTTGATCTCCGGGTACACACAACGGACAGCGCAGCCGCTTATCGCGATTTTGAACTTGCGGGGGAGATTGGAGAACTCGCGGTTGCCTACGAAGAAGTCGTTCACGCGCCTGATCAGCGGGGTCGCGTCGTAAAGCTCATCCGAATCGACTCCCGAGACCGGACAGCTGATGATGTTGCGAACCGTGTCTCCACAAGCTTCCGTGGTCGATAGCCCAACCGCCGTCAAGGCTTCGAAGATCGAGGGAATGTTTTCGATCCTCACCCAATGAAGCTGAATGTTTTGCCGAACGGTGATGTCGGCCAGACCGCGGCCGTACGCGCTGGACAGTTCCGCGATCGTCAGCAATTGTCTCGAGGTCAGTTGTCCGCCGGGGATCCGAATCCGAACCATGAAATAGCCGTCATCCGCCGGGCGTTGGGTGTACACGCCGTACCACTTGAACAGCGCTTCGTCGGCCGGCGAAATCAGGTGGTCGCGAGCCTGGGCGTAACGGTAGATGTCGGCAACCGCGTCGAGCCCATCCTTCTGCTGCTTGATCTCTTCAATCCTGTTCATAGGCTGCTCCCTTTGGAGTGCGCCGCCGTGCGGACGGCTTACGTGACCAATACCTAACCGGCGGGCGCTTTGGCTTTCTCCAATCTGTCAAACCGCAATCAAATCCAAAGCGCCGCCGTGAAGGTTTTGGTCGCGTGATATTAAGCAAGGCGGCGCACTCCAAACGCGCGCTTTGGTTTTCTCCAATCTGTCAAACCGTAAGCAGAGCCAAAGCGCCGCCGTGAAGGTTTTGGTCGCGTGGTGTCAAGCAAGGCGGCGCACTCCATACGCGCGCTTTGGTTTTCCTCCAATCCTGTCAAACCGCAATCAAATCCAAAGCGCCGCCGTGAAGGTTTTGGTCGCATGATGTCAAGCAAGGCGGCGCACTCCAAATTGCCTCGAATATCTTCGCGGCGCTTTCTTCGATCGACTCTGTGGAAGTATCCACCACTATCTCCGGCGAGAGCGGTTCCTCATATGGATCGCTGATCCCGGTAAAATGCTTGATCTCGCCTGCAAGCGCCTTTGCGTAAAGGCCTTTTACATCTCTGTCGATCAACGCCTCGATCGGACAACGAACGAACACTTCCAGAAACCGAACACCTTCGCTCTCGATTGAGCGCCTAACGTCGTCGCGCGATTGCCGGTATGGAGAGATAGCAGCGCCGAGTACTACTACCCCGTTGCGCGCCAGCAATCGCGCGACGAACCCTATGCGACGCACATTCACGTCGCGATCTTGCTTCGAGAACCCGAGCCCGCGACTGAGGTTCTCTCGTACGTCGTCTCCGTCGAGCGTCTCGACTCGAAGCCCCCGTGCCATAAGCTGAGCCGAAAGCGAACGAGCGAGGGTCGTCTTCCCGGCGCCCGAAAGCCCAGTCAGCCAAATAACCAATCCCTTGTTCGTCAGCTCGCCGTTTTCAAGCAACACTTCATTGTCCATCTTGAGCTCATCCCAGTTTGAGTTTTCAGTCACCGGACAAGTCGGCATCCCGCCCGGCAACGACGGTCTGTCGAGTCGGGATGTGGAGTCCGCATTCTTTCTTCGCATAGCCCGACCAGCGACCTGAACGCTCGTCCTCACCCGCGCGCACCGGCGCAGTGCAGTGGGTGCAGCCGATACTTGGATAGCCTCGATCGTGCAGCGGATTGTACGGGACGTCATTTCGCGAGATGTATTCCCACACTTGATCTCTGCTCCAACGTGCAATGGGGTTGATCTTCACGAGCTGCCATTGATAGTCCCACTCGACGACATGCGCCGCGGAGCGCTCGAGGGTCTGATCACGCCGGATCGCAGTTATCCACGCGCGACGATCTTGCAACGCCTTTCTGAGTGGCTCGAGTTTTCTCAGGCGGCAGCAGAGGTCGGGATCCTTTGACCAGAGCTTTGGTCCGAAAGCGGCTTCCTGTTGCTCGGGAGTCAGGTCAGGTTCGTGAGAGCGGATCGTTATTCGATATCGATCCTCAAGCCGGCGGCGGAGCTCGTGGGTTTCAGGAAAGAGAAACGAAGTATCCAGGAAGAATATGTCGATCTGCGGGTTGAGTTTCACGGCCATGTCGATCAGCGCGACGCCCTCGGCGCCAAATCCGGTGGCGATCGATACCGATGATTCAAACTCCTCGAAAGCCCATTGGAGGGCCTGTTCTGGCTCGCCGTCTTCGAGCAGCGCCGCAGCATCGGCAAGACGAGTGAGCAGTTGCCGGGTTGGTCCCAATCTCACAGTCTCAATCAAAGCCATCGTCATAAAGCCCCATTCAAATCTGGAAAACAGCAGGCGCCGCGCTTGAGGGAAACGAATGTCTGTTCTCGTCAATCCCAAACCAATTCAGTTTTTCGGTGAGACCGGCGACCTCACCAATGATTGCGATTGCGGGAGGCTCAATCTTCAGTTCCTCGCAGTCGTCTGCGGCGATCAGGTAATCGAGCGTGCCGGAGAACACTTCCTGATGGTCGCAGGTGCCCCATCGGATGACCGCGATCGGCGTCGATGCTCGCCTGCCGCTCGCAACCACTTTTCGCGCGATCTCCGCGATAGTCTCGGCGCACATGAAGATCACCAGCGTATCGGCTGCGCCCGCGACAACCGACCAGTCGACGACTCGCCGGTTGTTATCGGATGCGTTACGGCCCGTGATAAACGCCACACTTGATGAATAATCACGATGTGTGAGCGGTATGCCCGCATACGCCGCGGCCGCGATGCCTGATGAGATTCCGGGAACTACCTCCCAGTCGATGCCCGCTTCGACGAGCGCTTCGGCCTCTTCCCCTCCGCGCCCGAAGACGAATGGATCGCCCCCCTTCAGTCTCGCGACCGCTTGCCCGCGCCGCGCACGTTCGACCAGGAAATGATTGATTTCAGACTGAGTCATGGAGGCTTCGCCGGCGCGCTTGCCCGCGTAGATCAACTCCGCTCCTCGTCGCGAGTGCGCGAGTACTTCTGGATTGACCAGGTGGTCGTAGACAATCACGTCGCTTGCGCCAATCAGCTCGGCGGCTCTGATCGTCAGCAGTTTCGGATCGCCCGGCCCCGCGCCGATCAAAAAGACCCTGCCAGTTTTTTTTGCCAGCTCATTCATCACCGATCAAAGCTGCGTCAAAAAAACGAAAAACCCACCACCGGCAGAGCCGATAGTGGGTTTTCGCGAAAACTCGATGTGAGATTAAGCTCTCACGTTGAGCTTATGTCTCAGGTTCCATACCGATGGACTCCACTAAAGGCTCTACGCGGGCGCGCCCCTGGCGCGCAGCAACAGATGCAATAGGAATTCCGCGTGGTGCTTTCCATAAGCCTTCAGTGATCCAGCTTCAGGGTTCTACGTATACACTCTGAGCCCTGGTGACGTCAAGCACAAATTTTTGAATCGTCGTCCCGTGAGATCCATGACGAATTTCCTTGACTCCCAAAAGACGGGTGTTGTATTCTGCGGATCTCTGGTAGGACGTGGTGATTTAAGCAACTTGCTCCACGTAAAACATGTGCTAAACCGCGAGGGACATTGAAGGGCCTGCGCTGTTTGGCGCGGGCCTTTGCTCTTTCACATTCAATGGCGTGGCGATTTAAGGGTGACTTGCTCCACGTAAAAAACTGCTAAACAGCCGGAGTGAACTAAAAGCCTCGCGCTAGCTTAGCGCGGGGCTTTTCATATTTTGGACACCGGAAGGAGGGTTGCGATGAGCTATGTGAATGGCCTGAAATGCCGCGAGTGCGGACGCGAATTCCCAAAGAGCCCACTGGCGGGTTGCGAAGATTGCTTTGCGCCGCTGGAGGCCGACTATGACTATGAGGCGCTTGGCCGCGTGTTGTCCCGAGAAGTGATTGCCTCGAGAGCCAAAAACATGTGGCGCTACCGAGAACTCTTGCCGATCGACGGCGAGCCGGTGGTGGGGTTAACCACCGGCGCGACGCCCCTCGTACGCGCCGAACGGCTCGGACGCGCGCTCGGCATTCGCAAGCTGTACATCAAGAACGACAGCGTCAATGCACCGACCCTCTCCTTCAAGGACAGAGTCACCGCGGTTGCGATCAACAAGGCGCTCGAGTTCGGACTTGAAGCCGTCGGTTGTGCTTCGACTGGGAACCTTGCGAACTCGGTCGCGGCAAACGCCGCGGCTGCGGGATTGCCTGCGTACGTTCTCATCCCCGAGAGTCTCGAGCCTGCCAAGATCATCGCAACCTCGATCTACGGCGCAAGAGTCATCGCCGTGCGCGGCAATTACGATGACGTGAATCGGCTGTGCGTCGAAGTAGCGGAGCGTTACCCGTGGGGTTTGGTGAATGTGAATCTGCGCCCGTTCTACGGCGAAGGCTCAAAGACCTTCGGCTACGAAATAGCGGAGCAACTTGGCTGGCGGGCGCCGTCCGCGGTTGTCGTTCCGATGGCCGGAGGCTCGCTAATCACCAAGATACACAAGGGTCTGAAGGAACTCGGGCGACTCGGGTTGCTGAAAGAGGAAGTTCGCACGCGACTTTACGGCGCGCAAGCCACGGGCTGCAATCCGATTGCAGCCGCAGTCAAGCGAGGTTCGACCGACATCCAACCGGTCAAGCCCGCAACGATCGCAAAGTCGCTTGCGATAGGAAATCCGGCGGACGGCTATTACGCCGCCGGACTGATCGAGGAAACAGGAGGGTGGGCCGAAGACGTCGCCGATGCGCAGATCGCAGCCGGCATTGAGTTGCTCGCACACAATGAAGGCATTTATGCGGAGACGGCCGGCGGAGTGACGGTCGCGGTAACGAAGAAGCTTGTCGAGCAAGGCAGAATCAGAGAAGACGATCTGACGGTTATCGCGATCACCGGCAACGGGCTGAAGACCCCTGAGGCAGTCG
>DATIFP010000078.1:0-11266 GCA_035455165.1 Blastocatellia bacterium
AATAAGAAAGTAATCACATCGGTGAAGGTGACCACGAACATCGACGAGGCCAGCGCGGGATCGACTCTAAAGCGTTTTAGCAGAATTGGAACGAGCGTTCCCAATGCTCCTGCCACCACCAGGCTCAACACCATCGTCACGCCAAGAATGCCGCCAAGCTTCAACCCAAACAGGATCGAGCCGAGTTTTGCGCCGAACCAGATCGCGACGATCCCACACACCGTCAATCCGACTATCAGGCCGTTGATCAGACCGACCAGCGCTTCTTTGATAACGACTCGCCGGCCCGTATCCCAGCCGACTTCCCCAAGGCCGATTCCCCTTACAACAACAGTCATCGTCTGCGTCGCCGCATTGCTCCCCATTGTCGCGACGACTGGGATCAAAACTGCGAGCCAGATCGAGCTTTCGATTGTCGCAACGTAGTACTGAACGATTGCCACCGCTATCAGCGCCGCGCCCAACGAGAGCATGAGCCACGGCAGACGGCGTCGCGCAGAATTCAGCGGCGAACCCAGCGCGCGATCGTCGGCCTCGACTCCAGCGAGCGCGTAGATGTCTTCGGTCGCCTCCTCCCGCATAACGTCGAGCACGTCGTCGACGGTGATGATACCGGCCAGCTTGTTCTCTTCATCCACGACAGGTACTGCGAGGAGGTTGTATGTGGCGACGATGCGGGCGACCTCTTCCTGATCGGTGTCTGTCGTTACTTTGATCACGTCGCCGATCATGATCTTGCGCAACGGCGTCGAAGGCGGGGTTAGCAGCAACTGCCTCAAGCTGACTACCCCCAGCAGATGATTTCGTGAGTCCACGACGTAAAGGTAAAAGGCCATCTCGAACTCTTCGGAGCGGCGCTGCAGCTCGCTAATGGCTTCGGTTACCGTCACGTCCTCGTCGAGCGCGAAGTAGTCCGGCGTCATTATGCGGCCGGCTGTTTCATCCGGGAATCCGAGCAACTCGTTTACTACGGTCGAATGCTCGAGCTTCATCGCGTCGAGAAATTCGTCGCGCAATTCCTCGGGCAGTTCGGAGACCAGAAGGGTGGCGTCGTCGGACGGAAGCTCCTGGAGCAAACGCAAAACGTCATCCCGATTAAGCGTAGTCAGCAACGCGACGGACCGGCTGGTCTCCATCTCCGACAGCGTCTCAGCCGCTTTGCTCAAATCGTGACGCACCAGCGCCTCAAATACTATTTCACCGTCACGATGTGGGAGTTGCCCGAGGATTTGTGCTATGTCAACGGGTCGCAGCTTGGTTAGCAGGTTCGCGGCATTCGACATTGCGCCGCGGCGAGCCAGACGGCCAACAGAGTCCAGCATTAGATTTAGCCGCTGAGCCTGCATCATCGTCTCCGCTGAGTGACATAAAATGTTTGGGCAAACTGTCCATTACCACTTCTGGTCGAGCCTGACTATTTATAGCACAGTCAACAGTAACGGCCAAAGAAAAAAGTCCGAATTGGCATTCGCGCAAGCTTATTCGTTAGAATCCTCGGCCCAGATGTTTGGCAAAACATCGGCGGGATTAAACCATGCCCTATCTGACTCCTGACTTCTTTTCCCGCGACACACTTGAAGTTGCGCGTGACCTCATCGGTACCGTCCTGGTTGTCGGACCGTGCGAAGGCCGCATCGTTGAGACCGAAGCCTATACGACCGACGCTGCGTCGCATTCGGTAACCCGACCGAACCAGGCGGCCCATATGCGACGCACCTTCGGACATGTTTATGTCTACTTCATCTACGGAATGTACTACTGCTTGAATTTCACGGCTGATCGCGAAGGCCCGGGTGCGGTGCTCATTCGAGCGGTTGAACCGATTCGCGGCATCGCGTCAATGCGGGACAGGCGAGGCACAACCGATGTGAGGAAGCTCGCTAGCGGACCAGGGCGCTTGTGTGAAGCCTTCGGTATCGATCTCGGATTCAACGGCGAACAGATTGGGCGACGGATCAAAGTCAGAGCGCGACGCGGGGCACCGGGTGTCGAGTCCAGCAGGCGGATCGGGATCTCGAAAGCGACTGACCTTGACTGGCGCTTCTACGAGCGAGGCAACCCGTTCGTCAGCCGAAGATGATCGCATCTTAATGCGAGCAGGCCACAGGCTATTTTAGGCTAGCTTGATGGATCGCGTCTGCGGCAGTTATCTTCGTTTATGCAGGATACTCGATGAAGAACGATCTGATAATCCGCGCGGCCCGAGGCGAGCCGCTCGGAAGGACTCCAGTATGGATGATGCGCCAGGCGGGTCGGTACCTGCCGGAGTATCGAGCGGTGCGCGCTGAAACGGACTTTTTAACTCTTTGTAAGACGCCGGATCTTGCCGTCGAAGTATCCCTTCAGCCTTATCGGATCATTGGTGTTGACGCCGTTATCATGTTCAGCGACATCCTGATTCCCGTCGAAGCGATGGGCCAGGAAGTACGACTCACCGAACAAAAAGGGCCTGAGCTTCCAGATCCAATCCGCTCGCGCCAGCAGGTTGATAGGCTCGCCGTTCCGGACCCGGTCCAAAAGACCGGCTTTGTTATGGAAATCATCCGGACGCTGCGGAAGGAGTTGGATGGCGCAGTGCCTCTGATAGGGTTCGCAGGCGCGCCATGGACCTTGGCTGCTTACATGATCGAAGGCGGAGGCTCGAGGAATTACGCGCAAGTGAAGCGCATGATGTACGCCGACCCGGTCACCTTTCATGCTTTGCTCGACAAAATCGCCGACACAGTCATCCTGTACCTGAACGCACAGATCGAAGCGGGAGCGCAGGTGGTCCAGCTCTTCGATTCGTGGGCCGGAGAGCTTTCGCCGGCGGACTACGAGCAGTTCGCCTTGCCCTACGAACAGAAAATATTCTCTTCGATATATCGCAACCGCGCGCCTGCGATTCTGTTCATCAACGGCTGCGGCAACTTTCTTGAGAAGATGGCGACGAGCGGCGCCGACGTGCTGAGTATCGACTGGCGGGTGAACCTGCCGGAGGCGCGCGCGCGAATCGGCAATCGATTGTCCCTTCAGGGTAACCTCGATCCTTGCGTGTTGCTCTCCACGCCGGAAATCATCAGGCAGAAGGCGCGCGAGTTGATCGAAGCAGGTGGCGGCGATCGTCACATACTCAACCTCGGACACGGAATACTTCCAATGACTCCGGTGGAGAACGCGCGGGCGTTTGTGGATGCAGCAAAACGAGTGGCCGAGCTGATCGAATGAGCGAAACGCTTCCAGATCAGGATCGAATTGGCGTCTTGCTCTTCAACCTCGGCGGGCCCGAGACGCTGGAAGAGGTGCGCCCGTTTCTCTTCAACCTGTTTTCGGATCCCGACATCATTCGTCTGCCGTGGCGGGTCCTTCAGAAACCGCTCGCATGGTTGATCTCGACTCAGCGCTACAGACTCTCTCGAAGCTACTACGAAAAGATTGGCGGCGGGTCGCCTCTCCGAAGGATAACCGACGAACAGGCGCGCGCTCTTGAGCAAGAACTGGCGCGCCGAGGCATCGAGGCTCGTGCGTACGTCGGGATGCGTTACTGGCATCCCTTCCTCGAGGACGCCATCGACCAGATCCGGCGGGACAAAATAGCGCACCTGATAGTGCTGCCGCTTTATCCTCAGTTCTCGATTTCGACCACCGGCTCAAGCCTCAACCGAATGAACACCCTGACGGAAGAAAGTGGGGAGGCGGCGGCTCGTTTGTCGGTGATTGAGAAGTGGCACGATGACTCCAACTACATCGACTCGCTCGCAAACTCGATACGCGAAGAGCTCGAGGTCTTCCCTGATGAGGATCCATCGCGTATTCACATCGTTTTCAGCGCGCACAGCGTACCTGTGCGCTACATCGAGGAAGGCGATCCTTACCTTGATCAGACGCAAGTGACGGTAAGGAGCGTTATGGAGCGCCTGGGAACGGACCAGCCTCATTCGCTTTCATTTCAAAGCAAAGTTGGCCCGGTTAAGTGGCTGCGACCGTCGACCGATGAGACGATTCGAAATCTCGCCCGCGAGGGGGTTTCGCAAGTGCTTCTCGTCCCGGTTAGCTTCGTGTCCGAACACATCGAGACGTTGTACGAGCTGGACATTCTTTACCGCAACGTTGCCGAAGAAGTTGGTATTGCACACTATCGGCGAGTCCCCGCGCTCAATTGCCGGCCTGATTTTGTCGACGCGCTCGCCGGCCTTGTCCAGAGGGCTGTCACAGACCAGGGATGAAGCGCTCCGGCTAAATCCTTCGAATCTGTTCGATAGGGTGGTAACGAGGCTAGATATGCCACAGCACCGTAGAGAAGTGATCGTCATTGGCGCAGGCATATCGGGGCTTGTTTGTGCTTATCGCCTGAAGACGCTGGGTGTTGATGTCGCCTTGCTCGAAAAATCGCATCGCGTCGGCGGGGTCATCCAGAGCGAACGAATCGACGGATACTTGATCGAGCGCGGGCCGAACAGCTCGCAAGGTACGGAAGAGCTGTTGGCTCTAGTCGAAGAGCTCGCGATCGCGGACCAACTGGTCGAAGGCGACCCAAAGGCTCCAGCCTACGTCTACTTCAACGGAAGCCTGCACGCAGTCCCTTCCGGACCCGCCGCTTTCATTAGCAGCAAGCTTTTGAGCCTGGGCGGCAAACTCCGAATCTTCAAAGAGCCGTTCGTACCTGTGCGCCGCTCTGACTCCGAAGAAAGCGTCGCGGCATTCGCGCGGCGCCGTATTGGCAACGAAGCAGCGGAACGTCTGGTTGCGCCTTTTGTTTCGGGGATCTATGCGGGAGACGCGGAGCAGCTCAGCGTTCAGGCTGCGTTTCCTCGACTGGCAAGCCTTGAAACCGGCTACGGGGGCCTGTTTCGTGGCACGTTCGCCAAGGCTCGCGAGGCCCGCCGGGCGAAGAAAGCGGCGAGCGCGGTGCTGGACAAAGCTGCGCCTACACGCCGGCGACTCTGTTCGTTTCGAAGCGGAATGGGGTTCCTGCCCGCGATCCTTGCTTCCAGAATCGGCGAGGACCTGTTGACTGGATGCGAGCAACTGCGGCTCGATCAAAAGCCCGGGTCTTCTTTTGAGGTCGCGTTTCGCACCGGAGACAATCGCCAGTCACTGACGGCCAGCCGCATCATCATTGCGACACCTGCGAAGGCCGCATCCTCGCTCGTCGCCCCATTGTCGCCCGAGTTGAGCAGTTTGCTCGACGAAATTCAGTACCCACCGCTTGCGGTGGTCAGTTTGGCCTACGACCAATCGAGTGTCAGGACTAAGCTCGACGGTTTCGGGTTTCTCGCACCACCAAGCCCGGGGTTGAAGATTCTCGGTTGTGTGTGGAACTCGAGTCTGTTTCCCGATCGCGCTCCCCAAGGCAAAACCTTGATCACTGCGTTCATCGGCGGCGCGTTGAATCCGAATGCGGCTCGAGCGGCCGATTCTGAGTTGGTCGAGATGGCACACTCGGAATTGCAAAAAGTGCTGGGCATTTCGAAGAATCCTCAAGTAGTCGCAATCACGCGATATGAACGATCGATTCCACAATACGAACTCGGCCACTTTGCACGCGTGAGGCGAATTGAGGAGCTGATTGGTGAATCACAAGGACTGAGTATCATCGGGAACTACCTGCACGGAGTCTCTACCGGCGATTGCGTCAAGGAAGCCGATCGCGTCGCCAGGGAAGTCGCAAAGTGATCTCGCGACGCGAGACCTCTTACCTCAGAGCGGAAACAGCCTCGGCCCCGCGAATAAGTGGCTGATTTCAAGAGCCCGCGCTTCTCAGAAGTCTCACTTTAATCACACCAGGCTCCAGATCTTGCCGAGGAAAATTCTTGACAGCCCGTTCGAGAAATCATAAACTTGCCTAAATTGAAAATGACTTTCAAAATCGTAGTGAAAGGGAACGAGAGCATGCTCATTAGATTGTCGAACGGTATCGTCGGGGTGGCTGCTCTTTTGCTGGCCGCACTCTTTTGTTTCCAGGTACAGGCGCAGTCTTATGCGGGGTGTTTGAGGGGAAAGGTGCTTGATCCTGCGGGCGCACCTATCGCCGGCGCGCGAATCGGCGCCGTGCTCGACGGTCGCGTGTCCGGCGGGTCGACGACGTCGGATCAGGCGGGTGAATTCTCGCTGCTGCTTGAGCCTGGCCGCTATGCCATCACTGTGATCGCTGACGGGTTTGAGGAGGCTTCCGGGACGCTGGATATCATCAAGAGCCGTACCGAGTATTATTCGGTTATTCTGCAGGTTGCCGGGCAACGCGACACGGTTACGGTCGTCGGAACGGATTATCGAACCTCCACGATTAGCACCGCGACGAAAACGCTGTCACCTCTCCGCGACGTGCCACAATCCATTACCGTCGTGACGCAGGAGCAGATCAGGGATCAACTGCTGTCGAGCCTTGGTGACGTTGTGCGCTACGTACCCGGCGTTACCGCTCATCAGGGCGAGAACAATCGCGACCAGATAGTCATCCGAGGCGTCAGCTCGTCTGCTGATTTCTTCCTGAACGGTGTTCGTGACGATGTGCAGTACTACCGCGATCTATATAACCTAGACCGCATAGAGGTTCTTCGAGGACCGAACGCGATGATTTTTGGTCGCGGCGGCGGAGGCGGCATTGTAAATCGAGTAACCAAGGAAGCCGGCTTTACACGATACCGCGAGATCGCACTGCAGGGGGGTTCATATGGCAACAAACGACTCGAGATGGACTTTGATCAGCCCTTGAATAGTAAAGTTGCCTTCCGCGCGAACGGCGTTTACGAGAATTCCGAGAGCTTTCGGCGGTTCTTCGATCTGGAGAGATACGGAGTCAATCCGACGTTGGCCTTCGCGCCGGGCACCCAGACCCGGATCACGTTTGGCTACGAGTATTTTCGCGACTACCGCACCGCGGATCGCGGTATCCCCTCATTTCAGGGGCGTCCATCTGATACCGAGGTCTCGACCTTCTTCGGCGATCCGGACAACAGCTACGCGAGGGTCTCGGTGAATCTAGGCTGGGTCGCCATAGAACATCAGGCCGGCGGGTTGAACATCCGAAACCGAACGTTGCTTGGCGCATATGACCGAAGTTACCAGAACTATGTGCCCGGCGCGGTAACGCCTGACAAAACCCAGGTCAGCCTTTCTGCTTACAACAACGCCACCCAGCGCCTGAACATTTTTAATCAGACAGACCTGACCTACAGCCTTTCAACCCGTCGAATCCGCCATACCCTTCTGTTTGGGGCCGAAGTTGGCGGCCAGCTCACTGACAACTTCCGCAATACCGGTTTCTTCAGCAACACAATCACGTCGATCCGTGTGCCATACGCCAGCCCCACCATTCACACGCCGGTGACTTTTCGCCAGAGCGCGACGGACGCGGACAATTATCTCACCGCGAGAATCTCGGCGGGCTATGCTCAGGACCAGATCGACCTATGCCGATATATCCAGGTGGTAGCCGGTCTACGTTATGATCATTTCGACCTGGAGTTTCACAACGATCGGAACGGCCAGGATCTGGATCGCATCGACAACCTCGTGTCTCCGCGCATCGGAATAGTCTTCAAACCCGTAAACCGACTGTCGATCTACGGCAGCTACAGCGTTGCTTACCTACCGAGCTCAGGAGATCAATTCTCCTCGCTGACGACGGTCACGCAGCAGGTCAAACCGGAAAGGTTCAACAACCACGAATTCGGCGTGAAGTGGGATATCCATCGGTCGCTCTCGCTCACCGCTGCGCTATACAGACTGGACCGCGTGAACACGAGGGCGACGGACCCCAAAGACCCGACGAGGATTCTGCAAACCGGCAGTCAGCGCAGCAATGGCTACGAGTTCGGCGTGAGCGGAGGTATCACGCGGTCGTGGACAATCGCTGGGGGTTATGCGTATCAGGATGCATTCATTACGAGCGCTACGACGGCAGCCGGCGTTGGCGCGCAAGTGGCGCAGGTGCCGCATCACAACTTTTCCTTGTGGAACAACTATCAGATCGTCTCCAGGTTGGCGGCTGGGGTAGGGGTCGTTCGTCGCTCAGATATGTTTGCGGCGATCGATGACACCGTTACGTTACCCGGCTATACGCGGGCGGATGCCGCTGTTTATTTTTCGCTCACCGAAAGAGTGCGTCTTCAGGCGAACATTGAGAACCTGTTTGACAAGCGGTACTACATCAACGCGGACGGCAACAATAACATCTCGCCGGGCTCTCCTCGATTATTTCGTGTTGGGTTGACCGCTAGATTCTGAACCTGCCGGAAGGCAGTTCCGACATTGTTCGGCCCACGCAGCAGACAGGTCTGCCAACCGTCGATCAAGATCTCGAGCCCTATTCGATGTGAAAAACTTTGCGTCCTGACAGGAACGTCGCGATTACGGTTCCATTGAGGCGCATCCCGGCGAACGGCGTGTTGCGGCTCTTTGACTTGAAGCGTTGAGGATTAACCGCCCATTCGCGCTCGGGATCGAAGACCGTTATATCGGCGGGCGAACCGACCGTTAGTGTCCCGCCGTGAAGCGAGAATGCTCGGGCAGGGCCGACCGTCAGCATCTCCACGATGCGCGCGAGCGCTATTCCAGCCGCTTGATGCAGCATGGTCACCGCGACGCCCAGCGCGGTCTCGAGCCCAACCACTCCCGAAGGCGCGTGGTCGTAGTCCAGCATCTTTTCGTCCGAATGATGCGGCGCATGATCCGTTGCTATCGCGTCGATAGTCCCGTCGCGCACCGCTTCGATGAGCGCCGAGCGATCGTCTTCGGACCTGAGCGGAGGACTCATCTTCGTGTTTGTATCGAAGCCGACCACCGCCATGTCCGTCAATGCAAGGTGATGGGGTGTGACTTCGCAAGTGACCGCCATCCGCTTCGCCTTCGCCCGCCGCACCAGCTCAATCGAACCTGCGGTCGAAACGTGAGCTATGTGCACTCGCGCGCCTGTGAGCTCGGCCAGCATTATGTCGCGGGCTACGTGACTCTCTTCGGCCGCGCCGCTCATCCCTTTGAGTCCCAGCAGCGTGGAATAGCGTCCCTCATTCATTACCCCGCCCGCAGACAGATTCAGATCCTGGCAGTGATCGACCACCACGAGGCGGTGGTCTCGAGCATACTCCATCGCATGGCGCATCACCTGATTATTCATCACCGGTCGCCCGTCGTCGGACACCGCGACGGCTCCGGCCTGTTTCATCTCAGCCATCTCGGCGAGCTCCTCGCCTTTTGACTCGCGTGTGATCGCGCCGATTGGGTAGACGCGTGCAAGCCCAGCCTCGCGAGCCTTGTCGATGATGAACCGCGTGACCGAGGCGTTGTCATTCACCGGCTTTGTGTTGGGCATCGCGCAAACGGAAGTAAAACCACCAGCCGCCGCTGCCGCCGCGCCGGACGCGATGGTCTCTTTGTATTCGTCGCCAGGCTCGCGCAAATGGACGTGAAGGTCGATGAACCCTGGCGCGACGATCAAGCCCCGGGCGTCGAAGATTTCCGCGTCGTCGATGCTGATCGAGTCCTCAATCGAGCTAACCATGCCGTCTTCGGCCAAGAGGTCCGCGGTACGGTCCATCTGCTGGGATGGATCGAGGATTCGTCCGCCTTTGATCAACAGCTTCACTCGCCCTCCGTCCCGACCATCAAGAAGAGAATCGCCATTCGTACCGCAACGCCGTTTGTCACCTGATCCAATATCAACGAACGTGTGCCGTCGGCGACTTCCGAGCTGATCTCAATCCCGCGATTCACCGGTCCCGGATGCATAACGATGCAATCGGGCGCTGCAAGCTCGAGTCGTCGAAGTGTGAGCCCGTACTGCACGGAGTATTCCTTAAGAGAGGGGAAGTAAGCCTCGCTCATTCGTTCGCGCTGAATGCGCAGCATCATCACAACGTCTGAGCTTGCTATGGCGTCTTCGATCCGGTCGCACACCGTTAGGGAGCCCTCGGACTCTTCGATCAGGCGGTCGTAAAACGGTGGAATCAGCGTCCGCGGCCCCGAGACTCGCACATGAGCGCCGAGCTTGGTGAGTAAATGTGCATTCGAGCGAGCGACCCTGCTATGCATGATGTCGCCGATGATCGCGACTTGAAGGCCTGCGATTCGACCCTTCTGTTCGCGGATCGTGAAGGCGTCCAGCAGGGCCTGAGTCGGATGCTCGTGTGCGCCGTCGCCTGCATTGATGATCGAAGCATCGATCAACTTCGCTAGCTGATGAGGGGCCCCGGGCGAGGGATGTCGGATGACTATCGCATTCGGGGCCATCGCCTCGAGATTTCTCGCGGTGTCGATCAAGGTCTCGCCTTTGGTAACAGATGAATTGGACGCCGAGATGTTGATGGTATCCGCTGACAAACGCTTTGCGGCAATCTCGAACGATGTGCGCGTCCGAGTCGAAGGCTCGAAGAAGAAATTGATGACCGTCTTCCCGCGGAGGGTTGGGACTTTCTTGATTGCGCGAGTCGAGATTTCCTTGAAAGAGTCGGCTGAATCGAGGATCGCGTTAATCTCCTCGACTTCCAGCTCTCGGATTCCCAGAAGATCTTTTCGCTTAAACGTCATCGGGGTGATGAGTGAAGCGCGATGCGTGACATAGAATCACGAATCACGCATCAGGCATCACGGTCTATTCGTTCTCGACTACAATGACCTGCTCGTCTTCGTCATACTCCTTCAGCATCACCTTGACGATCTCGGCGTCGGTCGTCTGCAGGTGTTTGCCGACGTAGTCGGCTTGAATCGGCAATTCGCGATGGCCTCGATCGATCAGCACCGCAAGCTCAACTCGTCGCGGCCTTCCGAAGTCAACGAGCTCGTCCAACGCCGCTCGCACGGTTCGCCCCGTGTACAGCACGTCATCCACCAGGACGATAGTGCTGTCGGTTACGTCCACGGGTATTTCGGTTTTGTTGACCACCGGGCGCGGCCCAACAGTGGAGAGATCGTCGCGGTAGAGAGTGATGTCGAGCTGGCCAGTCGGCGGGCGAGTGCCTTCGAGCTGTTCGATTTTGTCGGCAATCCTCTCCGCAAGAGGAACTCCTCGCCGGCGAATCCCGACCAGCAGCAGATCCGACGTGCCGGTGTTACGCTCCACTATCTGCGAAGCGAGCCGTGACAGAGCTCGGTTTATTCCGGTCGCGTCCATTACGTGAGTCTTGATTCTGGAAAGCATCTTTCGCGTCGCTCGGGTACGAATCGCGGTGACTATAGCATGGCGAACAAAGCGGGCTCAAGTTGACGCTTGTTGTGCGGCTCTGCTAAGTTCAGGCGTTGAATTTGTAGGCGCGTAGCTCAGGGGTAGAGCACTACCTTGACACGGTAG
>DATIFP010000079.1:0-11977 GCA_035455165.1 Blastocatellia bacterium
CCCTGCTTCAAAACGATCCTCAGCACATCGCCGGTCTCGGCGCCCAGCGCCATGCGGATGCCTATCTCGTGCGTGCGTTGAGTGACCGAGTAAGATACGACCCCGTAAATGCCGACCGCCGCCAACATCAGCGCTACTCCCGCAAAGATCCCCATCAACGTCATATTGAATCGCTGGGCTGAAAGTGAAGCGGCCATAACTTCCGGCATCATCCTGAGCCTGGTCACCGGAATCGCCTTGTCTTCCTTCCAGATCTGACTCTTCACTTGCCCGATCACCCCCGCGGAATTCTGTTCGCCCCGGACCGTAAGGTACATCCATCGCTTCCACGGCTGATTCAACTGCATGTAGGAGGTGTAGAACGCGGGCAGCTCGGGCAGATTCAGACCATAATGTTTTACATCGCCGACGATCCCTACGATCGTCATCCACTGAAGTGGCGTTGCTCTGGCCCAGGCGATTCGCCCGCCGATCGCATTCTCATTCGGAAAGTATTCCCGGACGAAGCTCTCGTTGACCAGTCCGACGATCGGCGAGTCAGCCTTGTCCTGCGCGGTGAAGTCGCGGCCGGCGATGAGCGGAATCCCCATCATTCGGAAGTAGTCGCCCGCGACCGTGCGGGTCTCGAGCTCGGGCTCGGTTCCCGGCGCCAACGGTGCTCGCCCGTCGATGATGAAGTTGTGCATCAAGTTTTCGCCGCTCATTGGCAGCTCGCTGATCATCGCAGCCTGAGTCCCGGGAATCGAGTTGATCGACTCCAGAACGCGCTCGCGAAATTGAGTTTGTTTTGGAATCTCCCGGTAACGCGCTTCCGGAAGCTCGACTCGCATGGTGAGCAAGCCCTCAGGATTGAAGCCCGGGTCGATCGTCCGCAGCCGCCAGAGGCTCTTGATCAATAGTCCCGCGCCAATCAGCAGAACCAGCGCCAGCGCGATCTCGGTCACAACAAGCAGGCTCCGCGCGCGCAGCCTCCCAACGCCGCCGGTCGAAGTTCGTGAAGACTCTTTCAGAGCTTCGCCAGCCTCCAGGCGCGAAGCGTTCAAGGCGGGCACCAGTCCAAACACAACGCCGGTGAGGACGGACACGCCGAGCGTGAAAGCCAGCACCCAGACATCGATACCTATCGACGATAGACGAGGGAGATTCGCAGGCTTGAGCGCGATCAGCAGATCTACGCCCCACATCGCGAGCACCAGCCCGCCGGCTCCGCCGAAGACCGAAAGCAGAGTGCTTTCGGTCAGCATCTGTCGGACGAGTCGTGCTCTTCCCGCGCCCAGCGCCGCGCGTATCACAAGCTCTTGCCGGCGCGCCGCTGCGCGCGCAAGCAAAAGGTTCGCGAAATTCGCGCACGCGATCAACAACACCAAACCGACTGCGCCGAACAGAATCAGCAAAGCAGAACGCGAGTTGGTGACAACCCGATCGTGCAATGACAAAAGCACGGTGCGCCGGTTCTTGTTTTCTTCCGGGTATTGCTCGGAGAGCCACGCGTCAATTCTCTCCATTTCCGCCCGCGCCTGGTCGATTGTGACTCCGGGTTTCAGCCGCAAGTAGTTTCGCAGGAAGTGCACGCCTCGGAAGCGAGCAGCGAGCGGGTTGACGACTCGCACCGAGGCCCAAAGATCGGGGACTTCAGTGGGCATCACGAACTCGGCCGGCATCACGCCGATCACCGTGTAGCTGTTGCCGCTCAACTGAATCGCCTTTCCGATGACGTTCGCCTCGCCGCCGAAGTGTCTCTGCCAGAAACCGTGGCTCAATACGACTACCGGCTCGCCGCCGTAGCGATCTTCTTCGTCTGAAATCAGGCGCCCGACGGCGGCGCGCGCGCCGAGCGCTTTGAACAGGTCCGCGGTTGAGAGCGAGGCCTGGACCTGCAAAGGCTCGGCTTCGCCGGTGTAATCCAGAGCCTGCATCACCGAGCCACCGAAATACTCAAACGACTGGCTTTGGGCCTTGATGTCATCGAGATCCGGGACCGATTGGTTGGAGCGCATCGTTACCAGCCGCTCGGGTTGCGGATACGGAAGCGGACGAAGCAAGACGGAATTCACCACGCTGAAAATCGCGGTGTTCGCGCCGATGCCGAGAGCCAATGTGACGACTGCCAGCGCGGTAAACGCGGGTTTCTTGATGAGCAGGCGGGTACTGTATCGAAGGTCGTGCAGCAGGGATTCCATGTCGCTCTCCTTTATGCGAGCCAGTTGACTCGCCCACGACTCCGCCTAGCCTGGGTGCTTATTCAAAGATAGAAACGGGAGCCGGACGCCTCACTCGCGCCGGTTCAATGCCTCAGCAGAAGCTACGCTTGTCTCATCGCTCAGCCACGATTCGAGCATTGGCTCCTTGCTATTTCGAATCGCATCGTCGATTCGAGACAACGCGCTCGATCGCAGTTGGCGTTTGATCCGCGCATATCCGATGCGCGGAAGGGCCGCCAGCTCTCGGGCTACGTCCACCACGCGCGACCACAGTTGATCCGGCGGTTGAAGCTCGTCGAAGATACCCTGCGCGAGCGCTTCCTTCGGCGTCGAATTGCGCCCCGTCAAAGTCATCATTCGCGCGACCGGCCTCGACAGCTCTGAGCGCACTACCGTCATCGCCGCAGTCGGAAAGGGAACACCGACGCGGACCTCGGCGAGCCCGACCTTGTAGTCGCCTTCGGCTGCAACCCGATAATCGCACGCCAGCAAAAGAACGAGGCCTCCCGCAATCGCGTGCCCGTTCACCGCCGCAATCGTCGGGATTCCTAAACCGTAGAGCGTCCCGAACACCCGGTTCACTTGCATGACCATCGCCTGCTGCTGGTCGCGATCGTAGGAGGGGACGACTTTCAGATCGAGCCCCGCCGAGAAACAATTGCCGGCGCCGGTGACTATCATCGCTCCGATGTCTTGTCGCTCTCCGCATGTCGAAAGCGTGTTTGCGAATTCGCGGGCGGTGTCGAGGTCGATTGCGTTGGCAGGCGGCCGGTCGATCCGCAAGACCGCGATGTTATCGATGGTTTCGAGCTGAATGGAGTTAGTCATAATTCAAATCAAAAACTAGGTATGCCATAGGAACCCCTTGGGGGTTCCATCTCTCAGCCCAGGGTTGCCGTACTCGGCTACCCTGGGTAGACAGGCGCGACGTCTACGTTCGATCGAAGATTGCAACCCTGAAAGGGTTGCGACCCTCGTCCGCTCGAACTTCAAAGTCATCAGAGGCACAACCCCGCTGGGGTTGGGACCCGCCGCGGTTGAACTCCCAAGGTAGCCGAGTACGGCAACCTTGGGCTGTGAGATGCAAGCCCGTTGGGATTGCCGCTCAACGAGATCGATTGCGTTGGCAGGCGGCCGGTCGATCCGAAGCACTGCGATCTGCCCACCCTCTCCATATGAATTGCCGTTGAATTCACTATTGCCACTCGTCGCTGATGCACGAACTAGAGAACCACGCGGAGCACAGGGATCACGGGGAAGGTTTGCCCCGCTTTCCCCGAACTCGCCGCGTTGGTTGACCAGCCACTCATACCTCAGAAGGAGAATGACGGGGATTACGGGGACGCGCTAAATACTTGCCCCGCGGTCCCCGTGATCCCCGTGCTTTAGTTCTTCGACTTTGCTTTCGCGTCCGTTCGCGAGCCGCCCCTTGATCCATCTTGCGTCACGTCTGGGCGAGCGTCCGGCGTCTTTATCGGCGCAGGCGGACGAGGCGGAAGCTTTACGGACTTGTCCTTGAGCTTCTTCATTATCTCGGCCACCGCGCGGTCGAGTTGCGGGTCCTTGCCCTCGATCAGTGACTTGGGATCGTTCTCGACCTCGATGTCGGGATCGACGCCGTGGCCTTCGATGATCCACTCACCTTTGGCGCTCGCGAACGCCGACTCGGGCACGAATATGGTGCCCCCGTCGATCAGCGTGCCGCGATTGCCGATGCCGATCACGCCGCCCCACGAACGCTTGCCGATCAAGGGACCGAGTCCCGCCTCGCGAAACATCGCCGGGAAAATGTCGCCGTCCGAAGCGGAGTTCTCGTTCAGGAGAGCGGCCATCGGTCCGAGAAACACGCCGCCTGGATACGTGGTGGCCGAGTCGAAGGTGCGCGAGTAATTGAGCGCGAGCACCTTTCGACGCAAACGCTCGATCAACATCTGCGATACGTTGCCGCCGCCGTTTGCGCGAACGTCAACCACCAACCCTTCCTTGCCGATCTGACTGTAATACCACTTGATGAACTCGCGAATGCCCGCGGCTCCCATGTCTGGGATGTGAATGTACCCGACGCGTCCGCCGGTCATGTCGGACACCCTCTTGCGATTCGCGGTCACCCAGTCGAGGTAAATCAGATCGCTCTCGTTGGTGATCGGCCGGTATGAAACGGTACGCGCGCCGCTCATCGTCGGCTCTTTGTTGATGGTCAGCTGGACCTGGCTGTCGGCCTTGTTTCTGAGCAAACGATAAGGATCGTCGTCAGCCTTCAGCTCCTCACCGTTGATCGCCAGAATGTAGTCGCCAACGGAAACGTTGACGCCGATCTCGGTAAGAGGTGAACGATAGATGTCCTCCTCGTTCTGTCCGGCGAAAATCTTCGCGACCTTGTAACGGCCCGCCTTTTGATCGAGCTCGAACCTGGCGCCCGGCAGCGCGACCCGCGGGCGCGGCGGAAGCTGGAAGTCTCCACCCTCGACGTAAGCGTGCTGTACGGTCAGTTCCGAGATCATCTCGCCGATGACGTAGTTCAGGTCCGAACGATGCGCGACGTATTTGAGAAGCGGCTTGTATTGCTGGCGGAGCGCTTCCCAATCGTAGCCGTGCATGTTTGGAACGTAGAAGAAATCGCGATAACGCCGCCACACTTCGTTGAATATCTGCTCCCATTCTTCGGCGGGCACGCGATCGACCGCGAGCCCGGCGGTTGAGACCGGCTTTCGGGAACGTTCGCCTTGCGGAGTCGCGTCGTACATTCCCCAGCTTCCACCGGGTCCAGCGACCAGCACCTTCGAGCCGTCGTCTGAAAGCACCCAGCCGCGCATGTCTTCTACAAGCGTGGTCTCTTTTCGCTCTTTGATCGCGTAGATGCGAAGCGAAGGCGGCTTCTCGCCTTGCCTTCCGTAGTAGAAGGACGAACCCACCGAGTACAGCAGATGCCCGGTTTTCACCGAGAGCCCGCTGTAGTTATTGGCCTCGACTGGAACGCGCGCCACCCGAGAACCGAGCCCGTCGAAATCGATCACCAGATCAGCCGCTGGCTTTGGAGCGGGCGCGGCGTCCTTTTTTTCAGGCTCTTTGGGCTTTTCGCCTTCCTCTTTCGTGATGGTCACTTCATCGCTCTCCGGAGGGAAGGGGCTCTTCACATCCTTGCGAAGCGCAAGCGCGAAGATTCCAGTCGAGCGGTTGAGCGCGTAGTTGAACTCGATCGAAGAAATCTGCGGCGCGAATTCGCGGTCACTCAGATAGTAAAGATAGTTGCCCTGCGGGTCCCACGCGGGACCATTCGCGTTGAACGACGAGTCGGTGACCTGACGAAGCTGGCCGTCGCCGGCGCTCCAAATATAGATCGAGCGGAAACCGGTATCGTTGACCGCTGCGCTGAACGCCAGGTGATTGCCGCGCGGAGACCAGGCGTAGTCGCGGATCTGTCCGCGAGGCGAATCGATTATCTCGGTGATCTTCTTGTCCGCCAGAGTCAATATGAATATCTTGCCGTCTTTGTCGCCGAAGGCGATTCGCTTTCCGTCGGGGGCCCACTCGGGCGCGTAGCGGAAGGCCTTTCCTCCGGTGGTCAATTGTTCCGGGGCGCTCGACCCGTCTTGCGCGATCGCCCAGACTTCGTCCTCGCCGCTCATGTCCGAGATAAACGCGATGCGCGAGCCGTCAGGGGACCAGCGAGGCCACTTGTCGTGCGCATTCGATGAGTGGGTGAGATTGCGAGTCGGGCCCTTCTCGACGGGCGCGCTGAAGATATCCCCGCGCGCGCAGAAGAGAACGCGTTCGCCTTTCGGGCTCAGCGAGGCGTCTTCCATGAACTGAGCCACATTAATGCGGCTCGGCCTTCGCGCGAGCCCGTCATCCGGCACGTTGATCGAAATCGCCGCGTCCTTTCTCGCCTTTGTGTCGAAGACGTGAAGCTCGCCGTCAAGCTCGTAGACGATGCGTCCGTCGTTTGCGGCGCTCGGCCATCGGACATCCCACGGCTTGTGAGTCGTCGATTGGGTTGTCCGCCCGCTCCCGACGTCGTACGCATAGAGGTTGAAGTGCCCGTCCCGATCCGAGTTGAAGTAGATCGTGTTGCCGATCCACATCGGGTCGCGGCTGGGTCGCGGGTTGTCGCTGATTTTTTTGGCGTCGAGCGTCTTCAGATCGAAGATGTAAAGCTGGTTCGCTTGTCCGCCGCCATAGCGCTTTTCGGTTCTGAAGTCGCGCGATTGAGGCGAGTAGACCATCTTCGAGCCGTCGGGTGAAAACGCGCCCGAACCGGCCTCGGGCATCGGGAGCGGCGTCGCCGGCCCGCCCGTCGCCGGTACGGTGTACAATCGCGCGACTGGAAGAGTCCACGAGTCTCGCAGCGACTTGAAGACGATCGACTTTCCGTCGGTGGTCCAGCCGTAAACCTGATTGTCATAGCCCCATCGCGGCGTGAGCGGCCCGCGAGCCGGATAATACGTCAATTGCTTCGGCTCGCCGCCGGTCGCGGATACGACGTAGACCTGTTCGTCGCCGTCGTACTGCCCGGTGAACGCAATCCACCTTCCATCGGGCGAGAACTTTGCAAACACCTCAACTCCGGGATGAGCGGTCAAACGTGTAGCGGTCCCTCCGGAAGCCGAAGCGGTCCACAGATCGCCTTCATAGGTGAAGACGACTTTGTCGCCGTGAATGTCAGGAAAGCGTAGAAGCTTGGTCTGCGCCGCGGCCGAGACCGAGATGATCAGAATCGCCGCGATGGCGACAATGTACAGCATTCGCTTAAGCATAAAAGCAATCCTCCTGTTAGAAGAGCACGTGTCCCGCCTTTAGGCGGAAGTACAATAAAGCTGACTACGAAACATTCCGCCTTTAGAAGGCGGTACTACGAAACCTACTTCCGCCTGAAGGCGGGACTACATGCTACTTTTGTTTGTCCTTTGGAAAGTACATCTCTTTCAGAGCCTTAACGTAGGCGGCCATTGGCGGAAGACCAACTTCGGCGCGTCGCCGGTCAACGTTCGCCTCGTCTTCAATAGGGTCGAACACCGGCTCGTTGCCCTTCCACTTGTCGAGGCTTTTGGCCTGCGTTCCGTAGATCTGCGGCTTGCCGTCTCTCACAAGCACTCGATCGAGCAATAGTGCGTAGTCCTGGCCGCTCAGCTTATTGGCCCGGTAGGCGTCGCGCACCAGCGGCAGCATTTCCTTTTGAAAGCTGTGCTCGGCGTGCTGAACGAGCAGGAATGCGGCTTCGGTTCCGTCCTTGCCCACCAGCTCCGGACCAGGCCATCCATGTTTCACCACGACGGTTTTCATCCACGCCGTATTTTGGGCGTCCAATGCAATCATCCGATTAAACAGCGGGTTCCCCGGTTGGAATCCGCCCTTCGCAATCATCTCATTCCGAATCGCCTGATCCTCCTCGAGCCGGCTCAGTAGTTCCTTTCGAAGAGCGGGATTGGCAACCGCGGGTGCTTGAGTCTCCTGCGCGCCGGCGTAGCCGCCGATCAGAACTACCAGGATCAATACTGCGAGGGGTGACCGTCTCATTAATACTTGTTCTCTCTCGCTCACTTCTTCAAATACTTCTGAGGAAGCGGATTATCAGGGCCTTCTGCCTGCCAGAATACCGTGACTATCCACCATCGCCGGCCGTCGTTCATCAGCTGGATGCTGTTTATCCCGCGCGCGAACGGCTTTGCGTCTTCCGCCTTGTGACGCGATTCGTAAGTGCTAAAAACGTGGGCAATGTTGCCGAAAGTTTCAGTGCGGCGTGCGATTTCCTTTTCGAAGAATCCATTCTCTTCGAGGAATTTGCTGTTTGCCGTGATGTAGTCATCCACGGTCAACACTCGGCTGCCGATCTCGCCGCTCTGTCGCTTGCCGGTTGGAATCAATCTGGCGCCCGGGACAAACAGCGAGCGCATTCGGTCCCAGTCCCGCTTCTTGCTGGCCGGACCCGAGATGACGTCGTAGAGAGCGGTAACGATTGAATCCATCGATGCGACGTCCGATGCGGTTGCCGCGGGCGCAGTCTGGCGGCTAGTCAAAACGTGAGCCGTCGCCGCCGAGGTTGCGCATAGCCCGACGGCAAGCACCGCGCATGTAATCAGCGGGGTTGCTGTGAATCTGCTTTGCCTCATTCTGTCCTCCTCGGAATGGTCTACTAAGTCCGACAAACTTTAGTTTGTCGCCGTGGTCGAAGCCACTACTCCGATAATCAACGACGAGCTGAAGCTTGTCGGACTTTCAAACTTTAGTTTGTCGCCGTGGTCGAAGCCACTACTCCGATAATCAACGACAAGCTGAAGCTTGTCGGACTTTGAGCCGCATTATCGGACGAGTTTCAGACCGCCTTTCGCATTCGACGAAGCCCGCTTTGAAAAACGCCGAAGCGACGCCCGTCCACGCGAAAACATCAGGCATCTCATCCTTGCGCGGCTCGACCGGATAACCTTCGATGATCTTGCCTCCGCGTTTGCGTACGTGTTCGGCCGCGGCTTTCAACAGTTCCACCGATACTCCCTTGCGCCTGTAATCTTTTGCGATGAACAAACAGACGATCGACCAAACAGGTTTGTCATCGATCCGCTTCAATATTCGCGAGCGGTCGAGAGCCGGATACCTCTCGCGAGGTGCGACCGCGCACCAACCGATCGGGCTGCCGTTTGCGTATGCGAGAATCCCCGGCACTTCGCCGGAACCGACAACTTCCTTAAACGCAGCTTTGTTCTTATCGCCCTTCTGTTTTTCAAACTCCGAGCGCTTCAATCGCCACAACATGCACCAGCATCCCCCGCACGCGCCGCGCGCGCCGAATAGGGTCTCAAGATCGTTCCAACGCTCCGGCGTTAGTGGTTGGAATTGGAGGCGTTGCTTGCTTCTAGTGGTCATAAGACCTATCCGAAGGGGTACAGGTTGGGAAGAGGCACTTGTGCCCGCTGATTGTGAGGGCTGGCAAACAGGCGGGGACAAGTCACTCTTCCCAACCTGTTATCCCTCCCGGATAATATCCTCCGATCCTACCCGCATCTCGAGGATGCCTATCACTTCGAATTTGCGCCCGCGGTTGACGCCACCGAACCGAGCATTCGATTCAGCGCCGCGCGATCATACATCTTTCCCTGGAAGATAACCGCGCTGATCTTCCGCGTGTTGTTGATGTCCTCGAGCGGATTCGCCGTCAGCAATACCATGTCAGCAAGCTTGTTCTTTTCGATCGTGCCCACCGACTTATCAAGACCGAGAAACGTCGCCGGATTCCTGGTCGCCGCCTGGATCGCCTGCATCGGAGTGAGCCCGGCTTTCACCAGCAGCGCCATCTCATCGTGAACGCCCCAGCCCGGAAACAGCAGCGGGTTAGCGCCAAAGTCGGAGCCGGTCATGAGCTTCACACCCGCTCGCTGCATAGCGCCGATGACCTCGAGGTACTTCTTCACCAGCAGCTTTTCGGCAGCCTGGCGTTCGGGCGAGCGGTTCTTCAAGTGCGCATTGTTTTTCGGGTCCCAGTACTCTCGAATATAACGTGGCAGATACTTCATCCGTTCCGCGTACTTCGCCGAGTCGTCTTCGAATGAGGCGTTGTTTTGCCAGACGATAACAGTCGGCGTCACCCACGTGTTGTTCTTGACGAACTTCGCGAACAGCGCCTCGGCTTTTTGGTTGTCGTACGTCGCCAGCATCGTCTCGATGTAAGCTCGCCGGCGCTCGATCGGCGTTGCGCCGGACGCGCGCAGCTCGCCCATCTTCTTCGCCAGCGCTTCTCGATCCGAACACGACTCGACGATTTGCAGAAGATGCTCCTCGCTCGCTTGTCCGGCGTCGGAGGCTTCGGCCGGCGTCACGGAATCCGGCACGTGGCCGGAGAACGGGATTTTGAGCTTCTTCGCTTCGTCGGCGATCGCGAAGTAAGCGTCGCGCGGCAGGAGCGAGTAGACTTTGACAAAATCGGCGCGCAGCTTCTTCAGGTCTCGCACCGCCTGGCGACCTTGCTCTGCGTTTGAGATCGCGATCGAGCCGGGCCACATCGGTTTTGGTCCATCGAGCAGCGGGCCGCACGCCTGTATGTGAGGACCGACCATCGTTCCGTCGCCGGCGCGAGCGCGCCACTCCTGCAAGAGCCTCAAATCGCCGCCCATATCGCGAATGCCGGTTACGCCGTTTGCGATCAGCAGGGTCAGCAGCAGCTCCTTCTCTCGTGGTGGAGGGTTCACTGGCCACAGTTCGGGATCATCCGGATGCGCGTGCATATCCCACAAACCCGGAATCAAAAACGCGCCGGTGGCATCAACCGTCCTCGCAAACCGCGGTGTCGGGATCGTCCCGCTCTTCGCGATTTCTACGATGCGGTAGCCGGCGAGGATTACGGTCATGTCCGGTTTGGGAGGCGCGCCGGTCCCGTCGATCACGGTGACGTGCATCAAGGCCAGCGTGCTAACGAGCGTCCGTTCCGATTGAGCGGGCGCCAGCATCGAAGCCAGCAGAAGCGCCATCACACAGCAGATAAACCTCAACAGTCCTCCTGGGCCTCCTAGGCCGCTTTCTTCTGCGCTAATCCCTCGATCACGATCCGAGCGAAGTCGGCGACGTAAGCTACGGGCCCTTTCTTCAGCGCGCGCGAATTGTCGGTGTTGAACTGAATCGCCACGGCCACCCTGTGAGCCGGGAAGTATTCCATCTCGGACAGGTATCCGGGGAACCACCCCCCGTGCCCGTAACTCGCGCCCCACTCGGTTTGTCTGATCTGTACTGCGAGCCCGTATTTGTTCCCGGGGCCGCTACCCCGGCCTTCCCTTGCGTCAACTCCGTTCAACAACTGAGCAAGGGTCTCCTTCTTCAAAACCTTTCCTTCGTAGAGCAGCTTCGCCCAACGCGCGAGGTCTTCGGCGGTCGAAGCGAATCCGCCGCCGGTCCATTCCATTTGCGGATTGATTACGAATTTTCCATCGACGATCACCGGGCCCGAGAAACCGAACGGGCTGTTGGGCATCGAGTATCCGGTGATCACATCCTTAAGTACGCGACGATCGGAAGGAAGGGTGCGCTCGAGTTTGAGCGGTTTCAGGATCCTCCGCTCGACTTCACCGTAGACTGTCTTTTTTGTCACGCGCTCGAAGATCATCCCGACCAGGATGTAGTTTGTGTCTGCGTAAGACCAGCCCCGGCCGGCAGGGAAGAGCGGCTTCGAGTCGAGGATGTAGGCGATGAGTTCTTCCGGCTTCCAGATGCGGTCTGGATCCTTCTTCATCTCGGCGATGAATTTCTTGTCGAGCACGTGCTCCGGAATTCCGCTCGAATGATTCATCAGCATGCGAAGCGTGATGTCTCCGGCGTTCGGCAATCGAGAAAACCATGGGTCCTTTCCAAACCAGCGCTCGATCTTTGAGTCGAGATTCACTTTTCCTTCCTGAACGAGCTGGAGCATCACGGCTGAGACGTAGGTCTTGCCTATGCTGCCCGCGAGCATTCTGTCACTTGGTTTGAGCGGAACTTTGTTCTCTATGTCAGCAACGCCCACCGACACCGAGCCCGACCTGCCATCGGGGAGGACGAACCCGACGGTTGCGCCCGGAAAAGTAGCGGCCTCGTGCAGCGATTTGAGCTTCGCTTTGAGAGTCGCTTGCAGCGCCGAAAGATCCGCGTCTCCAATGTTGTTCGTTGAGAGTAGAGCCCGCGTGGAGGGCAAGGCGACAAGCGCGATCAGAATTACCGCAGCGACGCAGAGAACGCGCACCTGGGAGCGCAGGCGTCTCGCCTGCTTGATGTCGCTACGCTCATTATTCGAGAGCAAGCGGGCGAGACGCCTGCGCTCC
>DATIFP010000080.1:0-46912 GCA_035455165.1 Blastocatellia bacterium
CCTCGCCTCCGCATTCGTCTCTCCTTGATCGAATTAGTTGCGCTCTTGTCGAGCTTGCCTTCCTTCCAATTGGCGGCGGCTGCGGCTCCCAATGATCTGGAAAATAAGATCGGTGAACTGGTCCGCGCGAGCGGAGCCGAAACGGTAGCGGTCGCGTACTACGACCTCGCGAGCGGCAGGGAGCTGTTGATCAATCCGGACGTGAGCTTTCACGCGGCAAGCACGATGAAGGTGCCGGTCATGATGGAGCTCTATCGTCAGGCCGCGGCTGGAAAGCTGTCGCTCGATCAGCGCGTTCTTATCAAGAACGACTTCTCGAGCATCGTCGACGGCAGTCACTATTCGCTGGCCGCGGACAGCGATTCGGAGCAATCGCTCTACGGCCGCGTCGGTCAGACCGAGACCATTCGCGAGCTCATTCGACTGATGATAACCGTGAGCAGCAACCTCGCCGCGAACCTGTTGATCGAGCGCGTCACACCCGAGCGCGTGATGGACTTGATGCGCGAAATCGGAGCCAACAACATTCGAGTCCTGCGAGGCGTCGAAGACGGGAAGGCTTTCGAGAAGGGCTTGAACAACACCACGACTGCTCGCGATCTGATGATCATCCTTCGCCGGATTGCGGAGCGCCGCGCGGTTTCCGCTAAAGCGTCGGATGAGATGATCAAGGTTATGCTGGATCAGAAGTTCAACGAAGGTATTCCGGCCGGTGTGCCTTCAGGGGTTCGGGTCTCACACAAGACTGGTTCGATAACAAAGGTGAATCACGACGCCGCGATAGTGTACCCGCCGAATCGAAAACCCTATGTGCTTGTGGTGCTGACTCGCGGGCTTGAAGATGAAAAGCGCGCGCATAAGTTGATCGGCGACATTTCGCGAGTGGTGTATTCCGGCACTACGAGCTCCTAGCGCGATGCGCTTCGCAGGGGTGTGATTAAAAGTGGGAATGTCCGAAGGCGCGTTCTTGACTTCGGCTGCCCGGTCGGCTGCGCGGATGATGTTCTCATTAACACCCAACTTTCAGTTGGGTGTTTTGGGTGCGGCCCGCATCCCGCGGAACCGTTTCAACGGTTTACCGGCGGACGCTCAAAACTGTTGAAACAGTTACAAAGCTGGACTGCGTCTTTCAAACACCTCGATGAATCGAGGTGTTAATGTCGTACGCGGGTTTATGCAGACCCCTCTACAACTTCAGGCCGTAACTTCGGACGCCACGCGACTCGGGCGTGCAGCGGAACTCGCGAACTTATGCTCATCCGTGATCCGAATTCTGCGTCGCTCGCCCGGTGATGCCTGTCATTAGCGATGCCGAGGCTCTCGTGCCCTATTCACTGGGCTCCGAAAGCTTCTCCCATCTCTCTTTGAGCTCTTCCAAAATCTCCTTGAACCGTGGCTCATCCCTCATCGATTCCCAGTTCGGGTTTGTCGCGATCCACGGATAATTCTCGTTGCCCATCGAGATAGACAGTTCCAGCCACTCAATCGCCTCATCAACTCGATTCGCCAGGGCGTACACCCCCGCGAGCCGATACGCTACATCCTGATCCGCGCGGGCTATCTCGATCACCCGATTATCCACTAAATCCAAAGCGCGGTCCCGCTCGCCCCTCGCCAAATAGCAGTAAGCCAGAAACAGCTTCTGCGACTGAAGCTCCGGATGCTTCGCGAGAATGTCCTCGAGCGCTATTGTCGCCGTATCGATCCGCCCGCGATAATAGTCAACCACTCCCACGTAAGCTCGCAGCAAGGGATGATGTGGCTCGAACGCCAGCCCCTTCGCAAGCTCCGCCGCCGCTTTGTCGTATTCTCTTTGATAGATGTAGATTCGCGCGCGATTCGAAGTCGCATAGACGATGTCCGTCGGCGAAATCTTCAACAGCCGGTCCCATGCCTCGAGCGCCCGTTCGTACTGCCCCGAGATGCGATACACGTAGGCGGCAACCGAATAGACCGACGGCTCGTTCGGCGCCCGTCGAAGCAGACGCCGAATCTGTTCGCGCGCCTCTTCGGACCTTCCCTCGATCAACTCGATGTTGATCTTTCGTACGCGCGGCTCGATCAAATTCTTATCCAGCTCAATCGCGCGGTTGAAACTCTCTCGTGCCTTTGCGAAATGCTCCAGACCGCCCATTCCCTTCAACACGTAGTTGACCTGACAGACGCCGAGTCCGCTGTGAGCAAGAGCGAAGTTCGGATCGAGGGCAACCGCTTCGCTGAAAAGGGCTATCGACGCGTCGAGATCGGCGACGTTGAGAGTCTGAGTGATGAACTTGTATAGCGACGTTCGCCCTTTCAAATAACATTCGTAAGCTTCGGCGCTGTCGGTGGGCGATTTGACCAGGCGTTCCTGTTCCTTGGTGCTCGTATTCACGCGCAGCCCCTCGACGATCTGCCGCGAGATTGTATCCTGCACCGTGATGATGTCTTTCGACTCGACGTCGATCTTTTCCGTCCAGACAATTTCCCCCGAGCCCGTATCGACCAGTTGAGGGGTCAGTCGAAACCGATCGCCCGCTTTCAAGTATCCGCCGATGAGCACTGCGTCGACCGCCAGTTGAAGACCGACTGCGCGCGGATCGACATCTTTGTTCTGATATTGAGCCACATAGGACGACGGCCGGACGACCAGATCGTGGAGCTGCGCAAGCTCGGTTATCACGCTGTCTGCGAGACTGAATCCGTAGAAGTCGTTCTCGGCGGCGCCGGACAGGTTCTTGAACGGCAGAATCGCAATCGCCTTCTTGTCTCGAGACTGCCACATCGACGGCGTGGCATCCGGCGTTCCGGACGAGCTTGCAGAATCCGATTCTTCCCTGGGAAGCGGTCCCGAAAAGGTCCGCTGGGCCCATCCCGCGATGCGATCCATGAGCCTGCCGCTTCTCTGCGGCTGTTTCGCCGCCCGCAGCGAAGCAGCTTTGTCGGCGGGGACTATGCCGGTCTGAGCGTAGTGACTGCGCACCAGCATGCGCAGGTCTTCCAGCAGCACTTCCGCGGATTGATATCGCGCGGACGGATTCTTGGCGAGGGCTTTTGACACGATCTGCTGTAATCGCGGCGGCGCCGAGTCGCCCAGCGGCGCGGGTTCCTCGTGCATCACCGCGTGCATCACGTCCACCGAAGATCGGCCCCGGAACGGCAGCCGTCCGGTGATCATCTCGTACATAACCACGCCAAGCGAAAAAATATCCGAGCGCGCGTCTGCCCTCTCTCCCCTTGCTTGCTCAGGCGACATGTAGCTTGCGGTACCGAATGGTGAGCCAACCGCGGTCAGCTCGAGGGTGCTCTGGTCCTCGGAGTTTCCGGTCGCTGGCTTCATTAGTTTCGCCAAACCGAAGTCGAGGATCTTGAGCTGACTTCTTTCGTTGAGCATTATGTTCGAGGATTTGATGTCGCGATGAATGACGTTGCGGCGGTGAGCCTCGGCCAAAGCGTCTGCCATTTCGAGCGAGAATTCGAGCGCCTGGTCAATCGGAAGCGGCCGTCCGCCGATGAACTTCTTCAATGTTTTGCCGTCGATGTACTGCATCACGAAGAACAGCACCTCACCTGCGTCGTTGACTTCATAAACCGTGCAGATGTTCGGATGATCGATTGCCGAAGCCGCGCGGGCCTCGCGCAAAAAGCGAGCGCGCGCATTCTGGTCTCCCACCAGATCGGCGGAGAGGGCTTTGATGGCGACGGTTCGATGGAGCTTGGAGTCTTCGGCCTTGTAGACGACACCCATACCGCCTTTCCCAATCTCCTTCAATATGCGGTAGTGGAGTATGGTTTTTCCAACCATCTGATTGACCAGAAGCTCAACGCTTGAGTCGATTATACACTCGGGCGGGTGACCGGCAAGTCCCGGGAGCGCAGGCGTCCGGCCTGCTTCCGCCGATTCGTACTCACTGAGGTCAGGCAGGCGAGACGCCTGAACTCCCAGAACGTACACTTCGAACAATGCAGGCGAGACGGCGGCGCTCCCAGGCGGTGTGATTCGATCTGGAACTTGGAAGCATTCGGTTAAGCGAGCCTGCGAAGCAGGCGGCGGCAGAAAGCGCCGGGTGAAGCGAAGCGCAACCAATAATTGACGAGCCCATGTCGACGGGCTAGAATCACCCGTGAGTCTTGAGCCCTCGCTGCTGGCCCCCGAAAGGGATCACCCACGTGTCGATGCCCACACTCAGAGAAAACAGAATAAACCAGATTTTTGACGAGGTCGGCCGCGGCTCGAACCTCAGTTACACGCTCGGACTGATTGCCGATCAGCTGGCGGCCGACATCGGCGCGCCGACGTGCAAGATTTGGGTCGTCAAACGCGGCGACATCTGCGATCACTGCCCGCTTGCCGATGTCTGCTCGAACCACCAGATGTGCATGCATTTGATCGCGGCAAGCGGCGCCGCAACCGAGCGGGAGTACCCTCGCATACCGCTCTCGGTTTTCAGCGCGCCTCTGATAACCCGCGGCGGAGTTGCGGACTTCAGTGACTCGTCGGCGGTCGGACACAAGCTCTTCGGTAATCAGCGAAGCGGGCCAAACGCTGGGTCCGATTCGTACGCCCTCTATCCGCTGCGCGGTGTATCCGGCATCGTCGGTCTGATCGGCGTCTTCAATCAGCGCCGTTTCAAACAGGATGAGCTGCGGATGATTGAGAATCTCGCGCCCGCTGCGGTAGCAGCTATCCGGGTGGCCGAGCTTCAATCTCGCTCCGTTGCTCTGCGCGCCAGACTCGAGAAGGAAGGGGTCGCATCAGTCATTCTTCAACCGTCGCCCACCGCCCGTGAGAGCGAGTTGGAAGACGCGGTTGCCGAGTTGACGAAGCAGGTCGCACAGCTTCAGGTTCAACGTGAGTCTGTTGTGCACAGCGCACCCGAACTCGCCGCGCCCGATCCCGCTGTCGAGGCAGCACTCGTTGAGCAGCCTGACCGGTCAGTCCAGCCTCTGGAGGAAGAGAACGCTCAGCTGCGAAGCCGCCTCGCCGCGAACGAGACCTCTCTTTCTGATCTCAGCCACGCGCGCTCGCGAGTTCTGGACGAATTGGCTGAGCGCACTCAACAGGTTGAGCAGCTCAAGACTCACCTGGTGGCGCTGCAGGAGCGCAACTCGGCGCTAGAAGTCACCAATGTGATGTTGCGCGGCGAGAACACCTCCGTCGCCGATAGTGTGAGCGACCTGGAGCGTTCGCTTCGAATGGCGGAAGACGCGCGGGCCCGATTTGAGCAGGCGAATCTCGCGCTCGAGGGGCAGTTGGCTGAACTCCGGCAGGAACTCGATCGATCGCGCACCGAAAACAGTCGAACTACCGGCGAGAACGAGCAACTCGTGGCTGAGGTCGAGCGTTTGATTGCCGAGAATGCCGGGCTGCGCAGCGGGGGCACTCGCACAAGCGAAGACAATGCGCGGCTGCTCACCTTGAACGCGGAGCTTAGTCAGGCTCGGACCGCCGCTGAGACTCGCGCCGAGGCGCTCGAGCGAGAACTCGCGGCCCTTAATATCCAGCTCGAACAGGCGCGCACGCTCGTGGGCGGAAGGATGGTGGAGCTCGAGCAGGAAAACGCGCTGTTGATCCAGACTCGCACGCAGCTTGAAGGCGAGATCGCACACTTCACCTCGCGAGTGTCGGATCTCGAGCAGGAAAACAAACAGCTCCAGCATGTGGGCGCGCATTTCGAGTCGCTGTCGGCGCGGCTTGAAGACAGCGCAATGAAGCTCCGAAGCAGAGTGGAAGCAAGTGAGACGGCCCGCACGGAGCTCGAGCAGCGCCACCGGGTTTTGGCTGAACAGAACCGAAGGCTGTCGATTGAGGGCCAGGCCAGGGCCCGATTCATGGCCAATATGTCGCACGAGCTTCGAACCCCGATGAACGCTATCATCGGGTTCACCTCGCTGCTCCTCGACGACCGGGCGCTTCAGTTGAACGATCGCCACCGGCGCAGCCTTGAACGTGTGGCCCGAAACGCGCACGACCTTCTCGAGCTGATCAATAATGTGCTCGACCTATCCAGGATCGAAGCCGGCCGTATGGACGTCTACTCCGAACCCGCCGACGCGCGTGACCTGATCGAACGCGCAGTCGCCGTAGTCGAACCAATCAAGGAGGGTCATCCGGTCACATTGAGCATCCAGGTCGAAGACGGGCTGCCGCCGATGCGGACCGACCGCACGAAACTTCAACAGATTCTCATCAACTTGCTCTCCAACGCCGTCAAGTTCACGCAACACGGCGAAGTGAGTGTTACCGCCGAGCGTGCCGGTGATGACCGCGTCCGCATGTCGGTCCGCGATACTGGTGTTGGAATCGCCGAGGCTGATGTTGCAAGAATCTTTGAGGAGTTCCGGCAGGTTGGAGCCGGTCGCGCCGAAAAGACGGGAACGGGTTTGGGCCTGGCAATCACGCGACGACTGGTCGAATTGCTCGGCGGTGAAATCGCTGTATCGAGCCGGGTCGGAGAAGGCTCCGTCTTCACCGTCACGTTACCTCGCGAGATTGAAGGTCGGGTGTCAACAAGCGACACCGAGACTCCGCTGACTGACCCGGACCTGACCGCTCTTGTCATCGACAGCGACCCGGCTTCGCTTTACCTGACTAAGAAGTACCTCAGCGAAGCCGGCTATTCGGTGGCTGCCACTGACGACCCCGAGCGCGGATTTGAGATCGCGAGCATGGCAAAGCCAGCGGTGATCACCATCGACATCGACACGATCGATAGCAATCTCGGCATTGTCGAACGACTTGCTCAAAGTCACAACCAGGGCACGGTCGTGGCCGTCTCAGCGGATGCGGCGGCGGAATCCCGCGCGCTAAAAGCCGGGGCCCGAATCTTTCTACGCAAGCCGGTCGAACGCGCCGCTTTGGTTGGAGTCTTAGAGCGAGCGAAAGTACCCACGAGCCGTATCCTTGTGGTGGACGACGATCCCGACGCGCTCGATCTCGCGGTCGCCATGTTGGAGGACACGACCTATGAAGTCGAGACGGCGAAGAGCGGGATTGAGGCGTTGGATGCGATTGCCCGGCAACGTCCCGATGCGATCCTTCTCGATCTCATGCTCCCGGAGATGGATGGCTTTGAGGTGGTACATCGTATGAGCCTCAATGCCGACTTGCGGACCATCCCTGTGATACTCCTGACCGCCCGTGACCTGTCGCACGAAGAGCGGCGCGCGCTGGACATCGGCACCGCGCGGATAATTCAGAAGGGGAGCTTCAGTCGAGATGAATTGCTGGCGGAGATAGGATTGGCAGTGGGATCGGACGAAACAACCCAAGCAAGCGGCGGAGGCTGAGGTTAAGAACCGCGAATGGTGAGATTAAATGGGGGACTCTGCGAAAGAGCGTTCTTGACAGGGGACCGCGACTAACGCGGATGACGTTCTCATTAACACCCAACTTCAAGTTGGGTGTCGTGCCCTTCTGCGCTCCCCGCGGAACCGTTTCAACGGTTTACTGGGGTCCCCAAAAACTGTTGAAACAGTTGCAAGTCCCGTCGCTCCTTCCAACACCTCGATGAATCGAGGTGTTAATGAGAACCGCACCATGATTACTCGAGCCAAGTCCCACTTTCAATCACACAAGAAGCTCGAATGGTGAGGCGGCCGAAATTAGCCGGCGCATCACCATCTGAGGTTGATTTCAAGCTTTACGGAATGCGGTCCTGCCCGTCGTGCTTCTGGCGGTAGATAGCGCGGCTCTCGCGGTTCAGCTCGTGGTTGAGACGCGCTCGCTCTCGCGGAGTGATGTCGCCGTCACGCCTGGCGAACCTTTCGTGGATTCTTATCCTCGCGAGTCCTGCCTCGAGTCGCGCGGCTTCGCGACGAGTCAGTTCGCCACTGCGGATGCCCTGGCCGATTCGTCTTTGCTCCTGATACTGGCGTCGATTGATGCGGCGCGGGCCGGCCATTGAAACGACGCTTGCACCGAGAATAAACACTCCGGCAATGAAACCGCTCAGTACAATCTTTCGCATTTCACCTACCTCTTTCTAAGGAATCGAGGCATCCGTCTTACGCTCAATAAGACGAAGCAGCGATAAAGAAGGTCGGGAAATTTGTTCGCGCGCCATTTCAACTTGAAAGGATCACTGCGCAGGAGTACCCCGGCGCGCCAGTGCCATCGCTCTACCAGAAATCAGGCAGACTATCGACGAGCCGGTATGGCCGACATCTTTGCGATTCGACCCTCTTCTCCGACCGCGTATCCTGCGAAGCCCTCGCGAGCGAGACTCAAGGCGTGGAATCCTGTCGTACCCAGGCCCATCCAACTGCGTCCATCGTCAATCGAGTAATCCGAACCCGACGGCCCAACCGCCACGAGCGATCGTCGCGCACCTCCTGGAACGTATGCCACTGCGGATCTGAATCCAGACGGGCGTGGCCCCTTGGCCACGCTCCACGTCGCGCCGCCGTCCGAAGTGATCGCGACGTTGTTGCCGCCTTCGCTTTCCCTTCTGTAGTCGCCCCCGACGATCACGCCGTGCAGCGCATCTCTGAATGCAATTGAGAAGATCCCAGCCGAAGCACTTCCTGCGGTGATCGGGGTTGTCGCGACTCTCCAGCTCTCGCCAGCGTCGGTCGATCTGAAAACCCGAGCGACTGCTGCGCCGCCGGTCCCGAACCAGACGTTCCTCGAGCCTTGAACCGCTATGCACGTGCCGCTCGCTGCGAAACCTCCTTCGCCCTCAATTGCCGGAGGCATGCTCTTACTCGCGACAGGTCGCCAATTCGCGCCGCCGTCGGTCGTCTTGATCAACACAAACCTTCCGTCGACAGGATCGCTCATCGCGATGCCGGCGCGGGCGTCCCAAAACGCGAACGCATCGAAGAACGCCTTTGGGTTGTCATTGGTGAATTGAAGCTTCCAAACGCTTCCGCCATCGGTTGTCTTATATATCTTCGATTGATCACCTGGACCTATGCTGAGCAAATAGGCAGTGTTCCCGTCTACGGCCTGGACATCCCTAAAGTCCAGCTTAGAAGCTCCATCGACGACTGCCGAGCGCCAGGTCGACCCGCCGTCGGTTGTGCGCGCATAAGTCCCACCGTTGCCGCTCGCCCAAACGACTTTTCCGCTTGCGGTGCTGACTCCCCGAAGACGCGCGGTCGTCCCGCTCTGCTGGACGCTCCATTGTGCGGAAGCGATCACTGCTAATGATGAGGCGGTCAAGAATAGAGAGCTGGTGATTTTGATTCTCATATCGGTAAATTGCGAGGTTCAACTGTACGATTGACGATCTCATCAATCAATCCACAACACGAACTTTGAGCGCAAGACTCGGATAGATTCAAATTCGAACCTCGCTCTAGTATCCTAAAGGAGGCAATCAAAGATGACTGAGGCAATCGAGTTGATCGAGCGACGACACCTTACCGAGAACCCGCCACTTGACGACGAAACATTCTGGCAGGCAGTGCTCAGTCGAGATGTGCGCTTTGATGGACGAGTCTTCTTTGGCGTGCGTTCGACGGGCGTTTATTGCCGGCCTTCGTGCCCGGCGCGCCGGCCGCGCCGCGAGCAAGTGGTCTTCTTTCAGATTCCCGAAGCAGCCGAGAGCGCGGGGTTTCGCTCCTGTCGTCGTTGCAAGCCTCGCGATCACGTTGCTGCCGATCCGCGGGTCGAAATGGTCCGACGCGCGTGTCGTTACATTGAGACCCACCTTGACGGGTCGCACACTCTCGACGATCTCAGCGCAGAAACCGGAGTGAGCCCCTATCACCTGCAGCGCGTGTTCAAGCGAATCGTCGGAATTTCACCCCGGCAATACGCAGCGGCGTTCAGGCTCTCGAAGTTCAAATCCGGCGTTAAGCGAGGGAGCTCAGTTACCGAGGCCATGTACGACGCGGGTTACAGCTCGAGCAGCCGGCTGTACGAGAGCGCGCCTTCTCGACTCGGAATGACGCCAGCCGACTATCGCCGAGGCGGAAAGGGGACGCATATTAACTACACAATCGTCGGATGTTCGTTGGGCCGTCTGCTTGTGGCGGCAACCGAGAAGGGTGTTTGCGCAGTTCGCTTGGGCGACTCGGATCGCGCCCTCGAGTCAGACCTCCTGAGCGAATACCAGGCGGCCGACGTGAAGCGCGATGCGCAGGGCCTTACGCCGTGGGTTGAGCAACTTCTGAATCACCTCGACGGCAAGCGCCCTCATCTCGAACTGCCGCTGGACGTTCAGGCGACTGCGTTTCAATGGACGGTGTGGGAAAAGCTTCGCGAGATTCCTTATGGAGCGACCCGGTCATACAGCGAAATCGCCCGCGCGATTGGGCGTCCGGCCGCGACTCGCGCGGTGGCGCGAGCGTGCGCCACCAATCCGGTTGCATTGGTGATTCCGTGTCACCGAGTCGTTCGCGAAGACAAGAGTCTCGGCGGCTATCGATGGGGCCTTGAGCGAAAGAAAGCGCTGCTTGCGAATGAGGCGTCCAGCGATCGGCTCGGCGGGAATATTGACAAGCCCGCCAACCCAGTTGGTGGATAATCCCATCAACGAAGTTGGTGGATGGTTCATATCCAGCCTACTTGTGAAAACACCACCAACTGCGTTGGTGGGATTGTGGGCGCAACATTTCTGTTTGTGATCGACTCTTCAGGCAGCCTGCTAAGGGCTGACCGTCAGCTTGAGGACATTCGAGCTTTTGCCGGTCGAATTGCGGACCTGAACCGTAAGCTCCCCCGCGACTGCAAGCATTCCGTTCGTCATTCGCCCAATCAGTTCTGTGCCGCTCGAGCTCTCGAGCTCGAGCGGGGCGTTGTTTACAAGCAACTGAGCCCCGGCGTCGAAATCAGCACCGCCTACGACCAGTCTGAACTTCTTTGCTTTCATCCCTGCAAAGAGCTGATCTACCACCCTCGCGCGCTTCTTCTTGTAGACGAACATCGATGCGAGCTGCGGGACCTTGTCCGGATCGGGGCCGGGATCGCCTTTAGTCACAGCTAACGTCTGTTCGTTGGATGTGGAGCCATCGGGATTTCGAACTGCCAGTTTGATCGTTCGCTCACTGGCGATCGCGCTCGCGGGCAGATCGGCCACCAACTCGAAGGCGGCCGAGCCCGCTCTTGTCGTCAACGCCAGGTTATCGGTCACATCGATTACCACTGCGCCCGGTTTGACGTGACGGGTAAAAGCGGACACCGTTAACCCCGGCGCACCGGCCCTCACTGCCGAAGGGCGGAACGGGCCGATGAATGGCTGCGCATCGCTCCCGACGCGGTGGATACGATAGATGAAATGATGATGCTCGTTCGGGTCGCGGTGATGCACCGGATCAAAGCGCGCGGAGTATATGTCGCCGCTGATCGGATCGATCGCGGTATCGACGGGGCCGTCGCCGGGATCGATCAAACCAAAATCTATGATAGCGGGGAGAACCTGGGTCGCCTGAAACCCGGTGGCGGCATTGCCAGTCAGGATGAACCGCTCGAGGTCGCCACCTCGGCTGGGGAGGTGCTTGAACAAGGTGACCAGCATTTGATTCTTCGAATCGCCTGCTTGAGGCCCGGTGTAGAACGTTATCGATGTCGGCGTCAGGTGCTGACCGAACGTAACAATAGGACCGCGCACGCCGGCGCATGCTGGATTGCCGGCAACCGGAGGTCCCTCACACCCCGGGAATCCATAATTACCGCCTTGGACCACCCAATTGATTTCTTCAAGCGGCGAGAGGTCCTCGCCGGCGCAGGGGCTGGGGGGCTGGCAAATCTCGGCGGACCCGATGTCGGTCGCGAAGAGCTGATTGTTCTCAGGGTGAAAGGCCATTCCGAACGCGTTGCGCAAGCCAGATGCGACAACTTCGACCTGGGGCGCTGGACTGTCAACATTCACGCGCAGCATCTTTGCGTTGAGCGGGACTTCGGCCGGCCTGCCATCCACGGGCGTACCGTTGTCTGTGGCAGAGCCTTGCGCGAAATAAAGAAATCCATCCGGACCGAATTTGAGCTTGTCGGTCTGGTGCTCTCCCTGACTCGGGAGGTTATCGACGATGGTGGTAATCTCGTCGGCGACATCGTCGCCGTTGGTATCGCGCAAACGCAAAATGCGACCGGCACCGCCAATCACATTGGTACTGATGAACAAATCGCCGTTTGCGCGAAACTCGAGGCCCAACGGAGCGATCAGGCCTGTCGCAAAGGTTTTAACCTCGTCGACCGTGCCGTTGTCGTCGTTGTCCAGCAGGATGAGGATCTTTCCCGAATAGGTTCCGACAAAAAGCCGCCCGCGCGAATCGAAGGCGAGCGAAACCGGACCCGTGCCGAAGTTCAAAGCAAATTCGGCGACGTTCGCCGGCTCCGCAAAGATATTGAACTCGAAGCCCGGAGCTGGAATCGGCATGTTGGTTTGTGCGCCACTGCGTCGCGAAAGATTGGCGGACGAGAGCAACAACATTATCAGGACAACGAGGCTCAGCGTAGAAACGGTTCTGGAAGCCAAAGGCATTTATTCCCCCGAAGATTGTTCAGTGTTTGATACTAGCTTGCGCCGCCGCGCGTCGGCAAACCGACTGGGCGTCAACTGGCCACTCGCTCTGGGATCTGACGGATTGGCCTCGAAGATTCTATGCAGCTTTGCGTGTGATGAACTCGTAGCGCGAAAAACTTGCTACCGTGAAACAAGTTCGGGCGAAGGCGCAACCGCCGGTTCATACAAATGCTGCGGGTCAGTTCTCGCCGATTGCTTGCAGCACGATCGGGTTCGATCGCGAGCCGTCTCGGGCCAGCACTTCGATCACCAGGGGGCCGGGCTCGGAAAGGGTGCCGCGCCGCAACCCTGCCGTCAGCGTTGGTCTGTCGGCATCCAGGTCGGTTGCCGTCGTGTTTTTCATCTTGCGACCGTTAATCAGCACGGTCGCCCCAGCCCGATCAGATCTGTTCACGGCAACGACGATGTCGAATCTCTTTCCGTTTCTCTGAATAGTAATCGGGTTGAGAACGCTCCCAGTGGAACGCCGCACGACAACCGCGCTGATCAAAGTGAACGGCTCGGTTGCACTCGTGTTTACGAACCGATGAATCGTGCCCCCCAAGCCCACAACATAGATCTCTCCCGCTTCGTCCTCGCCGAACGATGAGACGTTCAGGTCCGTAGCGAGCAGCACACTTTGTTGTCCGTTTATCATTGTGAATATTTCCCCGGTGCAGAAATCCGCGTAGAGATAAGTGCCTGGAGCGAAGGTCGCCTGCTGTCCGCGATAAACGTACCCGCCGGTTACCGAACAGCGTCCTCCGCTGTGAGAGTACTCGGCGACCGGGAGGGTGAGGCCAGCCGAGTTGCAGGCGCCGCCCCCGATGGCCGGATTGCAGTGAGTCGCTTCCATCACCCGCCATCCTAAATTGGAGCCCACGGTTACGATGTCTATCTCCTCCCACGCGTTTTGGCCCACGTCTCCTACGTATAGTTCGCCGGTCAGGCGATCGAAGGAAAACCGCCACGGATTTCGCATACCGATCGCAAAGATCTCATCGCGCCCCGGAATCGATCCAAAGAATGGATTGTTGGAGGGCGAGGAGTAGGGTACGCCACCGTCAGCATGATCCACGTCGATCCGTAATATTTTGCCCAGCAGGTTGTTTATGTCTTGAGCGCGGTTTCCGGGATCATTGGCCGAGCCACCGTCTCCCATGCCCACATAGAGAAAGCCGTCCGGACCAAACTCAATCATGCCGCCATTGTGGTTGGCGAACGGTTGAGGTATCAGCAGCAGGACCTTCTCGTCGGTTTGCGCGATGTTCGGATCTACGCTCGACGCTTGATACTCAGCAATCACAGTCGCGCCGTCTGTGGCTCGAGTGTAGTCAACAAAGAACCGGCGGTTAGATTGAAACTGGGGATGGAATGCAAGCCCAAGCAGCCCGCGCTCGCCACCCGCCAGGACCCGTCCGGAAATGTCCAGGAAAATCGCCGGTGCGGCGTCTCCCGGCCGCAGGACCTTTATGCGCCCCCCTTGCTCGACGATGAACAACCGGCTGCTCGTATCGTGGGCGCTTGTGAGATACACCGGACTGGCGAGGCCAGACAGGACCGGTTCAAGCTCGATCTGGCCGGCGCCAGTTTGCGTTCGCACGCCTGCTGCGCGTGTTTGCGACAAAGGGAAGACCGGCAGCGTCAGTACCAAACCGAAAAAAGCTACAATCGATTTAGTCATAACAGCTCCCTTCGGGAGGAAAGCCTCCGCAGAGCACCTTGGCGACGGTACAGTTTTCAAAATGGGGGAAGACACGGATCAGGCGCGAGGAGTGAGGACTGGATGCACCCAGCGCGCACCGGCTCAATGCCCTTTCGAGTACTTGAATGTTAGATCGTGTCGCCTTGATTTGCAACGAACTAACTTGCAGGTCTCGGCCCGCGGAACAGAACGATCGTAACCAACTGAATGTAGGATCAAACTAGCCTGATTTCCGCAATTAGAAGCGGGTTACAGGCGTACAGCCAAATTCTCGGATTCGCAGACTTGCAGCTGGGAACCGAGAGCAGGGTCCATGCGAAATAGTATTCCCCCGGTACTCCCGAAGATGATATAAGGTGGGCGGGACAAGGCAGTTAGTCGCGAGTCTCAAGGAATTCGATCGGGCTCGCTTGCTCAATCCCGGTGTGGAATGGGCAGCTGCCGGGAACCCACTCGCTCCTGCGCCCCTGGTTTGCTCCCGCCTCCGGACTTCTCGCGCTACGACGGTATGTACACAAGCCCGTCAGCCGCGATTACACGAAGTCAAAAGAAATGCTCATTGCATAACTCAGCGCGCTGTTCAAGTAGCGAAGCCGCGCGCAAGAACGGCGCTCTTGTCTCAACCGAAGCGCGAGATCGCGGCGAGCCCCGAAAAGAGTGGGAGAAGGACCGATGACCGATATTGACTGGGCTGGACTTCTCAATGAAGAAGATGTGGAACGTCTGTGGAATGGACTGTTCCAACTGGTCTCGCGCCACCCGGCGGTGCGTCCGCTTCACTTCGCGACCGACGGGGCGGCGGTCGCTTCGCAAACAGAAATCAACGCCGATTTGACTCAGGAGCTGTTCCTCGAGCTCTTTCAAAAACAGCGCTTTGACCACTACGTCCGCAACAGATACGCAAGCTTCGAGATCGAAAACGAACTCGCTCGCATAGAACTGCCGAATCTGGTCGGCGCGCGTTTGCGAAAACGCTACCCGGAATCGTTTCGGATGGCCCGGCGCGTCAGCTCTCTGCTGAAGACAAGCGAACGCTTCCGACGTTATGGAGAAGAGGGTTCCGAATCACAAAACGGCGGAAGTCGCAGGCGACCTTCAAAGGCCAGAAATGGGGCGAGAAAACACACCCAGCTCGAAGCTCTCGATGACGACCGCGATCTGGAGGCGCTGGTTGACGAACACGAGGAGGAAACTCCCTCCAGAATGACCAAGGAAAACGGGACCAAGCTGCGGCGTCGGCGGATGGTGAATCAGGTGTTCGGTCTCCGCGAATGGCCCCGATCGAAACCGCTGCGCGATTCCGGGCACTTCTCAGAGTCGACGAAATCAGTCGCGATGCGGCGGAGAGACACGCGATTGGTGGGCCGTTCGGGCTCGTCGCAGTTGATACTGTCGAACCCGGATCTTGAAGACCTGATAGTCGAGGTTCTCTCCGCGATCGATTCGCCGGCCGACGTGCGCACTATTCGCCAGTTGGTTCTGGCCAAAATACCGCTGCAGGACTACAACGTTGCGTCGCTCGATGAAGAACTCACAACGGGAACGAACACCGGTTCGATGCGCCGGGAGGCGCGCGATACAAGGGAGAGCCCGGAGGGCATTCTCCTCCGCGGAGAGCGAGACGACTCTCTGGCGCTTATGGCTGATGAGTTCCTGTCTTCGCTTAAGCGCGCGGTGAACAATAACGAAAGACGCTACACCCGCCTGCTATCTACTCTCTGGCACTGTTATTACAATCCCAACGGACCTTCCCAGCTGGAGATCGCTGAGCTGCTGGGCGTGTCCGACTCGCTGGTGAGCGATAACCGCCGTCTGATCGAACACGAGTTGAAGAAGCTGCGCCTGTCGCTTGAAGAGGGCGTGATCTTCTCAGAAGCTCTGCAGCGACTTGTGGCTCACGCATAGGCGCACCATCTCCTCCCTGAACTGAGTTGTTGAACCAGACTATTGAGGTCGAGAGCCGACTAGCGTTTTGCTTCGTCGAAGTTCGTCTGTGATGAAGCGCCCGCGCACCAGATCTACCCCGACGGCTGATCCGTGCGGAGGACGTAAGGTGAGTGAAGGGTTGGATGTTGCTTCGAGCCAGATCTGCCGATCGCCGGTCAAGATCGCCACGGCTTTGTCGCTTGCCCAGAACGTCGTCTCTTGCAGCGTTTCGACGCGCTCGGCCAATTCGCTCAGCGGGTCGTCCAGCCCCTCTGGCCAGACCAGTGGAGCGGAGTCGCGTTGCATGAAGTCCGCTGAAGCGGATAACTCGCTTATCTCGGCAACCGCGGCAGCAAGCTGCTCGAAGAGCTCGAGCGACCCTTTACCCATGATGTCCGCCAGCTCAGCGAGGTAGGCGGCGAGGCTTAACTCGTGATCGGCTTCAAGGTACAAGGCGGAGGAGCTCATGCCATCGTGAATGCCTCTCAGCCGCACGTCAGCGTTGGTAGGATGCCGGAGTTGAAACATGCACAGGTGCGCGAGTATCACCGCCCATACCTCGTCGCCTACGCGACCCTCGACCAGCAACTGAGCGACGGGCTTGCCGACGATCCCAATGAAGACTTCTTCGAGCGAGGCGCGATCCTCGACACCATCGATCGTCATGTCGACCCACTCGGCCCAGGCGTCAGCGAGCTTCAACCCGCTGAATCTGACGTCGCGGAGCTTCGCCCCGGTTAAATTACATCCGCTCAGGTCGGCGCCGCTCAAATCCGCGCCGCGCAAATCGCAGGATTTCAAAGTGCTTCCGGACAGATTGGCGCCTACGAGGTTCACGCCCACCAGACTGCTTCCCTCAAGACGAACACCGGTCAGATCTGTGTAAGACAGATCGGCCTCATCCAGCGCCGATCCGGCGAGGTTGCTTCCCGCCATCTGCGCCATTCGAATAAAGGCTCCCGTGAGATTAGCGCCGCTCAAGTCTGTTTCATTCAAGAAGGTGCCAACCAGATACGCGCCCGCGAGCTGCGCCTCTTGAAGATTTGCGCCGGTTAGATCCGAGCCGCTGAGGTCAGCGCGGCTAAGATCGGCCCCCTTCAGAGTCGCGCCAATCATGCTCGACTCAACTATGTTGGCGCCAACCAGGGAAGCTTCGGTCAGAATTGCCCCGCTGAGAAAACAGCCAGTGAGTCGCGCTTCGCTGAGATTAGCTCGGCTCAGGTCTGCCATTCTGAGGTTGGCTTCCGCCAGGTCAACGCGCGAGAGATCCATCTCCGACAGGTCAATGCGAACGAGATTGGCTGCGCGGAGCCCCTCCCCCTTCTCGATTCGGTCGAGGATGTCGCCTCTGGATAACTGCGGCATATGAGCGTCTTGTGAAGGAGCGGTCGGCGAAAGGGGCTGGCTGAGTGATTCAAAAAAGGGCGGGGCTTCTGGAATATGCGCAACAGAGCTATAAGGGCGCTGCTCGAGTGCTAATGGTATCCGGTAGGCGCGGATGAGTAAATACAAATCTCGGCCGGCTAACACCCCGGCGCTCGAATGATGCCAACCTTTAACCGTGCCATTTCCTGGATCTCTTCGGCAAGCTCGAGAGTTCGATGGGCCGCTTGACGCGCGACCTGCTGTTCGCCGTCCGTAGTGGCGTAGCGAACTACTAACTGGCGGCCCAGCTCGTGATGATGCTGTTCGTCCGGCTGGATTATGTCTCGATATAGCGACGCCGTTTCGTGATCGCCTCGGGCTTCGCAAAAGTCTATGAAGCACTGATTGCGGACCAGCGCTATTCCTTCGCGCGTGAACTGTCCCGCCGCCACGCGCGCCGTCGTGCTTTGAAGCTGACGCAGATATTCAAAGAGCGGCGAGTAGCCACCCTCTCGCGGATCAATGGCATCGGCGTCCACACCGAGAGCCTTTAGCCTATCGACTATCAGCCGGTAGTGCTTTGCTTCGTCGCCGACCTGCCTCGCGAATGCTAGTTTTGCATCCAGCTCCGATGTTGAAGTCATCCAGATAGCCGCTACCTCGGTCGCTTCAAGCTCGTTCTTTAGTGCAACTCGTAGCAATCTCTCGACCGCTAGGTCCTGCGGAGCTTCGCCCGCCCGGCTGAGCCCTCCGATCCGCTCGAGCGCCACGCGGTTTTCATCGGCGAGTGACGCGGCGAATTCTTCACCGGTCATCGAGAGTGTTGGCTGATCTGCTGTCATTACGTATTCCCTCGATCTGATTTCGGCTCACAGTCTACCACCTGTTGCACAATTTGAAACTCGGCGCTCTTCATGAATCGTTTCTCGACCCTCTCAGTTTCAACGATGTGGAGAGGGTGCACGAGAATATCTGGAACCGGTGGACAGAAACGGCCGCCACGCTGGGTTTTTTCAATCGATATCCTGAGACCATCTTCAGTCATTGCAACTTCGCTGATCTCCATATTCCAGCTTGGATCCGGGAGATATTCGAACGAGACGACGATGACCATTCGCGTCGAGAAATCGACGAACGGGCGCGGTGGTTTGATGAAAACCTCCGAGTGAACTCTGTTCCAGAGCTTTCTCCAATCGCGATTCTTGAAAACGACGCCTTGTATGTTCTCGCGCGGGCCGTCGTTTCCGTATCTCACAATGGTTTCGAACGGCAGTATCTTCTCATCCTGGGTCGCAGTCCTCGCGGGACAAATCAGCAGGAGCACTGTCACCAGCGATACCCCCGACTGAGCAACACGCGACATAGACGTTCCTGCCTTTCGACCGCAGCCCTTGTGCACGTTTCGCTACAATGGTATTCGCTTGGATCGACGTTAACAAGCTCTCCCCGCTTCGGCCCATCAATTGACCAGCGACTCCCGAGTGCCATAATATTGCGCCTCCAATTCACTGTCGGGGGTTTTCAAGACAATGGTCGAACTCGACCTGAGCCACATTCAATCAAAAGCGATTCAACCGGGAACCGAAAAGACAGGTGCGTACCGGCCGCTTGTGCTCGGACAGACCGTCTGCACCGTGAAGAACGAGAAAGGCGAGAACTGCCAGGGACACGTCAAACAATGGTCGACCGCGCCCGCGGATGTGGTCAAAAAGGCGGCGCCGGGCAACACCATTCATCGCTGCCAGCGGTGCTTCACGATCTACGAAGGGCCGCCGCAAGAGTATCTTCATCCCAAGTCAAAGAAGAAATAACGTGCGAGGAGACACCGGAAGCTTATGAAGAACCAATGGCGCACACTAATTGGCCGCTCGAGCGTCGCCGTCCTGATGGCTGCGATGATGGTCGCAAGCGCTTATGCCCGACAAGCGCAGGCGACGAAAGGCGAGAGCAAAGGAAAGGAAGCGAAGGCTCCAATGTTGAAACACGAATACGCCGATGTTAACGGGGTTCGGCTGCATTACGTGACCGCCGGCAAGGGGAAGCTGATCATGTTCGTCCACGGCTTCCCGGAATTCTGGTACGAATGGAAGAACCAGCTTGCTGAATTCGGCCGCGAGTATCAGGCTGTTGCCCCCGATATGCGCGGGTACAACCTTTCATCGAAGCCAGCCGACGTCGATCAATATCAGGTCAAGTATATGGTGGAGGACTTGCGAGCGTTGGCCGAGAAACTGGGACACAAGAAGTTCATTCTGGTGGCGCACGATTGGGGCGGCGCAATCGCGTGGGCATTCGCAATCGCGCATCCGGATTACCTCGAGAAGCTCGTGATCATCAACGCACCGCATCCCGGGGTGTTTCAGCGCGAGTTGCGCGATAACCCCGCCCAGCAGAAGGCCAGCGCTTACATGCTGATGTTCCGAAGCCCGCAGGCCGAGCAAACTCTTTCAGCAAACAATTACGCGTTTCTGGTGCAGGTCGTCCTCGGCGAAGGCCTCAAGAACGGTGTGTTCACCGAAGAGGACAAACAGGCTTATATCGAGGCGTGGTCACAGCCGGGAGCCTTGACCGGCGGCTTGAATTACTACCGCGCTGCGCGAGTAGGACCACCGGCCGGCGAGTCGGACAAAAGCGGAGGCAGCTTTGCAACCGGCCTCCCATCGCTCGACGTCAAGGTTCCTACTCTCGTCGTTTGGGGTGAGAAGGACATCGCATTGCTGACCGGCAATCTCGAGGGACTCGACAAGTATGTGTCCAACCTGACGATCAAGCGTATACCGGACGGCACGCATTGGGTGATCCACGAGAAGCCGGCTCTGGTTAACGGTTACATACGCGACTTCATCAAGGGCAAGTGAAACGGGCAGTTTCGGTTGTCCGGCTCAGCGGGGTTGTGGTGTTTGGGCGGCGCAGGCATTTGCCTGCGCCTTTCCCTATTGAGAACAAATTGAGATCGCAACCGAAAGCGGCGCAGCTTGAAGCCCAGAAAACCTCGTGAATCTTCTTCCCCGCCGCGCCCCTCTTCCGGGAGGAGCGGTCGAGCATTACTTCGGCGACTGCTCTCCCAACGGAATCAATACCCCGAGCTCGCCCCTGAGATCGATCGTCAGTTGATCGAAGCTTTTGCGCGGAATGTCGCGGTTCTAGTCCTGGATATGGTCGGCTTCTCACGGCTGACCGTCGAATTTGGGATCATCCACTACCTTGCGATGATTCACCAAATGCAGGAGGCCGCGCGTCCGGGGGTAAGGGGCAACGGAGGAAAGATCATCAAGCTCGACGCCGACAATCTCTTCGCGATCTTCGATGAGCCGGCTCGCGCACTGGAATCGGCGCTCGACATCTTTCGAGCCTTCGATGCGATCAATAGCGTTGTACCCATCGACCGAGACATCTATGGCAGCATCGGTATAGGCTACGGTGAAACGCTCGTGATAGACGATCGAGATATGTTCGGATCGGAAGTCAACATCGCGTGTAAGCTCGGCGAGGATTGTGCGTCGAAGAGCGAAATCCTGCTAACGCAAGCCGCCTATGATCGGCTGCCTGCGAACCGCTACGTCTTCTTGCCCGCTACTTTCACGATTGGAGACCTGAAGGTCGATTGTTACCGATATGAGCGATCGCTTTTCTCGAGACAGAACCGACCGGGCGGCAGCGGCGTGGACCATTCCTCGGGCGCGATCTGATTGGCGTTACCGGGAGTGCGAGTAACAGCCTCGCATCGGAAGTCAACAGCTTGCCTCTTCGTCATTTGTAGCCGGGCAGCTCCCCGGGTGCGATATCCCGGAGGCGGGGGTTGCGATTATCCTTATCGGACAAGGTCGGCTCCCGTACACCCCATTCGATCGCGACGTCGGAATCGTTCCACGCTAGACCTCGCTCGCACTCGGGGTTGTAGAAGTCGCTGCACTTGTAGAGAAAGTCGGCAGTTTCACTCAATACCAGGTAACCGTGTGCAAACCCTCGGGGCACATATATCTGATGTCTATTCTCGGCAGAAAGTATACCGCTCGTCCATTTGCCGAAGTGAGGCGAACCGCGCCGGATGTCCACAACTACGTCAAGCACCTCGCCCTGAACCACACGGCACAGCTTGGCCTGAGGATGGCCGATTTGATAGTGAAGCCCGCGCAAGGTGTTTTTGCTGGACCTCGCGTGATTGTCCTGGACAAACCTGTCTCGTATGCCGACATCGGCGAACTTCTTTTCGTGGTAGGTCTCGAGGAAAAACCCGCGGTGGTCTTCAAACACGTCAGGTTCGATCAGGAAAACGCCAGAAATCGAGGTATCAATACGTTTCATCAGTTAGTCGTCTTGCGGGGGGAACCAGGGCGCGTTCGGGCTCGAATTATACACCTGGTCGTCGGGAAGTTCCTACAGCTCCCCGATCTCTCGCTGGCTGTTTAGCGCGGCTTGTAACCGACCGGATAGTGCAAGTGCACGTCTCGCTCGGTCGTCACTTCCAGGCTGCGAAAGCTGCGGCCAATGGTCGAACTCTGATAGGTGATCAGCCATTGAATCGCCAATAGCTCATCAAACTCTTTGAAATACGGATCGAATGACACGAAGCCGGTCCCAGAGATAAAAGCTTCTCCGCCGGTTTCGTCGGCCAGTCTTAGCAGCGATGCTTGCCCGAAATTCACCTCCATCCGTCCCGCTCGCGCCAACGCAACCGTCGGGGCGTAGAAGCTGAACGCCGCAACACCCCGCCGCTGCGCTTCTGCTATGGCACGATCCAGGTCAAGCGATTGCAACGGACTCGCGTTTCGAAAGCCGTGGGAGGTATCCAGCCCATCAGAAATGAGAAGGATCAAACGTCGTCCGGCGGGCTGGGAGTCAAACCGGCGGAGAGCTTCGACCACTTCAACATACGGGTTATAAGGGGAGCCGGCTTCGCTGCTTCTCAAGATACGCAGCGAGGCGGCAGCTCGCTCGCGGTCGGCGGTGAAATCCTGTCTGATCTGGAGCGTACCGGTGGTGATGTAACCCACCATCACACGCGAGCCATCCGGTAAACGACGAATGAACTCCCTGATGCGGTCCAGCTCGTTGTTGACCTGAGAAACAAGGTCGTCCTGAATCAACACCGCCAGAATCGTAGGCGCTTCTGAAGCTCGCTTCACCGAAATAACTTGCTGCGGCCGCTTGTCCTCGCGGACTACGAAATCATCGGCCTTCAACTTCAGCGCCGCGTCGCGCATTCGCTCGTTGTGAGGATGTGCGGTCACCAGTATGGTGAACTCGCGGTCAGATGCACCTGATTCGCGAGGCTTCCCCTGCCCCGGCACGCAAGGCGCTGCGTAAGCAAGCAACACAACCATAGCCAGAACCGCTTGCAATCTGCCTCTTGTCTCCCACTTCATAGCTTCCTGCCGGGATCGCATAGGGCTGGGGTGCTCCCCTTTCATCACCTTCTACGCTTCTCACATGGGAGGTCACGAATCGCCGATCACGTTTCGTCCGCAACTCCATCTTATCAAAAGCGATTTTGTAGGTGCTAGCTCGCATCACAGCGAAACCGACTAGGCGCCGCGACGACATTCGTAATCAAATCAGTTAAACGCTGATGTTTGCCTGGATTGACAATGCTTTTGACTGCATGCTAAAAGCATTTTTCGATAATCAAGTTGAGTTTGCCGGCAGCACATCTTTATTAAAGCAGTCACAGAGGCATTCATCCGATTGTAAGGCGCGGTAAAGGTCTGTTTGGTTAAACATGGCGGACGACACTAAGGAGACACCGAACCAGGGCGCGGAGAAACTCCCTCCGACTGAAGAGCCGAAGCCGGGCGCCCCGGATTCACAACAAGATGCGGCCGGGAGCGAATCCGCGAAACCCGCACCGCCCCCTCCCTCGACTGAAAAGCCCGCTCCCCCGAAAGCGACTCCCGCAGCCGGTCACAAGCCGGCGCCGCCACCAAAGAAGGGCCCGACAATCACCGTCGACATAACCGGCGACGCTCTGATCGACCGGATCCGAGAACGCTTCGGCGAGGCGATTACCGAGGCTGTAGCTACGCTCGGACAGCAGATCATTCGCGTCAAGAAAGCCTCGCTGGTCGAGCTCTGCAAGTTTCTGCGCGACGACGAGGATGCGCTCTTCGATATGTGCACGGACCTGACGGCGATTCACTGGCCGGATCGAGCGGGTGCGGAGTTTGAGGTCGTTATACTGTTATATTCGGTGCCGAAGAATCGCAGGCTCCGTGTGAAGACGTCGCTGGCCGACGGCGAAGCTTGCCCGAGCGTTACTCACATCTGGGCCGGCGCCAACTGGATGGAGCGCGAAGCCTTCGACATGTTCGGGATACAGTTCGACGGGCATCCCGATCTCCGGCGCATTCTGCTTCCGTCGGATTGGCCGGGACATCCGCTCAGAAAAGAGTATCCTATCGAGTACCGCGACAACGAATGGACCGATAAACATCTGGACTACCGCGAGATCGACTACGATACAAGCCTGATTGATGTGAAATACGCAGAAAGAAGATAAAGGCAGAGGATCGCCAGCCAAAAGCTCGGACCCAATTATGCAGGAACAACCGATAGCCAAGGGACAGGAAACGCTCTTCGACGCCGAGGAGATGGTGCTCAACATGGGCCCGCAGCACCCGTCCACACACGGGGTGCTGCGCGTGATTCTGAAGCTCGACGGCGAGACGGTGACCGACCTCGATTGCGACGTCGGATTCCTGCATCGAGGCGTAGAGAAGATCGGAGAGCACGACACCTACGCGATGATTACGCCTTACTGGGACCGGCTCGATTACGTGGCTGCGGTGTCCAACGATCTTTGCTATGTCGAAGGCGTCGAGAAAATGCTCCAGGTTGAAGTCCCGAAGCGGGCCGAATACCTGCGAGTGATTCTCACCGAGCTTCAGCGCATCGCATCACACCTCCTGTGGCTGGGCACTCACGCGATGGATATCGGCGCGGTGACCGTGCTGCTCTATTGCTTCCGCGAACGCGAAGAGATACTCAAGATCTTCGAAGACTTCATCGGCGCCAGGCTCACCGCGCACGCGTTTCGAATCGGAGGCCTGTGGTGGGACGCGTACCCCGAGTTTGAGACCCGCGTGCGCGAGTTCCTGAAAATACTTCCCGGGCGCGTAGACGAATACGAAACCCTGTTGAACGCCAATCGAATCTGGCTTCAGCGGACCGTCGGCATAGGAGTCCTCCCCGCCGAAGAGGCGATCAACCTGAGCCTGACCGGACCGGCGCTTCGCGGCTCGGGCGTCAAGTATGACGTCCGCAAGGCGACGCCTTACTCGGCATATCCGGATTTCAACTTTGAGATACCCATCGGCGAGAACGGCGATACGTACGACCGCTATCTCGTGCGCATGGAAGAGATCAAGCAATCGGCGGTGATCATCGAGCAGGCGCTTGATGGACTGCCCGACGGACCGGTGATGGCCAAAGTGCCGAAGATCATCAAGCCGCCGGTGGGCGAGGTCTATCACTCGATCGAAGCGCCAAAGGGCGAGATCGGAGTGTACATGGTGAGCGACGGAACGGGTAAGCCTTATCGAATGCGGATTCGCCCGCCGTCATTCATCAATCTGCAATCATTGAAGCGGATGTCGATCGGACATCTTGTGGCCGATGTCGTCGCGCTCATAGGGACACTCGACATCGTGCTCGGTGAAGTGGATAGATGAGGAGTTAGGTTCGCTGCGAGCGTTCAGAGTACCGACTTTAGTCGGCTGTCTGATCAGAGCTGATTTCGAACAGCCGACTGAAGTCGGCACTCTGAACGCTTGCGGTACTTGAGTTCTACACTATGCAAGGCATTGTAATGACTCTAATGTTCGTCGCGCCCGATTGGGTCTTGAGCCTGACGCGCGAACGCCGCCCAAACGCGTTCTGGGCGGAATATATCCTTTGGCCGGCGATCCAAATCGTGATCGTTTTGTTCGTGGTCCTGACGCTGGTTGCCTACCTCGTCTATCTGGAGCGCAAGGTATCCGCCTTCATGCAAGCGCGGCTTGGCCCGATGCGCGTGGGCCCGTGGGGCTTGCTTCAGCCGCTGGCCGACGGAATCAAACTGCTGATCAAAGAAGACATCATACCGATCAAGGCCGATCGCGCGGTGTTCGTCATCGCTCCGATCGTCTCGGTGGTGGCCGCGCTGGTCGTGCTGGCGGTCATTCCGTGGGGCGCGGCCTGGGCGACGATCGCCAACGTGAACATTGGGCTGCTGTTCATATTGGCGGTTTCTTCGGTCAGCGTGTTGGGGCTTGTGCTCGCGGGCTGGTCGTCGAACTCAAAGTATTCCTTGTTGGGCGCGCTCAGATCGTCGGCTCAGATGGTCAGTTACGAGATAGGCATGGGCCTCTCGATCATCGGCGCGTTGATGTTCGCGAGAACGCTTTCGATGTCCGGCATCATCGACGCTCAGCGAGCGGACGGCATCTGGTACGTCTTTGTTCAACCGCTCGGGTTTCTGGTCTATCTTACAAGCGCGCTTGGCGAGACCAACCGGGCGCCCTTCGACCTGCCAGAAGCCGAATCGGAACTCGTGGCCGGGTATCATACGGAGTATTCCGGCTTCCGATGGGCGTTGTTTTTCATGGCCGAGTACTCGGCCATGATCGTGACATCGGCCGTCGCGGTGACAGTGTTCCTGGGCGGGTGGATGCTCCCGGGCGTCACTGGCACTTCGCTTTTTGGTATCGGCCCAATTTCTAATCCTACGCTTCACACGATCGCAAGCATCGTCGTTTTCGCCGGAAAGATAATGCTGCTGATCTACGCGTACATGTGGTTCCGCTGGACGTGGCCGCGCTACCGCTATGATCAGTTGATGGAGCTTGGATGGAAATGGATGATACCGGCGGGGCTCGCTAACATCGTATTGACGGGAGTCTGGTACGTGATGGCTCTACCCAAGTCGCAAGGCGGCCTATTCGGGTTTATGCGCGAAGAAAAGGGAAGGCTCATCCCAGCGGGGTGGGGGGGATATGTTTACTTCATCGGAACAGCGTGCCTTATCACTGTCCCAATAGTGTGGGGCTTGCTTGCGACGATCAACAAGCGCTCGCGGGACTTCAACCTGCATGAGCAGCGCCAGCTTCAGGTCCAGCTTCGCCGCGAGCGACTCGAGAAGATGCTCCAACAGCCCGGCGGGGCTCAGCCGGCCGAAGGCGCCGGACAGTAGAACTTATTTGTTTTCTTAAAGGTGTTTTTATATGCCAGCAGCAACTTCACCAGCAGCAAAGCGCACCATCGGTCAATTGATCAAACGGCTCTTGCTGCTTGATCTCTTCAAAGGCTTGATGGTCACGTTCAGATACAACGCGCGAGCTCTCTACGAGCCGCGCGACGGCGGCAATATAAATCAGGCGATCTACACCGAGCAGTACCCGCTCGAACCTGCGCGCGTCTCCGAGAGATTTCGGGGAGCGCCGCGCTTGAACCTCGACCCTGAAAACGGCAGCACGCTTTGCATCGCCTGCGACCTGTGTGCGCTTGCGTGCCCGGTCGATTGCATCGAGGTTGGCTCGATTCGCCGCGAGGTCCGCGAGGGCGAGAAGGTGAACAAGAAGAAGGTGCTGACCACCTTCATCTACGACACGTCGCGATGCATGTTTTGCAATCTGTGCGTGGAAGCTTGTCCGACCGATTGTCTCGAGCTGACGCAGAGCTTCGAGCTCGCTGTTTATCACCGCGCGGGGTTTCGCTGGGACCGCGAGATGCTCGAGAAGGGTATCAATTATGTGCGCTATGCAAAGTGATTTGATTGCGGATAGCGGATTGCGGATTGCGGAGTCCGATGCCCGCCCAATCCGCAATCAGCAATCCGCAATCGGCAATCGAGAGGATTGATGCAACTACACGGCTGGGAAGCAGCGCTGTTCTATGTGCTTGCGATCATGACCCTGTTCATGGCGGTGTTTGTCGTCACCGCTCGCGTAGCTGTTCACTCGGCTCTGTTTCTCATCTCGACACTGGTCAACGTGGCGCTGCTGTTCATCCTTCTGCGCGCTGAGTTCGTAGCCGGTGTTCAGATTTTGGTCTACGTCGGCGGCGTGATGGTGCTCTTCCTGTTCGTCATCATGCTCGTGCAAACGAGAGCCGAGGAAGAAGCGCGAGTCAGGCTCTACACCGGCCAAACCTGGCCGGCAGTGATCATCGCCCTGCTGCTGGCAGTGTCGTTTTACTTCGCGATGAATCCCGCTCAAGCGGCGTTCAGGCCGCCCGAGGGACCACAGGTGGTTGCCGCTGAAACCTCCGAGCGCGCAAGCGCGGGCGCGGGTTCGAACATCTCCAAAGATACACAGGAGGTCGGCGAACAGCTTTACCGTCAAGCGGCGTTGCCCTTCGAAATAGCTTCGCTGCTGTTATTGGTCGCGATGGTCGGCGCGGTGCTCCTCGCTCGCGGGACAAAGCAGGAGAAGTACTATGAATAATGTCCGACAAACTTCAGTTTGTCGGTGTGACTTGCACCGGCCGGCTTTGCCAGATTCTGGACAAACTGAAGTTTGTCGGACATTTTCGGGGGGGATGCTGTGATCAGTTTCATCATAGGTTCGCTCGCCTATGTAGCTCCGTTGCTTCTGCAAGCTCAAGGCCCACTGCTCAAGCGGTTCGAGCCGACGCTCATCAACTTCCTGATGCTGAGCTTTCTTCTGTTCGTCGTTGGAGTCGCTGGAGTTTTGTCGCGGCGGAACATCATCATCATCTTCATGTCGATTGAGCTGATCCTGAACGCGGTCAATTTGAACCTGATAGCGTTCTCGCGTTATCTGGAAGTCAACAAAGATGCGCTGGCGGCGAAGGGGCTCGCGGTCAATCCGCTGGCGGGACCGGTTTTCACCGTATTCATCATCGTAGTTGCCGCCGCCGAGGCGGCGGTCGGACTCGGGATCGTGATAGCGATGTTCCGCAACCGCGAGACGGTCGCAATAGATGAGATTGACTTACTCAAATGGTAGAAAGTGTGAGCGGTGATTCGTGAAACGTGATCCGTGACCGAAGCTGGCCGAGTCACGCATCACGTTTCACGGATCACGAATCACGGCCCTGTTATGCTCAAACTTGTCTGGCTCATTCCGGTACTTCCGCTTTTGGGTTTCCTGTTCAACTTCCTTTTGGGCCGCAGGCTTGGGCTCAGCGAGCGCATCGTCTCGGTTGTCGCCTGCGGGGTGATTCTGGTCTCGATGCTGCTCACCTTTGGAGCGTTCTACGAGTATCACTGGAGCTTCAACCCGGCGAACGAAGACAAGCCGTACATCACCACCAACGACGGATTTCCGAATTCATTCACCTGGCTGCCGGGCGGCGCCGCGCATGACTCTCTGGGCAAAGAGGCAGGCGCGCCTTCGAATTTCAACATCCCTTGGAGCTATCAAATCGATCAGCTCTCGCTGGTGATGATGTTCATCGTCACATTCGTCGGGTTCTGGATTCACGTCTTCGCCACCGGTTACATGCACCGCGACAAGGGCTACTATCGATTCTTTGCCTATCTGAACCTGTTCATGTTCATGATGCTCCTGCTCGTGATGGGCTCGAATTTCATGATCATGTTCATAGGGTGGGAAGGCGTCGGGCTGTGTTCCTACCTGCTGATCGGCTACTACTTCGATAGACAGGAGGCGGCTGACGCCTCAAAGAAAGCGTTCGTCGTCAATCGTATCGGCGACTTCGGAATGGTGCTGGCGATATGCGGCGTGTTCGCCACCTTCGGCACGCTCCAGTTCCACGAAGTGGCAACGCGGTCGGCAGCTTATTCAACGGAACAACTCTGGCAGTTCGGGTTGATGTCGTGGCTTGCCCTTGGCCTGTTCATCGGCGCAACCGGCAAGAGCGCGCAGATTCCTCTGTATATCTGGTTGCCCGATGCGATGGCCGGGCCCACTCCCGTCTCCGCTCTGATCCATGCCGCGACAATGGTGACTGCTGGCGTGTTCATGGTCACCCGCACTAATTTCATCTTCCAGCGTTCGGTCACGATGATGATGATAGTCGCGCTCGTAGGTTGCCTGACCGCGTTCATCGCCGCCACGATCGGAATCACGCAGACGGATATCAAGAAGGTGCTGGCTTATTCGACCGTCTCGCAGCTCGGATACATGTTCCTGGGCGCGGGAGTCGGCGCGTTCATCGGCGCAATCTTCCACGTGTTCACCCACGCATTCTTCAAGGCGCTGCTGTTCCTCGGTTCGGGCTCGGTCATCCACGGGCTGCATCACGAACAAGAGATGCCGCGAATGGGAGGCCTGAAGAAATATCTGCCGGTTACGTACAAGACGATGCTGATGGGATGGCTCGCAATCTGCGGGATCATTCCATTCGCCGGGTTCTTCTCAAAAGACGAGATCCTGTGGAAGACGTTTTCGACAAATATCTTCGGCGGGGCAAAGATCCTGTGGGTCGTTGGATTCATCACGGCCGGGATCACCGCGTTTTACATGACTCGCCTGATGGGTCTGACCTTTTGGGGCGAGGAGCGCTTCCGCAAGTCACACAACGAAGGCCCCGCCTCTCACGGCGAGCATCACGGGCCGGTCGAGCCGCACGAATCGCCGCGCAGTATGACGCTTCCTCTGATTGTGCTGGCAGTCGGTGCCGTCGTTGGGGGCTGGGTCGGCATCCCGGCCGCGCTCACCGGCGGAGCCAATGCCAATCTATTCGAGCGCTGGCTTGAGCCCGTCATCGTCAAGGTCGATCACACAACCACGGAACCGGCTCCCGGAGCCCATCCGGCGGCTGCGCCCGCTGAGACAGCGGCGGCAGCAAGCGCCCACGGAGAAGCATCCCATGAGGTCGATCCGATGGAGTATTTGCTGATCGTGCTTTCACTGGCGATCGCCTTGGGCGGCATCTATCTCGGCCGAGTTTTCTATGTGAAGCGGCCGGATCTCCCAAAGGTGTGGGCGGCGAAGCTGCGCCCGCTGTACCAGCTGAGCTTCAACAAATGGTACTGGGATTATCTGCTCGACGTGAAGGGTGTCGAAGCAGTCAAAGCTGTCGACAATGCGCTCTTTCAAGTGGACGCCGAGGTCGTGGACGGCGGTGTCAACGGCAGCGCCTGGGTCACACGGTTCTGGGCGACGGTCACCGGCTGGTGGGACAAGTGGGTGATCGACCTGGCAGTGAATGCGAGTGGCTGGATCACGCGCGCGGGGTCGTTCGTGTTGCGCACGGTGCAAACCGGATTCTGGCAGAACTACGTTCTGCTGTTTGCGCTCGGGTTGTTTTTGATTCTGCTTTACTACGTGTACCCGGCGATTACGACAACGATCAAGAGTTTCACAGGTAAATAAGCGGGAGTTCAGAGTACCGCCTTTAGGCGGCCGAACAGCGCATTCAAAATATGCCGCCCGAAAGCGGTACTCTGAACACTCGGCGCTCGAAACATCGGCGACAAACTGAAGTTTGTCGGACAGTCTTAGGAGACTCTGGCAATGCCTGGTCATATTGAGATCTTTAGGATCGGCCTCCTGTCGTGGGTGACGTGGCTCCCGGCGGTTGGCGCGATCTTGATTCTGTTTTTCAATCGCAACCGGAACAACGGCATCCGCTGGTTCGCGAACATGTGGATCGGGCTGTGCTTTTTGATATCGATCCCGTTGGTCACCGGGCTTCCTGGTGGCGGCCCGGAAAACTCATTCGGACCCGGCTACGATCGAGCGTACGGCGGGTTGCAGTTCATCGAAGACCACGACTGGATTCCGCTGATCGGCGCTCGATATCAACTTGGCATCGACGGCCTCGCGCTGGTGCTGGTCATGCTCACGACTCTGTTGGGTGTCGTTTCAGTCATTTGTTCGTGGGCCTACATTCGCGAAAAGGGCCGCGAAAAAGAATACTACATAATGATGCTGCTGCTTCAGAGCGGCATGTTAGGCGCGTTTGTTGCCGCCGACCTGTTCCTGTTCTTTATTTTCTGGGAAGTGATGCTGGTCCCGATGTACTTTTTGATCGGCATCTGGGGCGGCAAGAACCGGCTCTATTCCGCAATCAAGTTCTTCCTGTACACGCTCGTCGGCTCGGTGGTGATGTTGCTGGCGGTGCTGAAGCTGTTTTTCATCTTCCCCGATGTCGTCAAGGCGCAGCGCCCCGCCGTTGAGGCGAGCGCTCGTCAGATCGCTTCAAGCAGCATTGCCGATCCCGAGCGGCGCGGCCAGGTGAACGAGCAGATGCTCAACATGGCGCTCGATGCAATGAAACGCGCCGACGGCATCGATCCGCAGACCAATCGGCCCTTGCCTTCAGGGTACGTGCACAGCTCTTTCAACATCACCGCGATGACGGCCATCGGCCCGCACATCAAGACCGTCTTCTCCACCGGACTGGTCATCTGGTTGTTCATAGGTTTCGGCTTGTCGTTTGCCATCAAGGTACCGATGTTTCCATTCCATACGTGGCTTCCCGATGCGCACTACGACGCGCCAACCGCTGGATCGGTCATACTGGCAGGCGTGCTGCTGAAGATGGGCACGTACGGCTTCATGCGGTTCTCGCTGCCGATCTTCCCCGACGCGGCGACCGATCCGAGAGTGAGAACGTGGATGGTCGTGCTCTCGATAATCGGCATCATCTACGGTGCTCTGGTGGCGATGGCGCAGAAGGACGTCAAGAAGCTGGTCGCATATTCATCGGTCTCGCACCTGGGCTTCGTGATGCTTGGACTGTTCGCCTTCAACCCGAACGGCATAAACGGCGCGGTCATGCAGATGATCAATCACGGCATCTCGACCGGCGCGCTGTTCATGCTGGCGGGCATTCTGTACGAGCGGCGGCACACATACGAGATCGCCGAATTCGGCGGGCTGGCGTCGGTGATGCCGACCTACTCGACGATATTCCTGATCGTGACGCTCTCGTCGCTGGGCTTGCCGCTGATGAACAACTTCATCGGCGAGTTCCTCACGATCAGAGGCGCGTTCGAAGCAAAAGTGGCGTGGGGCGCGTTCGCAGCGGTGGGGATAATCCTCGGCGCCGCATACATGCTGTGGCTCTATCAGAGAGTGTTCTTCGGCCAGGTCAGCAAGGCCAATGAAGGTTTGAAGGATCTCGACGCCCGGGAAGCGTGGCAGTTCGCTCCGCTGATTTTCTTGATCTTCTGGATCGGCGTTTATCCGAAACCGCTGCTCTCGTACATCGAACCGCAGACGAACGTGGTGGTCGCCCAGGTGCAGCCTGATTATTTCAAGAGCGCGCCCGCGACCGAACAGCGGCAGATCGCGGAAGAACAACCTCCGAAGCAGACCGGTGAACGCTAGCGAGGTAGCATAGACTTCAGTCCGTGTCTCCTGTTCGGCGGCACAAGGACTTGAAGCTATGCTTAAAACACAGACTAAAGTCTATGCTACAAGGCACAACCGACTTTCAAAGCATCGTCCAACAGGCAACTCAATTCCTGATGCCTGAAGGCATCCTTACTTTGTTTGCCTGCGCCGCGCTGGTGCTCGACGTGATGCTCCCGCGCAATCGCAAGAAGGTAGTTTCGTATGTGAGTCTCGCCGGGCTGGCGCTCGCCTTCGCTTCACTCCTTGTGCTCTATTCCGCGATTGTGAGCAAGGGCGCACCGCGTACCGCTTTCTACGATATGATCGTTTTGGACAGCTACGCCGTTGTGTTCAAGATGATTTTTCTGATCGGCGCAGCGCTCTCGATCCTGCTCTCGATGAAATACCTCGACGTAGAAGGTGAACAACGAGGTGAATACTATTCGCTGATTCTTTTTGCCGTGATCGGAATGATGTTCATGGCTTCGGGCGTGGACCTTCTGTCGCTGTTTATCGCGCTCGAGTTGATGGCCGTGTCGGTCTACATTCTGGTCGGGTATTTCAGGCGCGATCAAAAGTCGAACGAAGCCTCGATGAAGTATTTCCTTCTCGGCGCGTTTTCATCGGGCGTGTTGCTGTATGGAATCTCGATGATCTACGGCCTCACCGGAACGACCAATCTGGCCAGAATAGCCACGGCATTGCCGATAGTGGCCAGTTCGGGCTTCAATCCATTCGGATCTCAGCCGGCTCCCGACATGCGATATCTGCTGCTGATGTCGATGATCCTTATGGCGGCGGGAATGTTCTTCAAAGTAGCAGCCGTTCCGTTTCACATGTGGGCACCCGATGCATACGAAGGCGCGCCTACTTCTATTACGGCTTTCATGTCGGTCGGCGTGAAAGCTGCAAGCTTTGCGATGTTCGGAAGACTGTTCCTGTATGGTCTCCCCGATCTTCGAGGCTCGATCGCGGGCGACGCCGCTGCCAACATGCCGGGGCTTCCCGGTTGGGCCGTATTGTTGGGAGTAGTGTCTGCGATAACCATCGTTTGGGGAAATCTCGGCGCACTGACTCAGAACAACACCAAACGTCTGCTCGCTTATTCATCGATCTCGCACGCGGGCTACACTCTGTTGGGACTCATCGCGGGCAATCAAACCGGCTATACTGGCTTCGTCATTTATCTGTTTATCTACACGTTGATGAACCTCGGCGTGTTCGGTTGCATTATTGCTCTTCGCCGCAAAGGCATAATCGGCGACCGGATGGAAGACCTGAACGGCTTGATGAAGAAAGCTCCGTGGCTGACGGTGATGATGACGATCTTCTTGCTGTCGCTTGGAGGCATCCCGCCGACCGCGGGGTTCATAGGTAAGTTTTATCTGTTCGCCGGGCTGATCGAGACCGGCAACCCGTGGCTTGTGCGGCTGGCGATACTCGCGGTGTTGATGAGCGTGGTGTCACTTTACTACTACATTCGATTCATCCGGGCGATGTACATCGAGGGCGAGACTGAGACTCAGCCCGTAATGCTGGCTCCTTCGCTGCGAGTTGCGCTGATCGCAGCGGTGGTGCTCGTGCTCTACATCGGAGTGTTCCCGCAGCGATTGATTGACCTCACCCAGAAGGCGGCCACCTCTCAAGGTCTCAAAACGTACTCATACCAAGACGCGAATAAGAAGGCTGGCCCGGAGGCCGAGCCAGGCTTAATGCCGGGCGCTCCCGGCGAAGGGCGCACGACCCCGCCTCGTTGAGGATCGCAAGACAAAGGAAGCAAAGACGCAAACCGGGGATCGCAAAGACGCAGAGCGAGCGAAGACGCAAGATGGCAGTGTGAGCTGGCGTCAAGCGCTCGGAACGGTGGGGCTGGCGCTTGCGATCCCGTGGATGATAGCGGTGCCTGCGCTTATCGGCTGGTGGCTTGATAAGCGATACGCGACCTCGCCTCTATGGTTTATCATCGGACTGGTGCTCGGACTGTTGAGCACGGCCGTGGACATCTACCGGCTCATGAAACGCTTCGGCCAGTTCAAATGATGGTTTGCCGGCCTTTGCGGATCGGGCGGATCTTTGAGTCTTTGCACGAAACGCACACTAAGCGCCCTTGACCTCCCGCCAATCCAACCCAAATCGCGCTAAATATTTTCTCAATCTATCGGCGTCATTCACCGTCTTCTTGCGATCTCTCGAAGTCGAGAACAACGCCCGCCCTGCCTCCGAGAGCGTGTGCGACTTCCGGCAGACGTCGATCACACAGCTCAATTGACGGCGGTCGAATAGATCCAACTGGTTCACGCGCTCGGGCCCCAGTAATCGCCCGAGCAACTCATCGCCCTCACTCGCGGGTTGCGATCGCCAGGCCGCACGCAAGCGTTCTACCTCTTCACCGACAACTTCACTCGTGATTCTTCCGCCGGGCGCGAGCGTCGCCATTCGCACGATGGCGCCGTTCAGATCGCGAAAGTTTCCCAGCCACAGGGCTTCGTGAGAAACCGCAAACCTCAGAAACCGTTCCCGAGCTTCTTTACTAAAGGTCACGCGTTTTCCCGCGCGGCGAGCGTATTCCTCGAGCTCATATTTCAGGTTCGGTTCGATGTCCTCGATGCGATCTCGAAGGCCGGGCATGTTGAAACTCCAAAGATTGATCCTCGCGAGAAGATCTTCGCGAAAACCCCCTTCTCTCACCGCCGCCGAGAGATCGCGGTTGGTTCCGGCGATCAGTTGAAAGTCGCTCTTCACTTCGCGATCGCTTCCCAGAGGCAGAAACACTTTCTCTTCAATCGCACGGAGCAGCATCGCTTGCTCATCGGGCCCAAGCTCGCCGATCTCGTCGAGAAACAAAATACCAGTGTCAGCGGCGCGCATTAGACCGGGCCTCGCGCTGACCGCACCCGTGAATGCACCCTTCACATGCCCGAAGAGCGCCGACATAGCGGCGTCACCGCGAATGGTGGCGCAGTTGACCTCAACGAAGCCTCCTTTCACCTGATGCCGCGCTCGCTTTAGTTCGTAGATCCGTCGCGCGAGCCGGGACTTTCCCGCGCCGGTTGGCCCCATCAGCAAGAGGGGGTCGCTTGTCGCGATTGCTACCTGCTCGATGCGATCGATCAATCGGTTGAAAGCCTGGTTGCGGGTGTCGATGCCCGACTTCAAGAACGACGCGCCTTCCTTCTGTTCCTCCTGAAAGCGCGACGCGATGCGATCGTACTTCGACAGATCCAGGTCGATGATTTCAAAGGTCCCCGGCCCACCGCGTCTCCTTTCGCCAGGCGGCGATGTCTGAATCAGCTTGGCCGGGAAGTGGCGAGACTCAGTCAGCAGGAACATGCATATCTGCGCGACGTGCGTGCCGGTGGTGATGTGAACCAGGTACTCCTCGCGTTCCGTGTTGAATTCATAGGCGCGGGCGAACTCGAACAAGGCGGCGTACACTTCCTGGAAGTCCCAGGGGTCATCTATCGGCAGCTCCACCAGCCTTACTTCCGTTTCGGGTGAGACAGTAGCGATGTCTCCTATGACCGCGCGCGCAAGCGAGGCGAACTTTTTCTGATAGAGCAGCTCTAGCCGGTCGAGCAAGAGATTCTCGTGCTGGCAGAGCGAGACCGTGGGCCTCCACCGCTCCCATCGCTCTGGCCCCTTGCCCTGATCGAGGGTCGCCCCCAACAGACCGATTGCGACGCATCCGAGAGTCATAGATTAATGTCTAGTATCTTAGCTTATTCGATAGGAGTTTCAAACCCGCAGAATCCTCAGAAGGTCTCTCACCTTTCGGCCTGTCGTCGATTTCGCGTGGCTAATCAACGGATTACGTTCCGTTTCATCGAGCACTTTCCCGTATGGCCTCCGTTGGCACGGCGTTCGCCCTAGTTCCAATGCGAACCGGTATCGAGTCAACAGCTCGGCGAGGAGCGACGCAATGGCAAACAGGAATCTATTCAAGTCGATCGTGGGCAAACTGATCCCGGCTGCGGACGCCGTCAACGACGAAGGTGCTCCGGCTTATGCGTCCACGCCAAAGCACACCCTCGCTCAGTACGCAGCAACCGGGTGTTTGAACTCGACGTTCTACGCGTCGGCTGAAACGCAGCTAGCCAAGGTGGTCGAGCTATGCCGGGAGATCGAGCCTGCGTTTATCGCTCGCACCGCAGTTTATGCTCGCGAGCGAGGATTCATGAAGGACATGCCTGCGCTGTTGTGCGCGGTCCTGTCGGTGAAGGACCGCGCACTGCTGGCCGGGGTCTTCCCGCGAGTCATTGACAACGGCAAAATGCTTCGCAACTTCGTTCAGATCATTCGGTCGGGAGTCGTTGGTCGCAAGTCGCTCGGCACGGCGCCGAAGCGCCTGGTGCGTGATTGGTTTGATGCGCGCACCGATGCTCAGGTGTTCACTGCATCGGTTGGCCAGTCGCCGTCGATCGCAGACATAATTCGTATGGTTCACCCGCGACCTAAGAACGCTGCGCGTGCCGCGCTGTACGCGTATCTTGTGGGGCGAGCGGCCGAGACGGCCTCGCTGCCGTCGGTCGTCTCGAAGTATGAGGCGTTCAAGCAGGGCAACCGCGCTGCGACTCCGGACGTGCCGTTCCAGATGCTGACGGCGTTGGATCTCGGCACGTACGAGTGGATCGCCATCGCGATGAACGCTTCGTGGCAGATGACGCGAATGAACCTGAATACGTTTGCCCGCCACGGGGTCTTTGAGCGCAAGGGCATGCCTGAGCTCATCGCCACGCGCCTTCGAGACGCAGCGGCGATTGCCAAAGCTCGCGCGTTTCCCTATCAGCTGCTGGCAGCCTACGCCTCGGTTGATGCGCGCGTACCGGCGGTGGTGCGCGATGCGTTGCAGGACGCGATGGAGATTGCGATCTCGAACGTCCCTGTAATTGAGGGCAAGGTCTATGTTTGCCCCGACGTATCGGGCTCGATGCAGTCGGCAGTAACCGGATACCGCAAGGGCTCGACGTCGGCTGTCCGATGCATCGACGTCGCGGCTCTGGTCGCCGCAGCGATGGTGCGCAAGAATCCATCTGCCGAAGTGCTGCCGTTCGAGGACCGTGTGGTGAAAGTCGACTTGAACTCGCGTGACTCGGTGATGACCAACGCGCAGAAGCTTGCGAAGGTTGGCGGCGGCGGGACGAACTGCAGCGCGCCGCTTACCAAGCTCAACGCGCGCAAGGCGGCAGGCGATCTGGTTGTCTTCGTCTCGGACAACCAGTCTTGGGTCGACGCGAGCGGCAGTCGTGGAACGGCTACGATGCGACAGTGGCAGTCGTTCAAGAAGCGAAATCCGAAGGCCCGGCTGGTTTGCATAGACATCCAGCCTTACGGGACTACGCAAGCCTCGGAGCAAGGGGACATCTTGAACGTGGGCGGTTTCTCGGATCAAGTATTCGAGCTGATCCGCGATTTCGCGGCGGATCGATTGAACGCCGAGCACTGGGTCGGCGCAATCGAGGCGGTGGAGATCTAGACAGGGATGGACAGGATGAACAGGATAGGGGTAATGCTGTCAATCAAGTACTGTACATCCTGTTCACCCAGTTTGAATCCGGGGCCGAATGCTGTCGGGACTACATCCCCGCCTCGAACGCGTGTCTCGGCGATTCTTGTCGGCCTTGATTAGCGCGTTTCGCGTAAAAGACGCGAAGCCCCGCAAAAACGCTGAGCTTCTTTGCGTCTTTGCGAGTCTTAGCGGACTTTGCGCGAAACGCAGTGCTCAAGATTGACGGCGAATGCCGGCGGGAGTACATCGGTGAACCTCGGGACGTTAGTCTCGAGCGGGGTTCGAGTCCCCAACCTCTCGCCAACACTTGTCGCCGTCAAAGTTTTGTGCGACGAATGCAGGTGGAACTACAAGGTCCCGGGTTCGAATCCCGGCGGCTCCCCTCCTACGGGGCCGTAGCTCAGTGGTAGAGCGCGAGTGTTTCACCAATACTTGTCGTCGCAGACTAGCGCCATACCTTAGAATGAGCATCGAGATGAGCAAGACAACGACAGAAGAAAAGAAGCTCGCCAACGCCCACAATTGGAAGCATCTAGCAACGTGGAACGGCGAAGGCTTCTACGGTCTCCGCACCGAAGACACGAGAGACGTCCCGGTGAGAATGTTCCTCACTTCGCGCTTGCTCGAAGACGCCGAGGACATCCTGTATCGCCAGATCGTCAACGCGACTCGCTTCCCGGGAGTGAAGCTGGTGGTCATCACGCCGGACGTCCATTACGGCTACGGCGTGCCCGTGGGCTGTGTGATCCTGACCGATCACGATGACGGCGCAATCGCGATGGGACCTGTAGGCTACGATATCGGGTGCGGCATGGTAAGCGCCAAAAGCGAAGTCCCGGTTGATGCGGCCACTCCCGAAAGACGCCTTGAATTCAATCGTGAGGTGATGAATCGCGTAGACCTCGGCGCCGGCGGCAAGAGCTTAAAGCTCGGCACAGTGGATCGTCGCGAATTCGACAATCTCGTCCACGGCGGCGCCGAGTATTACGTTGAGAAGTACGGGGCGTCGTTTGACCGCTCGCGCGCCGAGCGCCATCGCATGCCTGTGGACGACGACTGGCAACCTCCGCTTGGCGGAAGGGGCAAGCCCGAGCGTGGATACGCACAGCTTGGCTCGCTTGGCGGCGGCAACCACTTCATCGAGCTGCAGCGTTGCAAGGAGACCGAAACGTTGTTCGTCCAGGCTCACACCGGCTCGCGAGGCTGGGGTCACGGGCTGGCGACCAACTACTTCGATCTTGCTCGAGCCGAAAAGCCGGAAGTGATAACCGATCTCGACCTTGGCTACTTTACGCCTGATTCGGAGCACTATCGCGAGTACCTGAACGCCGTAGCAGCCGGCGGCAACTTTGCAATCATCAACCGCCTGATCATCTTCGAGCAGGTGGCCGAAGCATTCGCGAAGGTGTTCGGCGGCGAGTTGGAGCTCATCTATGAGATTTCCCATAATCTCGTCCAGAAGGAATGGCATCCCGAGCTTGGCGAGGTGTGGGTGCATCGCAAGGGCGCAACTCGAGCCTTTCCGGCTGGGCATCCGGCGCTTCAAGGCACGATGTGGGAGGAAACCGGTCACCCGGTGCTGATCCCCGGCTCGAATAAGGATTGGAGCTATGTCTTGAGACCGGCTCCTGGGGCCGTTTCCAGCGGCTACTCCGTCAATCACGGCGCGGGGCGAAGGATGTCGCGCGGCGAAGCTGGCAGGAGTTTGAACCAGCGGAAGATCGACGACGAGTACGCGGCCGCCGGAATCCTTGTGAATCAGGACGGGCGTGTGCCGATCGACGAGGCGGCGCCTTGCTACAAGCCTGCCGAAGAAGTGGTCGGCGCGGTGGTCGGCGCGGGACTCGCGACGATTGAGTACAGCTTGTGGCCGCTGGCGTCGCTGAAAGGAACGGAAGGCGCGGGCCGAAGGCGCGGCCCGAAGCCAAGGTCGCGCAAGTAAGTCTTTGCCCTGATACAGGCTTATGTTGACGATTGACGGATCACATGGAGAAGGCGGCGGGCAGATATTGCGCACGGCGCTGGCGCTCTCGCTGGTCACGGCCAAGCCGTTTCGCATCGAGAACATTCGCGCGGGGCGCAAGAATCCCGGGCTTCTAAGGCAACACCTCACCGCGGTGAACGCTGCGACCGAGATCTCGCGGGCCGAGGTCACGGGTGCGGCCATCGGCTCACGCGAGCTGACGTTCGCACCCGGCAGCGTTGTAGCGGGCGCTTATGCGTTTGCGGTTGGAACAGCCGGCAGCACGACGCTCGTGCTTCAGACCGTTCTCCCGGCGCTACTGATTACCAGCGGAACGAGCGAGTTGATCCTTGAGGGAGGAACTCACAATCCGTTTGCTCCGCCCTTTGATTTTCTCGAGAAGGCTTTTTTGCCGCTGCTGAATCAAATGGGGCCGAGGGTCACTGCCGTGCTTGAACGGCCGGGCTATTATCCCGCGGGCGGAGGCCGGATGAGCGTGACGATTGAACCGGCGCCTGCGTTGAAGCGGTTGGACCTTCTCACTCGCGGAGAGGTGCGTGCGAGAAAGGCGACTGCGGTCGTCGCGAACCTTCCGATCGGCATAGCCGAACGCGAACTAAAGGTGATTGCGCAGAAGATGTCATGGCCTCGCGAGTGGACCAGGGCCGAGTCGGTTGAGGGATCGCGAGGCCCCGGCAACGTGGTAACCATCGAAATCGAATGCGAGCACGTGACCGAAGTCTTCACCGGGTTTGGCGAGCGTGGCCTACGCGCTGAAGCGGTAGCAGAGAAGGCTGTGCAGCAAGCACGGCGGTATCTGGCTGCCGAAGTTGCGGTCGCGGAGTATCTCGCGGACCAGTTGTTGATTCCGATGGCAATGGCCGGTGGCGGGATCTTCACCACGTTGCCGCTGTCGCGACACGCGACGACTAATATCGAGGTGATTGGCAAGTTCCTTGATGTTGGGATCGAATCCTCGCAATTGGCCGATCGAGTATGGAAGGTAGAAGTCTCTTGAGCGACCCTTTGCGTCTTGGCGGTTCTCTGCGTCTCTGCGCTGAAACCGATTTCAAGAGTTTGTTTCGCGCAAAGACGCAAAGTATCGCCAAGGACGCAAGGGCCGATGGAACTTCTAGCGACGATCAACGTAAAAGTTACTTCGACAAAAATAGTTCTTGTGAATTTTTGCAAGACTCCTTTATAGTTTTATTCTCTGATATGCAGAGGAGAATTGGTTCGATGATGCTCAAAGGACAAAATACAAGATCGATGACACGCGTCGCGACGTGGCGGCGTGGTGCGTCCTTTGGGCTCCCCTGCCCGAGCGCGCCATCATTAGGCGTCAATATGCTGAGTTACGTGAATATCATAGGCAGCACGAAGTCGGCAGAACACCGGTTCTCCGATTGTTCACGCAGCCAGCGTTGATCCAGCGGGAGCGGATTCTCCCGCTCCCAAAATCTCAGAAAAGTTCGATCAAAGAGACGAAGGAGCGGGCCGCTTCTGCGCTTTGAGTGCAGAAAGGACCTGCTCCTTTTGTTGTTTGACAACTGAATTCTGTGTTTGCTCGCCGGCGTCGCATAGCGGCAATTGCTCCTGGCTGTAACCCAGGCGGTCGTTCGTGGCCTTCGGAAGTTCGAGTCTTCCCGCCGGCATTTGGGAGAGTTCGTTAATGGCAAGCGGCTGGTCTCCAAAACCAGTGCTGAGCGTTCAAGTCGCTCCTCTCCCGCTTTTCGGGAACGATCCGGCCGGATGAGGGGCACGTTTCGAAAACGTGTAGCGGTAGCCATCCCGTTGCGAGTTCGAGTCTCGCCGTTTCCGCTTCGGAGCATGACGTCAAGAATTCGATTTCTTATGCTCCACTGATTGGTGAGGTGGCCGAGTGGGTTAAGGCGGCGCTCTGCTAAGGCGTTTCGGGCAACTCCGACGCGGGTTCGAATCCCGCCCTCATCGTTTGGAGGTGACCTGGCTGGATGAAGAGCACGGCCTGAACCCGTGTAGCGGCGTGTCCGTTGTGAGTTCGAGTCTCACCGCCTCCTCTTCGTGGGTCCGTAGCTCAGATGGAAGGAGCATTCGCATCCGAAGCGAAAGGCCGCGAGTTCGAGCCTCGCCGGACCCTTTGCGCCTCCGTAGACCAACTGGTAGGAGTCGCCAGTCTTAGAAACTGGACAGTGGTGAGTTCGAATCTCCCCGGGGGCATCGAGAATGAATGCTGGCGTAGCCCAACTGGCAGAGGCAACTGGCTCAAACCCAGTTCAGTAAGGGTTCGAATCCCTTCGACCAGCACCAGAGTTATGTGTCGCCGTGGCCCAATTTGGCAGAGGCACTAGTGTTAAAAACTAGTTCATGAGGGTTCGAATCCGTCGTGCGGCACCATCAGCTTCGTTGGTCTAGTGGGATGACGTCGCTATGCCACGGCGAAAACGCGGGTTCGATTCCCGCACGAAGCTCCAGTGTTTACGCGCGTAGCCAAGCTGGTTAAGGCGCCGGTCCGCAAAACCGGATTCGTGAGTTCGATTCTCACCGCGCGTTCTTGATGCGGAGGTGGAGCAGGAATCGGGCTCGGCTGGCTCATAACCAGCACATCATCCGGTGGGACTCCGGACTCCGCTACCAAATCGTGATCCGTGATGGTGAAGGGATTATGTGCGGGAGTGATGCAACAGGCAGACATCGCTCGCTTAAACCGAGCGTCTTAGGAGTTCGATCCTCCTCTCCCGCATGGAAATATCCGACAAACTTCAGCCTGTCGTTGCGTGCTAAAGCAAAGCCAGCGACAAAGTGAAGTTTGTCGGACCGAGATGGGGATGAATGCAAAGCGGTCGCGCGACAGGTTTTTCAAACCTGACCTAGAGAGTTCAAGTCTCTCCATCCCTGCTTTGGACTGCGCGGCAAGTGTTCGCGCCGCCGCTCTGGCTGTGACGGGTGAAATAGCGCGGGCAGAACATTCCATGGAAGCCGGCGATTCTGGTGGCTGAACCCAAACGGCGCGGGGGCGGTTTGTGGAACCGCTGTTAGAGAGTTCGATTCTCTCCAGTCACCCTTTTTGAGTGCGGCGGCAAGTCTTCGCGACGCCGCTTTGGCCGTGCGGTGGGGGGCGTGGTGGGAGCGCCGTCGCGAACGCCGGCGCAGTCCGTGATGACGCCGACTTGGTGTAACTGGCAGCACGCTTGCCCGATTAGCGAGTGGTCCGGGTTCAACTCCTGGAGTCGGTACTGATACGGCGACGAATGCAAAGAGTCGAGCGCCTGGGTTCTCAACTCAGTGATAGCGAGTTCAAGTCTCGTCGTCGCCGCCAGGCTCGGGGTCGTGGCCGAGAGGCTGAGGCACTTGATTGTCGATCAAGAATACGCGAGTTCGAATCTCGTCGATCCCGCTTGATGTTTGAAATGCTGGCGTGGCCGAGCGGACCCAGGCGCCTCTCTTCTAAAGAGGTATACGCGGGTTCAAATCCTGCCGCCAGCTCTTGCGCTCGAAGCTTTGATGGCGAAGCACACGCTTCTTAAGCGTGGGAGGAGGGTTCGAGCCCCTACGAGCGCACTGACGCAATCTGGAATCTGAGATTTGAGATCTGGAATCTCAAATCTGGAATCTCAGATCTCAGAAGATCGAACCCCGGTAGCTCAATTGGCAGAGCGGCAGGCTTATACCCTGCAAGCACCAGATTAGTGCGAGATCCGAGTTCGACTCTCGGCCGGGGCATTTGGAGTGTGGCGGCGCGGGTTGCACGCCGCTTTGGATGAATCTCTAGATTCAGCTAGTCAAAGCGCCGTCGCGGACGCCGGCGCACTCCATAAGGGCCGGAAGCTCATCAGGATGAGTTCTCGACTTTTAATCGAGAGGCAGTGGGTTCGATTCCCACCCGGCTCATTTTGGAGTGCGGCCCGCGTAGTCGCGCGCGGATTGGCGGCGGCCCAAGTTCGCGCGACGAGTGAAGAGCCAAAGCGCCGCCGAGAGGATCGACACGCTGAGGTATCGGCTACGGCGGCGCACTCCAAAGCCCGCGAAGCTCAGATTCGATGAGGCGTAGCCAAGCTGGTAAGGCACCTGGTTGTTAACCAGGCCACGCGCAGGTTCGAACCCTGCCGCCTCAGCCATACGGGGTCAAGGCTTGATGGCAAGCCGCCTGCCTTGGGAGCAGGAGGGTCCGAGTTCGACTCTCGGGACCCCGACTTTGAAAAACGGGGACTAGATGTTGTTGGCGGCATGCGGGTCCTGCAAACCCGACGGATGGGTTCGAGCCCCATAGTCTCCATTTGGAGTGCGGCGGGCGTGGTTTGCACGCCGCTTTGGCCCTGTTGAGGTTGTGCGCATTTGTAATTGCGCAGCCAAAGCGCCGCCAAGAATTCGGGGAGCGTGAACGATCGTAGGGGCGGCGCACTCCACGGCTGCCGTGGCCGAGTGGACCAGGCACGAGTTTCCTGAACTCGTCGACGCAGGTTCGAGTCCTGCCGGCAGTTCTTCAAGCGGGCCCGCGTAGCTCAATGCAAGAGCAACACCCGCGGTGAGGGTATTGTGCGAGTTCGAATCTCGCCGCGGGCTCCAAAGATCGCGGATTGCGGGTTGCAGATTGCGGATTGATTCGCAAAGCGATTGGGCCTTCTTGACTGAGGATGGCGGCTCAATCCGAAATCCGCAATCCTCAATCGGAAGGTTGGGAAGCTCATCTGGAAGAGCGCTGGTGTGAAGCTCCAGAGGCAGTGAGTTCGACTCTCACCCCAACCATTTGTTCATTGCGAAGTGGTGTAATTGGCAACACGCTCGGCTTTGACCCGAGAGACTCCAGGTTCGACCCCTGGCTTCGCAATTTGCGGACGTGGCCGAATGGATCAGGCGCTTGTCTTCGGAACAAGTCTATGCGGGTTCGAGTCCTGCCGTCCGCGTTTGATTTGAGATGGCCCAGTAGCTCAGCTGGATCAGAGCGCCTGTCTACGAAACAGGAGGTCGCAGGTTCAAGTCCTGCCTGGGTCACTAAATCTGTTCGGCTTCGTTGGTCTAGTTGGAATGATTCCGGTCTTGTAAACCGGCGGCGCTGGTTCGAATCCAGCACGAAGCTCTTGAATTGCGCCTCGTTGGTCTAGCGGCTATGACTTCGGTCTTCCAAACCGACGGCGTGAGTTCGACTCTCACACGAGGCTCTTTGGCGAGCAAAAAAACGGGGGCAGGCGAGGATGCCTGCGTTCCCAGGATGGTCGGGTGGCCTAACTGGCAGGGCGCCGGTCCTACAAACCGGACGTGAGAGTTCGAGTCTCTCCCTGACCACTTTGGCGAGGAAAGCCGGGCCGTTAGATTTGGCCCCGGTCTCCAAACTGCCGGCGTAGCTCAATGGGCAGAGCACTTGTCTCGTAAGCAGTAGACACCAGTTCGAACCTGGTCGCCGGCTTACGGTGAAGATAGAAATAGAGAGTGGAGAGTGGAGAATCGAGGATCGAGGATGATAATAGGGGTCGAGTATCGAAGGTGAATTCCGAAGTCAATCTACTGGCCTCGATCATCCATCCTCAATTCTCTATCCTCGATCTTCGATCCTCACCTCGGGTAGTTGTATGGCACTAACACGAAAAGTCCTGCTGTTGAACGCATCGTACGAAGCGCTCGGCATCGTCAACATCCCTCGAGCGGTACGGCTGGTCTGGAAGGGCTCGGCCGAAACGGTTGAATTGGACGGCGACCGCGTGCTTCGCTCGCAGCATTTCGTCTTTCCCCAGCCCTCGGTCATTAGACTGATCGAATACGTCGACGTGCGGGGGCGACAAGGACGGTCGAGCACAAAACGTTCGCGCATCCTCGCGCGAGACCGGTACCGGTGTCAGTACTGCGGACTGAAGGGCGGGCCTTTCGATCTAACGATCGACCACATCATCCCGCGTTCGCGCGGGGGACGGACCGCGGCTGAGAACCTGTGTGCGGCGTGCTTTGCCTGCAACCAGCGCAAGGGTGACCGCACGCCGGAAGAAGCGCGGATGCCGCTGCTGACGAATCCAGCAGCGCTCACCTACGGTATGGATCGGGCGGTTATGCGTCACGCCGCCGAGTCTCGTCCGGAATGGCAAAAGTACTTGTTCATGTCGAGCGCGGAGTCCGTCGTCGCCTAGGTTTCGAGTACCGTCTTGCAGATTGAAGGTGCAAGTCCACCTCCAGTCTGAGGGCGGTACTCCGGACCGGACTGTATCGCCGACCGGAAACCTCGTGCATTTCGCCCGGCTGGAGGTGTAACATGAGCGTGCTGGACGTTCTTTCAGCGCCGTGCTGAAACAGATTCATCCCTCCAAGGAGGGGCCATGACAACCATCCATCATCCCCCGCAGAACCTGGGAAGTCGCAACCAGTGGACGATCAGTTACAACCAGGGAGATGTCGACACGATCAGAGAGCAGATCGAGCAAACCGAGTCTGCGAAACGTCATTGGCTTGTGCTTGCGTTCCTGGTTGTACTCGTGGCCCTGGCTGGAACCATAGTTCTGCTGTCCACAAACTATGCGCTGTATAGCGCGAGTAAGACCGAAAAGAAGAGCCTTGCCGACGAGAATACGTCGCTTAAGGCTCGCGTAGATGAAACCCAGCAGCAGCTTGACGCAAAGACCGCGCAAGAGGCCAGGGACGGGCAGACTCGCACTGAAGCCCAGGCTCGGCTCGATAAGCTCATGCCGGCCGTCCTGAACGGGAAGGCAGCAGGCGTCGAGGTGGCAAACTTTGCTCGCCTTGTCTACTACCTGCCAAACAGCCGGGTGGAGTTGAGCACCAAACCTCCCAACGACCTTTTCCGGAATT
>DATIFP010000081.1:0-8488 GCA_035455165.1 Blastocatellia bacterium
CTCCAGGGTGATGACCGGCACGCAGAGCATTTCGGAAACCTGCTCGTAAGCGCGAAACGTGGTCCGGGCTCCGTGGCCACCCCAGAGTAGTTGCTTGCCTGGATGCCAGATCGCGTCACCTTGTCCTTCGAAGTGGCCGGCGCTTGACGTCAATTCAAAGACGTCATACCCGCGGCGCTCAAACCAGTCCCGATAGATCGGGACCTCCTTCCGGCGTGAGGGGTGCTGCATGCGACTCAGCAGCACGTAGGGTCGCCCGTCCGAGCCGATCCCCGGCAAAACCTGATTCGCGGCAAAGACCATGTCTTCGAGACCTGCTTCGCCGCGGATGAGCAAGACCTCGTGACCTGCGATTGCATATGTGCGTCGCAGCGCTTCCCACTCAGCGAGAGCGCGCGCTTTATCCACACGCCCGACGTTGCCGTCCATATAGGGGTTCTTCACCTCAACCACGTCGAAATGTTCGGGCGTGCACATCAAGACGCGGCGAGGCTCCGGTCGATCCGGAAGCATGGCCACATCGAGATGTTCGAGTTCGTCGACAGTGCGTACAAGACGAGTCTTCACGAGTGCTTCTCCAGAAAAGCGGATACGACTTTCGCCAGTGTGTGCTCGCCCTTTTCGACCAGCTCGTAACCGACTCGGAGCGTTGGCTTGTTTATGTTGACGACGCGCCTGAGATCGATGGGAGTTGCGACCAGAACCAGGTCGCAGGGCGTTGCTTCGATGGTCGCAGAGAGGTCTTTCACCTGCTGCTCGCCATAGCCCATAGCCGGCAGTAGAGGCCCTGCATTCGGGTAGGCACGGAAGGTGGCGGCGATCTCGCCAACGGCGTATGGGCGCGGGTCAACTATCTCGGCGGCGCGGTGCGCACGAGCGGCGATGATGCCCGCTCCGTACTTCATACCGCCGTGCGTGAGCGTTGGCCCATCCTCGACCACGAGGATGCGCTTGCCTTCAATCAGGGAAGGGTCTTCAACCGTCAAGCGCATATCGGCATTAATGATGGTCGCGCGCGGGTTGACCTTCTCTGCATTTCGCCTGACTGTCTCGATCCCTTCGAGCGGAGCTGTATTCTGCTTACCGATGATGATCACATCGGCGCGCCGGAAGTTCGCCTCGCCGGGCCAGTATGTGAGTTCGTCTCCAGCTCGATGCGGATCAGCAACCACGATTTCAAGATCGGGGCGGAAGAACGGCAGATCGTTGTTGCCTCCGTCCCACACGATCACGTCTGCCTCCTCTTCGGCCCGGCGCAAAATCTTTTCATAGTCAACGCCCGCGTAGACGATCGCTCCGCGCGTGACGTACGGCTCGTACTCCTCCATCTCCTCAATTGTGCAGTTCTGAGTGGCGAGATCTTCGAGCGTGGCGAATCGCTGGACTGACTGTTTGCTGAGATCGCCATATGGCATCGGGTGGCGCACGGCAACAACACGCTTTCCCGCCTCAGCAAGAATAGAAACGAGGTGGCGGCTGGTTGGGCTCTTGCCCGCGCCGGTGCGGACAGCGCAGACCGAGATGACTGGCTTCGTCGACTCGATCATCGTCGCTCTCGGTCCCAGGAGCCGGAACCCTGCGCCTCGCGACGCTGCGCGCGACGCGAGATGGCCGACGTGGTTGTGCGACACATCGCTATAAGCCAAGACAACCTCGTCAACACATTTTTCCGCGACGATCTGTTCAAGATCTGCCTCGTGTTCGATGCGTATCCCTTCAGGATAAAGTTGGCCAGCCAGATCGGCAGGGTAGCGCCGGCCTTCGATGTTAGGAATCTGTGTGCCGGTGAACGCGACCACCTCGTAGGTGGGGTCGTCGCGAAATACCATATTGAAGTTATGGAAGTCGCGTCCGGCAGCGCCGAGTATTAAGACTTTGGTTCGCCTCATCAAGCCTCCGTGTCTTCGCCGTGGGGTGCATGTTGGTCGGATTGGCGGCAGCCGACGACGTTCTGAAACATCTATTCCGCACACTCAATTCTTATGGCCCACAGCCTTCGTTTGCAGTCGATGCAGATCGTACAAGAGAGAGTCCTTCTGACTTTCAAGCAACAGGAGCGCGCGGAATGCTCGCGGAAGAAGCGCACTCTGTACCGGGTCAACAACCGCGCGAGACCTTAGCGCCTCGTAGACGGGCGAAAGCATGTTTTCAGCCGACTCGCGTTCGCTTATCGCGCATCGGATGCCGGCGATTGCGCTCGGATCATTCTCAGCGCCATCGGCCAACCTGGGTACAACGTGAGCGGCAAGCTGTTCCGCTTGCTCAATCACCCTTTCTTCTGTCTCATACATAGCTTTCCTCTCGTGGGCCTCCGAAGGGCCGCCTGCAAAACATCATCATCACATTAGTCGCAATGGTCTTGCCCCGCTCAGTGCTAATTGTTTTGAGCAAGGCTCATACCAACTTGTGACTGATCGGTTCAGCGGCATTTTTATACAACTTAGGGCACTTGTTCTGTTGGTTTAGAAACTGATGTGCGCTATTTTCCCCAAGGCCGTGAGCCTTTTCAGCCACGGGTGTGAGCTGTGATACACCCTAACGAGAAAAGGGAAGAAAAGAGAGGATATAGGTCACATGAATTCCACCGGTCAAAACCCGGAGGGTCATTTGCCAGAGCATCGCGGCTGCACTCTTCCGATCGGAGCTCTTAGAGCATTCTCGAAGGCCTGAGATTTCAGAATCTGATCTCAAGGATTAGCGGAGAGATACTTTCGTCTTGTGTCGTGCCCCCGACGATGTAAACTGAGAGTTTCCGCTATGACGGAATGCCCATGCGCCGCAGCAGGTCGTCCAATCGAGGGTCAGAGCGCAGCGGATCGGCTAGCGGTATCACCTTGAGAAAGGCCATAAAATAGGATCGCTCCTGATAAGCCTTCTCCAGCCAGGCAAAGGCTCGATCCTTGTCGCCGAGGCCGATATAGATTTGGGCCAGCGCCACCGGGGTCACATATCGGCGCCGATTGAGCTCCAGCAATTCGCCGAGCACTTTGTTAGCTTCGGCTTTACGCCCCGCGAGGCCATAACACATCCCCATCGCTCCGAGCGCGCTTGGGGTCCTGCTCGACAAGACGACTGCTTTTTCAGACGTTGCAACGGCTTCGTCAAATCGCTTGTCGTTTGCATAGGCGATTGCCAGAAACCAGTGCGCCCGGTAATCGTTCGGATCCAATGCGGTGACGCGGTTTAATTGGTCGATGGCCTCGTCGTAGCGGCGCGCGTTTGTGAGGATGTAGCCTCTTTGCGTGCTTATGAAAAGCGCAAGCGGGTCCAACTCCTGGGCGCGATTCGCCTCCGCGATGGCTTCATCCGCGCGTCCCATCGCCGAAAGGTGATGGGAATAAATGCTGTGCGCCTCGGCGGAATTGGGATTGAGATCGATGGCGCGCTTGAGCTCCCGTTCCGCCGCGGCCCAGTTCCAAGTGTAATTATACGTGTGGCCCAGCGCGGTGTGGGCCTCGGCCAGCGTGTTGTCAAACTGAAGCGCTTTCAGGGCGCTCTCCTCCGCCCGCAACCTCGCATCCGTGGGCGACAGTTCGCCAACGACTACCGATCCGAGAGAGTTGTAACAAGCAGCCAATCCCGCGTAAGCCGGCGCATAGGCCGGATCTTCTGCAAGTGCGCTTTGGAAATAGTCAATGGCTTTATCCAACTCCCCTCTCCGGCCTAAAAGATAACGACCTTGCAGGTAGTCATCCAATGCCTTGCGGCTGACCGCCCCAGTTTTGGTCAGACGTGCTTGTTCGTCGGGCGTGATTTTGATCTGAATTTGACGGACAATTGTCTGCGCGACTTCGCCCTGTAATCCGAGCACGTCGCGCAAGTCACGTTCATAGGTTTCGGTCCACATATGATTGTCGCTGGCCGCGTAGATCAGTTGCACGCGGATGTGCACCCGGTCGCCTGAGCGTTGCACCGTGCCTTCGACTACTCCATCAACATTCAGCTCCTTCGCAATCTGCGGCAGCGATTTCGTAGTCCCCTTGTAGTGCATGGCCGATGTGCGCGAGATGACGCGCAGAGCCCCAATCTTCGCCAGTTCGCCGATCAGCGCGTCGGTCATTCCATCTGCAAAGTAATCCTGCGACGGGTCGCCAGAAAGATTCTCAAGCGGCAGCACCACCAGCGACTTGATCTCGCCCGCCGAGAGCGAGGATGCGTTGCGGAAGTACATTGCGTAGATAATAGCTGCCACTATAAACAACAGGAGGCACAAGGAAGTCACTTGCCACAGCCGTGCGATGGACCCCCTCTTTCGCGCCCATCTTCCGGACGATGGAGGAGGAACGTACGGAACCATCAGCGGGTCCGAAGAGTTGTAGCCTTCGACACCGACGATCTTCGCCACGCGGCGCAATTCGTTTTTCATGTCGCCGACAGACTGGTAACGATCGTTGGCCTGCTTTGCCAATGCTTTGTCAATCACCGCGCATAACTCAGACGGTACCTCTTTGTTCAATTCCGCGACTGGGGTGTGAGGCTGATTGATCACCGCGTTCAGCGTCCCCGCACGCGATTTGGACTTGAACGGAGTACGACCCGTAGCCATCTCATACATCACCACGGCCAGGGAAAAAATATCGCTGCGATGATCGGCCCGCTCGCCTCGCGCCTGCTCGGGTGACATATAGGTCGGCGTTCCCAAAACTGCTCCGGCGTAAGTCAACTCGGATTCGTCGTCTTCTCTTTCCAACGGCTTGGCCAGACCGAAGTCGAGCACCTTTGCTTGCCCTCCCGGCGTGACGATTATGTTCGACGATTTGATGTCTCGGTGGATGATCCCTTGAGCGTGCGCCGCGGCCAGAGCATTTGATACTTGCAAGGTGATCGAGAGCAGACAATCGAGAGCCAGCGGCTGGCTTGCTATCACGTGCTTGAGGGTTTCTCCCTCGACATATTGCATAGCTATGAACAGAAGGCCCGAGGCTTCGCCTATCTCATGAATCGTGCAGATGTTCGGGTGATCGAGCGCGGAAGCGAGGCGCGCTTCCCTCAGGAAACGCGTACGCGATCCACTATCACTAATCAAATTGCGATCGAGTAGTTTAAGCGCAACGTTGCGTCCGAGCCTCGAATCCCGAGCAAGGTACACTTCGCCCATCCCGCCAGATCCCAGCTTCTTAACTAACTTGAATGGGCCAACCGCATCCATCGTCACATTGCTGCTGCCTTCATTGTCGGCAATCAACTCGGGAACCTCTTCAATCGCCGGTGACTCAATAAATCGTTCGGCTCGTTTGTCATACGCCAGCAACGCCTCCACTTCTCTTCTCAACTCCTCATCGTCCCCGCATTCTCGGTCAAGGAAAGCAGCACGCCTATCCTGGTCAACCTCTAGGGCACCTTGAAAGAGCTCGAAGATCTTATCTGACTTTTCGTGACGTTTAGACTTCATCGCCGATTTCTTCGCTGATCGCCCGATACAGCCAGGCTTTTGCGGCGCGCCACTCGCGTTGCACGGTTGGAGAAGATACACCGAGAACTTCGGCAGTTTCGTCAATGTTCAAACCGCCGAAGTATCTCAGCTCGACCACTTGTGCCTTGCGAGGGGCAATAGCGCCAAGATCGGTGAGGGCGTTGTCGAGAGCGATGATGGAAGCCGCACGCTCATCAACAAGTCCTGCGGCTTCATCCAGGGATACTCGCTGGTCCGCGCCACCTCGCTTTAGCCGGCGGCGGCCTCTGGCACGTTCCACAAGTATTCGACGCATGACCTGCGCCGCTACGGCGAAGAAGTGTGCGCGGTCCTGCCACCGCATTCTATTGTAGTCAACAAGTTTGATGTATGCCTCGTTGATCAACGCCGAGGTCTGGAGAGTGTTCCCTGCGCGTTCTCGGCGCATGTATTGATGAGCCACTCGGCGAAGTTCCTTGTAGACGAGAGGAATCAGCTTGTCCAAGGCAGCTCTATCACCACTGCCCCAGTCCAGCAACAGTCCGGTTATGTCTCTTTGCGAAAGCGTAGCCATTTGGCTGCTTCTGATTAGAGGTTGGTGAGGAGGGACATTATACCACTCGTGAAACCAGTCCCGCCTCAACGACCCCTGACCTCAGACTCTCAACCTGATGATGAGATTCTCGCCCTCGTGTCGCCTAACTATATGAGAAGCGAATTGCGAGGGAGGCGCGAATGCCGTGAGCGAAGAGACGCACGTATTTTCGGATTGACTGCCGCTGACGCGCATTCCGACCGGGGTGACGATCACGCTGGGAGAGCGCACCTTCAAAGGAGCCAACCACTGTAAAGAAAGGAGACTGAAAAATGAAAACGCTCAAGAACTACTCGCTCGCAGCAATGAGCTTTGCGATCCTTGCAAGCTCGATTCTGTTTGCGCCAGTCACGCCCGTTAGTGCCCTCACAGGACCGCAAGTGCTCGACGATTGGGGCAACCGATTCACTTCGCTCGGAGCCTCTGTCCCAGAGAACCCGCAACGCACGCAAATCCGCACCACCATCGCACAGATGGCGATGTTCGACGCCGTGAACGCGGTCCTCGACGGCCCTTACCGACCCTTTGCATCGAAGCCTGTGTCGGTTCCAGGTGCATCACCGGAAGCTGCGGCAATCTGCGCAGCCTATATCGTCGCCCTAAACGAGTTCCCGACGCAAACTGCGACGATCGACAGCGCCTATAGCACCTCGATCGCGGGAGTTCCCGCGAGCCCTGCAGCGATCGCCGATGGCATCGTGGTCGGCGAGGCTGCTGGCAATGCGGTGCTTGCGGCGCGCATCGAAGATCACCGCAACGATCCGGAACTCGCAGGCTACACGCCCGGCAGCGGCCCCGGTGTGTGGATCCCGACTCCACCAGCATTCGCGAATCCGCAGGGTGCGTTCCTCCAGTTCGTCACTCCGTTTGGGTATGACGACGCCGAGCGCTTCCGTCCCCATGCTCCCCCAGCGCTCGACAGCAAGACTTACACGATCGACTACGATGAGATCAAGGACCTCGGCCGGGCTACCGAGACGAGCCGAACCGGCGAGCAGTCTGCGACTGCACTGTTCTGGTCGCCATCGGCAACCGCGCTGTGGACCGCCAATATCCGCAGCCTGGCTAGCTCGATGGACCTGTTGACCGCCGCTCGTTTCGAGGCCATTGGCTTTGCTGCGGTGACTAATGCAGTGATCGCCTGTTGGGATGCGAAGTACACGTACATGTTCTGGCGCCCGGTCACTGCCATCCGTGCCGCCGATGCCGACGGCAACTCCAGGACCGAACAGGATCCGGCGTGGACCTCCTTCATCGTCACGCCGTCCCACCCCGAATATCCCGCGGCTCACACCACCATCGGCGCGGGCGCTCTGGGGTTCTACACGGTGTGGTTCGGCACCGATCACTTCCCGCTGGAGTTCAGAGGCAATGGCGGCGCCGTTCGTAACTACACCAGTGTCGGGGAGATCCATGCCGAGGAAGGCAACGCGCGCGTGTGGGGCGGGATGCACTGGCGCAACAGCACCGAGGTGGGTACCAAGCTCGGCAGCAAGGTTGGCAAGTACACGGCGACGCATCTTCTCAAGCCGCTCGAGAACTGATCGAAGGAATCACGCCTTGCAATCACCGCCGGGGGAAAAACAGTGGAGGATGTCGACGACAAATTTCGGCAGCTCATGCGCAGAATTACGGTCACATACCGGTCACACAAATCGAGGCAGCCAGTTAGCGGCTGCCTCGGAGTGTTTGAATAACTTGGCTCCCCTTCCTGGACGAATTTAGAACTTTCTGCGTTTGTGCAAGTCAACCGCTTCAGGAATTTGTTCAGGTCCCTATGACGTGGACGGCAACTGCGTCGCGATCTGTCCGCAAGCACCCGAATCTCCCCCCCCAGACTCAAAACCCCAACCGACGCAGGATCGGCTCCGAGCCCGGCCGCCCGTGAACCACCGGCCACTCGAGCCACGCCCCGGACCATCAGCACACCGCGCAATCCCAGCGCCTGATACGCACCCCGCCCAGCGCCTCCGGCAGCGTCGCACTCCCACCCAACACCCCACACCCATCAAACGTCGCCCGCGCGATCGGAACCACCCACACCATCACTCAACCTCGGGCGGATGTTCTGGTTGTGGTGGAAGATGTTGTCGGGGTCATAGGTGGTCTTCACGTCTACCAGCCGGTCGTAGACGGAGTCGCCGTACGCCTCGCGGACCCTGTCGGGGTCTTCGTCGCCGCCGAGGAAGTTGACGTACACGCCTTCGCGGAAGCGGCCGAGGGCGGCAAAGAACCCCCTCGCCCAAGCGGTGTCCCGGTCGCCGAAGTCCTCGCCGGGCCGCCACACACCGTCGAGGGTGATCGCGTGCGACGCCTGCCGGTTCCCGAACGCCGTCCCGCCCTCGGCCACTCGGCTCACGGCCCCCTTCAGATGGAACATCGCCACGTACGACCGTGGCGACGAGCAGGAGAACGCGTGCTCGACGATCACGTCGATGAGATCGTCGCGCAGCTCTGGGAGGTGGGTGGACTTCCAGTAGTAGTTCCAACCGTGGACGACG
>DATIFP010000082.1:0-4204 GCA_035455165.1 Blastocatellia bacterium
CGGCGGTGTGCGAGCGCCGTTTGTGAGCCGTGTTTACCGCAATCATCCAGAAAGCTGAGGAGGTTTTCTCTCATCGGCATCGGCCGTCGGCCACGTGATCATCATAAGCCGCACCGGACCCACTCGCCAGCGGTGATCAGCTGCCAGGTTGGATCGGGCCGGCGTATCGAGTATGATTAGGAATCCGCTTGAGTCGAACCGCAAAAAGCTCGCCACAATGACTCAGATAGTCAATCTTGAAACAGCATGACAAAGAAGGCAGCGGTCAATGCATTCCACATCGCCTCGTTTCTGGCCGGCGTTGCCTTGTTTATTTATCTGATAAAGCAAACTGGACTGGCGACCCTTGCCCAGTATGTAGCGATGATGGGTCTGGGCGGATCTCTTCTGATTCTCGCGCTCTCCGCGGTGCGCAACTGTGTTCGCGCAGCGTCCTGGTACTATTCGATCGAGCCCAGCCAGCGAGGCGTAACCTTCTGGACGCTTATGAACGCAATGCTTGCCGGAGAGGCGATCAAGTACCTGACAGCCACCGGCCCGCTCGTCTCGGAGCCTGCCAAAGCGGCGATGGTGCGCCGCGAGGTGCCTCTGCTGCAGGGCTTCTCTTCGGTATTTGTTGAGAACCTGATTTACTATCTGACGGTTTTCGTTTTCATGTTCGCCGGCCTTCCGGCGCTTGTATGGCTCGCCGAAGTGCCCGGCGATTTCAAGATCGCAGGCTTCGTCCTCCTCCTGGCAATAGCGATTGCGGTCGTCGTGACCTGGCTCGCGATAAGATGGGAGTCTTATATTCTTGCTCGCGGCCTGGAACATCTCGCCCGACTTACGGCGCGACCGGGCTCGGAAAAGAGCGAACCCGGCCAAATCGAGTCTATCGCTTCGAAAGTGCGCCGAGTCGAAGAGAACCTCTACTCTTTCTATAACCGGCGGCGCAGCGCGTTCTATTTGATATTCTGTCTCAACATGGGCTCGCACTTGATCAATGTCGTGGAGGTCTATGTGATACTAGCGCTGATGAAGCTGCCCGCCACATTGTTGAACGGATTCCTCGTCGAAGCGGTAACGAAAGTGATAAACCTTGTCTTCTTCTTCGTCCCAACGCGCGCGGGGGTGTATGAGAGCGGAAACGCGCTGCTGCTTCAGGCGCTCGGAATGAGTGCCGCCGCCGGCGTTGCGCTTGCTATAATTCGTAAGCTCAGGGCGTTCGTATGGGTCGGTTACGGGCTCGGGGTGATCGGGGTGATGATGCTTAATAAGAAGGAGGAATTGAAAATCGAGAATTAGAAATTGCAAATTGAGATCCGAGCGGCGTCTCGAAAGGAACTCGGGCACGTTTCCAATCCGCGATTTTGCAATTTGCATTTTTCAATTTTCAATTCCCGTTCCATCCACTACCGCTTATGGACAATCTGGTTTTATCGAACATCCTCTATCGCAAGACGCGAACCGTGACGACAATGGCCGGCGTTGCGCTCGGCGTTGTCCTTGTTGTGCTCACGGTTGGAATCGCTCACGGATTTCTGCGTGATCAGGGCCGTCGAAACGCGGCGGTTACTGCGGAGATCATTGTCGGCGGACCTGGCACGACGTTCGGCCTGAGCCTTAACCCGACGCTGTCGCTCTCCCTCGATCTTGCCGACAAGCTCAGGGCAATCGAGGGCGTAATTGATGTCGTTCCCGTCGGCCAGTATCTTCACGGGCGGGTCATCGACGGTATCGACTACGCATCATTCACGCGCGTGTCGGATGTTCGCGTGGTCGAGGGAAAGCCCGCGGTTTCAGGCGACGAGGCGATGATCGATCGAGTTCAGCAGAAGCAGAGAAAGCTGAATGTAGGAGATCCGATCGAGGTCTTCGATCGCCAGTTTCGGATCGTTGGAATCTACGAGCCTGAATCGCTCGGCCGCATCAAAGTCCCGCTCGCGACCATGCAGCAGTACTTGAACCGTCCGCTCTGTTCGATGCTGCTCGTGAAACTCTCCAATCCGGCCAAACAGGAAGATGTGGCGAAGCAAATCAAGGAGCAATACCCCGATGACAGCGTGGTCCTTACTCGCGACTTACCGATACTGATCGCTCGCGGCACGCCGGCTCTCCAGACTTTCCTGAGCGTAGTGATCGCGCTTTCGATCATCGTCAGCTCGCTGGTCATTCTTCTGACTATGTACACTACTGTAACCGAACGCACCCGCCAGATCGGAGTCCTCAAGAGCCTGGGCGCATCAAAAGGCTGGATTGCGGGTGAGATCGAGAAAGAAGCGGTGTTGATCAGCGCTCTGGGTGTGCTGGTGGGCTCGATTCTGGCAGTGGCCGGGAAATACCTGATCACCCGGCTGACACCGATCAGCGTAGAGCTCGAGCCGGCCTGGCTGTTCTACGCTCTAGTTCTGGGTTTGCTTGCGGGCGCTCTGGGCGCGCTTTACCCGGCTCTTCGCGCCGCGAATCAAGACCCCGTGACTGCGCTCGCGTATGAGTAGATCCGCACGCGGCTCGAACACGGTCAATGCTCCCAGGCGACACTCCTAGCACGCGTCTCCGGTCTCCTGTAATATCACGACTCGAAGGACCGGGTGAACTTCAGATGTACTGTCCGAGCTGCAGCTCTCACAATCAGGATGACGTAAGGTTCTGCACGAGGTGCGGCGCCAATCTCGGCGTTGTCTCCGACGCGCTCAGCGGCAAGCTTGTAGTACAGTCACAGATCGACGAGCGGCTGGTGAAGTTGTTCAAGGATTACTATCGCGGCCGCAACAGCATGATCATCGGGGCAGCAGCTAGCCTGATTGCGCTATTCAAGGTGGTCCTGTTCGCGCTGGTGGGCATCCCAACTAGAGTAAACTTCCTCTCTACGCTCGCCGCAATGTTGTTGGTCTATGGATTCGCCGCGCTAATTTGGGGAGCCGCCAGATGGAACAACTCCGCGAGCGAGATCAAAGCGATTGAACGTGCTTCTTCACTCGGCCCTCTCAAGTCAGCAGGCAATCAGCCCGGTTTGCTGTCGGGTGAAGCGGCCGCGATTCGCAGTGGATCGCTCTCGGCCGAGTCTGTTACTTTTCCGGGCAGCGCAACCGAGCACACTACTCGGCAACTGGATGAGCGCGGCTACGCGCCGGTGCCTGAACCCGAACAAGAGCGAAACCGATAGGACTGAGACACGTGTACTGCCCTAACTGCGGTTCGAACAATCAGGCCGAAATAAAGTTTTGTACGCGATGCGGAACGAACCTCGGCGTCGTCTCCGAAGCGCTGACCGGCAAGCAAGCGACCCCGCCTCAGTCCGACGAGCGAATGGTGAAGCTGCTCAAGGACTACTACGCGAGCCGCCGCGCCACGCTGATCGGGGGATTGACGCTGCCCGCCGGACTCGCCTTGTTGATGGCGATGTTCGTAACCGGCTTTCCCGAGCACCTGTTGGTAATCGCCCTCCTGGGACTCGGCTTGACCATCTACGGCGCAATCATCGGCATCTGGGGAGTCGGGCACTGGGTCGATTCTACCAGCGAGATGAAAGCGCTCAATGTGGTGGTACCGGCGAACAACGCGCGCGACGCTTCGAGAGCCAGCATTGAAACGTCACGAATTGCTTCGCTGCCCGCGCGCGTGGATGACTACTCGACGGATCCAATCGAGCCCGGCAGCGTGACTGAGCAGACAACCCGTCAGCTTGATTCATCAAATGCGAACCGCGATTCGGAAGCGTAGAAGGAGGCAATGTGTTTTGTCCAAGCTGCGGGTCAAATAACGTAGAGGACGTGAAGTTCTGTACACGCTGCGGGACTAACCTCGACGTCGTCTCGAACGCGCTCAGAGGAAGAACGACCGGCGCGCTGGAGACGGATGAGCGAACGGTAACGCTGCTGAAGGATTACTATCGCAGCCGGCGCATGCTTTTCATCGGCGCGGCCGCTTCTATCATTTCACTATTCAAGCTGGCGCTGCTGTTGGTCCTCGGGTTCCCCGATAAGCTGATGCCCTTGACCGTGCTTCTGTTTGGCCTGTTGTTGTTCGGACTCTTCGCTTTGATATGGGGAATAACAAAGTGGAACAACTCGAGCAGCGAAATGAAGGCGCTGGGGGTATCTCCTACCAAGCGCCGCGGCGTTGCTGATCCTCGCTCGCAACTGCGACTGCAATCCCGCCACTCAAGTGCTGCTGTTGTTTCGAACACTGATCCGATCGCCGCTCCCGCTAGCGTCACCGAGCG
>DATIFP010000083.1:0-8954 GCA_035455165.1 Blastocatellia bacterium
CACTAATGCAGCACCCGATCGAGCTCCGCCCGAAGGCTCTCGAGTTCCCTCTTCAGCACCTCGTACCGCTGGATTGCATCGCGGCCGATCTTCTGATCGACGTTCGCGGTCATCCCCGCAAGATACGTTATATGCGTCTGCAATCCGGGCTTGCTGTAGCGTGTCGCCGGAGTGAAAAGCTTGTCGGCTATAGCGTTCACTCGATTCGCACGCTCGCCGTCGGTCTCCGCTCCGCCCCGCAGCTTCGCCTGTGCCTCGCGAACTCGCGCCGCGAGCTGATTGGCGGCGTTCACAAGCTCCCGCATGCGCATGTTGTGTTCGAACTGCTCTTGCAGGTCCGCAACTGTGACGCCGTCTTCCGCGACTCGAGGATCGATGAGAACGTTGAAGGTTTGAGTCAATGTCGTAGCGTCGATCTTGAGGCGCGCCTGATACGAGCCGGGCGGAACCGTCACGCCCGCATGATTACGCACATCCCACACAAAGCGATTAAGGCCGGCGGCCTTAGTAACTCGTGGTGGCGGGGCGCCGCGCCCCCGTCCACCGGGCGTTGGCGCATCGGGATCTTCCGGTTGCTGTTCGCCTCCTCCAGAGCCTCGCCCTCGCCCGCCGCTCGGCGGCGTATCACTGTTGTAGGTGTTGATGACGTTTCCCTTCGCGTCGAGAATCTCGATGATTACCGGGGCGGCGGGCGCCGACGGCAAGTAGTACTCAATGTTCGGACCCAAGACGCTGGCGCTGACCCGCGTGCGATAACCGTCGCGCGGCCTGAAGAGATGCACCTCCGCGGTCATCATCCGCGGCGTGAGCTGATGGAGCGAGCTTATGTTGTCCAGAATCCAGAACGAGCGGCCTTGAGTCGAGACCACCAGATCCTTGCGGTGGATTTTGATGTCGGTCACCGGCACGTTTGGCAGGTTCAACTGGAACGACTGCCAGTGAGCGCCGTTGTCGAAGGAGATGAACATCCCGAACTCCGTCCCCGCGTACAACAGACCTTCGCGGTCGGGGTCTTCGCGGACGACCCGCGTGGGCCAATCCACGGGTATTCCGTTTCGCCCATCGGTAAGCCGCGTCCACGTCTTGCCGTAGTCGTCCGTCCTATAGATGTACGGCTGATAATCGCCGAGGAGCCAACGATACACCGAGAAGTATGCTGAGCCCTTGCGATGCGGCGACGGCTCGATGTATTGGACGCGCCCGCCGGGTGGAAGATCCTTCGGAGTGATGTTTGACCACGTCTTTCCATTGTCGCGGGTCAAGTGGAACGGGCCGTCGTTCGCGCCTGTCCAGATCACGCCCTTTTCGAGCGGCGACTCGGCGATCGCGTAAAGAGTGCTGTAGAACTCTTCGCCGGTGACGTCCCGAGTGATCGGTTCGCCGCTCACGCCCTGACAGCAGTCGGGCTTCGCGGTGAGATCAGGCGAGATCTTCTCCCAGGTGACTCCTTTGTCGCGAGTGCGGTGAACGTACTGCGATCCGTAGTAGAGCACATCAGGATCGTGCGGAGAGGTTGCCATCGGCGACACTCGTTGAAAACGCAGAATGAGATCGCTGGCCGGATTACCGTACAGCGATTGCCCGCCGATCCAATAATTCTTCTCCTGTCCCGTCTTGAGATTCATCACCCCATACTGGCCCTTGCAGGAACCGTAGACGATGTCGGGATTCCTCGGATTCGGCATGATCGGTCCGGTTTCGCAGCCGGGACCAGGGCGCCAATCATCACGCGACGCAGGATCAGCCTGGCTCGACATAATGAGCGTAGTGTTGTCCTGCTGCGCGCCATACAGTTTGTATGGGAACTGGTTGTCGGTCCAAACTCCGTAGATCTCGGCAGTCGGCTGATTCATTTGAGTGGACCAGGTGCGCCCTCCATCGGTCGAGACGTTAGCTCCGCCATCGTTCGACTGGATCATCGTTTTGCCGTCTTTCGGGTTGATCCAGATATCGTGATTGTCGCCGTGCGGCGTGCGAAGGGCCGTGAACGTTTTGCCGGCGTCGGTTGATTTGAAGAAGCTTTCGGCTCCGGCGTACACGACCTCGGCGTTGGTCGGGTCGGCGCCGATGGTCGTGTAATAAAATGGTCTCTGAATCAAAGTTCCTTGAGAGTTGATGAGAGCCCAGGTCTGACCAGCGTCGTCCGAGCGGTAGAAACCGCCGCCGGGTTTTGCCTCCACGAGCGCGTAGATTCGATTCGGATTCGCGGCGGTGACCGCGAGGTTGGCCTTGCCGATCAACTCGGTCGGAAGCCCGGTTGTAATGTTGATAAAGTGTTCGCCGCCGTCGGTGCTCTTATAGAACCCGCCTTCGCGCGAGCCGCTGATGATCGTCCAGGGCTTGCGCTCGAGACGCGACATCCAGGCATAAACCACGCTCGGATTGCCGGGCTGCAACTCTACATCCATCGCGCCTACGGCGTCGGACACAAACAGCACTCTGCGCCAGGTGCTGCCGCCATCCGTAGTCTTGAATACGCCGCGTTCAGTGTTTGGCTTGAACGCGTCGCCCACTGCCGCCACCCAGACGATGTTTGGGTCCGTCGGATGGATGCGGACAGATCCGATCTGACCTGCGCTGTAGAGGCCGCTGAACTTCCACGTCTCGCCGCCATCAGTTGACTTGTACAGCCCTCGGCCGGTAGACACGTTGCTTCGCACGCCGTCCGACCCCGTCCCGAGATAAATCACGTTCGGATCCGAGTCGGCCACGGCAACGCATCCGGTTGAGCCTAACGGGACCTTGCCGTCAGTTATTGGGACCCAGGACGCGCCGGCGTCGGTCGTCCGGAACAGCCCTCCGCTCGCCGCCCCCATGTAGAAAGTCTTTGGTTGAGAACGAACGCCCGTTACGGTCGTCACGCGTCCGCCGCGTGAAGGCCCAACGAGTCGATATCGCATGCCATTGAAGAACGCAGGGTCGCAACTGGGCATCTGCTGTGGCCGTGCGGCCGGTCCTTGTGCGTGGACCGGCGCGACCGTCATTGTGATTAGCACCAGGAATGAGAGGGGAGTGCGTCGACGCATGAGTTATCCTCCATGGTTCGGCAGAGAGATAGCAAACCTTGAAAGCTATTATTATGCAAGCTGTGAAACCTCGATTTGACTTTGCGGCTTGGCGCTCCTTTGCGTCTTTGCGCGAAACAGGTCTTATGATTTCCGACTCCCGATCTCCGACTTCTGTCCTCAACCTCCGAAACTCCAAATCCTTGCACGCGTCACCTTCGCCGACATAGTATTGCGACCATGAAAGCCGAGCGATTAACGCCCATTTTGAACGTCTCCAATATTCAGGAGAGCTTTGCATGGTTCGAGAAGCTCGGGTGGAAGAAGGCTTGGGACTGGGGCGATCCGCCGGACTTCGGTGGAGTCAGCTCCGGCGAATGCGAACTCTTCCTCTCCGAGAACAGTCAAGGAGGGCGTGGCAAGGGTGCCGCCAGGATGACCTTTGGACCGGAAGGCGATGAATCCGCCGACAAGGGCGTGTGGCTCTGTATCCTGGTGGAGGATGTGGACGCCGTCCATCAGCACTGCCTCGCGCAGGGACTCGAAGTGACATGGCCTCCCACCGACATGCCATGGCACCTGCGCGAGATGCACGTACGACACCCCGACGGCCATGTGTTCCGAATCGGACACTCACTTGATGAAGACGATGACACTCCACACCCCGAAAGAGCGGAGGCATAAGAACCTTCCTGTGGACGATACATCCGAGGTTCTATCAATTGAGGGACGCGAAGTCCTGGTGACCCACCCCGACAAACCGTATTTCTCCAGGCAGATTAAGCTTTCGAAACTCGAGCTGGTACGTTACTACCTGTCGGTGGCGCCGGGCGCGCTTGCTGGAATACGAGATCGTCCGCTGGTTCTCAAACGCTTCGTCAACGGCGCCGAAGCGGAAGCGTTCTATCAAAAACGCGCCCCTGCGCAACGGCCCGAGTGGCTGCGAACGGTTACGCTTTCATTCCCTTCGGGACGCAAAGCGGAGGAAGTGGTCGTCGATGACGCGGCGGGGCTCGCGTGGGTCGTCAACCTGGGCTGCATCGAGCTGCATCCACACGCCGTGCGCTCAAACGATCTCGATCACCCGGACGAGTTACGAATTGATCTCGACCCGGGTCCCGGCGTCAGTTGGGAGGACGTGCGCCGAGTTGCTCTCGAGGTGAATTCGCTCCTCGAGGAGATGGGGCTTCGCGGCTGGCCAAAGACGAGCGGCTCACGGGGAATGCACATCAATGTCCGCATCGAGCAGCGCTGGACATTCGTAGAGGTGCGCCGCGCCGCCCTTGCCTTATCGCGTGCGGTCGAGCGGCGCGCGCCGACCCTGGCCAGCTCGAAGTGGTGGAAGGAGGAACGTCACGGCGTGTTTCTCGATTACAACCAGAATGCAAAAGACCGCACTACTTGCTCCGCGTATTCCGTGCGTCCGGTTTCTGACGCGCGCGTGTCCGCTCCGCTTCACTGGCACGAGGTCCCCGACTGCGACCCTGCCGACTTTACAGTGATCACCGTACCAAAGCGTTTTGCCGAGCTGGGCGATCCGCACGCCGGCATGGATTCCGAGCCAGGTTCGCTGGAAAAGTTGTTAGAGCTTGCGGACGAAGACGAGGCGGCAGGTCTCGGCGATGCACCCTGGCCCCCACATTTTCGCAAGATGGAGGGCGAAGCAGCGCGCGTGCCTCCTTCGCGTGCCCGCGCCACGCCGAAGCCCACCACGAAGAAACGCCGAACGAAGGCGCCGCTGCTGGTGATCGCGAACTCCCCTAAGAAAGACGCCGCGATCGAGGGTCTCAAAAGATGGAAGAAAAAGCATCCCGACGTATCTGCGCTTCTCGCGGTGGACGATGTGCTGATCGATTCGATGCGAGGAAGGTCATCCACTTGGACCCGCATCCGAGTGAACCTGCGCAATGTGCCGGAGGCTTTGCGCCCCCCGCAAGAGACTCCCGACCCCGATGACGATCCGACGCGTGAGTGGCGCGAGTGGCACCGCTCTAAGCGGCGTCCCTAGTTCGGAGGGCGCCGCCTTGTTATGAATCCCAGGTCGCTTTTGTGGCGGCGCCTTGGCTTTGAATTGGAATGAATATGAATGAGGGCAAAGCGCCGCCAGTAACACTTTGGTCGCGAGATGTATCGGCCGGCGGGCGCTCCAAAACTCAGCGGCTATCACCAAAGATCTCGGCCAGCTCTTGCGGCGCAACTACTTCGAGCTGGGAATAAGTACAGTCGCTCGGCCTCTTGTCTTTTCGCCACCTTCGAAACTGCGCGGTGTGGCGGAAGCGGCTGCCCTGCATGTGATCGTACGCGACTTCCAACACCAGCTCGGGACGCAGCGGCTCCCAGGACAGGTCCTTGCCCTGGCTCCAGCGGCTCTGGGCGCCGGGCACGCGACGCTCGCCTTCACCGCTTGCTGATTCATGCTCGGCCCAGTGCCTCCATGGATGAGAAGCGAGTGCGTTCTCGCGGTATGGCGCCAGGAATCCTACAAGCTCTCGACGCACCCGGTCGGCGAAGCTCGCGCACACGCCCACATGCTGAAGCGCGCCTGCCTGATCGAAAAGGCCGAGAAGCAACGATCCGACTGCCGTTCCTATCGCGTTCTTGTGCCATCGAAAGCCGGCAACGACACAATCGCAATCGCGCTCGTGCTTGACCTTGAGCATCACGCGCTTATTGGATTCGTATGTTCCGGATATCGGCTTAGCGATGACGCCGTCCAGCCCCGCGCCCTCGAAGCGACTGAACCAGTCCTCCGCCAGGGCGAGCTCGCTGGTTGCCGGCGTCAGGTGTATCGGCGGCTCCGCAGATGACAACAGAGATTCCAACTGGCGCCGGCGCTCCTGAAACGCGATGCCGCGCAGATCTCGGTTCCCTTTCGAGATGAGATCAAAGAACACAATCGATGCAGGGATTTGTGCGGAAAGAAGCTTCACACGCGACGCAGCCGGATGAAGCCTAAGTTGCAATGCCTCGAAATCGAGCCCGCCGTCTCTGGCGATGACGATTTCTCCATCGAGCACCGCGCGACAGGCAACTGTGACTGAAGCGGCTCCAGGAGTTCGGGGAAGTACCGGTTCAGCGGTTTTTCGTCGCGGCTCTGGATCAGGATCTCATCCCCGTCACGAAAAACAATTGCGCGGAACCCATCCCATTTAGGTTCGAAGATCCACGTTCCACCTGTCGGTAATTCACCGACCCGTTTGGCGAGCATCGGCAAAAGAGGCGGATTCACGGGAAGATCCATTCTTCGATTTTATACTGCACAGGCTCACACAGACAGCAACCCCAACGGGGTTGCATCTCACAGCCCAGGGTTGCGGTACTCCGCTACCCTGGGTGACGTTCGCGCAAACGTTGACATCGCAACCCCAACGGGGTTGCATCTCACGTCGTCATTACACCTGGCTGTCACTTTCGATTCTTCAATTCCCGAACGACCTCGAAAAACTATGCGGAAACCGAAAAGTGGTGAGGACGTGTGCGGAAGACTGGGCAGCTGCTTTCGCGACTGGGACGAGTCGAGTTTCACCGGCGGTGCGAGCCGCTCTTGGTCAGCGCGGCAGGATCTTGAGAACGTGCTTCAGGTGATTCTCGAGCTGTCGGAGCTTAGGAAGCGTCTCGGTGAGGCTGTGCTTCAGGTCCAGGTACGCTTCCATCTCGCCCTCAACGTGGTGATGCGCCGGGTTCTTGAGGTCGGCAAGCTCCTGCCTGAGATCTGCCTCTCCCATCTGCAGCTGCTCCAACAACCGTGAGAGCTCCTCGGCATCCGGAAGCTTGCCTTCTTGCACAGCGGGGAGAAGCCCCTGGAGCCGATTGAGCGTCTGTTCAAGTGGCGATTCGACATCGACCGTATCGAGTACGCGCATCGCAACTTCGTTCAGATTGGGGAACTGAGTGGCTCGGGCCGCCGCCTCGCGCACTTTTTGAACGGCCGGCAGCAACAGTCCGATTAGGATCGCGATGATCGCGATCACCACGAGCAGTTCGATCAGCGTGAATCCGGAAGAGCGACTGGATTCTCTGCGCAATGTCTGCATTGATCACCTCCTCTGAAAAAGTCGAAAACGCGGCAAGCTTACAACTACCATGAGATATGGTCAACGAGCGGCTGATCTTTCATCTTGTAAGACGATGGCAGAAGGACTCCAGGAACTCTGAACTCTGAACGCTAGTGCGCGCCCCGTATCGCTCGGCCCGGATTGACGTCTGGTTGCAGCTTTCCGTCTTTCACAACAAACACCCCGCCGACCAGCACGTGCGTGATGCCTTCTGAATACTGCGCCGGTTCTTCGAAGGTCGATTTATCGATGACCAGCGCCGGGTCGAATATCGTTAGATCGGCATCGGCGCCCACACGGATGCGGCCTTTGTTTTTCATCATCGGTGCTATGCGCTCCAGTCTCTGCGCGGGCATCACGGTCATCTTGCGCAGAGCATCCATCAAAGTCAGCGCCTTCAACTCGCGGACGTAGTGTCCCAGAACGCGGGCGTATGAGCCGGACGCGCGAGGATGGCCCTTGCCGTTTTGCAGGAGGCCGTCGCTCGCGATCATCGTCAGAGGACTCGCCACCGACAGTCTCGCAATGTCCTCGGGGATCGCGTGACCGATAACGCTGCCGCCCGTCTTCCGGTATCTGGCGAAACTCTCGGCTGTGAGCCGTTCGCCGGTCGCGACCCATTGCAGGTCTTTGTAGTCTATGCCAAGCGCTTCCTTCCATCCTTCGTCGTAGATGGCTGACTCGATAAACGTCTGCGTCGCCGTGTATGGATAGCACTCGGTGGTCACGTCGAGACCTCGCGTCTGCGCTTCGCCGATCATTTGAAGCAGGAGCGGAGTCGCGCGCAGGCCCGAGCTGCTGATGTGAACCACATGCAGCGGAGCGCCGGTGATCGCCGCCGCTGACAGGACCTCTTCGAGGGCGACGATGCTGTTGGTCGGCTCTTTCAAGCCGGAGTAGCGCATGTGAACGAAGCAAGGCGCTCGGTGTTTGGCGGCGACGCGGAACATCTCCAAAATCTCCCAACGCGAAGCCGCTTCGGTGTAATTGATTCCAAACCCAACGCCCAATGCCCCCTGGTTCAAGCCTTGCTCTAATCGCCGTTTAATCTCTGCGATCTCTGCGTCCGCGGCGGGTTTGTGCGCACCATCCCCGCTCGGCAGAAAGGTACCCGGGTCGCGCATCACCGCCATCCGCGCGGGAATGTGGCCGATGCTCGCTCCGTAGTTGACCAGCGCCTTGCCCTCTCGGTCCGCATAAAAACGGTCAGTGTCGGCGGTGCCGACTTCAAGCTCGAGCGCCGTAGTAACTCCATCCCTGGCCTTGAAGCGATAGTTCTCCTGATCCTGTCCGTGCGAATGGAGATCGATGAAGCCCGGCGAGACGACCAGCCCGGTTGCCAGGACAGTCGTGCGACCCCGCATGCTCTTCTCGCTTATAGCTTCAATCCTGCCATTGTTGATACCAATGTTCCGAATCGCGTCGAGCCTGGATTCGGGATCAACGACTCGCCCGTTGAGAATCACGGCGTCGTATTCCGGTTCGAAGCCGTAGCCGGTCTCGCCTGCCGTAGACGCGGTGTCGATCGGCGCGAGCATACACAGCGCAGCGACGACACAGCATAGTGATAAGACGACACGAGGTAAGAAGATGATATGACGCCTGAAACCCCCAGCACGTTGACTCATTGTTTGTCTCCCCTTTGAACGGTCGGAGCCGCCAACCGAATATCGAAGCCGCACTATAGCATGGAGTCCCGGGTTTAGCCTGTCTCTCTGTGGCGGCAAAACCGAAAGACCGCGAAAGGCGGGCACCAGTCGGAGTAGGGATGCTCATTGCTGAGCACCCCCTCCACAGATCCGGACGAGCGGGGTTACCGCATCCGGCTCCTATCTCAGGTCGTGACCGCAAACCGTCGACTCAACCGTTGCGAAGGGTACGGATGACAGATTCG
>DATIFP010000084.1:0-5706 GCA_035455165.1 Blastocatellia bacterium
AAGCGCGGGTGGCTTGACGAGGCAGAAAAACGGAAACGCTAGCGAAAATGATGAGGAGCGATCCATGCGAATCCTGGCGAGTCACGGTGTCTTCCCTGCAACTTTGTTGGTATTGCTATGCCCGGCGCTCAGCGCAGCTCAGGAGGAACACCAGCACCACGAACGAGACGCGAAGATCGGAAAGGTCAACTTTGTTGTTTCGTGTTCACCGCACGCTCAACAGCAATTCAACCGTTCGGTAGCATGGCTGCATTCCTTCGAATACGGCGAGTCCGAACAATCGTTCAACGACACTGCTGCTAGCGACCCCACCTGTGCGATGGCTCAATGGGGTATCGCGATGAGCCAGTATCATCAGCTCTGGGCTCCGCCGAGTCGCGCGGAACTCGAGAAGGGCGCCGCTGCAGTACACAAAGCAAAAGCCATCGGCGCGAAGACGAACCGGGAGCGGGATTACATAGACGCGATCTCGCAGTTCTATGGCGACTGGGAGAAGTTTGATCATCCGACGCGCGCCGGCCGCTATGAACGCGCTATGGAACAGGTGTACAGGCGTTATCCAGGCGATCTCGAGGCGGGTGTGTTCTACGCGCTGGCGCTGAACGCGAGTGCGTTGGCAGCAACGCCGGTGGACAAGACCTACGCGAAACAGAAAAAAGCGGCGGCGATTCTGAATCGAGTACTACGCCTCCAACCTCAGCATCCCGGAGTCACCCACTATTTGATTCACAGCTACGACTATCCCCCGCTCGCACACCTTGCTCTCGCAGCCGCACGCAGCTACTCCAGAATCGCACCTTCCTCGGCTCACGCGCTTCACATGCCTTCCCACATTTTCACAAGGCTCGGGCTGTGGAGCGAAGACATCGCGATGAACATCAGGTCGGAAGACGCAGCGAAGGATTATGGGCGTAGAAACCACCTGGCGGGTGCATGGGACGAACAGCTGCACGCGATGGACTATCTCGCATACGCCTATTTGCAACAGGCGCGTGATCGCGAGGCTCGTGCTGTGCTCGACGAGTTGAAGACGATTCGAAAAACGGATCCCGAGACCTTCAAATGCGCTTACTCCTTTGCGGCGATTCCCGCGCGGTGGGCTCTCGAGCGGCGCGACTGGAAGGCAGCAGCTGACCTGAAGTCTGAACCCGCGGACTTCCCGTGGCAAAACTTTCAGTGGGCACAGGCGATCACTCACTTCGCTCGCGCGTTGGGAGCCGCGAGAGGCGGCGACAATGAACGCGCGAGAGTTGAAATCGAGAAGCTGAGAGATATTCAAAGTCGTTTGGTTGGCGCAAAGGACAGCTACGACTGGGCTACACAGGTCGAAATTCAACGCAGAGGCGCGGCAGCGTGGCTTGCGAAGGCCGAGGGAAAGAACGACGAGGCGTTGCAACTAATGCGTTCCGCAGCAGACCTCGAAGATTCGACCGAAAAGCATCCGGTCACTCCGGGCGCGGTATTGCCCGCAAGAGAGTTGCTTGGAGATCTTCTCGTCGAAATGAATCGGCCGGCCGACGCCTTGAAGGAATATGAGCGCTCACTGGCCAGCTCACCGAATCGGTTCAACGGGCTTTATGGAGCGGCGCGAGCGGCTCAGCTTGAGGGCGATCGTCTCAAAGCTCGGATGTTCTATCAAAAACTGGTTGAAATTTGTCCTCTTGGCGACCGGCCGGCGCTTCAACAGGCAAGAGACCTTTTCCGACAGAAAGTCCGTCGCTAGACTCTCACATATGCAACGCGACCTGCTCAGAACGTTTGAAGTTCCGCGGATTGCCCGGACCGGATTCATGCCCTCTCTAAAACTTCGAGGGGCGACTCCAGAAATAGCGTGAGATGAGAGGAGAAATCGACAAATGAAAAAGGTTGTTGCGCTCTCCGCTGTAGTGCTTGCGGGCGTGTTCGTCCTGTGGATGCCGAAGGCGGGCGCCGCGAATAATGAAGTCGAGATTCGCCAGTTGCTGGACCGTTGGGGGAAGGCTTTCCGCGCCAAGGATCTCGAAGGCGTTATGTCGGTTTACGCGCCCGGGAACGCTACAGTTGCGTACGACATTGTGCCCCCGCTTCAATGCGTCGGGCGGGACGCGTATCGCAGAAACTATGAGGAATTCTTCGCTCAGTATGATGGTCCGCTCGACTACGAGATTCGCGACCTTCGGATTGTCGCGGCAAACGATGTGGCTTTCATATACTGCGTCGAGCGGATGAGCGGAACCCTCAAGAACGGGCAGAAATCAGATTTGTGGATTCGCGCGACCAGTGGCTTACGTAAGATCAACGGCAAGTGGTTGATCGTGCACGACCACATCTCGGCGCCCGTCGACTTCGAAACTGGCAAGGCGGTTCTGGACCTCAAGCCCTGATCCTGAAGAGTGCCTTATTGCATTGAACGCTGCAGGGCTCCGCGCGTATAGGGGCGCGCGCCACATTGGTGAACTCCATCAAACCTTGACGCGCCTGCTGCCGCCGTCGATAGACACTCCCGTCTCGCAGTGTGAGCAGAGGCCGAGACTAGTGATCAGCGAACACGCTGAGGATCAGTTTGAGATGGATGCTGTAAGAGCCAAACGAATCCTGCGCTTGGGAATAAGACTCAAGTGCCCGCGCTGCGGGCTGGGCAGGCTCTATGAATCTCCGTTTCGGATGCGCACTCGCTGCGACTACTGCGATCTGATCTTCGAGCGGGAGCAGGGCTACTTCGTGGGCTCCATCTATATAAACGTGGTTGCCACCGAATCGACGCTGCTGTTTACCCTGCTGATCTATGGTCTCGTAACGGGAACGGTCAACGAAGGAATCCTGTCCGTTCTGGTCGTGCTCGCGATAATCGTGCCGCTTACCTTTTTTCATCACAGTCGCAGCCTCTGGCTCAGCTTCGACCACATCCTCAATCCCCCGGAAAGACCTGTCTCGCGTGAGGTCGAAACCAGTGAGTAACGCCTCCGGATTCAAGTGCGTGAATTGCTCGCGCGAGCACGCGGTTGATCAAATCGAATACGTGTGTCCAGAATGCGGTGGCAATCTCGATGTACTGTACGACTACGATCGAATCAAAACGCAATTGACCAGAGCGAGGCTCGCTGCGGATCGCAACTTCACAATCTGGCGCTACCGTCCGCTCCTGCCGATCGACGATTCATCCGCCGTTCCGCCGCTCACCGTAGGCTGGACGCCGATCTATGACTGCGGGCACCTGGCTGATCGCTTCGGCATCAAGCAACTTCTGGTCAAAGACGACGGCCGCAATCCCACCGGCTCATTCAAGGACCGCCCAGGCGCGCTCGCCGTTGTTAAGGCACGAGAGATTGGGGCGAGCATCATCACCACCGCTTCTTCGGGTAATGCTGGAAGCGCGCTTGCCGGAATGTGCGCAAGCATCGCGATGGAGTCGGTGATCTTCGTGCCTGCCTCCGCGCCTCCGGCAAAACTGGCGCAGTTACAGATCTACGGCTCGCGGGTGGTGGTTGTCGAAGGGAGCTACGATGAGGCTTACGACCTCTGCATTGCGGCTTCGGAGCGCTTTGGCTGGCACCAACGAAGCACCGGTTACAATCCTTACACGCGGGAAGGAAAGAAGACCGCCGCGCTCGAAATCGCCGAACAGTTGAGCTGGAACGTGCCCGACAAGGTCTTTGTAGCCGTCGGCGATGGCAACATCATCAGCGGACTCTGGAAGGGATTCAACGATCTTCGGCGCATAGGCTTCATCGAGCGATTGCCCCAGATGATCGGCGTTCAATCGGATGGAGCTGCTGCAGTCGTCGACGCGGCAAACGGCGACGGTCTCGTGCGCACCGGTCCGGCGCACACCGTCGCCGACAGCATCAACGTAGGAACGCCCCGTGACGCGACCGCCGCGGTTCGAGCAATACAGGATTCTCTCGGGTGCGGCGTGAAGGTGACGGATGACCAGATCGTCGAAGCTATCCCGAAGCTCGCGCGGGAAACCGGGGTGTTCGCCGAGCCCGCGGCCGCGGCCGCATACGCCGGATTGTTGAAAATGCTCGACGCCGGTTCCATTAAATCCGGCGAGCGAATCTTGATCATGCTCACCGGGAATGGGTTGAAAGATATCGATTCGGCGCGTCGAGCATTGCCGCAGCCCCTTCGGGTATCGCCGCAGATTGGATTGGAAGAACTCGGCTTACGGGTTGAGGAGGCGTACGGTGTGAGCCGCGGTTGAACGTCAATGTCATACCTTCTCAAATCTCCAACCGTCGTGACTCTCGAACCTCCGGCCGTCGAGCGCGCCGACTTGCGCATAGCCGCCGGTAAGGTAATCGAACGCGGGCCGGAGCTTGAACAACACGAGGACGAAGAGGTGATCGATCTCGACGGCAAGTTTGTGCTGCCCGGCATGGTTTGCGCGCACACGCATCTGTATTCGACTCTTGCGCGAGGGATGCCGGCCCCGCCTCGGGCGCCGGCAAACTTCAGAGAGATTCTCGAACTTATCTGGTGGCGTCTGGATCGCGCGCTGGACGAAGAAACGATTTACTGGAGCGCGATGGCCGGAGCGATGGACGCCGCGCGAGCGGGCGCTACCTGCCTGTTCGATCACCACGCGTCGCCCTCGCACATCAGCGGGTCGCTTCAGATCGTGCGCGAGGCTATCGAGGAGGTAGGGCTTCGCGCGGTGCTGTGCTACGAGGTCACCGACCGAGGAGGGACCCCGGAGCGCAACCGGGGACTCGAAGAGAACCGCGCTTTTCTGAGCTGGACGGCTCGCTCTGCCTCATCTTCACCTGCTCTATTCCGCGGCATGGTTGGAGCTCACGCGTCATTTACGCTCGACGATGAATCGCTGACGGCTTGCGCTTCGCTGATGCGCGAGTTCGACGCGGGCCTTCACGTCCACGCCGCAGAAGACATGTGCGACGTTGAAGACGCGCGAGAGAAGTACGGGCTTGGCGTCGTCGAACGCCTGGCAAAACACGATGCACTGAACGCGCAGACAATTCTCGCTCATGCAATACATCTGTCGGATGAGGACATCGAAATAGCGAGAGCGGCGGGGGTTTGGTTCGCGCATAACCCGCGCTCAAACATGAATAATCGAGTCGGCTACGCGCCGATCGCGAAGTTCGGCGAGCGAATTGTTCTGGGAACCGACGGCATCGGGGCGGATATGTTTGAAGAAGCTCGCTTCGCATTTTTCAAAGGCCGTGACGCAGGTTTGGTCGCCGGCGCGGACTCCTGGCTGCGTGTCCTTGCAAACAATCATCGGTTCGCCTCAGAAGCGTTTGGGGTCGATGTCGGTTCGCTTTCGCCAGGCGCGGCGGCTGATCTTATAGTGCTCGACTATCAGTCGCCGACTCCGCTGACTGGTGACAACCTCGCATGGCATTTTGCGTTTGGGATCAGCTCGGCTTCAGTTGAGAGCGTGATGGTTAATGGGAGGATCGTGATTAGAGATCGACTTCATCCGCTCGATGATGTCTACGGGGAATCGCGAAAAGCGAGCGAGAAGCTATGGGCAAAGATGCGAGAGCTGTGATCATATGCGATTAGACGACCTGTTCCCAGCGATGAAGAGCATCTTAAAACCCCAAGTTCAGTTGAACATCAGTCGGAGTAGGGATGCTCATTGCTGAGCACCCCCTCCACAGATCCGGACGAGCGGGGTTACCGCATCCGGCTCCTATCTCAGGTCGTGACCGCAAACCGTCGACTCAACCGTTGCGAAGGGTACGGATGACAGATTCG
>DATIFP010000085.1:0-12965 GCA_035455165.1 Blastocatellia bacterium
CGAATCTGTCATCCGTACCCTTCGCAACGGTTGAGTCGACGGTTTGCGGTCACGACCTGAGATAGGAGCCGGATGCGGTAACCCCGCTCGTCCGGATCTGTGGAGGGGGTGCTCAGCAATGAGCATCCCTACTCCGACTGAGCGTGACTCGACGGCATCGCCCCCTATAGACATGTCACTCCTCCGGAGTGACCGACCTGAGCCACGACCTGGTGCAGACATTTCCGCTCCGATAGAAAGGAGCCCATCACTTCGCATCAAGCTTTCTTCCCGCGTTCAAGCTATCGAAATTCAGAATCGCATTGAGCACCAGGAAGTAGCTCCCTTGAGTCTCGCCGCGCCAGATCGGATTGTTGGAGAACACTACCACGTGGCCGTTTCCCACGGGCACATCGATCACCGCCGGATGCTGAGCTATCTCCCCGCCGCCGTCGAGAAGCCCGGACACCAATAAGTCACGGGCGTCTCCGTATCGCAACACCACTCGAGGGCGATACTGGGGAGGAATGACGTTGATACCGTTGCGGCGTTGTTCATCCGTCACCGGCGCCGCCTGCCAGGTTTCTACCTTAGGCTCTTCCGGGACCTCGACCGGCGTCCTTGCCTGAGGCGCGTCGGGGTCGTCGGGTGTGCCGCGCCCCGTCGGCCGGACCGGTTCTTCGGACGAGCGGCGCCGCCCGCGTCCGCCACCAGCAAAGTTGCCGATGTTGAAGATCGGTCCTTCGTATGTGTAGATCGAAAGACCCTCGCCGTAGCCGTAAGCGATCGGGCTCGCGGAGTCGACAAACTTCGAGCGCAAGATGCTCCCGGTGACTTTCAACCGTTGGGCCGGCACGATCGAAACGCCCGGGGTGAATCCGAGCTGGACCGCAAAGTTCGCGGTGTCCATCACGCTGATCAACAGCCCGCCGCCCTCAACGAACTTCTTCAGGTTGGCGACGCCAGTCCACCCGAGGCCGGGCCGCATATCGTCGGTCTCATCGGTCTTGCCCAGGTTTGGGGTCTCAGGCGTGACCTTCCACGGCAGCGGATTTCCCCACATCGGCATGCCTTCGATGATGGCCATCGGGTTGCCGCGGCCGACCGGCGCGAACAGGATCACGTCGTACTTCGAGCGAAGATTGCTGTCCCTGGCGACGTCTTGAGTGCTGATGTAGTCGAAGGGAACTTTCAGGTTGTCGAGCGCCATTCGCCACCAACCTTCGTCCTGAGTGCCCAGCCAGGTATGCATCATCGCGATGCGCGCGGCTTTGATCGGATGAGTCTTCACCGAAGGCGCGGAGGCGGAGGCGACGATCTTCAGGCCAAGCTCGGAAGCCGCCTTATCGAGTTCGGCAGCGTTCACGTTTCGAATGATGAACGAGCCGCGATTGAACTTCTGACCAACAGCTTCGAAGGGTTCTTCGGCGGCTTCCATCGCCGCTTCCTTGAAGCGATACCGCAGCGTCGCAAGCGCGTTGTCAGTGTTGTGATTCGCGATGTAGATCGAGCCCGTCCCCATTACGCCGCCCGGAGCGCGCACATCGCCGGCGACCCGCTCCATCGCGGCATCAAGCACCTTGGCGTCGGTTACTCGCACGACCTGGACGTTGCCAAGCTCGCCAAAGGTCCAGGCGGTGTCGTCGTAGATGCTCTTCTGTGGATCGTTGGGGCTCCAGTATTGATGGTCCAGAAGCATATCCGCGATTCGGCTATAGGGCTGGTCCATGCGCACGACATAGCTGCCCGCGGGGAACTGCCGGGTCTCGGTCGTTGGCTCGGGCTTTTTCTGATCTTCCGCCGGTTTCTGATCCGGGGCCGCGGCGCTGTTTCGATTTCCGGCCGCGGGCTGAGCTTTCTTCTTCTTCAAGGTGACCGAAAACGGCGCAGTCGCGCGCGATATCTCACAGCCTTGAAGCTGAAGCGTTCGGAGCAACTCGGCTTGCCCGCCGGGCCTCGGATCGTCGCCCGGAAATACATATGCCGCCGGTCCTTCAGTCTTCGGCTTGAGGATCGAGCGCTTGCTCTTCAAATAGAAGTTGTGGAGGAAGAGCTTGCTGTTTGCGCTGAAGTACGAGAGCGCTGTGAGCAGCCCCGTCTGTTCGTAGTTGTTGTTGTTGCGCTGCGACCACCTGGTTTTCGGAAGCGGCGGGTTCTGTTTGTACCAGGTTCGCGAGTACTCTTGCGGCGACAGCGTTCGCTCGACGGTGTCCGCCCCGCCGTTCCCGAACGTTTCGTACAAACGGCTGATGCCGTTGTGAGTCGCGGCGACGAACATCAAGTAGCCCGGCGACCAGGTGTCGAAGTTGCCGTGAGTGAACACGCCGGGCATGCCGAGCTTGGTCATCTCCGAAACGTTGTTCCAACCCATCAATTGCCACTCGTCCGTGAGGATCGGATCGAGCCACGCGTTGTAAGGCTCATCGCCCACGGTGTTGTCATAGAGATAAGGCACCGACTCGTGAAGGTCGTGAAGCACCTGCGCCTTCCATGTCATGAAGGTCCTGGCGACGTTCTGCGTCAGCTTGAGCGTCATTCCCATTGCGTCGCGATTGTTGTCGTGCGCGACGTAGTGACCCCAATAAATCAGCGGCGGCCAATTCTGATTCGGATGCGCGAGGTGCCAGTTGTAAATATCGACCTGCCGGTCGCGGCCATCGACTTCAACGATAGGAGTGATGAGGGTGATGACGCCGTCGCGAATCGCCTTGATGTAGGGGCTTTCATCAACCGCCAGCCGGTATGCCAGCTCCATGAGCGCGGTCGGCGCGCCGGTTTCGGGTGAGTGAATCGTTCCGGTGATGTAATAAATCGGTGTCGAGGCCGCGACCAGCTTGTCGGCCTCAGCGTCGTCCATGTTGATCGTGCGAGGGTCGGCAAGCTTGGCGAGGCGCACGCGATTTTCCTCTAGCTTCGACATGTTCGCTTCTGAGCTGACTGCGACCGCGATCATCTCGCGTCCTTCTTCAGTCGTGCCGATAGAGTAGACCTTAACGAGCGGGCTGGCCTTCTCGAGCATCCGCATGTACCTGTAGACCTCGTGCGAGTAGGGCAGCTTACCCGGTGAGCCCGCCACATCGCCCAGCACCGCCTTTGGAGTAGGCACGGTCTTGGACGCAGGAAGATAGTCAACGAGCGGCGAGCCGAAGAACGTCTCGGTTGTGTACTCGCGAATCTTCTTCGTGTACTCCTCGTCGATCGGCTGATTGGGATCGCGTCCCGGCTTGATCGCGTTGGCGGCCGCGGTCGCATTCTGCTGTGGGCCTCGCGCGCTGACGGTCGTCGTCAGAATAAGAACACCTAAGCCGAGTAGAACGATAGCTGTTGCGTTACGTCTGAACATTTTGCCTCCGACGCGGCACGGGCTGTGGCTGTGCCGATCCCGTGACCTGAAGTTGTGAGTGCTAGCCAATTACTTTGAGATGCGGCCCGAATTAGTGACTTCATTGTTGGTGCCGAATCGTAGCAAAGGGGAATGAGCCGGAGCAAGTTAGGGAACCGCAGAACGGCACGAAAGACGCCCGGCCCCGCAATTGATTAGACCTCTTGAACTCAAACACTGCTTTTGCCTTTGATGCCGGGTGCTCCCGTCCTTATAATCCCACCGACCTCCCCACGTACTGAAAGGCACTTGGCTGAAAATGGCAGAATCTCCCGAGCACGCCTTTACCGAGCAGCCTACCGATCAGACCACTGCGTCAACTGCTTCAACCCACCTTGTTAAGGCAGGCGCCTTCGCGTGGAGGGCCGAGGTAACTCGTTATCAATGGCTGGTGTTGCTGGTCGCGTGGCTCGGATGGGTATTTGACAGCATGGACGGGACGCTGTTTTCACTGGTTCAGAAGCCGTCGATGACTGAGTTGATGGGTCCGGGCGCAACGGACGCGGCAATTGGCTTCTACAGCAGCCTGGTGTTTTCGGTGATGCTGCTCGGCTGGGCGGCGGGCGGAATCTGCTTCGGGATAGTCGCCGACTATGTCGGACGGACCAAGGCGCTGGCAGCGACGATCTTGATCTACTCGTTGTTCACCGGTCTTTCGGCGTTGTCTCAAACGTGGTGGCAGTTGGGCGCGTTTCGTTTCATAACCGGATTGGGGCTCGGCGGGGAATGGGCTGCAGGAGCCGCTTTGGTGGCAGAGGTGTGGCCAGATGGGTTGCGCGCCAAGGCTGGGGCGATGCTCCAGTCGGCCGCGGCATTCGGCTACTTCTTCGCCGCGCTGATCACGCGCGCGGTCGACGTAGGATCGTGGCGATATGTTTATCTGGTTGGCGCGGTGCCCGCGATCTTCGTTCTGTTTATTCGTCTGATGGTCAAAGAGTCAGATCGTTGGATCGAAGCGCGGGCGGGTCGCCGCCGCGCGAAGCTCGAGGATCGGCGCGGGCAATCAGACTTGAATGCGTTTACGCTCAAGCAGTTGTTCAGCCCGAAGCTCAGGAGGGACACGCTTGTCGCGTCGTCGCTGGCGTTCACCGTTCTCCTGGCGCTTTGGGGGGCGACGATGTGGATCCCGTCGGTGATTCGCGAGGTCGGCGCTCGAGACGGAATGAGCCCGGTCGATCAGAACAGATATGCGAGCTACGCAGTTATGCTGTTGAATGGAGGCTCACTCTTTGGCTATCTTGGTTTCGGCCCGCTTGCCGATCGCTTCGGCCGCCGCACCGCGTTTTTGTGTTTCTTCCTCGGCGGAGTGATTCTGTTTCCGGTGACGTTCCTGATGACCACCGGCATCACGCAGATCTTTGTCCTGCTTCCTCTGGTTGGCATCTTCACGCTGGGAATCACCAGCGGGTTTCCGATTTATTTGCCTGAGTTGTTTCCGACTCGCGTTCGAACCACCGGGGTGGGCTTTTGCTACAATCTCGGCCGAGTGGTGACGGCGGGCGGGGTGTTGATCACCGGCGCGTTGGTGGGGTTCTTTGGTTCGTATGCCAAGGCGGCCAGCGCGGTCAGCCTTGTTTACATATTGGGAATCTTCTTTCTCATATTCGCGCGCGAAACGCGCGGCGAGCGATTGGAATGATAGCAGGACGTTCTCTGATCAGGTGGCGGCTGACCTTCTATAGAGGCGCGATTGCAGCCGCAAAAGTCCGAGTTGGAGGTTCAAGCTAATGAATCGCTCACGATCACTGCTCACTTTGACAGTTTCCATCCTTGGGTTGCTTTTTTGCTCAACGGCTCGGGCGCAGACGACCACCGCTTCGCTCGAAGGCCGGGTGACGGACAGTTCCGCCGCGGCGGTGGCGGGAGCCAGCGTCATCGCGGTTAATTCAAGCACGGGCCTGTCGCGATCCGCAGTCACTTCCGACACCGGGGAATACCGCATATCGCTGCTTCCCATCGGCGAATACACGGTAGCCGTTGAGCATCAGGGTTTCCGGCGAGATTCGAGGAAGATTGTCCTCGCCATCGGTCAAACCGGTTCTCTGGACTTTGTTTTACAGACCGGCGGAGTCGCTGAGCAGGTCGACATCGAGGCCGCCGAAACCATACCCGAACCGACTCGCACGGAACTGAGCTCCGTGATCAGCCAAAGGCAAATCGTTAACTTGCCGGTGAACGGGCGTCAGTTCATCGACTTCGTCCTGCTTGCGCCGGGCGTGACAATCGGCGACACGACTTCGGGCAGCACCGACGTCATCGTCGAACCAGTCACCAAGATCTCTTTCGCGGGGCAAAACATCCACTTCAATTTCGTGGCGATCGATGGGGCCGATAACATATCGACCGCATCAGGAATTCAGAAAACCACACCGTCCCAGGATGCGGTGCAGGAATTCCGAGTGGTCAACACCGTCTTCAGCACCGAGTTCGGCCGCGCGGTCGGAGGGATCATCAACATCATCACGAAGTCGGGCTCCAATGAAGTGCACGGTTCGCTTTATGAGTACTTCCGAAACGACGCGCTCGATGCCCGAAGCATCCTCGCTTCGCCGGGGTTGGACAGGCTTCATCAGAACCAGTTTGGCGGCGCGATCGGCGGGCCATTACGCAAAGACCGCACGTTCTACTTCGCAAACTACGAAGGCCAGCGGCGAAGCGAATCGCCTTTTTATAACTCGACGGTGCTTGCAAACATCGCCGCGATCAACAACGCCAAGGTCACACGATACGCATTACCGCCTGAAAACCTCGACGTGATCCGCGAGTCGAACGGCGATAATTTTCTCATCAAGCTTGATCACAGTATCGGCAAGCGCCACACACTGACCGGCCGATACTTTTTCAACGACGTCCGCTATACAAACGTATCGCCGCTCAATGACGGATTCGATTTGCCCTCCGGCTTCAAAGACAACTTCTTACGCGATCAATCGGTGGTCGGCAATCTGATCTCTCTGTTCACCCCGCACCTGTACAATGAGCTCCGCGGCCAGTACGCGCATCGCTCGTTTGATTTTCCGACCGTCAGCACGCAGCCCCATCTGGAAGTCGCCAACACCTTCGCGATTGGCGTCAATCGCGGCAATCCGGACTTCTACAAGGAGAGCCGGTTCGAACTCGTCGACAACGTGACGCTGACTCGCGGGAGCCACACCATCGGATTCGGCGGCAATTACAACTTCGTGCGCACAACCGAGTCGTTTCCTCTGTTCTACCCCTTTGAAGCCACCTTCGCATCTTTGAACGCCCTGCTCAGCGGCGATCCGTTCGTGATTTTCTTCCAGCGCTTTCGCGCTCCGAACTTCGATGAGCCGACCCTGGACACCTCGGCGTATCTCAACAGCCGGATTCCGGAAGCCGTGCGCGAACAAGCGAAAGGGGTGATGGATCACACTTACGATGGGTTCTTTGTTCAAGACAAGATCCGAGTTGGCAGCCGCCTGACTGCGACTCTGGGGCTTCGCTACGAATTTGAAACGTGGCCCAAGGAAGCGCTGGACAACGACTACAACAACTTCGACCCGCGCGCCGGATTCGCTTTCAACGCCGGCACGAAATGGAATCTGGTGATTCGAGGGGGCGCCGGCATCTTCCACGGAACCATCCCATCGCCGTTGCTGTCGTGTCAGATTCCTTCTTGCGGGGGTCCCAAGAAGTACCCCGGGCGAGAGGACAAAGAAGACGATTTGAATTCGACAACCGGCCTGTTTGCTTTCGGAGCTGATCCGGCGACGATGCACTCGGCGCTGGCCGCGATGATCGGCCCCGGCGTGAAAACGGCGGTGTACCCCAGGTTTGCTCCGGGCCCCGGGGGAGACGCTCAGAAGGCAACCATCGTTCGGTTCGCCAAAGACCATCAGGCGCCTTATGGAATTCAAATGAGCCTGGGTTTAGAGATTCAGCCGGCGCGAGGGACGGCGCTCAGCGCTTCTTATCTGCGCGTGCGAGGCGTCCACCTCGGGAGCTTCTTCAATGTGAATCAACCAGATGCCAGCGGGACGACCGAGGCGGGCACGCCGGACTATGCCGCGGTCCGGCCGCTTGCCGCTTGCCGCCCGTGTCTGCTCGACCGCCAAATCGCGGTTCCCGGGTTTCGCAACCCCGAGTTCGGTGTCTTCTTTGAAGCCGACTCGCGGTGGAATTCGACGTACGACGGTCTGCTGGTAAACATGAATCAACGGGTAAAGAAGGCGTTGAATCTCGGGATCAGCTATACGTTTTCAAAGTCGATCGATGACGGACCAAATCCGAGCTTCGTGTTGATCCCGGTCAACTCGTCGCGCATCGATCAGGAGCGGGCGTTGTCTTCGGATGATGCCAGACATCGCTTCGTCGGGAACACCACGCTGAGCTCGCCGACTGAGGGAAACGCGCTGTTTCGCGATTTCCAGTTGAGCTTTATCGTAACGCTCGAGAGTCCCCATCGCTTCACGAAGTTCGCGGGGTTCGACGCAAACGGAGACGTGTTCGGAGTAAACGATCGAGTGGGCACTGATGGAAGAAACACCTTCGAGGGCGACAGTCTGCAGTCGGTCGACGCGAGATTGTCGAGATCGTTCACATTCAGGGAGAAAAGAAAGCTGGAGCTCATTGCCGAAGGCTTCAACCTTCTCAACACGCTGAACGTCAGGTTCTTTAACACAGTGTATGGTGATTCGATCTTTCATCCGGCGAACACCACGATCACTGATCCGCTGCTCGGGCCGATTCCAACGTTCCGCGAGGGCGCGCTCAATCCGGGATATGGAAACCCTCGCGCGATATTCAATCCGCGCCAGATTCAATTCGCGGCGCGGTTTACGTTCTAGCGAAGGGTGAAGAGGGTAGAGACCCGTTTCGTGTGAGCGGTAAAGATGGTTTCGCGCAAAGAGCGCCAAGACTCGCAAAGACGCGGAGGGGAAGCCATGAGCGCGCGACGGCTGCTGATCATCGGCGGCCTCGCGCTCGTCGTGGCCGGCATGATCTTCGGCGATATGTTCGCGGTGTTCGTGCTGCATCAAAACGCGAACCGGATTGGCGAAGCGTTGATGGCTGCCTGCGCTGCGGTAGCTACGAAGGACCCGGCCTCCGTTACCGGGCATTTTTCAAACATCGGCAGCCTGCTCGAGAACCGCGGAACCAAGGTGGACGCGCACGTTCACGCCATCGACTTCGGTTACCTGGCTCTATTGCTAGCGATTATTCAACCCTACGTCGCCTTCTCCGAACGAACGCGCGGACGGCTTGCGAAACTGTTCCTTGGCGGCGCGGTGATGCTGCCGGTCTCAGTGTTCCTGATTCACTATGTCGGTTTGTCTTACAGCCCCCTCTCGGCGATCGGATGGTCGAGCATCCTCGCGGATCTGGGTGGTCTGATGGTGATCGTCGCCTGTCTGGGCGTGTTGGCAGGCTTGTGGCGTTATGCGCGAGGCTCGCGAGAGACTACATCGGCAAGCGGCGCAACGAGGGATCAGAATTGGACGTCGCGCGCGCTGCTCAGCGGCGGAACGTTGCTGATTCTCGCCGGGTTTTTGCACGGGGCTTATTACGCGGTCTTCGATCTGAGAAGTCACGAAACGCAGGATCAGGTCGCGCTCGAAACGATGATCAACGCGTCGGTTGCGCAGCAGAACTCGGCGTCACCGAATATGAGAGACGCGCGCGTGGTAGTTGAAGGCTACGGAATGATTCAAGCTGAAAAAGCAGTCAACATCGCGGCTCATTCTCACATCATCGAGTTCGGGTTGCTCGCGATCCTGCTCGCCTTCATTCAGCAGTATGTTTTTCTTTCGGAACGTTGGAAGCGCCGGTGGGCGGCAGTGATGTTGATCGGTTCGGTGATGCTGCCGGTGTTTGTGCTGCTCGAGTTGCAATTCGGGCTGATTGCAGGAGGCATCGCCGACGCGGGTGGTCTGCTCGTGATCATCGCATTGATCGGAATGCTCGTCGGGGCGCTTCGCTACATCGGACAGGTGGACGCGAGGAAAGGAGCGGGCGCGTGAGCGGATCGCGCAGATTGCTGATCACCGGCGGAGTGGCGCTCGCGGTCTGGGGCATGGGCTTCGGACTCTATTACGCTTTGTTCGCCGAGCATCAAACGCTCGACAAGATCGGCGGCTCACTGGCCGCAAGTTTTCGAGACGCCGCCGCGGGTGATCTGATCGGGTCGCGCGCGTCGCTTCAGACCTACGCCGACACGCAGTTCGATTACGTTCGTTCTGTCGATGTTCATTCGCACTGGATCGGTCTCGCGATGCTGTTGATAGTATTTGGCGTCGCGTTCGACCGAATACGTCTCGACGAGAGCCGGAAATTGCTTTTGGCCTGGTCCCTGGTCGTAGGGTCGGTGACGTTTCCGCTTGGGGTAATTTTGCAGACGCTCGATCGAGGTATCATGCCCCAGGCGATCGCGGCGGTCGGCGCGGGTCTAGTGATAATTGCGCTCGCAGCCATCGCGCCCGGCTTCGCGCGCACGGAGAGGAACTGATGAACAAGAGAAATATGATGCTCGTCGCCGCAGTCGCAGCGGCGGTCGCTTGCGCAACGCTTTCGGTCCGTGCTCAAGACAAGAAGAAAGCAGCGTCCAATCTTATCAGCTCGCTTAAAGCAGCGCGCGTGATTGAGCTGAATTTCATCTGGGACAGCAAGTCGCCGATCCTGAGCTTGAATCCGCCGTTTGCGATCGGCTTGCACTCGAGTCACAAGCAAACCGCAGGCGCGATTCCGGGCGGAATAGCTTATGCCGAAGACATGATGTTTTTCAGCGGACAGCACGGCGCTCCGACCATCGACGCGTTGGGTCACATTTCGGACAACGGGAGACTGTTTGGGGGGCTTGATGCCGTCGCCAACGAGAGTCCGTCCGGGTTGCTTGCGCTGGGAATCGAAGCATATCCGAAGGACCGTCTGGTCAATAGAGGCGTGCTCCTGGACGTCGCGCGCTACAAGAAAGTCGATTCGCTCGAACCCGGATACGAGATCACCGCCGAAGACCTCGAAGCTACCGCCAAAGCCGAGGGCGTCGATATTCAACCGGGAGACTCAGTGTTGATACGGACGGGCTACGGCAAGTTCTTCGAGGCCGACCGCGCGAAGTACTCAGGATTCAGACCCGGCCCGGGCGAGGGCGCAGCGCGTTGGCTGGCAGGCAAGAGGATTTTTTTGACCGGCGACGACCAGATGAGCTACGAAGTGGTTCCTCAAAAAGGGACTGTCTTCCCCTGCCATCGGATCCTGATAGCCGACAACGGAATCTATCTTGTTGAGAATTTGAACCTTGAAGAGCTTTCGCAGGCGCTCGGCCGCCAAAATGTCTACGAATTCGTTCTCGTTCTAAACCCGCCGAGAATACGCGGAGCGACGGGCGCTCCGGTCAATGCATTCGCTATAATACCCCAGTGAAGATCTAGTAGAGTGCGACCACGGGGAAGTCCGACATACTTCAATTTGTCGACTTTTGCTTGGCAACCAAACATTTCGACAAACTAGAGTCTGTCGGACACTCCCCTGGTTGATAAGGTCACAATGAAAATAAACATCATAGGAGCCGGCCCGTCAGGATTGTATTTCGCGATCCTGATGAAAAGGCTGAACCGAAAACACGAGATCACCATATTCGAACGTGATGGCCCAGATGACACTTTTGGCTGGGGCATAGTCTTTTCAGACCAGACATTCTCTTACCTCGAGGACAACGACAAGAAGTCCTTCACCGCAATCACCCGCGCCTGTCAGAAATGGGAGAATGTCGATGTAGTTCACAAGGGCCAGAAAGTCACCATTCGGGGAAACAAGTTCTCCGGGATCGCGCGGCTCACCTTCTTGAACATTCTGCACAAGCGATGTCAGGAGCTCGGCGTCGATATTCAATTCAACACGAATGTCGCGGACCTCGCCGAGTTGGCTCCCTCGGATCTGCTGGTAGGCGCGGATGGAGCCAATAGCATGGTCCGGCGAACCTTCAGCAAAGCGTTCGAGCCGAGCGTCGATCTGCGCAAGAACAAGTATATCTGGCTTGGCACTCATCAAATGTTCAACGGCCTCACGCTTACGTTCAGGCAGCACGAAGCCGGGCTCTTTATTGCTCATTCATATAGGTTCAATGAGGACACGAGCACATTCATAGTCGAGTGCAATGAGGCGACGTGGCGAAACGCCCAGTTCGATTGGAAGACCGACCCGGAGACCTGTCAATACCTCGCGGAGGTGTTCAAAGAGGATCTGGGCGGCCATGCGCTGCTGTCGAACAACTTCGTTCGGTGGATGAACTTTCCATTGGTGAAGAACCGTCAATGGCACCACAAGAACGTCGTGTTGCTTGGCGACGCGTTGCACACCGCGCATTTTTCAATTGGCTCGGGTACCAAACTCGCTCTCGAGGATTCGATCGCGCTGGCGAAATGTTTCAAGGCCGGCGCGGATGTCGAGACCACGCTGGCCGAGTTCCAACGAACCAGAAAGCCGATCGTCGACGAGTATCAAGAGGCGGCATATGCGAGTCTGCTTCAATTTGAAAACGCGGAAGAGGATATGCACCTCGATCCGATCCCCTTCGCTTATAAGCTGATGACTCGGAGCAAGAAGATCGATTACGACAAGTTGAAGCAGCGCGACCCCGAGTTCGTTGCCGCCTATGATCGATGGAGAAGGAGCCATAAAGCGGACGACGGAGGGCCGAAGGCCGAAGGCAGCGATCCGAAGGCCTTGGGCAGGCGTCGGAAGGCCGAGGTCAAAGGGCGGAGGTCGGGGGTCAGAGGCCAGAAGGCAGAGGTCAGAAGCCGCAAATAACGGCTAAGAATCGCAATGCATGTGGCACCCGGAGAATCCAATCAAACACCCGCTCCTCGAAGCGCGATGGCCCACTGCGGAAACAGCTGCGCGGTCGATGTTGCTCAGCCCCATCAATGTGGGGCCTGTTGCGATTGAAAGCAGGACGTGGGTGCCCGCAATGGTGCCGTGGCGAGCCACCGAAGACGGCTTTGTCACCCCCAACATCATCGATTGGTACGGGAGGTTCGCGGCGGGACGCCCGGGAGCGATAGTCGTAGAAGCGACAGGCGTCCGCGACATCGCCAGCGGACCGCTGCTTCGAATCGGACACGATCGATTTATTCCCGGCTTGCGCAAACTGGTCGAGACGGTGCGACGCGAGAGCGGCGGCCGGACGCGGCTCTTTATTCAGGTCATCGACTTTCTTGCGGTGAAGCGGCGCCCCCCAAAGGACAAATACTTCGCGCGTTTTTTTAAGCTCAACGAGCAACATCGCAAAGTGTTGTGTGAAGTGACCGAGAGCGACGAATGGCTATCGTCCGCCGAGGCCCAAATTCGCGATTATCTAATTAATGCGCCGGATTCGGTTCTGGATCGCGTGCTCGACGAGCGGGAGCTGGAGTCTTTGCGATTTGGCTATCGCGAGCGGGTCACGGATATGGATTTGATTCACATCAGCGAGTTGCCGCGGGTGCTGCCCGGGATCTTCGCCGGCGCTGCCGCACGAGCGAGAGAAGCCGGCTTCGATGGAGTCGAGCTTCACTACGCGCACGCATATACGATGGCGTCGTTCCTGAGCGCGAAGAACGACCGCCCGGACGGCTATGGAGGCTCGCGAGAGAATCGCGTCCGGCTG
>DATIFP010000086.1:0-17335 GCA_035455165.1 Blastocatellia bacterium
CGAATCTGTCATCCGTACCCTTCGCAACGGTTGAGTCGACGGTTTGCGGTCACGACCTGAGATAGGAGCCGGATGCGGTAACCCCGCTCGTCCGGATCTGTGGAGGGGGTGCTCAGCAATGAGCATCCCTACTCCGACTGAATCCCAACTGATGCCGACACACTTTCTGAAGTGCCGTACTATCATCGGAAGTCGCCACAGGATTCCGGCCGTTGAGCACTGCGAGTCGCACTCTGATTGCACCTCTATCCGTACCTACCTGCTCCATCGTTGAGACGCCGAATGGCTTTGTGATAGTTTGATGGCTCTCGTAATCACCAATGACCATACGGAGAACAGCCTGAATGTCGCAGTCCATCGATTCGATTCTCAAAGAAACCAGAATCTTTCAACCCCCCGCTGAGTTCAGCCAACACGCTCACATCAAAAGCCTCGAACATTACGAACAACTCTATCGCGACGCCGAAGAGAATCCCGAAGCGTTCTGGGGTCGTATCGCTGAGGAACTTCATTGGTTTCGAAAATGGGATCGCGTGCTCGAATGGGAAATGCCCTGGGCTAAGTGGTTCGTCGGCGCGCAGATCAATCTCTCTTACAACTGCCTCGACCGCCACGTCGCGAGCTGGCGCAGAAACAAGGCGGCCATCATCTGGGAGGGCGAACCCGGTGAAGTTCGGACATTCACCTATCAACAACTCCTGATCGAAGTCTCGAAGTTCGCGAATGTCCTGAAGTCTCTCGGCATCACGAAAGGCGACACCGTGGCGATCTACATGGGAATGACTCCCGAGCTCCCGATCGCCATGCTGGCGTGTGCGCGCATCGGCGCCACGCATTCAGTTGTGTTCGGAGGCTTCTCAGCCAATGCGCTGGTCGATCGAATCAACGACGCCCAATGCAAGGCGGTCATCACCCAGGACGGAGGTTACCGTAGGGGCTCCGAGATTCCTCTGAAAGCGACGGTCGACGAAGCGCTGCCCGCGTGTCCTTCAGTAAAGGCCGTAATTGTCTACCAGCGGACGGGGTCAAAGACCAAAATGGAATGGGGCCGCGATCACTGGTGGCACGAGTTGATGGCCGACGCGTCGGACAAATGCGAGGCCGAACCGCTCGATGCGGAACATCCGCTGTATATCCTTTACACCTCCGGTAGCACCGGCAAACCCAAGGGCGTAGTTCACACAACGGGAGGATACTCAGTAGGCACTTACATAACCGCGAAATGGGTGTTCGATCTGAAAGACGATGATGTCTACTGGTGCACGGCGGATATCGGGTGGGTGACCGGGCACAGCTACATCGTTTATGGCCCGCTGCAAAACGGTGCGACGACGTTGATGTACGAAGGAGCGCCCAATCACCCCGAGCCCGATCGCATCTGGCGGATGATAGAGCGGCACAAGGTCAATATTCTCTATACCGCGCCGACGGCGATCCGCGCCTTTATGAAGTGGGGCGAGCACTGGCCTCGGCGCTATGAGATGAACTCACTGAGATTGCTCGGCACGGTCGGCGAGCCCATCAACCCCGAAGCGTGGATGTGGTATCGCGAAGTCATAGGCCGCGAACGCTGCCCGATCGTCGACACGTGGTGGCAGACCGAGACTGGAATGATAATGATTACGCCGTTGCCGGGCGCAATTGCGACCAAACCGGGCTCGGCGACACGGCCCTTCCCCGGGATCATTGTCGACGTAGTCACTCGCCAGGGCGAGCCCGTGCCCCCGGGCTCAGGCGGATTCCTGGTCATCAAGCGCCCGTGGCCGACTATGTTAAGGACGATCTTCAACGATCCCGACCGCTACGTGAGTCAATACTGGTCGGAGATCCCCGGAGTCTATTTTGCGGGCGACGGGGCTCGGAAAGATGAAAACGGGTACTTTTGGATAATGGGCCGCGTAGACGACGTGATCAACGTATCGGGTCATCGTCTTTCGACGATGGAGGTGGAATCGGCTCTGGTGGCCCATCCCAGGGTGGCCGAAGCTGCGGTGGTTGCGCGGCCAGATGAAGTGAAGGGGCAGGCCATCGTGGCGTTTGTATCGCTCGAGCACGGGAACGAGCCTTTGGACGAGTTTAAGGAAGAGCTGCGGCGATGGGTTGCGAAAGAGATCGGCGCGCTGGCGAAGCCCGAGGATATTCGCTTCAGCGACGCGCTGCCCAAGACCAGGAGCGGAAAGATAATGCGCCGGCTGCTTCGCGAGCTCGCAACGAGCGGAGAGGTGAAGGGCGACGTTACGACGCTTGAGGATTTCTCGGTCCTTGCCAAGCTGAAAGAGGAGGAGGAGTGATTCGTGAGGCGTGATTCGTGATTATGGAGGAGGGTTAGGAGGGCCAGCAATGGATTATGGTGAGTGGGAAAGAACCGTTCCGGAGGCGATCACGAGCGACGCGTTGTGGCGGGTTGAAGCATATCGCCTGGCTCTTTTTGCGGCCGATCTCGGTTGGCATGATGTTACAAAGTTGATGAGTGATCGGCGCACGCTCGGGTTGTCGGACCAGTTGTATCGTGCTCTTGGCGGTATTGGAAGTTGCATCGGTGAGGGCTATTCACGCGGTTCTGGACGCGACCGTGCCAGGTTCTATGAATATTCCCTGGGGTCAGCGAGAGAAAGCTGTGATTGGTACTATAAAGGCCGGCATGTGCTCGGCGATTCCGTCGTAGCGCATCGTCTCAATTTACTGACCCAAATCGCGCGACTGTTGCTCGTAATGATTCCCGATCAGCGCGGGAACTATGCGCACGAAGACACGGCGGCATACGTCGCCTAGGATATCGAATCGTGAATCACGGATCACGGATCACGGATCACTCTTCACGTATCGCTGTCTCTTTGATGCTCTTCGACCTCGACGGCACGCTGATCGACTCGAAAACCGATCTCGCAAACTCAATCAACCTGATGCTCGTCGATGTCGGGCGCCCCACGCTTGCTGAAGCCGTGGTTGCAAGCTTCGTCGGGGACGGCGTCCGCGTTCTTGTGCGGCGCTGCCTGACCGCGACGCATCCGGATCACCAGCCGCCGGATGATGAGCTTCACAAGAGGGGCGTTGCGCTGATGCACGAGCACTACGCAGGCGAAATGCTGATGACCACCAGGTTGTACCCGCAGGTCACCGAAACCCTCGAATACTTCAAGGGCAAACGAAAGGCGGTCGTCACGAGCAAGGAGGTCCGGTTCACAAAGATTCTCCTCGAGCACTTTGGAATCGCGGATCACTTCGACGTGATCGTTGGCGGAGACACCGTGAGCGCCCGCAAACCCGACCCCGAGCCTGTGCTCGAGGCGATAAGAATGCTCGGCGGGACAAGCATCGACGCGGTAATGATCGGCGACAGCGAAAACGACATCAACGCCGGCCGCGGCGCGCGTACGAGGACCTGTGCGGTCACCTTCGGATTTCGAACGGCGGACCAGTTGCGCGCCGCGAACCCCGATGTCATCATCGATCGCATCGATCAACTGAAGGACTTTTTCTGTTAAGAATCCGTCGCCTCAAGACCGCCGGCACATTTCCACCGGAGGGCAAGTGACTGACGCAGATCAAACCGTCACCGAACGCGCGCGCAAAGTGAGGCTGTTGATCCTCGACTGCGACGGCGTGCTCACGGATGGGCGAATAATCATGCTGCCTGACGGTGATGAAACCAAAGCCTTCGACGTAAAGGATGGGCACGCGATCGTGATGGCCCAGCGAGCCGGGCTGAGGATCGCGATCATCTCCGGGCGGAAATCCTCGGTCGTGCGAGCGCGGGCGAAGGAGCTTGGCGTTGCGCACCTTCACGAGATGGCATGGGTAAAGATTCGGCCGTATGAAAGGGTGCTCGCCGAAGAAGGTCTTAGCGACGAAGAGGTCTGTTACGTCGGTGATGATGTGGTCGATATTCCCCTGTTGCGCAGGGCGGGTCTGGCGGTATCGGTCTCGGACGCGGTCCAGGAGGCGATACAACACTCGCACGTGGTCACCCAGCGAGCGGGCGGACGCGGCGCCGTCCGAGAAGTGATCGAGTTGATCCTCAAGGCCCAGGACAAGTGGAACGAAGCCCTCTCACGATATACTGGCTAGGCGTTTGCCGGTCACCTCTTAAACAGCGAGGCGCCGGGATGCGCCTTTAGGTTCCACTGCTCGCGCAGGACATCCGGAATTTCGAACGGCGCCCGGTGCCCTCCGCGATCTATCCACGAGAATGATTCCATGAACGCGCGACCGAAGTGTTCGCTAACCACCCCGAGGATCCGGGATCTGTCTTCCTCTCCTTCGATCCGTCCGAATATCTTTCCGATGGGCCCGATGAGTTTTCGGGTCCAATCGACGCTTGTTACCCCGACGATGTCGGCCACCTGATCGCCGTTCAGGAAGCGGATCATCGTCGCGGGGAAACCTTTGAAGATCGACCCGGGCAGCGTGTCGTCCACCATCTCAATGAGAGCCGAAGTCATCTCGCGCCCCGCCTCACTCGCTTCGAAGTTGCGCTTGCCGATCAGATCCACCAACTGATTCGCTTCATTCATATTGGCCGGCAACAACTCGCTTTTTACTCCCATAATGTGACCGACAACGTTCCAGGCGTGAAGGTAGGCCTCGGCCTCTTCCGGCAGCACGTTGATGCCGAGCTTCTCGAGAGATGTGGTGGGAAGGAAGGAAAAAGACAGCAGCGTACCCGCAAGGTCCTCCTGGTTGATTGGAGCGCCCCAGCTCGAGTCCCAGTGCCCGCTTTGATTTATGAGATGGCGCACCGCCGCATGCATCAGACGCACCTTCTGTGCTTCGTCGACCCCGCGGCCGGTGGCGGATAACCCGCCCGGAACCATGACGTGGATGATCATCTGGCTCGTCTCGGCGACGCGGCGCTTGGCATCGGTTTCGAGACGAGCCGTCAGGCTCAGCACTTGAACTCCCTTTGCGCACGCATAGCACATCGGCAACGAAGAAAAGAGCAGCGTCATGCCAATAAGCATTCCGTTGCGCGCGAAGAAATCTTCCGCCTGCGATATCTTGTTCGCGTCGGCCCACTCGGGCAGCCTCTCGCTCTTTTCGATGTAGCGCCGTATGCAGGGCGGCAACGCTTCGGGAACAAGCTGATCATTCTTGAGCATGTCGCTCATCAACTGATTCACCGCGCCGACCTCACCCTGCTCAAACAGCTCTCGCACGGCCTGGTCGGCGGGCGGATCAGTGACACTGCGCATCGAGTCCAGGAAGTCGTTGGTCCACTGACTTGAAGGCATAGTCCTCCATTCCACACGCCACTCGTTACGAAGAAGCTTCGTAAACCCTGGCACTGGCAAGAGACAGAAAATCGTCTATGCTCGCCGGCTCGTTCCGCGGCGTCTGGTTTCTGTCGTGTCTAAGCTTCGATATCTCGTAGTAAAGTACCTTGCGGCAGCGGTTGATTCCGCCCAGCGGCCGATGCTCGGGGAGACTGTGCCACGGGGTGAATGAAAGGTTGTCACCAAAGTCCATCTGCCTCGCATTATCAAATTCCTGGCGGGGAATACGGATGGTCGCGATCTTTCGAAACGGCGAGACCCTCTCGTCCCATGCGACCGCGGCGTTCTCAATTGGCATACGCTTAGGATCGGTTTGAAACTGGATCATGAAATCCATGGTGGCGTCCTGCCTGGCGAGATGTTCGGCCAACCCTTCGCGTAGATAACAGTCTCGCGGGTTCTTTGGAACAATGGCGGAAACGCCGGGAGCCGGGTTGATTGAATATTTTGCTGCGCGGTCGCCGAAGAGGTACGGTGTGATGCTCCAATAGCGCGCGCCGAGCAAGCTCGCATGCTTTTGCATCATCGGTCCAAGATTTTTTAGCGATCGCAGATGTGGCTTGAAGGGGTTGAAAAAAAAGCCAAGCATCGCGATCGGTGAGCCGTAAAAAGCGAAGCTGAACTCATACAGCTCGGCAGGGTCCTTCACGTTCAGGACGTTGGACGTGGCCGTCAGGAAGTCCTGGGTTTGGGCGTGCTTCTCGTCGTCGAGTATTTTGTCTCCCGCGACTCCAAGCAGCTTGATCGCCAAGCCGCGCGTATCCCTCTTGATGTCGGGACGAGCGCCGGACTGGTTTCCATTCGAGAAGCGAACCAGCGCCGGGAAAATCCGGGGCTTCCGGAAAACGCCGACTCGCAGGTCCTCCGGCAGCTCTTCGACAACGAACTCCGCTCTCACCGTGCCGTGCTGTTTGGCGTGGACGTCCCTCAGGGTCTTACCCGGCGGGTACATCTCCGCGACTTTGCTCTTCACCAGAGCGGCCAGCTTGTCGATGTAATCGTGCTCATTCGGGCCTGGATATTCCCTGACAAGCTCCAACTGTGGCTCTCCGCCAGCCATCCGGATCCTCCTTACTGGCTATGCCAGCGCGCCATGTGCTCGCGATGCGTCGATGACAGCGCTTCGGGTTTGTAGTAGCGATCATAGAAGTCCAGCTCCAAATGCGCGGCCTGAAATCCAATGACTGTTCGAAAAGGCGCGATGAAACCCGGGAAGCGCCCGTACGTCTGGTAGACATACTCGCAGTAGGCTATCGTCGCTTCGATCGTCTCTTCCTCCATATCCGGGGTCGCCGCTGAAATCGGTTTCGAGTCCAACCACTCGCCAGCGGTTGCGCCACCGCGGAAAGCCCCTTCCGGACCAAACTTTCTTTCCACGACTGCCATCACCGCATCTCTCATCGTCGGATAACAGGGCTGGCAAAACGCTCTCAGGAGCGGTTCGCCGTTGATCTCCAGCGCGAGAGGAAACGAGACCGGCAGATCTCGTTTCAAAAGCTTTGCCGCCACCTCGAACACAGGGCCTTTGCCAAAATAATGACTCGAAGACATCTGACCGGTCTTGAAATCCAATGCCTGGAACCATCCAAATTCGTGCGCCGCAAAGTTGGGAAACCCGCCCAGCCCCATCGCGTGTGCCGTCAGAGCCAGGTTTTGTTGAATCATTCCCTGTTCCACGGTCGCAAGCTCCGCCACCCCAAGCTCCATTCGCTCAATCGTAACTATGTCGTTGCCCGCCGGATCGTCGTTCAAATGGCCGCCCTTGCTGCGCGCGAATCGGTCGAGCCCCGCCGAGCAAAACCCGCGGCGCTCGTCGAGCACGTAAGCGCCGGTCTCCGGGCTCAGGATGCTGAGCAGCCCGTTGATATAGATGAATGTCAGATCGTTGACCGGAAGAAAGTACGTCGTGCCCGGCTGGTACACTGACCAGCGATTGCAGTTTATGTTGAACATCGGTTCGACCGGCGGCGCCGACCGTCCATCCTTTATCTTGACTCGCGCACGCGTGTAAAACTCGGTCAGATTTCCTTGCGCGACCAACTCGATCAGCTCCTGAATCTCGTCGGTTGTCAGATCCTGGGGTCGCTTTATCACGTATGTTGCTTCGTCGTTACTTACGATCAGTGCAACCGCCTGGACACAATCACCACTCGCCGCTGTCCGTCCCACGAGTCCGCCGAGTATGTTGCCGCCCTGCCCTTTGGCGTATACAAGATCCCCTAACGCATGGCCCGTTATTCCGCACGCCGCGAAAACCAGCAGGGCCTCTTCCTCTTCAGTCAGGGGCATCGGCGGGTGCGCGCTGTCGAACGGCATGGGACCGCTGTCGGACTTCATGCCGACGGCGAAGCGTCGCGATCTTCGGCCCCGCAGCGCGTCGAGAAGTGAATAATTGGCGAGATCTTCTTCAGCAGTGCTCATATCGGTTCTCCATTATTGGCAGTGATGTCTCGGATCTTTACGCGGGCATCAACGACAATTCGTCCAGAAGCGCGCGAGTCTGTTTGAGGTCCGCCGTTTCGAATCCTTCCGTGAACCAGGCGTATACACCGGCGAGAAGTTCGTGGGCCTGGGCGAACTTCCCCTGCTTTTGCCAGAGCCGGGCGAGACTCATCGCCGCCCTCAATTCGTGCGATCTCGCGTCTCTTCTGCGCGCGAGGGCGAGCGCCTCTTGAAAGCAAGCTTCGGCTTGGCCGGCCGCGGCCCGCACGTGGGAGGACGCAGCCAATGCTCGATGCAATATCAATTCACCGCGCACGCGATGTAATTCAGCTTCAAAGAAAACTTCCCCTGTTCTGTCGGCTTTGCGGAGCGCGTCGGCGATGACCTCCAGAGCTTCGTCTGGTCTGGCTGCTTCGCCAAGGATTTCCGCCAGCGAGACCTGGTATCCCGTCCACGACATCTCCGCGCCGATCGCTCGCAGAGTTTCAAAACCGCTTTGCATCTCGACAATGCCCTCCTCGACCCGGCCCAGTTTGGCGATAGCCCATCCGCGATGCACGCTCGAGTAGGCGAGGTTAAGCGGAAAACCATGTTCGGTTGAGATGGCGATCGTCTCCTCGGCAAGCAACCGGGTGTTCTCGGGCTGCTTGAGCTCGACCCAGATCTGAGGCGGCGTCAACAACGCGCAAGTCTGGCTGAACGGATGTGAGAGCGTTCGAGCAAAACTCACACATTCCTCCATCGTCCTCAGCGCTTGATCCGGATATCCAAGCACCCACAGGATCCAGCAGAGGCGAGCCAATGCGGTCGCCTTCAGATCGACTCCATATCGGAAGATGTACGAGCGTTGCTGTCGAGGATCATACAGAGCGAGCACCTGCTCGTAGTGCTGGCGCGCTTCCCGGTATTCTCCGAAAAAATCGTACGCATAGGCCCGAGCGAAGTGCGCCTGCATAAGGAAGTCCCCATCCGTCGCGCCTTCGGCTAGCCGCATCATCAACTTTGAAAGCTCGTCGGCGGTTTGAAACTCCGCTCTCAAGATATTAACCGTCCACAGCCCCCACAATGCGGGAAAAAGGTGAATGCTTTCTCCGATCTGCTGACAGAGCTGCCGGGCCCGGCTGTAGGTCTCTTCCACTTCGGGAGCTGCGAAGCCCTTGATTGCCATCAGAGATACGCCAAGGGTCATTCGCATCGCGAGCTCCTTCTGCGCACGCTCGGCGGTTTCTGGCAGCGTCGCCAGCGCGTCGAGTCCGCGACGCGCGAGGTTAACCGCTTCCTGGTTTGCAAACACGCGAGCGGCGCCCTGCGCGGCGTGCAAGAAGTAGTCGGCGGCGCGCCGAAAATCGCGCGCTACCTCGAACAAGTACGCAAGCTCCGAAGCGACTTCCTGAGATTTATCCTCACCGCAGTAACCCAGAATTGCTTCGGCGACCGCCGCGCTCATTGATGCTTTCCGTGTCGGCTTGAGCGATGAGTAGAAGGCATTTTGATAAAGGCCGTGAACGAAGCTGTATCGAAGCGTCGGAGTACGGTTTGGAGATTCGTCTTCGCGGATCAACTTCACAAACGCATGAGTCTTCTCGAGCACCTCCAGGCGCTCTTCGACATCGGCGGGATCCATCCCGAGCGACCTTGCCACTACTGCCGAATCGAACTGATAACCCTGGACGCTTGCGCAGACCAGAATCCCTCGACCTTCGTCGTCCAACTGATCGACCTTTCGCTCGATCATGCTTCGAACGGACTCCGGCAGATCGCTTGCCATCTCCGGCGCTGATTGGGCCAGCACCCACTGTCCGTCTCGCTGGGCGATGGCCCCGTGATCGCGCAAATACTTCAGCAGGTCGACCATGAACAGCGGGCTGCCCTCGGTCTTCTTGTAGATAAGTCCGACAAACTCGCGCGGAAAGCCGTGTCCCGGAAACTCGAGCGCCAGATACCTCTCAATCTCATCGGTGCTGAGTAACCCGAGCTGCATCTCATGACAAACGCCGCGGCCCTGCAGGTCGAGCTTTACCTGTAGAAACGGATGTTTCCCGAGCAGCATCTCCGACGAACGGTACGTGATCAGGATCAGCAGCCGCATCTCCTCGAGCCTGGTCGCGAGATACGCAAGCAGATCCACAGTCGAGAGATCTGCCCACTGAAGATCGTCGAAGAACAGGACCAAGGGATGCTGACGTGACAACTCACCGAGCAGCGCGACGAGTTGACGTTTCATTTGCTGCTGAGTCGCGCTCAACATCTCGTCGTTTAAACGACCGGCAGTGCTTTGACTCATTTGCGGCGCGACCTGGACGTACCAGGTGGGAGCCAGCGCTGCCATCAAACGAGCAGCCAAGGCGCTGCCCTCTCCTCGCAACAACCCTTCCAGCGCTTCGAGAAACGGCAAGTAGGCTTCAGTGCCGGCCATTCGCTCCGAGCAACGTCCCCGCGCGATGTTCAAGCGCATACCTCGGGTCCGTAACTCGGCGAGAAAGTCCTCGACCACGGTTGTCTTGCCGATGCCCGGCTCTCCGGCGAGACAGATCATAGATCCGCGGCCCGCCGCAGACAGGTCGAATGCTTCTCGAAGCCTCGAACGTTCCGCGTCCCGCCCGACCGTGAATCGCCGAACGCCTCGCGGGGCCGTTGTGGCTCCGGCGCTTGCGAATGCGGGGAGAACGGCGGTCTCGCTATCCCCCGAGCCCGCCGACCGTTCCAGCCTGCTTAGAACACCTTCCACGACAGCGGCGCTGGGCCTGAGGCGCGAATCCTTCTCCAGCATCTGGAGGATGAGCCGGTCCAAACTCTCCGGGACCTCGGGGTTCAGTCGCGAAGGCGCAATCACCTGCTCTGAAACGATAGCCTGCAGAAACCCGAGCGCTGAATCAGCCCTGAACGGGTGTCTTCCTGTCGCCATCTCATATAGGACGATACCCAGGGAGAACAAATCAGACGCGGAACTGATGGTCTCTGCTCGAGCCTGTTCGGGCGACACATAAGCGGCGGTACCGATGACTGTGCCGGGGCTGGTCGCGAGGGCAGTGTCCGCGGTGGATTCGGTGCCGGACCCCGCCGCGAGCCTTGCCAAACCGAAGTCGAGCACCTTCACGTAGCCGTCGTCGCGCAGCATCACGTTCTCCGGCTTGATGTCTCGGTGAATGATCCCGGCCGCGTGCGCGACCGCGAGGGCCTTCGATATTTGACATCCTGTTGACGCCAGCAATGAGAGCGCGATACCTGCCTTCATCACATCACGAATTGTGCGGCCCTGGACGTACTCCATTGCGATGTACCGGCCTGCCTCACTTTCGCCGGTGTCGTAAACCGTGATTATGTTCGGGTGATTGAGCGCGGACGCGGCCCGCGCCTCCTGCACGAAGCGGCGGACCCGGTCTTCGTGCCCGCACAGCTCGGCGGACAGAACCTTCAGCGCAACCTTACGCGCGAGCCTGGTGTCTTCAGCAAGAAACACCTCGCCCATTCCGCCAGCGCCAAGTCTTTCGAGAATTCGATAGTGAGAGATAGTCCGGGTAGTCATTCGGCACGCTCGCGACTTGCAGTAGAACTTCCAGCGCCGACCGTTTCAGTCGAATTGTTTGAATAGGTGTGCGTCGATTCGTCCGTGCTCCTTCTACTCTGGCGGTTGAAGGTTTGTCAAACTCTGAACTCGAACCGAACGACTGCGCAAGAGAGGATCGGGTAGGTAAGAGTTCGTGGCGAGTTTATTGCGACAAGACCTGGCCGGCCATCGGTCGTAACAAGAAGCACAACTCGCATCGCGATGCGCGCGAGTGGACTCGTCAAGGTGGACGTTGACAACCAAGTGCGTGCGAGTAGAATGACAGACCGCTCGATGGGGTCCGCGAGGCTCTCAGCGATCGATGATGGACCTCGATACGCCCAAAGGTTAAGAGACGCACTCTGGTTGCCGAGCCGATTCTGGGAAAGGAACGCTATGTTACATACCTGGCTCTCCGGGATTCTCTTCGTCGTGGTCAGCGTGTTGCTCTCGGTTGTCGTGTTGGGGCTGGTTCGACGGTTTGTCAGCCTGTCCGTGCTGGATATGCACAAAGACGTAGCGGGGTTCTTTCTCGGCGTGCTGGGGACTATCTATGCCGTGATGCTCGCTTTTGTGATCTTTGTCGTGTGGACCCAATACGACGATGCGAGCACAGGCGTATTGCGCGAGGCAAACCGCATCGCGGATCTTCGCCGGCTGGCGGTCGGCTTCCCTGATCCAGCGGGAACTCAGTTGTACGGCAAGGTCGTAACTTACGCACAATCACTGATAGATGACGAATGGCCGGCGATGGAGAAGCGCCAGAAGAGTCTCCGCACCGGAGAACTCCTGGACGACCTCTGGCAGTCATATGCACGACTCGATCCAAAATCTGGCCGCGAAAGCGCCCTCTACAGCGAATCGCTGAAGCAACTGTCCGAGTTGAACAACAGCAGAAGGTTGAGATTGGACGCGAGTCGGGAAACGTTGCCGACCGTATTGAGCGTTCTGCTGTGGGGAGGCGGAATAGTTCTGGTGGGATTCACTTTTCTGTTTGGGCTGAAGAATATGGTATCTCAGGCGCTGATGACCGGCGCTTTGGTGGCGACCATCGCGTTCATGCTCTTTCTGATCACCGCATTGGATAGTCCGTTCAAGGGTGACTTTCGCATTTCGCCCGAACCGATTCGCGAGTTCGTGCTCTAGGTCTTAATCTAAGAAACCCGGATTCCGAGGGGAACGCGGTAGTGTTACACTCCTGCGATGCTGCGGGTCCCTTCTCGAACGGGTTGGATTCGGTCTGAAACGAGTCAAGCGCCGAAGGCGCGAAATTCAGCAGCCAGGGGCAAGCGAAGCGCCGCCCCTGGTCAACGCGACAACGACGCCAAAGCCTCGTAAGGGCGGCATAGGGTACGAGATCTAATGCAACACAGGGATATCACACGACCGGGAATGCGTGTCCGTAACGCCTTCTGCTCAGAGACGGTATAATTGAGCGCATGCCCAAGAAGGCCAAAAGGCTAACGATAAAAAAAGAGGAGCTTCGCCCGCGCGAGCGTGCGCCTATCCTGCCTTCTAAGAAGTTCGTCGACAAGCGCGTTCGCGACGAACGCCGGCCAAAACACAAAAAGGACCCTCGCCGCCAGGTCGAAGGAGAGTAGCGCGACTGGGAATGGCCCTGGAGAGCCCACCTGGGATCGCACGCGGCTCGCGTGCTGATCCCGATTCGGCTTGATCCGACGAAATCGAGGCCTGCTGAATCGCTTCCAAGCACGCGAGACGCGTGCGCTCCCAGGTGCGTGCGCCCCCAGGTCGGGTTCAATAGCAAGCGCCGGATAGACTGACTACCGGGGGTCAGGTAGCTTATTCCTCAAACGCAGGATTGCGGCGTTTCTGGACCTCTTTGAGAGGATTCAGGCGGAACTGTGCAAGGCATTTTTTCGTTCTAATCGACACAGTTATCTTTCAGGAAATTTGCCGAGAAAACCTGCTTGAAAACAGCAGGAAATGAAGAACCAGGGACCTCCAAGGAGTAGACAATGGCCACGGCTCAAATGGACCTTCGCTCGGATCTGATCGATTGGCGCAGAAGGCTTGAGGACGCGATCGATCAATCTGAAGACCGCACCCATCTCGCTCCGCTCCTGTCCGAAGTGGATTCGGCTCTGCATCGCATGGAAGCCGGCTCCTACGGCATCTGCGAGGCCTGCAATGACGTGATCGAGGACGAAGCGGTGAACGACCCGGTCGCTCGCTTCTGCCTCGAATGTTTGAGCAAGGCCGAGCAGCGGGCGCTGCAGCACGATCTGGATAGTGTTTCACGCGTCCAATATACGCTTCTGCCGAAACAGCATTTGGAAGTGGAAGGCTGGCGAGCGTATTACCATTACGAGGCGGTCGGTCCGGTGAGCGGCGACTATTGCGATCTGGTGAGCACCGAGAACGGAGACCTCTTCTTCCTGTTGGGCGATGTGTCCGGCAAGGGAATCGCCGCGTCGATGTTGATGGCGCATCTCCACGCGATCTTTCGCAGTTTGATAACTCTGGACCTGCCGGTCAACCAATTGGTGGAGCGCGCCAATCACGTTTTTGCCGAATCAACGATGCCGGCTTATTACGCTACACTCGTATGCGGCAGGGCCGCCCATCAGTCAGGCGCGGTCGAGATATGCAACGCCGGGCATCCTCCCGCGCTGCTGACTCGCAGGGGCCAGGTGGCGAGCGTCGAGGCAACCGGACTCCCCGTGGGCATCTTCTGCCACGAGCGATACACCTCGATCGAGTTGAAGCTGGAACCCGGGGACAGCGTGTTGCTCTATACCGATGGGCTAACCGAGGCTCGAGACAAGTCGGCGAGCGAATATGGTATCGAACGGCTTTCAAGGCTGGTCGGCAAGAGCGCCGCTCTCGCGCCTCAGGCGTTAACCGCGGCTTGCCTTGAAGACGCGAGTTCATTTCGAGCCGGACAGCCGAATTTCGATGATTTGACCGTAATGGTTATTCAGCGATGCTGACCTCTGGGAGCGCAGGCGTCTCGCCTGCAAGAACCAGCTCGATATCAATTCTGCGTCTTTACGGGACTCTGCGTCTGCGCGAAACCGGTCTTGGAATCGGCGTTTCGCGCTAAGACGCAAAGACTCGAAAAGACGCAAAGATCTGCTCAGGTAACGACCGACAACGATACACTTTCCCGCCACTTTTCTTTTTGAACCCTCGCCTGCTATCATCCGCAGTCGGACGGGACGCACCAACCAGTTAGACAACTCATCAAGACACAGGGAGAATTTGACGGAATGATCAAAGCAAACAGGCTTAAGGCATCGATTCTTGTAACAGGCATGATGGCTTCGTCATATGTCCTTGCGACCGCAGCCTCGGCAAGTCTGAAGTCCGCCTATGTCGCTGATGGCGCCGCAATTTTTCAGTCGAAGTGCTCAACCTGCCACGGCAAAGACGGCCGCGGCATCCCAAACTGGCGCAAAAAGGGACAACCGGACTTCACGGATGCAGCCTGGCAGAAGTCGCGAACCGACGCCCAAATCGCCGACGCGACCAAGAACGGGAAAGGCAAATTCATGCCCGCGTTCAAGTCCAAGTTGACGGACGAAGAGATCGCCGCTGTCGTCGCGCGGGTTCGCGCGTTCGGGAAGAAGTAAACGTCGGCCGCCCGTGGCTCCGAGTGCAAACAAAAATGAGCGTTGAAAGATCTCCGCAATTGGTCTCAATCGACGAGTTCGTGCGCGGCTTGTGCGCCATCCCCGATGCGGACTTCGGGATCGGCACGGTTTACGATTTCATCGCGGCTCATCCAGTCGATCAAGCCTCGCTCGATCGATATCTTTTTTTCAGCGCGAAGCATTACACCCGAAACCTGATTTTCAAAGACGAGCGGTTCGAGCTTATCACGATCTGCTGGGACGTCGGCCAGGCTTCCCAGATTCACAACCATCACGGCCAGAACTGCTGGATGGCCATTCCGATCGGCCGGCTTCGAGTGCAGAACTTCCGTGTGCTCGACCAGAACGAAACGACCGGATACTGTTGCCTCGAGCCCACAAGCTCGCTGGACATCCATCGATTGCTGCCCGCCGAAGTAGATCCCGCCGAACCCGTGCACCAGGTGCTCAATCTGGCAGAGTTCAATCGACGCGCGGTGAGCCTTCACGTCTATTCGCGGCCGTACGACCGATGCCTGGTCTACGGTCTCGACACTAATGAGTACCGCGAAATACCGCTTCACTACACGAGCGAATACGGACAGCTTTGCGAAGGCCAGAAGCTTTGAGTCTCCGAGCCGGCATGGCCCACGCGCTTGGCTGTTCTTAACGAACGTTGCACGTAACCTGGTTCGCGCGGAATCCCTCAGCGACCTCTGAAGCACCGGCAAAAAACAGATGACGTGGACTCAGGTTTACGATCCTTTCGGCGTGTGGTGGCTATCGACTCTGGTGGCCGCTCTGCCGGTCGTTGTGCTGTTGGGCCTTCTCGCCGTTTTTCGAGTCAAGCCGCACTGGGCCGCAATCGCGGGAGCGGCAACGGCCCTTGCAGCCGCGAGCCTAGTGTTTGGAATGCCCTGGCCGCTGTCGGCTGCAAGCCTGATCTATGGGGCCGGGTTCGGGTTGTTGAAAATCGCGTGGATCGTCGTCGCCGCGGTCTTCCTCTACGACATATCGGTTCACACGGGCCAGTTCGAGATAATGAAGCAGTCAGTCGCCGCCATTACGCCCGACCGAAGACTGCAAGCGTTGCTGGTGGCGTTCTGCTTCGGGGCGGTGATCGAAGGCGCGGCGGGATTCGGCGCCCCGGTAGCAATCGCCGGCGCATTCATGATCGGGCTCGGGTTCAGACCGTTCCATGCGGCGGCGCTCAACTTGATTGCAAACACCGCACCGGTTGCGTGGGGGGCGATCGGCACTCCGGTGCACACGCTTGCCGCCGTATCGGGACTTCCCGAAGCGGATTTGAACGCGATGATCGGGCGGATACTACCGATCACTGCCATCATCGTCCCCTTCTGGCTCGTTCGCGCTATGGTTGGCTGGCGCGAAACCTTCGAAGTCCTGCCGGCGATCCTGGTGGTTGGCGTTTCCTTCGCCGCGACTCAGTTCGTGTGGTCCAACTTCATCGACAGCAATCTCGTCGATATAGCGGGCGGATTGGTGTCGTTGGTTTCAACGGTGATTTTTCTTCGGTTCTGGCAGCCGCGACGCATTTGGAGATTCGACGGGGACCCTGCTCTGGAAGCGCGGGCGTCTCGGGCCCATGACCTCGGAACGGAGTCGATTCGCAATAATGCAGGCGAGACGCCTGCGCTCCCAGGCTCGCAAGTAGCGCGAGCCTGGATGCCTTTCGTGATGCTTGCAGCGTTCGTGCTGCTGTGGGGTCTACCGTCGATCAAGACTGCATTGAATCAGGCGACCACGCCGGCGTTTGAGCGAGGGGGCTGGGATGTGCCGGCGTTGAATCTCGCGGTTACTCGTGCAGCCCCTGTGGTTTCACACCCCGAGCCCGAAAAAGCGAAGTTCGATCTTAACTGGGTGACGGCGACGGGTTCGGCGTGCTTCATCGCGGCGATATTTGCGGGGCTATTATTGGGAGTCGCGCCCGCCGAGCTTGCTAGAATCTTCTGGCGGACGCTCGTTCGAATGAGGTTCGCGGTGCTGGCGATCTCATTCATGCTCGGTCTGGGATTTGTGACTCGCTACTCCGGCATGGATGCGGTGCTTGGGCTCGCGTTCACTCGAACCGGATGGCTGTTCCCATTCTTTGGCACTTTTCTCGGATGGTTGGGCGTTGCGTTGACCGGCAGCGACACCTCGTCGAATGCATTGTTCGGAGGGTTGCAGCGGATCACGGCCCAGCAGCTCAACCTGAGTCCGGTGTTGATGTGCGCTGCCAATAGCGCGGGCGGCGTGATGGGCAAGATGGTGGACGCGCAATCAATCGTCGTCGCGACTGCCGCTACGAATCAAGTCGGCAACGAGGGCTTGATCTTCAGGTTTGTATTTTGGCACTCGATCGCGCTGGCTTCGATCGTCGGGTTGATCGTGATGGCCTACGCTTATCTTTTTCCCGGAGCAGTTCCGCACTAACCTGGGAGCGCAGGCGTCTCGCCTGCTGTGATCTCGCAGCC
>DATIFP010000087.1:0-33666 GCA_035455165.1 Blastocatellia bacterium
AGCTCCCGGCCCTCCCAGCTTGCTCCATAACTGACTAGAAACGGGATTCCCATCCTGTCGAGTCTGTCGAGATGCTGACGCAGGCCTGCGAGCTGGTCGGAGCCGAAACTGAAATGGGAGTACTCGTTGAACACTCGGCGAGAACGTATACAATAGGGCGGATCCAAGTAGATGAAATCGCCTGATTTGACGCGATCAAGCGTCTGCTCAAACGAACACGAAACCAGCGTCGCTCGTCTAAGAAGCACCGCAGAGGTTCTCAGAGAGTCTGCCGAAGGAATGGGCCCACACCTGTAACCGCCGAACGGCACGTTGAACTCACCCCGCTTGTTAGTCCTGTAAAGGCCGTTGAAGCATAGTCGGTTAAGGTAAATGAAGCGCGCCGCCCGGAGCGGACCGCTCAGGTCGTATGGGTTTACGGCGCGGACGCGGTAATAAGCATCCTTGGTCAGTTCGAGAGCTGATAGGTAGCCGATGACTTCCTCTGTTCGCAGCGTGACCTCGCGATACGTGCTAATCAGTTCGTCGTTGATGTCGCTCAGTATCGCTCGTCCCGGCTGAAGTGAAAAAAACAAGCAGGCAGATCCTGCGAACGGTTCAACGTACCGATCAAACTGTAATGGAACGAGATCCAAGAGAACAGGAAGGAGCTTGCGTTTACTACCGGCCCAGCGCAAGAAGCTATGCACTTGTCTGGCTGGCTCGCTGCTCAGAGCGTTTCCTCCACTCGATCAGGTTTCAGCCGCAATCGTAACAAAAACTTAAGCCGCATTGAAGTTGTTCGCAGATGATCAGCTTAACTCTATTCAAGAGCGTAAGGCGGCAACAGTGGCGCATATATAGATTAAATGTGCTTCTATCGAAGACGATGCAAGAGCTCTCCGACCTCGTCAAATACTTCGGCGTCATCTTGAGACTCGAGCCCTACCTTCAACACACCGCTCGGGGCGAAGCTCGCTGAACCCTCGGATACCATCGCGATCAGCTTGTCCGCGTCGATCTTTGCCTGCTCGCTGAACTTCACCGCGAGCCGGTCACCTTCGCGATCGATCGAGATGATCCCTAACTTCGAAGCTTCGCGACGCAGCCGCGCGTACTCGAACAGGTTCTCGATCGTCTCCGGTATCGGCCCGTAGCGATCGCCGATCTCGGCGTGCACGTCCGACAGCTCTGCTTCGGTTTCAGCCGACGAGATGCGCTTGTAGGTTCGCAGCCGCTGGCTCATGTCGTAGATGTAATCTTCAGGTATTCGAATGTCCACGGCCAGGTTGATCGCAGTCGAAACTTCGTCTTCGACCGGCTCGCCTTTCAGCTCGCGCACCGTGCGTTCGAGCATCCGGGTGTACAGGTCAAATCCGATCGCGTCGATCTGTCCGGACTGTTGAGCGCCTAACAGGTTGCCCGCGCCTCGAAGCTCCAGGTCCAATGCCGCGATTCTGAAACCCGCGCCGAGGTCCGAGAATTCCCGAATGGCTGCGAGCCTGCGCCGCGCGATATCCGTAAGACTCTCTTCCGCCGGAATGAGCAGATACGAGTAAGCCCGGCGATTCGAACGCCCGACCCGGCCTCGCAGTTGATATAGTTGAGCCAGACCGTACATATCCGCCCGATTGATGATGATCGTGTTCGCGAGCGGGATGTCGATACCGTTCTCGATGATCGTCGTGCACACCAGCACATCCAGATCGTGACGCACGAATTTCATGATGACTTCCTCGAGCTCCTTCTCGGCCATCTGACCGTGGCCCACGCCGATGCGCGCTTGAGGCACGAGGCGAGCGATCAATTCTGCGATCGTGTAGATTGTCTCCACTCGATTGTGAACGAAGAACACCTGCCCGCTGCGCTGGAGCTCGAGCTCGATGGCCGAGCGGACGACGGGTTCGGAGAATTGAACGACGTGAGTTTGAATCGCAAGCCGGTCGCGCGGAGGAGTTTCGATCACCGACATATCTCGAAGCCCCGCAAGCGACATGTTGAGCGTTCGCGGGATCGGCGTGGCCGACATCGCGATCACGTCGACCTTCTTGCGCATATGCTTGATTCGTTCTTTGTGCGCGACCCCGAAGCGCTGTTCTTCATCGACCACTAACAATCCGAGATCCTTGAATCGAATGTCTTTCGAAAGGAGCCTGTGAGTTCCGACCACTACGTCGACCGCCCCGGCTTCGAGCGCTTTGACCACATCCTTTTGCTCCTTGGCGCTTCGAAACCGCGAGAGCATCTCCACGCGGGCCGGGAACGGACTGAATCGCTGCTGAAAAGTTTTGAAGTGCTGATAGACGAGCACGGTCGTCGGCGCGAGAACTGCGACCTGCTTGCCTTCCATCACCGCCTTGAAAGCGGCTCTCATGGCCACTTCTGTCTTGCCGTAGCCCACGTCGCCGACGATCAGACGATCCATCGGCTGCCCGCTCTCCATTCCTTCTTTCACGTCTTCGATGGCGGCTTCCTGATCGGGCGTGAGCTGGTACTCGAATGCGTCTTCGAACTCGTGTTGCCACGGAGTGTCCGCGCCGTAAGCGTGACCCTGGACGAGCTTGCGTTCGGCGTAGAGCTTGAGGAGCTCTTCGGCCATGTCGCGCATCGCTCGCTTGGCTCGCGCTTTTGCCTTCTGCCAGCCGAGCCCTCCTAGCTTATCGAGCTGAGGACGATGGCCCTCGCTGCCCGAGTATCGCTGGACGAGATCGAGCCGCTCGACCGGAACATAAAGCCGAGCGCCTTCGGCATAGGTCAGAAGCATGAACTCGCGCAAGTCGCCGTGAGCGCGTTCGAGTCCGGCGGCCTGATTGCCCGTAGCCGCGCCCGCGGTCTCGAGCTGAACGAGTCCCTGAAACTGGCCGATACCGTGGTCCACGTGGACGACATAGTCGGAGAGCTTCAGATCTCCAAGGTCCGAGAGGAACGCGGCAGCCGTCCGCTTCTTGCGAGCCTTCTTCGCGACCGCGCGTTGAGGAGCTGCGCGTTCGACTTCGCCGAAGACGTCGGTCTCGGTGAGCACCGACAGGTTTGCGGCGGGCAACGCGAAGCCATTCGCGAGCTTGCCGACGGTGATTATTCGACCGACGGCAAGCGCAGCGCCCTGCCGGTCGCGGGTGTACAGCGACGGTAACAGATCAGCGGTGATCCCGTATTCACCGAGCATCTCGGCTACTCGCTCCGCGAGCCCAAGGCTTGGCATGACGAACAGCGTCGGCCGGGTCTCCGATTCGAGATCGCGCGCCAGATCCGCGATGCGCCCTTGATACCGCCGGGGCGATTGGGAGATGGTCGCGATATCCGGCGTCGACGGCATGATTGGGAAGAGAAACCTGGGAGGGCTCGCGTCCAGCGTGCTTTGGGTCGCTTCGCTATCGGCTAATTCGGCGGTTGAGGTGTTGTCATCAGGCACGCGAGACGCGTGCGCTCCCAGGTCGTGCGCTCCCAGGTCGTGCGCTCCCAGGCCGTGCGCTCCCAGGCCGTCCGCTCCCGGGTCGTGCGCAACCAGGCTGAACTGCTCATCGGTCGCGGCGGCGTCCCGCCCCAACAACCGGAGTTCGATCCGCAACGAGCCGTCAAACCGCGATCGCAACTCACCGCCGGTAAGGAATAACTTCTCGGGCGGAAGCGCGAGCTCTCCCGCGTCGTCGGCCTGAGCGAAGCGATCCGCTACATAGCGAAAGAGGTCCGTCGCGCGCTTTTCGATCTCGACCGGCTCATCGATTACAATGACCGCGTCTTTGAAATAATCGAACGCCGTCGACGTAAGCGGCCGCGTGAGAGGAAGCAGATATTCCCAACCGGGGAATGGCTCGCCTCGCTCTGCGTGTGCGATTCGCGCGCGAAGATCGCGGCGGAATCGATCTTCCTCCCAGTGGCGCTCGGCCACGTCGGCCCACGCCATGAATTCTTCGCGTCGAACCGACAGCTCGCGCATTGGGACGATAATTGACTCGGTTGCTCGAGCTGTTGACCGTTGAGTGTCGGGGTCAAAATCGCGAATCGATTCAACCGTGTCGCCAAAGAACTCTATTCGGTGCGGGGCGTCGTGCGCGGGAGAGAACACATCGAGTATGCCTCCGCGCAAGCTGAATTCGCCGACCGACCCGACGGGTTCTTCGCGCACGTAGCCGGCGGCGATCAGCAGATCGACGATCAACTCCGGCGGCATCTCTTCGCCGGCGCGCAGCGTGATGCTTGAAGCTTTGAGCAGGTCGGGCGAAACGGTGCGCTCGGCAAGCGCTCCTATTGACGTGAGGAGTATTCGAGCTTCCCCGCGCGCTGCTCGATGAAGCGCGAGCGCGCGCTGTTCGAGCACCTCAGCATGCGGAGATGTCCCGTCGTAAGGATCCGCTTCAACCGCCGGTATAGTGAGCACGCTTCGCTCGCTGGAGCTGGCGCCGTTCAACGCGCAGTAGAAGAAGTCTACGTCCGATTGAATCTCTTCGACCTCGCGGTTGGAGCGAGCGACCAACACGACGCGGCGGTCGAGTTTCCTTTCGAGCGCGGTCAACACCAACGCTCGAGCGCTTCCCGCCAGACCGGACACTACAACCGCCCGGCGCCCGGCTTTGATCTCCGTGGCGATCTCGTCGAGCTCGGCGCTCTCGAAGAGAGTTCCGAATACTTCGGGGTAGAACGTCTTAGGTGCGTCGATGGCCACTTCCGCTCCGTGCAATCTAAAGGAAAAATTCTAGCACGACTCCGGGACGATGCTCTCAACCGAGCGATGACGCATTCGTAGCTCTTCTCCGCGTAACCTCTGCGCTCTCCGCGTCTCGGCGGTGAGAGGCGACGATAATCACTCACCGCTGAGACGCAGAGCACGCCGAGAAATCGCAGAGTTTTGGACTTAGCTCGCGGAGAGAGCGACGGTGCGCGACAAGTCACAGCCGATGGGCATCGGCCTCCGGGCGGGCAGCGTCCTGGTGGGAAGCATCGAATCGGGCGTTCAGCTCGCGGCGTGCGCGGGCCTTGATCTCAATCGCGGCAATATGTTGGTTCAGCACACTTTCGGTCTCGGACATCGAAACGGCAGCGGCGCTCGGGTCATCAACAAGCCTCTGCCAGACGGGCTTCTCGCCGTACTTGTAGTCTCCAAAAATAACGACAGGCGTTCCGCAGGCTAGAATCGAGCGGTCAGTCCTGGAAAGCGTCCACTGCTCAGCCCAGTCGTAGATCCACTTCGCATCCTCTTCAAGCAGACGCACGCAACCGTGACTTGCCGGATAGCCTGGCAGTTCGTATTGATGGAATGATACCCCCGCGAAGTTGTCGAGATTGAAAACCCAGGGCAGGATCCAACTCGCGTTTACGGTGCTCCTGGTCTTCTTTGCTTTCCAATTTGCGTGATAGAGGCCCGCCGGGGTAGGCGTGGATTTCTTGCCCGTGCTGGTTGGCCCCCATCGAACTAGCCGGCCAGCTTCGTAAGCGCCAAAGGCCTGCACTCGCCGTGAGACCAGGATGAGTTTCGAAATCCGGCGCGCGGCTTCGAGCTCTATGGGAAACGGCGCGAGGCCGATGAGATCGGTCTCCGGCGAGGCCGATTGATTCGAGAAGCGAGCGGCGGGAACGATCAGCGAATCGCCAACCCGAATATGCCTTCTGTCTATGCGATTGATCTTCAACACCGCTGCGAATGCCTCGGCTCCCAATCGTGATTCGAGGTCCGCGATCGACTTGCGGCCCTGAACCTTGAACGCTTCAAGGCGTAAGGGCGTCGCTGAGTTTGGGGCCGCGGTTGAGGCAAGCTGCGTCGGCCGATTCCGGAAGGCTTCCGATTCAACCGCCGGCAATTCGCCGGCGCGAGCCGCAGTCCCTGGCGAGTCGGCCTCTTTCGCCCGGCACGCGATGGCCGAAGCCAGAAAAGGAATCACGAGCCCTTGAGTGAGCAAGAACGTTGTGCGGTTGGGCCGTTTCATCAACCGCATTAGATGAGAGGGAAGACGATTGGTTGCTCTGTGATTCTACTGGAAATGCCCGTCGGGTGGGTTGGGTCGCCGGCCTGCCAAAGAGCCATTACCGACCACTAATCGCAGCGGCACTTTGGCCTTCGTCTTACGACCTTGCTCGTGAATGTAGACTTGCCACTCACCGGCTCTGAGGTTGCCGGGTAGTTCAACCTCGAAATAGGCTGGAAGCGGGGGATCGCTCACAGTGGGCTTCATGACTACCTGCCTCGCGCCTCGCACCAGCGTTAGGCGGACGCTGCTGGACGATTCAGCTCCGAAATGACCCCATACCGCAATCCTGTCCCCCGGCTCCGCCGTCAACAGCGATGGCCGATCGCCCTCCAGATGGATAAGCGGTTCGGATCTGTCCGGCTTGATCCGTCGAATAAGCTCTACGCTCTCTACAAGAGGGGCAGCGGGAACCTCAAGCAGGTTGAAGCTGGCGGGCTTCGACCACTCGGAAACGACGTCGCCGCGCCGCGTCCGCGTTCTTACAACGACCTCTCCCGGGAGTAGCGTGCTGGGTACTTGCACGTGTAAGTCGTCATTGGGATGGAGTAGAAACTCGACAATCGCGGCGCTGTCGTTTTGGGTGAAGCCGACTTCTACCTGGTGCGGCTTGTCGTACGGGGGAATGCTTTCCACGCCGATATCGATCCACTGGCCGGGGGCAACCGGTTTCAAACCGTCCCACGTGATTTCGAGCGGTAGAGGTACGTTCAGAATGTGCAGCGTTACCTTCTTGCTGCGCTGACGCTTGCCGCTGCGTTGCTCGACTATCTGGAACGTCGCTTCGCCATCGGCGATGTTGTCCGGCACCGGAAAGCATGCGAACGAGGCAGAGGAAGTCGAACAACCCGAAACTGTGTGGACCACTCCCTGCGCGTCGGTGATCTCGACTTCGTCCGACGGGCTGAAGTTCGTACCCTCAATGCTCACCGAATCGCCCGGCTGCGCGGGTCGCGGTGGATATTGAGGAACGCTGGTGACTTGAGGGTACTCCCCGGTTATTATCGGGGGGCTGACCGAACCGCTGATTTCCAATTCTATGGGTTGGCTTTCTTTTTGGGCGACTTGCGCCACGACCTGACAGACGCCCGGGTTTAGACCTTGAGGGACGGTGACGTTGAACGTCTGTGTGGCCGCTTCAAGCTCGCCGCAACCTCCCAGGGGCGGAGTCACAAGTTTCTTTCCGTCCTGGAGAAAAACGAAGCGGACTTCCGGGGGAATCTCGGGAAGCCCGTCAGGATAAAAGATCACCAGCTCAGTTGAGGAGCCCGGTTCAACTCCCGCAAAAGTGCCGCGAATCAACACCGGCGCTGCGCGCGCTATTGGCTTGTTTTGCGCTTCCACAGGTGCGGCAAAAACGAACAGGACCAGGATTGTCAACGACTGTGCCCGAATTGATTGCACGATTGGAGCCTCCCGGCGAGCGATCCGCGTCACGCGACAAGTTGTTGCTGGTCGCAAGGTGAACGATCCGGACTTACGGATCTTGCAACAGTTGCTTCTGTCACGCGTGGACGCGATGTAGAAAGATAACTTGATTGCTATAATAATCGGCCATGGACAGGAGGTCCCCTTCACCGCCCTGGCTGGACGACTCGACCGTTCGCCTCGATCGCAACGACCCCTACCTCCGTTTTCACGCGGTCAAGATATTCGTTCGAGATCAGGATCGAAGTCTGAGATTCTACCTCGATCAGCTCGGGTTCAGTCTGGTGTATGACGCGCGCCTTCAATCCGGTGAGCGCTGGGTGGCCGTAGCTCCGCCGGACGGCACGGCGATACTCGCGCTTGTGGCGCCCGCGCGCGAGTCCCGAGAATACAAGCTGATCGGCCGGGCTACGCAGGTCGCTTTCGTTACCGACGATGTGATCGCCAAGTACGGCGAATGGTCAAAACGCGGTGTCAAGTTTCGCCGCCCGCCCCGGCTCAAACGCATCAAGTACCAGCCAAAGGAAGCGGCGTCACATCCCGCCGCTTCTTTTGGCGGCTCGGCTGCTCAGCCGCAGCGATCACCAATGTTGCTCGGGGAGCGCAGCCCGGTGTGGGGAGGGGTGTTCACCCGATTCGAAGACGTCGACGGGAATTCTTTTTCGCTTGTGAGCTTCGATGAAGTGAGCCAGGCGCTGGACACGCAGCGACGCGCGATAGCCGAAAAGCTGGAAGCGGAGCGCCGGGCCGCTCAGGAGCTGGAGATAGCAAAGAAAGTGCAGTCTCGCCTCTTCCCGCAGAAGTTGCCGCCGCTCGCGACGCTCGACTATGCGGGTGTGTGCATTCAAGCTCGGCAGGTTGGCGGTGATTATTACGATTTCCTCGACTTCGGCGCTCAACAGTTGGGATTGGTCGTCGGCGACATCGCCGGAAAAGGAATAGCGGCGGCCCTGTTGATGGCGAACCTCCAGGCGAATCTGCGCGGCCAGTGCGCGATCGCGTTGGATCAGCCCCAACAGTTGCTGAGATCCGTGAATCAGCTCTTTTATGAGAACACCACCGAAGGCGATTATGCGACGCTGCTCTTCGCCGCGTATGACGACGAAACGCGTCGGTTGAGTTACGCGAACTGCGGGCATCTTCCGGCTCTTTTGCTTCGACGCGATGGCTCGATTGAACGGCTGGATTCGACGTCTACCGTGTTGGGACTCTTCGAAGAGTGGGATTGCTCTATCGGGAGGCGCCAGTTATTCCCGGGAGACATGCTCGCGCTGTACACGGACGGAATAACCGAATCGTTCAACGACGCGGAAGAGGAATACGGAGAGTCGCGCTTGATTGAGGCATTGAGGCGACGCCGCGAGTTGTGTTCACAGGACCTGCTTAGATCGATTGTTGAGGACGTTCGGGGATTCAGCCCGAATGAGCAGCACGATGACATAACGTTGATCATCGCGAAGTGCAGAGAGAAACAGTAGCGATCGCGTGACACAGAATCTTCCGGATTTGGGAGGTTCCGGTTCGCGCAAGGCCGCAAAGATCACAAAGCCGGGCAGGCAGGATGCCTGCGCTTCGGAAGCCCGCAAAGCACGCAGACCAGAAGAATTATTGCCATTCCAAACACGCGTTTGTTACTATCCTCGTTAGCTGCGACGTGCTCAGCTACAGCTCCCTTGCCTGTGCCGGAGGACCAATCAATGAAATCGAAGCCGCGGGTGGTGATGATGGTTGGGGTGGCCGTCTCGCTGGTTGCAGCCGGGGTTTTTGCGCGCGAGCTCGGCGCGCGCGAAGCTCGCGACAGAATCGCGCAGGTACTCGGCTTCGATAAGCCCGACAGGGTTCACATCAAGAGCATCAGCAGCGGCGTGGGGGGCGACGCGATAGTCGAAGCGCAGTTGGAAACCGCGTTCAGATTCAAAGCCGACAAGGACGGGAAGTGGCAGCCGGTCGAAGTGCGCACGGGAGATCGCAGATGGGAATCGATCGAGCTGATTCAGACCGCTATACAAAAAGAGAAGACGCTGAGGACCACCGCCGAGCTTCGAACGCTCGCTACGGCGCTGGAGGCCTACCGCCGAGATAATGGTTCTTATGTCGAAGCCGACAGTGGAGCCGCTTTGATCGACAGCCTGGGCACGCGCTATCTGGTCGCGATAATCCGACTCGACGCATGGTCGCGCGAGCTTGGCTACAAAGGAACGCCCAGCGGCTATAGGCTCTCGAGTGCGGGCCCGGACGGCAAGCCGGGCACTGGCGACGACATCGTTTTCGAGAACGGGCAATTGATCAAGGGAGCGGCCGAGTGACCGCGAAACCCGAAAAGGCTGGCGACCGCGTAGCCGCTGCCCACCGGACCGCCGTGGTACTGGTGACTGCGTTCACGTTGAGCATCGTGGTCTACGCCGGCGTCGGGGTTCTGATCCTCAAGACTCGCGGCGCCGGGTGGCAAGCCGAATTGCCGTATGCGTTCTATGCTGCAGCGGCCGCGCTTGCGATTGGTTCAATCGTTGTTCGGCGAGCGCAGTTGCACAGGATGCGGCTCGAGATAGTCGCGACTACTCGCGGGGTCGACGGGCTGATAAAGCACCTGTTGAATGCTACTATCATAGCCGCGGCTATCGCTGAGGTCATCGGCGTGCTCGCTCTTGTAGTGGCGTTTTTTGGGGGAACTCAGAGCGACGTCGTGAGGCTCGGCGCTGTGGCGCTGGTGATTTCGCTCTATAATTATCCGCGGCGATCGGCGTGGCAGCGAGCGGTCGATTATTTCACCGCGACCTTGCCGGCGAGCGAGAGCAAGCTGGGATTGTGAAAGATTAGAACAGAAGACGCATATTGACGTTTGCGCATAGAGATTCTCACAGACCCGCCGTCTGTGCCACGAGAGAAAGGAAGTAATTTTGAGAAACCACACGATCATGTTCTGCGCCGCGGCGCTGGTTCTGGCGATGTGCGCGTTGACGGGAGTCGGGAGGCTGGAAGCGTCCCCGAGAGCCGGTTTCGGGGCTCAGATCAGCCAGACCTCGCCCTCCACCGACAAACGCGCAGCCGCGCTCAAGAAGTATCTGGAAGCGAAGCGGCTTGACCAGGACGGAAACTACCCGGCTGCGGTGGCGGCTTACAAAGAGGGTCTGGCTCTGGACCCCCAGTCGGCTGAACTGAGAGTCGCGCTTGGATCGCTTCATCTGAAGAACGGCAACGTGATCGAAGCCGAGGCGCAGGCCAAGGACGCGGTCAAACTGGCGCCCGACAATGTGGATGTGCATAAGCTGCTCGCGCGAATCTACCTGGCTCAGACTCAAGTGGGTACTTCGGTTAACAAAGACAAGGCGCACGCGGCCATCAAGGAGCTTGAAGAAATCGTCAAGGCCAACCCCAACGCGAAGATCGAAGTCGGCGAGCAGGAGATGCCTGCCAATGCCCTGATCGGGAACCTGTACATGATGCTCGATGAGCAGGACAAAGCGCTCGAAGCACTGAAGCGCGTTTCCGAAGGCGATTCGACGGCGGATCGAGCTCATTTCATGCTCGCTCAGCTTTACTTTGAAAAGCGAAAAATGCGGGAAGCCGCGACCGCGGCGCGCAAGGCTTATGACATAAACCCCAAATCGCCGGCGTATGCCGGTCTGCTGGCGAGAACGCTTCTGCGAATCGGACGCACGCAGGAGGCATTGGACATCTACAAGAAGGCAATCGGCATAAAGGACACGCCGCCGAAGGAAAGCAAGCCGAAGACCGGCGACAAGAATGATAAGGCTGCCAAAGAAGATAAAGAGGACAAAGACGACGACGAGACGGGAACTCTGGTCAACTCTCCGTTGCTGTTTGACTACGCCGAAGCGCTGATCTTTGCGGGGCGCTACGAAGAAGCCAACAAAAAGCTGCTGGATCCGGTGATTAAGGCAGTTCGCAAGGATACCCCGGTCTATCTGACCGCGATAAGACTCAAGGCTGACGGGCTCAGAAGGGCGGGTAAGCGGGACGAAGCGGTGTCGGTTCTCGAGGCAGCGCTCAAAGGACAGGACGTGTCCGATAGTCTGCCCGTGGTTTACGCGCTCGCCGAAACCTATGAAGAGATGTCGCAATTCGACAAAGCGGTTGCGACTTATGAAGAAGCTCTCGGATCGATCGTCAATCCGGACGGCACCGTCGCGAATCGCGAGCAGGACAAACAGAACACCGAACTGGTGCTTCGCCGAATCGCGAATGCCTACAGGATGGCAGGCAAGCGCGACAAGACGATGGAGACGTTCGAGCGGATGAAGAAGGTTGTCGGGAAGGACCGGCCGATTGCGGACCAGCTCATTGTCGGCACACTGATCGACGACGGCAAATACAAGGAAGCCCTTCAGGCGGCGACCGACGCCGTCGCGCGATTTCCCGACGAGCGTGCGTTCAAGTTCCTTCGCGCGCAGGCCGCCGGGAAGCTCGGCGACACCGCGACCGCGGATGCGACGATGAAATCGCTCCTAAAAGACGGCCCGGAAGACGTCGATGTGTATCTCTTCTGGTCCAGCGTCCAGCTCGAAGCCAACCAGATCAAGGAAGCGGAAGAGAGCGCGCGCAAGGCGGTGGCCCTCGAGCCCAACGACATTGGACCTCTGGTTACGCTCGCGAGCGTTCAGGATCGCGAAAAGAAATACAAGGAATCGGAGGCGACCCTGAAGAAGGCGCTCGAAATCGACCCTGACAACGCGACCGTGCTGAACAACCTCGGCTACTTTCTCGCCGACCGAAATGAACGGCTCGCCGAAGCGGAGGCGCTAATACGACGCGCTGTGAACATTGAACCTACTAACGGGTCGTTCCTCGATTCGCTGGGCTGGTTGCTGTTCCGTCAGAACAAGTTCGCCGAAGCCCAGAAGTATCTTGAGCAAGCTGTGATATACCAGCCGCGATCCGGGACGATTCACGACCATCTCGGCGATCTGTACAAGAAGCAGGGACAGGTCGAGAAGGCTCGCGCGAAATGGGAAGACGCGCTCAAGCTCTCAACCGAGCCGGATGAAATAAAGAAGATCAAGGAGAAATTGGGGAAGAAGTAGGGAAGTTCCGTGAGTTTCGCCATTTTGCCGAAACCTGAACCCGAAGCCCGGAACCCGAACCCTACAAGCAGTTTATGGAAAGAAAGTTTGGAGTTCTTTTTTCAGTCGTCGCGCTGTTGGTGGCGATGACGCCGTTTGGTTCTTCGCGCGCGTACTCTGAGCAAAAAGGCTCGGGAGTCGCCGGCGGCGCCCGCGTGGCTCGCGGTAAGAACGGATCGGTTCACCCTTCGAGTCCCCGGTATTCTCCCGGTTCGGCGACCGACCCGGACGAGGCAGCGGCTCCTGGCGTCGCAGGCCGCGGGCCTCGCGAGATAGAGTCACTCGAACAGCAATGTCTTGATGAAGTGAATGACATTCGTCGCTTGCGGCGTCTTGTGCCGCTCTCCTTCAACGAGGATCTCTTGCCGCTGGCTCGCGAATATAGCCGCCGCATGGCCGAGGAACATTTCTTTTCTCATACTGATCCCGAAGGGCGCTCGGTTCGTGAAAGGGTTGAACAGGCAGAAATCAAATGGAGATTGGTGGGTGAGAACCTGGCTTATTCAAAGGGCTACATCAACCCCGTCGCCGCAAGCTTACGCAGTTGGATGGAGAGCCCCGGCCACCGGCGAAACATCTTGGATCCAGACTTCCAATTGACGGCGGTGGGCGCGTGGGTCGCGGCGGACGGAACCGTGTATCTCACTGAGATTTTTCTAAAACAATGAGCAGCAGGCTTTGATCTCGCAGTCGCCTCATCATTCATCGGCAACCTCACACGACTCCATATGCTTCGCATCCGTGATATCGACCACCTCGTTCTGCGCGTCGTGAGCCTTGAGCGTATGCTCGACTTCTACTGCAACGTGCTCGGTTGCACGATCGAGCGCCGCCAGGACGACATCGGTCTGGTCCAGCTTCGCGCGGGCCGTGCTCTAATCGACCTCGTGCCGGTCACCGGGAAGCTCGGAGTAATGGGAGGACGCGCTCCCGGCGCCGAGGGCAGAAACCTGGATCACTTTTGCGTGCGTCTGGACCCGTTTGATGCCGAAGCAATCGCTGCACATTTGAAATCGCGAGGTATCACGTCCGGCGAAGTGGCGTCGCGATACGGCGCCGAAGGAGAGGGCCCTTCAATCTACATAACTGACCCCGAAGGCAACACGGTTGAGCTGAAAGGTCCGCCCTGGGAGTCGCGCGAGACCGCCTGAATCGCTATTCCAATTGCAGGAACAAGCCGAGGCTCAATGACCGAATCCATTCGTATCAAGTCCTACGCCAAGATCAACTGGACCCTCGACGTTCTTTTCAAACGCGACGACGGCTACCACGAGCTTCGAACAATTTTTCAAACCATATCGCTTCACGATCGGCTGCTGGTTACGGACACCGGAGGCGAAATCGAGATCGTCTGCAATGACGCGCGAGTTCCCTGCGACGAAACGAACCTCGCATTCAGAGCGGCGTCCTGGCTTCGCCAGGCCACCAACCCATCCAAGGGTGCTCGAATCGAGATCGAAAAGAACATCCCCGTGGCGGCCGGTCTGGGCGGCGGGTCTTCGAATGCGGCAGCGACGCTGCTCGCACTCGACAGACTCTGGCAGACCCGAGTCTCCTGGGAAGAGATGGTGCTGTGCGCGCGGTTCCTGGGATCGGACGTGCCTTTTTTTCTTACCGGAGGGACCGCTCTGGGTCTCGGTCGCGGTGAAGAGGTTTACCCGATCGAGCAAGCTCACTGGGATCAATTGCTGCTTGTTAATCCGGGGTTTCCGGTTTCGACTCGGGATGCATACGAAAAGCTTTCGCGGTTGACAATGCTGGAGGCGCCTTCTAGAATTCCCTTTACTTTAAAGGCCGTTAAAGCCATCCGTGAGCTGCCGCTCGAGGCGAAGAACGATCTGGAAGAGGCCGTTCTCGAAGCCCATCCCGAAATCTGGGAAGTCAAAAGCCGGCTCAGGAGCCTGGGCGCGCGAAATGTTCTGATGTCCGGCAGCGGCGCGACTGTCTACGGGGTCTTTGATAATTCGCAGTTGATCGAGCAGGCCGCAAGGGAGATGCGAGCGCTCGGCTATTGGACCGAGCGGGTCCGCACGGTTGATCGCGACGAGTATCAGGCTACGATCTTCGAGTGAGCCGGACGGCTTGGTGCCTGGCTGCTTGTTGACGCGACGAAGTCTAAATCCTTATCAACCAAATACTGGGGAGTCGCCAAGCGGTAAGGCAGCGGCCTTTGGAGCCGCCATTCGGAGGTTCGAATCCTCCCTCCCCAGCCAACAAAACGGTTCGAGGTTCAGGGGTCACCGTTCCGGGTTCAACCCGAAACCAGGAACCCGGAACCGTGTTTTGTGGAGGCAGTGTGGACATCAAGGTCTTTTCAGGAAATGCGAACAGGCCGCTAGCTGAAGAGATCTGCGATCACCTGAAGATCGAGATCGGCAAAGCTCAGGTCGGGCGTTTCTCTGACGGTGAGTTCAACTTTCAGATCCTGGAGAACGTGCGCGGCGAAGACTGCTTCATCGTTCAACCGACCTGCCCGCCGGTCGATCAGAATCTGATGGAGCTCTTGATCATGCTGGATGCGTTCCGGCGCTCGTCGGCGAAGCGCATCACGGCGGTCATTCCCTATTACGGCTACGCGAGGAAGGATCGCAAGGATCGGCCGCGAGTTCCGATCTCGTCGAAGCTGGTGGCCAATCTGATTACCGGCGCCGGCGCGGATCGCGTGCTGCTCTTCGATCTGCACGCCGGCCAGATTCAAGGGTTCTTTGACATACCGGCCGATCACCTGTTCGCGGCCCCGGTGCTGGTTGGGTATTTCCAATCGCTGGAGATGTCGAACCTGACCGTGGTTGCGCCTGACGCCGGAGGCGTCGAACGGGCGCGAGCTTATGCCAAGAGGCTTGATGCGGAACTCGCAATCATCGACAAACGCCGCGACTACGAAAAACTCGGAGAAGTCGAGGTGCTTCACGTGATCGGCGAGGTCGCCGGTCGGACCACGCTGATCGTGGACGATATGATCGACACCGCGGGAACGCTGGTCAAAGCGGCCGAAGCGTTAAAGGAGAATGGCGCAAAGTCGGTGTTCGCCTCGGCCACTCACGCGGTGCTGAGCGGTAACGCGGTTCGTCGAATCGAAGACTCGTCGATCGAGCTGGTCGTGGTGACCAACTCGATTCCGGCTCAACAGGGGTGCGAATCGAAAAAGATCAAATGCTTGAGCGTAGCAGAGCTTTTGGCGGAAGCTATCATATCGATACACGACGAGACGTCGGTGAGTAAGCTGTTTATTTGAAATGTGAGCCGTGATACGTGATCCGAGATCGAAGAGCATTCTTTCACGTATCAAGCCTCACGGTTCACGCATCACTTTGGAGCTTTTGAAATGATCAAGGACATAACAATCAATGCACGCCCGCGCGAAGGTGTCGGCAAAGGCCCGACTCGGAGACTGCGTTCGCTGGGGATGATTCCCGCTGCGGTTTATGGCGAAGGCGGAAGCTCCGTGGCGATCGCGGTAAACGCGAAAGAGATCGCCAACATACTTCGTTCGGACACTGGGCACAACACTATCTTCAAGCTCGCCCTGCAAAGTGACGGCGAGCCCGATAACGTGATAATCAAGGATTATCAGGTCGATCCCGTCAGGGGACGATTGCTTCACGCGGATCTGCTGCGGCTTTCGATGACCACGGTGACACGAGTAAGCGTCTCGATTGAGACGGTTGGAGAACCCCTCGGCGTGAAGCTCGAAGGAGCCATCCTGGAGCTCCAGCTTCGTCAAGTCGAGGTCGAATGTCTGCCTGGCGACATACCCGAGAATCTGAAGGCTGACGTGGGAAACCTTCACATCGGCGATCACGTTTCGGTATCGGATCTGATTTACGATCGTGAAAAAGTGAAGATCCTGGCCGACGAAAATCAGATTGTCGCCGTCGTGCTGGCTCCGCGAATGATCGAAGAACCCACGCCGGCAGCCGCCGTTCCTGAAGGTGAGGCTGAAGCCGTGGCTGAACCCGAAGTGATCAAGAAGGGCAAGGCTGAAGAAGAATAGTTCATGGTCCGTAGTCCGCGGTCAGTAGTCCGTAGAGATGACCTGAACTACGGACAAAGTGAGACGGACTGCGGGCTATGAAGGTGATAGTCGGGCTCGGGAATCCGGGACGAGAGTATGAAATGACCCGGCACAACCTCGGGTTCATGCTCATTGACAGGCTTTTTGAACGAGCTGGCGGACGCCGCTTTCGCGGCGAAGCTGGCAGCAAGGTCGCGGAAGTCGCGCTCGCCGGTCAACGAGTTCTGCTGGCGAAGCCGCAGACTTTCATGAACCTGAGCGGTGAAGCGGTTCGGCCGTTGCTCGAGCGCTACGGTGATGGCAACCCGGCGAACCTGATTGTCGTCAGCGACGAGGCGGCGTTGCCGTTCGGTATGCTTCGCGTGCGCGCTCGTGGAAGCGCCGGCGGGCATAACGGGCTCAAGTCGATCATTGAACGTATCGGCAGCCAGGAATTTGCTCGCATACGGCTTGGGGTCCAGCCGGATCATCCGGTCGAAGATCTGGTGAGTTTTGTCTTGTCGCCGATTCCCAGACGTGAACGCGGGAAACTGGACGAAACTCTCGCGACCGCGGCTGATGCCGTCGAGGTAGTTTTGACAGAAGGAGTGGAGCGCGCAATGGCGCGCTTCAACACACGAGTGAAGAGTGATAAGTGATGCATGGAGTTCAGGCTTCAGCCTGGTTTTTGAAGTGGGCGAAGACAAGCAGGTTAAAGCCTGAACCCCATGCCCGTTCTTTCTCAAGAGGTTCTACACAAGTTGAATCTCCTTGCTCTGGCTTGAAGGCCAGGGCTTAACCGAAGCGTCGCGGGCCGCGAGGACAGGATCTGCGATCTGAGATTTGAACTTTGAGATTTCAGATGCGGATTCGGGTTTGCGCTGCATCGATGCTCAGTAACCCAAAAGGAGGAAACTCTCAGATGAGAGTCTATGAAGTTCTTTTTATTATCGCTCCGAACATCGAGGAGGGCGATATCGATACCCTCGTCACTCAATTGAGTGATGTGGTCACCGGCCAGGGAGCGACGATCGCGAAGCTCGATCGAATAGGCCGCCGCAGGCTCGCGTACCCAATCAAAAAGTTCAACGAAGGATACTACGTCGTATTCACCATCGAGGGGACCGGCGCTGAGATCGCCGAACTCGAGCGCCGAATGCGCGTGACCGACGCGGTGGTCCGCTATCTCACCGTGCGAATTGACGAGGACCTTAAGCGCGCCGACAAGTTACGGGCGCGTCGCGCCGCGCGCGCCGCGGCCACTGCCGGCTCGCGCCGCTCGCGCCGCTCAGAGCCAGCGCTTCCGATTGGCGACGAAGATGAGAGCGAAGGGGAGGATGAAGAGTGATGAGCAGCGAACCAAGAAACGGACGGCGCGACGATAGAGGCGGCAGGCAGGGAGGCGGACAAGGCGGGCGGCGATTCATTCGCGCGCGAAAGTCCTGCAAGTTCTGCGCGGACAAGGTCGACTACATCGACTACAAAGATGGACGGCTGCTCTCCGGCTATATACCCGAGAGGGGAAAAATATTGCCGCGACGAATATCGGGCACTTGCACGCCGCACCAGCGCATGCTCGCCACCGCCATCAAGCGGGCTCGCAACGCAGCGATTCTGCCTTTTACGACGGACTAAGGGTGATGCGTGAAACGTGATGCGAGATATCGCGATGCGTGAAACGTGATCCGAAGTTCCGTCACGGATCTCTCGAGAGGATTATCAATGGCACACATGGATGTACTGCTTTGTGAAGACGTAGACAATCTGGGCCAGCGCGGGCAAGTCGTGCGCGTCCGTGCAGGCTATGGTCGCAACTACTTGCTCCCCCAGGGGCTGGCGATTGCCGCCAGCGCCGGCAACAAGCGAATGATCGACGAACAACGTCGGCTGCTGGCGAAGCGCGAACAACGCGAGCGCGTCTCTGCTCAAAGCGAAGCCGAGAAGCTACAGGGGCTCGAGTTGCGCTTCGAACGCCGGGTCGGCGAACACGGAATACTGTTCGGCTCCGTGACCGCGCTCGATATCGCCGAAGCGCTCAAGGAGAAAGGCCTCCCTGTGGAGCGCCGGAAGATCGGCCTCCGCGAGCACATAAAGGAAGTCGGCGAATACGACGTTGCGATCAAGCTGCATCGAGACGTCGCGCCGGTCATCAAGGTGCTTGTTCGAAAGCAGGGCGAGGAAGAAGCGGCGCTTGCGTCGCCCGAGCTTTCTCCGCCGGAAGAATCCGCTTCCAGTGAATCGAAGGAAGCAACCGTCGATGCCGGTGAGCAAACTGAAGCCACGGCCGAGTAGCCTGTCAAACGCTCAGGACGGGCGCCGTCGAGGCGCCCTTTTTCCCGGACCATGCGCAGAGCGAAAATAGTCGCGACAATCGGTCCGGCATGCGAGTCCGAAGATCGCTTGCGTCAGTTGATGCTTGCCGGAATCGACGTCGCCCGCGTGAATATGTCGCACGGCGAGCGCGAGCATCACCGGGAAGTGATCGCGCGTATTCGCCGCGTCGCCGGTGAATTAGACAAACCGGTTGCAGTGATGCTCGACCTGTCCGGACCGAAGATCCGCACCGGCAAACTCCGCGGCGGCGAGGCGCAGCTCGAAGACGGTTCCGACCTGCACATCACCACCGAACAGATAGAAGGCGACGCCAGCCGGTTTTCAACCAACTACCCGCTCCTTCCTCGCGACCTGCACTCCGGCGACCGGATCCTGATCGATGACGGCCAGATCGAGCTTCAGGTGCTCCAGACCACGTCGACCGATGTCGTCGCCCGTGTGATCCACGGCGGCGCGCTCGGTGATCACAAGGGCATCAACTTGCCCGGCGCCAGCGTCTCGATTCCTTCTGTAACTGAAAAGGACGTAGCCGATCTTCGATTTGGTATCGAGAACGAAGTGGATCTAGTCGCCCAGTCCTTTGTGCGAAGAGCCGACGACTGCAAGCGCGCGCGAGAGTTGATAAAGGAGCTCGGGGGAGACGCCCGGCTGCTAGCGAAGATTGAGAAGCCCGAGGCGGTGGAGGACCTGGCCAATATTCTGGATGTGACCGACGGCGTGATGGTCGCCCGCGGCGATCTTGCCGTTGAAACCTCGCCCGAGCGGGTGCCGGTGCTGCAGAAGAAGATCATCCGCGACGCGCTGCTCGCGCAGAAGCTGACAATCACCGCGACGCAGATGCTTCAATCGATGATCGAGAACCCGCGTCCCACTCGAGCGGAGGCGTCCGACGTCTCGAACGCGATACTCGACGGATCGGATGCGGTGATGCTTTCGGGCGAGACAGCCGTCGGGCGGTTCCCGGTCGAAGCGGTGATCATGATGGATCGCATCATTTGCTCGACCGAACAGATGGGAGTGCCCGCCAGAGCTTTGTTGAGAGAAGCGGTGTTTGGCCGTCAGAGCGGGTCTTACGGAAGCGCGGTAGCTCAGGGTTCTGTGTACGCCGCCGACGAAGCGCGTTGTCGATCGATCGTGGTGATAACCCGGAGCGGGCACATGGGCCGGCGCATCGCGGCGCTGCGGCCGAGCCAACGAATCATCGCACTGACATCCAACGCCCAAACCAGGCGGCAACTCGCGGCCTCCTGGGGAGTCGAGCCCCACTCTCTCGATAGCAGCGAAGCAGCTTCAAGCGGGTTGCTCCCGCTTGCCGACAGAGCGCTGCTGGCGGGCAGGCTCGCCGAGCGCGGAGAAGCAGTGATAGTGATGGCGGGCAGACTAAGCGACGCCGTGATTTCTCTGTCGATGAAGATCCACACCGTTGGCGAGCTTAGCGGCGAGTAGCCTGCGACCTGAAGAGTAACCGTCGCAGGCGTTCGGTCCCGAGCGATTGGCTTCGATATCGGATCACCATTCTCAATTCGGTTCTCACCTTTGACCTTACCGCGCCTTGTGGTAGATTTGCGGCCAATCCAGGCTAAAGGCTTATCGGGTTCACGGAACCAGCAGTCCAATCTTCTTCCGCGGAGGCTCGTGATATGGGAAAGATCAACATGTGGTCGCGTGATCCTGGGAGGGTTGCTTGCCGGCGTGATAATAGACGCGGGTGAGTTCGTGCTCAACGGCGTTCTACTCAACAAGGACTTTGAAGATGCGATGCGGTCGATCGGTAAAGAGCCCATAGGCAGTCAAGCGATCGCAGTTTTTCTCGCGCTCGGTTTCCTGGTGGGCATCACCGCGGTTTGGATCTACGCGGCGATTCGTCCCAGATTCGGCGCCGGTGCGAAAACGGCGATTTGCGCAGGATTAGTCGTGTGGGTGCTCACCTCGCTCTACACTACGGTCGGTCAATTGCCGATTGGGATTTTCCCGACCAGAGTGTTGGTGGTGGGCACAGTGTGGGAGCTGGTCCAGCTACCCCTCGCCACGCTCGCCGGCGCGCGGTTGTATAAGGAAGAAGGTTAAGCGGAGTTCGGCTTTGCCGGACGCTCAGCCTCCAGATACCAGGCTCCATCGGCGGCGCGAACGATCTCAAGCAGAATGCCTTCGGTTGTGAGGAGCCTGAATCTCCGGCTCTGATCGGCCGAGACCACCCGTTCCTCGAGCGACTCCGCCAGGAGTCGAGCGACAATGTGTGTGCGTCCGTCCATAATCACCCGCCGTGGCCTTTCACCAGCGCGACCGCCTGCATAACACTCAACTTGAATTTCTCGGAGGCTCATTCCGAAAGGATGTCAGATGCCAGCCCGGAAACGCCATCCCGTTCATAGGGCGCCTTGTAGCCGGGTGTTGCGATGACGTGCTACTATCCAGACTCGATAGCGTTATTGCCGGATCATGATCAAAGAGGAAAGACTAAAACAAACATTACTACGCGGGGCCGGCAGGGCGATCGCGGACTTCAAGATGATTGAAGACGGCGACCGCGTGATGGTTTGTCTCAGCGGCGGAAAAGACAGCCACACCCTGCTGACGTTGCTGATGGACCTTCAACGCCGCGCGCCGGTGAGGTTCGAACTGCTTGCGGTGAACCTCGATCAGAAGCAGCCGGGCTTTCCGGAGCATGTTTTGCCCGAATACCTTCGAGGTAGAGGGGTGCCGTATCGAATCATCGAGCGCGACACGTATTCGGTCGTGAAAGCGGTAGTGCCCGAAGGCAAGACCACCTGTTCGTTATGCTCACGGCTTCGCCGAGGCATTCTCTACAACGTCGCGGTCGAAGAGCAGTGCACGAAAATCGCGCTCGGTCACCACGCCGACGATATACTGGAAACGTTTCTACTCAACCTGTTCTTCAGCGGTTCGCTCAAGGCGATGCCGCCGGCGCTTCGCAGCGACGACGGCCGCAACATGGTGATTCGACCGCTCGCTTATTGCTGGGAATCGGAGATAGCGGCTTTCGCCGGCACTCAAAAGTATCCGATCATACCGTGCGATCTTTGCGGCTCGCGGGAGAACCTCAAGCGCAAGCGGGTGAAGCAGCTGATCGCGGAGCTTCAGAGCGAGATACCCGCGATAAGACACTCGATGCTGAAGGCGCTCGCGAACGTCTCGCCTTCTCAGTTGTTGGACCGGCGGCTCTTTGATTTCGGGTCGCTGTCGGGCGTTACCGCGAATCTCGCTGACGAGCTCGATGGCGTGCTCGGCGTGCACAGAGATCTTCCCGTCGCAGCGATCGTGCCGGTCACTCTCAGCTACACTCCCTGACAGGTTTGACGCCTCTTTATCGCTCAATGACAGACGCCTCGCTCGCCGATCGGAAGAATGAATTTCGTGACGAGCATTTTTCCATCCCTCTCGGAACAACTCTGAAAGTGTTCGGCGTAATCGTCGTGGTTAGCTTCCTGTTACGAATCGTCTACGCCGGACATCTTTACGAAGACGATGGAATGTGGCTCACTGCCGGGGAAGAGATAGTTCGAGGGAAGGCGCTGTACAGCGAGATCTACTTTGATAAGCCTCCCGGGCTGGCTCTGGTATATGCGCTGTTATCCTGTCTATTCGGAGCGCACATCATCGTTGTTCGCCTGTTCACAATTGGGTACTCGATTGCAGTTGCGGGGTTGATCTATTTGTTCGGTTCACGTTTGTATGACAAACGTGTCGGCCTGCTTGCGGCGGTGATGTTTTCGGTCTTCAGCACGACTTACGTCACCGGTCACGTTCAAAGTCTCAGTACTGATCTGTTGATGTCGCTGCCATACACTGCGGCCGCCTATTTAATGGCTCGATCGATGTCGGAGACGATTTCCAAGAGGGGCGCGGCGTGGCTGGCTGCCGCGGGAGGCATCTGTGCCGGACTGGCGTTTCAAATAAATCCGAAAGGGCTTCTTGCCCTGGTGTTTTTCGCCATTGCTCTGATTGCGGCGAGGAAGTGGAATCAATCTGCAGAAGAACAGGCGAGGGACGAGATCGGCGAATCCAGGCATTTCAATACACCGCTCTTGCTGTTTGTGCTGGCAGTAGCCGGTTTTGTTGCCGGCTCGCTGCCGTTTTTTGCATACATCGGCGCAACCGGGTCGTCGCAGGCGTACTGGTTGTACGTTTGGGACTGGGGCGCTCGCTACGGCAGTTATTACGGGACAGGGGAGATTGTGCTTACCGCCCTCGCCCGGACCGCGGACTATCTCGCGCTCAACAACACGTTGTTTATTGCGCTTGCTTTCGTGGTAGTCGCTGCGGTTCGCCGGCGGCAGGCCGGCGAACCGGTCGCGAAGAGGGCTCCAGGAGCCAGCGTCGGGGAGTACATCGCGCATCAATCAGACGTGACCCTTCTGATTTGGCTGGCCGTCTCATATGCGGGCGTGATGATCGGCGGGCGCTTCTTTGGCCACTACTTTATCCAGATCTTGCCAGCCCTGTGTTTGATCGGCGCGCGCGGGCTGATAGCGATTCACGCATCGCTGCGCGAGCGAAGCGCGCCATTCCGACAAAGCGTGGTTGTACTTATTGCACTCGGATTCGCGTTTACGCTGGTCCGATTTCACGGGCGCGGCGTGCTGTTGGCCGCCGACCTAGTTCGAGGGACGGTGAGCAAAACCAATCAGGACTGGTATTACAATCAGCGGGCTCGCGAGGAACGAATGGTAGCCGCGGTTGTGCGAGACCTGGCTGGCGGAGCCGGCGCAGCCGATGAACTCGGTCTCGAGTCGATTCGGGCTGGAGGGCCGAGGGATCGCGCACCCGAAGGTCCCGAGGATTATCTCTTTGTTTGGGGTTACCGGCCGGAGATCTACTACTGGTCGGGGCTTCTTCCGGCGTCTCGATTCCTCAGCACTCAACCGCTCACAGGAGTGCCGGCCGATGTCCACTACTTCCGCGATGCCTACCGCTCGGTGCTCGATCAGTCAGTTACGGAGGGAGAGCGCGCGCAGCTCCTGCGTGATCTGGAGGCGACTCAGCCGAAATACATCGTCGACGAGATCGGGTTCTTCAACAACGACCTGGCTATCCTTCGCTACCCCGAGTTACGCGAATTCCTGAGCGCATACAAGTCGATTGGAGCAACGGGGCGCTTCTTCGTCTACGTCAGGAATGATCTCAGAAGGAAGTACCAGCTTCGCCACTCGACCGGCTCACACTGAGGGCTCGCGGTGATGAGAGTTCGAATTCCAGAAACGAATCGTCACCGCGAGGGTCGACCAGGCTACTCCGCAAGGAGTTCCGCGAGGCGAACTCGATCGCCGAGCAGGCAGGCATGGCCCGCACCCCTTATGACCCTCACCGTCGCGTTGGGCATCCGCGCACACATGATCTGCGCTTCTTTGACGGATGGAACCAACAGATCGCGATCTCCGGCGATGAACAACGTGGGTGCTTGAATCTCAGACAGACGGTTCTCGACATCGAACTCCGCGATTAACTGCAAGCGTCGAGCGTAACCTTCCGCGCTGACGCTCGAGACGGCTTTCCAAAAGGCGTTCCGATCTTCGGGACTGACCCTGTCCACAAAGAGCCCAACCACGCTTGCTGTTCGCCTCACCGGCCAAAGCAAGCGAAACGGCAGCCAGGATGTCAGCGTTACACCGAACCGGATCTGAGCTCTCCTGCGAAGACGTGGGAACGAATTGATGACTACCAACCTGCGGGTCATACGCGGATAACGTAGGGCAAAGCTGAGCGCCACCGTCCCGCCGAACGACTCTCCGAGAATGATTGCCTGGGATTCGCCCTGATCGTGAATGATCGAGGCTACATCGCCGGTCAGGTCGTCATACGTAAACTGGCCGCGCTCGCGTGATCGAAATGTTACCACTCGAAAGGAGCTCTCCAGTTCATTTGCCTGTTTGAAGAACAGCTCACCGGTGCCGTCGATACCGGCGTTGTAGATCAGCAGTGGACCGGCGCCTGCGACTCTATATCGCGGAGGGGCGATGTGGGGATCGGGAATCGTCGGTGCTTGGCTGACCATTGGGTTGGCGCGGTGTGGGCTAATTGTTGCTGATCTCTTCCAGGATTCGCTCTGCGGCGGCGCGCGGATCCGTGCTGTCGGTGATCGCGCGCCCGATGACGAGGAAATCGGCGCCGTCGCGTATCGCATCGGCCGGCGCGGCGATTCGTTTCTGATCGCCCCTGTCGGACCAGGCGGGACGGATTCCCGGGGTGAGGATGATGAATCGCTCCGCGGTGATGCATTCACGTATGAGTCGGATCTCGTGAGGCGAAGCAACGATGCCGTCGAGGCCGGAATCGCGTGCCAGCCCAGCCAATCGCACGACCTCTCCGCTCAAGTCCGAAGTGATTCCGACGTCGGCCAGGTCCGCTTTGTCCATGCTCGTCAGAACGGTGACGCCGAGGACGGCGGGTCTAGTGATCCACAGCACGCCGCGGTCTTGGACCGCGTGAGCGGCGGCGCGCATCATTTCCGATCCCCCGAGCGTGTGCACGTTCAGAATTGATACGCCCAGCCTTGCGGCCGATTCAACGGCCCCCGCGACAGTGTTCGGGATGTCGTGAAACTTGAGGTCCAGGAACACACGCTCGCCCGAAGAGATGATCTGCTTGACAAGTCCCGGACCTTCGGCGGTGAACAACTGGCTGCCGATCTTGAACATGCCCACGACTCCGCTGAGTCGCTCAACCAGCCTCAGCGCACAATCGCGGTCGGGTACGTCGAGCGCAACTATCAAGCGTTCCTTGACGCTGGTGGGGATTGGATTGGGTGTCGTTGCGAGCATTCTTTGGCTTGGTCCGCCTGAAGTTCCGCGCATCCGTCGGAGATGCGCCCGTGCTTGGAATACGCCCGACCGAATAGTAGCCGCCTGGGATGGTCGATTCAAGGTGCCCGCATGGGCGCTGCTGCGCGGGCAGGACGCAGGCAGGCGACCTTGCGGCGACGCAATGCTTATCGAATTGTGAATTGAGGGATGAGACTGATCACGCGCCAGTGGCTTGACGGCGCCCGACTGAGTCAACGTCGTCGCTGCGGACTTCTTCCAACAGCCGGCCGGACTCTTTGGACATTCTGATCGCGCCGTTGAAAAGCGCACCCTCCTCCACCAGCAGCACGGGTGTAACAACGTCGCCGTGGACGCGGCCGCTCCTGCGAATCTCTAGTTTCGATCTCGCGATAAGATTACCGCGCAGCTCTCCGTGGACAACGCAGACGCCGACGTCCACCTGCGCTTCAAGCTGGCCAGTCTCGCCGATGATGAGGGTCCCGCTTTCAGACGTGAGCGTTCCTGTAGATTTGCCGTCGATCTGCAGCCGGTCCGCGAATGTGATGTCGCCTTTGACTTCGATCCCGCGACCTATCCACCCAAAGTCGGAGGTGTTGGCTTCGCCCTTTACTAGTTTCATTATCGATAATCCTTATTCGATGATCTCGCGACAACCTTTGTTTGGAGGCCTTGTCCCGTTGGAGCTGCGTGAGGGGACTTACTCTCGATCGCTCTTCTGGAATGCTGAGCTTGTGTTTAGGGCAGACAGGTTATACGCCGATGCGAGACTTAAGTCAAGTTTTTGTGCGGTTGTGAGCGGTTTGCGAGGGCGACGAAGGAAAGAAGCCGCAGCCCAACGACGCTCGGGCTGCGGCGGGGTAAGTAAGAACGCCACGTTCTATAGAACCTTGACGTCGATCTGTCTCGGCTTGGCCTCTTCTTTCTTTGGCAGCCTCAGCCGCAGCACGCCATCCTTGAATTGCGCGTTGATTGCTTCAGCGTTGACGTTGGGCGGGAGAGTGAATGAGCGGTAGAACTGGCCGTAGCTTCGTTCCACACGGTGATAGTTCTCGCGCTTGTCTTCATTCTCGACGCGCCTTTCGCCGCTGATCGAGAGCGTGTTCTCATTGAGGTTGACCTTGACGTCTTCACGACTGATCTCCGGTAGCTCAACCTTGATCAGGTAGGAATCCTCATCCTCGTACACGTCAACCGAGGGAGTCCACGCCTTTAGGGCAACCTCCTCTCGCGGCGCGCCAAAGCTCTCGTCAAAAAGCTGATTGATTCCTCGCTGCAGGTCGAAAAGCTCACGTAACGGGTTGGTGGTCATAGCCCGAAACGTTCGGGCGGGTGCGATCTGTGTCCCAGTCTTGGCCATATGCTCTTACCTCCTGAAAGAAATTCAATGTACTCAATTGTCTAGATCCGAACCGATTGAACAGGCATCGCCAGTCACCGACTCGCATTATCATATGATGGGAAGATGATAAAATCTGAGTGCGCAGTTGTCAAGAAATTTTTTCGAAGAAGCGGGGATGGACGCTAAGCGGTGTTGGACGGGAGGTTGCCGGGGCGGGGTGGCGGGCTCCGGTGTGCCGGAATCGAGATTATCCGTGAGCTATTCGCCGACAATCGACCCGACCAGCGAGCTAATCGCATCAATCCCGTGAGCCTTGCAGTATGCCGAGAGCGCGTCAATCACTCTCATCGTGATTTTGGGGTCGTAGTAATTCGCGGTTCCAATCTGGACTGCCGTCGCTCCGGCGATGATGAATTCAAGAGCGTCATCGGCTGATGCAATCCCGCCGATTCCGATCAACGGGACCTTGACGGCGCGCGCGACCTCATAGACCATCCGAACCGCAACGGGGCGAATAGCCGGGCCGGACAGCCCCCCGGTGCCGTAGCTAAGCCGCGGACGCCGAGTGTTCACATCCACCGACATCCCCACTATGGTGTTTATGAGCGAAAGGCAATCTGCTCCCGCCTCGACCAGCGCACGCGCAATCTGCGCCACGTCGGTAACGTTTGGGGAAAGCTTCACGATGAGCGGCCGGATCGAGGCTAGCTTCGCTCTTTCGGTGAGTCGCGCGGCAGCCGCGGGCGAGTTGCCGATAACGATGCCGCCTTCTTTGACGTTTGGGCACGAGATGTTCAGCTCATACGCCGATATGCCTTCGCCGTCGTTCAGCATCCTTATCGCCTCAATGTAATCTTCGTCGGAATAGCCGAAGACGTTGGCGATAACCCTTGTGTCGTACTGCCTCAGCCGCGGGAGTTTTTCTTCGACGAACGCGCGGGCTCCGATGTTTTGAAGGCCGATCGCGTTTAGCATTCCCCCGTGTGTCTCCACGATTCGAGGCGGCGCATTCCCGGGGAGTGGTCGGGCTGATAGGCCTTTGGTAGCGAAGCCACCGAGCCGATTGAGATCTATTAGTTCAGCAAACTCGAGCCCGTAGCCGAAGGTTCCCGAAGCGCCGAGCACCGGATTGTTGAAACGGATGCCGGCCACTTCGACCGCGAGCCTTGGATCATGATTGATGCCGGTTGACATGAGAGATTGAATTGTAAACTCCCGTCCGCCGTTTTCAATGGCCCATCGCGTTGACGTCCCAGCGAATCTCATCGGCGTTGAAGATGGAGCCGTCCGTGCAAACTCGCCTGAAGGAACCGTACTGCAGCGGACCGTCTGTTTTGACCGCGACGACGCAGCCGACGCACACGCCGAAGCCGCAGCCCATCGGGGCCTCGAGTGAGACCAGGCACTGGACCTCAAACTCATCGGCCAGCTCCGCGACTCGCCTCATCATTGCCCACGGCCCGCAAGCGTAGATTGTTGCACCCCGACCGTGTCCGTCGCGAAGGCGGCGTTCCAGCGGCCCAGTGACGAATCCGTGTTCGCCCGAGCTGCCGTCGTCCGTGGTCAACGCAATTGGAACTGAAAGAGCGCGGAAGTCTTCGAGCCCGCATCCAGTCGCCGCACGCGCGCTTGCTGCGCCGAAGAGCACCTGTGTTTCGATTCGAGCCCGCTTGAGCTCTTCGCATAGCATCAACACCGACGCCGAGCCTATGCCGCCCGCTACAACCAGGGCGTGTTGAGAACCTTGCGTTGCGATCGGCCAGCTATTGCCCAGGGGCAGCAGCGCTTCAATCTGGCCTCCTTTTTCTACTCGAGAGAGCGCCTCGGTTCCACGTCCGAGGACTTGATACAAAAAGCTGAGTCGTCGCGGTCCGTGTACCCGATACACCGCCAGCGCGCGCCTCAAAAGCGGCTCGATGGAGTGGTGAGACTTCAGCATCGCGAACTGACCCGGCCGGACCTCGACGTCTTCTGGTAGTTCGAGCGTAAGAAGTCGATAGCCGGTTGCAAGCTCGCGATTGCTGACGGCTATTCCGATTGTGTCGATCATGTTCTTGCTGATATCCAGGCTCGAAGAAGGAAGAAGCGCGAGTCGCTTCTACCCCGCTTGGGAGCGAGTCTACCAAGTTGAATCTCTCAACTCAACAGATGAGGCAGGGCTCAGGCGCGCGGCAGGCAATCGAAAGCCGAGCAAACACACTCTTTGTTCAGACGCTCCGAGCGCGGATCGGGCCTTGGTTGACAAACCGTGTCGCAGCGCATTAGAACGTTGGCGCTTCGGACGCGCTGCTCAAACGCAGGTAAAATGGTTCCAGGTGGTGAATGATGAACTCATTTGTGAAAAGTTGTACGCTCGCGACGGTGATCTCTGCCGTGATCGTCGGCTGCACTAACCAGAAACAGGAGTCGAAGATGTCTGAGTCGAAACCTGCAGGAGGTTCTTCTCTTTCTGTGAAGATCCGGCAATTCGCTCCGACGGACATCACTGCCGACACATCACATCTGTCAGAAGGCGATCGCAAGGCTCTCGATAAACTCATCGAAGCCGCCAAACTGCTCGATCCGCTGTTCCTGCGACAGGTCTGGAGCGGCAACGAAGCGCTGCTCAAGAAGCTTCAGGCCGACGCGAGCCCTGAGGGCCGCGAGCGATTGCACTACTTTATGATCAACAAGGGCCCGTGGTCGCGCAATGAAAAGAACGAGCCGTTCATCGATGGCGTCCCGCACGAAAAGCCGCCGCAGGCGGGCTTCTATCCCGATGACGTGAGCAAAGATGAATTCAATGCCTGGGTCGATACACTTTCGGAGCAAGACAAGCAGCGCGCCACGGGGTTTTTCACCGTCATCAGGCGCGGCCCGGACGGCAAGCTCAGAATCGTTCCTTACCACGAAGAGTATCGAGAATTCCTGGAACCCGCGTCGAAGCTCCTGAAAGAAGCGGCGGAGCTCACCACTAATCAGACCCTGAAGAACTTTCTGACAAAGCGAGCGGACGCGTTTCTGTCTGATGACTACTACGCGAGCGACGTGGCGTGGATGGATCTGGATGCGCCGATCGATGTGACCATCGGCCCTTACGAAACATACGAAGACGAGTTGTTTGGCTACAAGGCCGCCTTTGAGGCATTCATCACCCTGCGGGATGAAGCCGAATCCGACAAGCTGGTGAAGTTCAGCGGTTACCTTCAGGAGCTCGAGAACAATCTGCCGATTGAGCCGAAGTATCGCAATCCGAAGCTCGGCGCTGCGTCGCCGATCCGCGTGGTGGATAACGTCTTCTGCTCGGGCGATGGAAACCGCGGAGTGCAGACCGCTGCGTACAATCTTCCAAACGATGAAAAGGTAGTCAAGGAGAAGGGCTCGAAGCGCGTGATGCTCAAGAACATGCAAGAGGCAAAGTTCAACAAGGCGCTGATACCCATCTCGAAAGTTGTGATGGACCCCTCGCAGCAAGCGCAGATTTCGTTCGATGCGTTCTTTACTCACATTCTCGCGCACGAGCTCATGCACGGGCTCGGTCCTCACAACATCAAGGTTGGCGGACGAGACACCAACGTCAGAAAGGAGTTGAAGGAACTGTACTCGACCATAGAGGAGGCAAAAGCGGACATCACCGGGCTGTGGGCGCTGCAGTATCTGATTGACAAGGGATCGGTAGACCGCGCGATGGAGCGCGATCTCTACACGACCTACTTAGCCAGCTCGTTTCGGTCCGTTCGCTTTGGAATCACGGAAGCTCACGGGAAGGGTCAGGCCATTCAGTTCAACTATTTGATCGACGAAGGCGCGATCAAGGTGGACGAAACAGCCGGCACATATAGTATTGATGCTTCGAAGATCAAGGACGCCGTGCGCAAACTGACAACCGAGATCCTGACGATCGAGGCCGAAGGGTCTTACGAAAAAGCTAAAGCGATGCTCGACAAGTACGGCGTGATCAGACCGGCGATGCAAAAAGCGCTCGACAAACTGAGCGATGTGCCCGTAGATATCGAACCGAACTTCCCGTTGGCGATGAACAAGTGAGAGGCGAGGTCACAACCAGTTGAAGCTACGAGGTCTGCTCAGAGTGCAAGCGTTCATCTTGAGCACGACGGCTTTGTTCCTCGTTAGTTGTTCACGCTATGAACCGCCTTTCCCAAAGGACGCGATAGGCTGGAGCGACTACAAAGAGGGCACGACAAAGTTCCGGGGTAGGTTCGTCCTGCATACCGGCGAAAGCACTGATAATGGGAAGATTCGCGTTACAGTGTTGGAGCTGATGGCTCCGAAGCTTACCGGTGATGCCGGCGATTTTGAGGCGCGTGCCAGAGTAAAACTGGCATTTGCCAGAATGTCAGATGGAAAGCCATTGTGCTGGAAGATCTTTCCAGAGAACGGAGGCGGCAATCTCAGCGAATGTGCTGGTCTTGCCGATGAATATGGGATCTTCGGCGCAGGTATTCGCGGCATCAACGTAAAGGAGGGGTGGGTCTATTTTGTCCTCGATGGCGTCTATTGAATCTAGACCGTCTGGAGAGCATATACTCTGGTCAAGGCCGCAGGCGTTAGAAGAATGACACGCGACAATCCCTTGAGACGATTCTCTTCGATGATGACTCTGGTGCTGTTTCTCGTGTCATCGGTTCAAGGGTTTGCTCAAGAGCGAAAGTTTGGGTTTTCCGCTCGCGCCGCGAAGGCCCAGTCGGAAATCGAGTCGAAATTCAAAGCCATCCCTTCACCCGACGAAGCTCGTAAGCATCATCGCTTCTTCACAGCCGAGCCGCATCCCGCCGGATCCGAGCGCAACAACGAACTCGCTCGTTACATCGCCGAGCTCTGGAAGCAGCAAGGTTGGGAAGACATTACCCTCCGTCGCTACGACGTGCTGAACACTTTTCCTCGCGAAGTGTCCGTCGAGATGACCGCGCCGGTTCGGTACAAGGCCACGCTTCGCGAGGACCCGTACGACGTCGATCCCGATACGAAAAATCCTCGCGTGCAGTCGGCGTACACGGGACTCTCTGCGTCGGGCGAGGTCACTGCACCGGTCGTGTACGCGCACAGCGGCAATCCTGAGGACTACGATCTGCTCCGCAAACATGGCATCGACGTGAAGGGCAAGATAGTTCTCGTCCGCTATTCGAATCCGTACAGCTATCGCGGCTTCAAGGCGCTGACCGCCGAACGAGAAGGCGCCGCCGCGATGATCGTCTATTCAGATCCCCAGGAGGACGGTCACAAACGCGGCAAAGTTTTTCCCGACGGGCCCTGGGGACCCGAGAGTCACATTCAGCGGGGCGCGATCACTTACGACTTCATAGTGCCGGGCGATCCTCTTACGCCCGGGTGGGCGTCGATAGAAGGCACAAAGCGAATTTCGATCGAGCAGGCAGTCTCTCTTCCGAAGATCATCGCGCTGCCGATGTCGTGGCGTGATGCGAAGCCCATTCTGGAGAACATCGGCGGGCCTGAAGCGCCAAAGGGCTGGCAGGGCGGCTTGCCGATCAAGTATCGATTGGGAGGCGCGGCGACGCTCCACGTCAAAGTGGATATGGACAACAGCGTGAAGCCCAACTACGTCGTCGAGGCGCGGATTCGCGGATCTGAGTTTCCAGATGAGTGGATAGTGTTGGGCAATCATCGCGACGCGTGGGAATTCGGCGGCGTCGATCCATCGAGCGGCACCGCGTCGATGATCGAGATGTCGCGCGCTTTTGGGGAGTTGAAGAAGCAAGGCATTCGTCCGAGACGGACGATCGTGATTTGCAGTTGGGACGGCGAAGAAGTAGGACTCACCGGCTCGACTGAATGGGGCGAGCAATTCGCGGATGATTTGAAATCAAAGGCGGTCGCCTACATCAACGTCGATTCATCGGCTTCGGGACCTGACTTCCGGCCGGACGCGGTGGCTTCTCTTGCGCCACTGGTCGTTGAAGTGAGCCGCTCGCTCGACGCGCCCTCCGGGAAGAGTCTGTACGAAGAGTTGAAGGCTTCAAAGAAGCGCGCCGGCAAGAATGCAAGCGATTCCAGGCTGGTCGACACGCGCATCGGAAGCGGATCCGATCACACGGTGTTCTTGAATCATCTCGGGTGTCCGACGATCGGGCTCACGTTCGATGGCCCCTACGGTGTTTATCACTCGGTGTACGATGACTTCTACTGGATGAACCAGTTCGGCGATCCAGGATATCGGTATCACACGCTGATGTCGAAGCTGTGGGGCGTGCTCGCGCTGAGACTGGCGAACGCCGAGATTCTTCCATTCGACTTCGCGTTCTACGCCGACAACCTCAAACAATTCGTTGAAGAGCTTCAAAAGAAACCGGATGCGCGACAGCGTTTTGATTTCAAGCCGCTGTTGCGGCTCGTAGCCGAGTTCGAGGCCGAGGGTCGCAAGTTGAATCAATCCATCTTACGCCGGCTCGCGAGCGGCGCGGTGGAGGGTGATCTTTCTCAACGGGTCAACCGCGCAATCATGCAGACTGAGAGGAACTGGTTGAACCCCGATGGAATTCCCGGGCGCGCGTGGTTTAAACACATTCTCTACGCGGCTCGATACACCTACGCGCACCTCGAACTGCCCGGATTGACCGAAGCGATTGAACGAGGCGATTGGAAAGCCGCCGGCGAACAGGGCAAGATTCTGGAGGATGCGATAACTAAGAACACCGCGCTGCTTGGTTCCGCGCGCGCCGAACTTGGCAAGTGAAGGGCTTGTAGGGGTGCCCTCCGTGGCCACCCCAGGCGGTGCGCTGGCGCGGATAAAGACCGGCTCGACTCTGGGGCG
>DATIFP010000088.1:0-17436 GCA_035455165.1 Blastocatellia bacterium
GCCTCTCGCTTCTATCACGCTCAGATCCTGATTGAACTCGCAATTCGTGAGAGCAATCAGCAGCAGAGCGCTGCGGATCTCACTGAGGCCGACAAGGAATTGGATCGCGCCTGGGAGATCAGCGATAAACGTATGAATGCGGTCTACCTGCAGCGTGCCCGCATACATCGCAAACGCGGCGACAAGGAAGCGTCCGCGCGTGATCTTGAGAACTATCTGAAGGCAGAACCCGATGCGAAGAACGGCGCGGCGATTCGCGCAGAGATTGCAAAGCTTCGAGGCGCAACCCAGTGAGGCCAAGAGCGATCTGTTTGCGCGCGACTTTGGCGCGACATCTGACCCGCTTCTTCACTCTTAAGTCCCTTGGCCAATCTAGAACTTCGAGAGGAACTCTCGGACAACTTCTTTCACCTCGCGCTTTTCGCCGTCAATTGCGTAGTTCAGTTTGCGCATCTGCTCATTTGTGATCTTCCCAGCAAGAGTGTTGATCGCGGTCGTAAGCGCAGGGTAGCGTTCGAGCGTCTCGCGCCGAACAACCGGAGCCGCTTCGTAAGGCGGAAAATAGTGCCGATCGTCTTCGAGTTGATACAGACCGAGCTTGTCTATCAAGCCGTCCGTTGAGTTGCCCGCAATCAAATCGACTTGTCCGCCGGCCAGGGCCTGATAGCTGAGCGACAGATCCATCTCGCGAGGCGGCTCGCGGAACTTGAGGCCGTAAGTCCGAGCGAAGCCCGGGTAGCCGTCTTCTCGCGACATGAAATCCTGCCCGAACCCTGCCCGCCAGTCGGGCGCATACCTGGCGACATCTGAAATTGTTTTGAGCCCAAGACGGCGCGCTTCGTCGACTCTCACAAGGATGGCGAAGGTGTTGTTGAAGCCGAGCGGGGCCAGCCACTCAACCGTGAATAGCGACTCGTAGTCATGCTTGACCTGATCGTACACCTTACGCGGGTCGCTGATTGGTTTGTGTTTGAGTATTGCCGTGAATGCAGTACCCGTGTACTCCACGTACATGTCGATCTGGCCGCTGACCAGCTCCCGATGGCAAAGGTCGCCGCTAAGTTCCGATTGCCGATCCACTGTGATGTCGGTGTGTTGTTCGATAGCCTGAGCAACGAGCTCGGCGAGTATGCGCGACTCGGTAAAGTCTTTTGACCCGACCACAACTCGTCGTCCGCCTGCCGACAACGACCCGCTCACCGACGAATAGGCCACGGCACCAATGACAACCGCGGTGCCGATGCCCAAAAGCCAACGGCGCGTCTTTCCGGCCTTGACGGCTCCCGGCGAAAGCGCGCGTTCGATCCAACCCAGCGTGAAATCGGCTCCCAGAGCCATTATGGCGGCGGGCACCGCGCCCGCAAGGATGAGCGTGCGATCGACGGTGCGGAGCCCCCGAAAGATGTAAGTTCCCAATCCGCCCGCCCCGATGGCGGCTGCGATCGTCGCCGTGCCGACCGAGATCACCGTCGCCACACGCAATCCGGCGACTATGACATTCAGGGCCAACGGGAGCTCGACCTGGGTCAATACCTGCCAATCTGTCATCCCCATTCCGCGCGCAGCCTCACGAACCGCCGAGTCGACGCCGTTTATTCCGGTGAAGGTGTTTCGGATAATCGGGAGCAGCGAGTAGAGAAACAGCGCGATTATCGCCGGAAGACGCCCTATTCCGTAGGAACCGAGCAGCGGGATAAGAAACCCGAATAGCGCCAGACTGGGAATTGTTTGAAGCACGTTTGCAATTGCGAGCACAGGCTTCGCGAGCGAAGCGCGCCGAGTGAGCAACACGCCGACGGGTATCCCGACAATCGCGGCCGCCCCCGTTGCGACCAGCACGAGAAATAGATGCTCAAAGGTCAGCTGTAAGACCTCGGCGCGATTGCGAATAAAGAAATCGATCAGGTTCATGTCGTCAGGTTACAACCACGGGGAGCACACAAGGCACGGGCAGAACCGGCCGAAGGCCGGGAAGAAATGAGATCTGAGCTCATCGTCCGCGTGGCACCCGCGCGCCTCGCGGTTCCAGTCATTGGGCCTTCAGCGAGTCATTGAACGCGCGTGCTTCCGGGTCGCTCGACTCCGCGAACTCCCGGGGGGTCGCGAGCTCCACCAGGCGCCCTTCTTTGAATAACCCAATTCGCGAGGCGAGCAGGAACGCCTCGCGGATGTCGTGTGTGACAAACACGATCGTCTTTTTCAGTCTCTTGGTCAGCGCGGCGAACTCGCGTTGCAGCTCGGCCCGCGTCAGCGGGTCCAGTGCGCCAAATGGCTCATCCATCAGCACGATCGGCGGGTCGGCCGCCAGCGCCCGGGCAACACCGACGCGCTGGCGCTGGCCGCCGGACAACTCGCGCGGATATCGATGAGCAAACACGTCGGGGTCCAGACCGACCAGATCCAAAAGCTCTCGCACTCGTGTGCGGGTCTTCTCCTCAGGCCACTCCTTAAGTCGAGGCAGGAGCGCAACGTTGCGCTCGACGGTAAAATGTGGAAACAACCCGCTCTCCTGTATCACGTAGCCGATATGGCGTCGGAGCTCGATCACATTCCATTCGATGCTGGGTGTGCCTTCAACCAGAATCCTGCCGGTAGTTGGATCGAGCAGTCGGTTGATCAGCTTGAGCGTGGTTGTTTTCCCCGACCCGCTGCGTCCGAGCAGCACCAGAGTCTCGCCTCGCCTGACGTCGAAGCGCAAATGCTCAACGAGCGGCCGGCCTTCGTTGACCTTCAGGGCTACATCGCAAAACTGAATAACCGATTCGTCGGGGGCGTCGGAAAGATGGCTTTGCTCGGTCACCGCGCTCCCGTTAGTCCCTGCCGTCCGCGACGAAGAGATTGAAGCTGAACAGGTGAGCCTGGTCGAACCAGGTCCTCGAAAGGACGAACCCAGTCTCACGCCCCATCGCCGATAGCTGATCAAGATCGAACTTGTAGGAGTTCTCGGTGCGTATCGACTCTCCGTCGTCGAAATTCACTTCGAGGTCGATCTTTCCGATGCGAACTCTTTGTGGCTCCAGGCTGATCAGGCGGATCTCTATTCGCCCAAGGTCGGCGTTGTAGGTCGCGTTGTGCCCAAACTTGCGCACGTCGAAATCTCCGTTGAGCTCGCGATTGATTCGCGAAAGGAGATTGAGGTTGAACGCCGCGGTCACCCCGAGCGCGTCGTCATAAGCGGGAATCAAGATGTCGGGCGACTTCTTGAGATCGGCGCCGAGCAACAGCGCATCCTCGGGACGCAGAAGCTTTCGCACTGCGCGGAGGAACTCGCGAGACTCGTCGCGACCGAAGTTTCCGATATTCGATCCGAGAAACACAGCTACGGTTCGCCTGGTGGGGTCGGCGGGCACGCGCCGGGCCAACGTTTCTAAGGCCGTGAAGTAATCCGCCGCGAACGCGGTGATGCGAAGCCCCGGGTACAACCGAAGCAGCCTCTGGCTCGAAAGCTCGAGGCTCAGCTCTGAAATGTCGACCGGAAGATAATGAAGCTCCGTCTGTCTTCCCAGAAGCGCTTCGATCAGGTAGCGCGTCTTCTCGGCGCTTCCACTGCCGAGTTCCAGAAGCCGCACCGGCCCCCCGATTGAAGATACTATCTCCTTGGCGCTGGCGTGAAGAATCTCACTTTCGGCGCGTGTCAGATAATACTCGGGCAGCGCACAAATAGCTTCGAAGAGCCTGGAGCCTAGGTCGTCGTAAAAGTATTTCGGCGGCAGCCGTTTTGGACTTCTGGTCAAGCCTTCGCGAACATCGTGTTCGAAGGTGTTCGAGCCATCGCCCTGCGTGAGGCGCTCGATCTTCAAGCGGTCATCTGGGCGCAAACGGGTCTCTGAGAGCATCCTTGTCTCCTTCAACTCGGCCCGCGCGCGGAACAACTAACTCGGCGCTTGAACGTAATGCTATATTACGCGAGGCTTCACCGCCAATCGAAACATTCGAACTGAATCGCGAACAGGAAATCGCAGGCTCCTGCGAATAGTATTTTGACCCGATCCAGGGGAAAATAATATGATTCGGATGACGCGACCGGCGGGGGAACACACACCTATGATCGGTTCACACGTTAACAGCGCCCAAGACGATCTGGGACGGTACGTGAGCCACGTGATGAGCAGCAAGGGTCTTTCGGCGCGCGATGTTGCCGACGCATCCGGAGGTAGAATAACCCGCGCTTACGTGACCGCGATTTGCAAGGGAACCGCAAAGAGGCTATCGCTAGACAGGATCCTCGGCCTGGCCCAGGGGCTCGGTGTTGACCGCTATGAAGTGTTCAGCATCTCCTGCGGACCGCCGGAACTCCCCTCGGCCGGGCGCGGAGCCGACGAGATACTGCAGCCTTCCGAGCTTCTAGAGTTGATAAACGGACAGAGGGTCGGGCCCTGGTTGAGGGCAATTGTGCAAAGCGCCGCCCAGCTCGAACCAAACGAGCTCGAGGCTGTGCTTCTTACGCTGTACAGGCTCATTTCCGCAAAGGAGGACCGCGGGAAAGGGCAGCGGCGTTAGGTTACATTCTCACCTTCGAGGGCGATCTCATCCATCCACCGCGCCGCCAGCGCACGAGGGCGCAGCCGCTGACATCAGTGCAAATCCGATTCAATAAGTCGAGGCGAATTCTACCCGAGCGCCGTCATTTCTTTTCGCGATAGAAGACCGGAAAGGTATGGATGGTACGAAAGCCACAGGATTCGTATAGATGAAGGGCCTGCGCGTTTGCGCTGGTCACTGCCAGCGTGATCGACTTGAAACCCAGCCTTTGATATTCGGACAACGCGCTTTCGATTAACCGGCGGCCGATTCCCCGGTCCTGGTGAGCCGGATGTACGGAGATCTGTCCGATGTGGCCGACGCCTTTTGAGACCCGAGACGCTATCAAGACTCCCGCGATTGTTCCCGAGGCGCGCAACGCAACCCGGGACACTTGCGGCAGGAAATCACCGCACCATATATGGTCAGTCAAAATGGTCAGAAGTTCCCCGCATCCGTCCTCGGTCCTATACTGGCTGTTGATGCGGCTGTCGTGAGTGCCGCGATAAGATCGATGGATTACTCTCGCAGCCTGCGGGAAGTCGGTGTCTCGCCAGGAGCGGATTGAGGGCCCGGATGAATCGGAAGCAGGGCCGTTGCGTTTGTTCTGAGAATCTTGTTCGAGCTCCAAGAGCATGTAATTGCGTTCGAGTCTTTCGAAGCCGTGAGATTGAAACAGGGTGTCGGCCGCGCCGGTGTCAATTCCAACGTATTGGCTTTCTATTCGACGCAAACGCCCCCGGCGATTGAGCTCATCAAACACCGCGGTGGCCAGCGCCCCGTCGATGCCCGCACCCCGCCAATTCCGGCCGACGTAGATATCGCCTATCGAGCAGCGCCAGCCTTCGACCAGGTAATACGCAAAACCGACGGTGGCATCTCCGATGGTCGCTACAAACCCCGAGAGCTGCCGCTGGCGCACGACGTCGCGTATCAACATGCTCGAACCTTTGTAGTCCCACCTCAGCAGATCGAGCCACTCCGCACATTCTTCGTCGAAAAGGTTCTCCAGGCTTATGAGGTCTGCGTCCACGAGAGGGACCAGATTCACTTCAGGGTTGGAAAGGGCCGCCGTCGCCATAGCGCTTTGAGTGTAGGCAAGGAAGAAGCATTCATTGACGATTTATCATTGTTACGTCATTAGTTGCGCATCGTAGGCTCGGCATCGTCCAGGCCTTCATCGGTGCGCTTGATTATCATCAGGGTCATATCGTCGACGGGCGCGGTGGTCCCCACGAATCGCGACAGCGCTTCGTCGATTCGATCGCGGATTCCGGAGGCTGAGCGTCCAAGATTGTTCCGGACTACCTCGACGAGCCGCTCCTCATCGAATTCCTCGTCGCGCTCATTGATGGACTCGGTGATGCCGTCGCTATAAATCACGAGCACGTCGCCGGGCTCGAATGCGACGGTAGCTTCCTGGTAGGCGACCCCCTGCATCATCCCGATCGGAAGGCCGCCCTTGTCCAGACGTTCGACTTCTCCGGAGTGCCTTACCAACATCGGCGCATTGTGCCCGCCGTTGGAGTAAACAAGCGTTCCGGTTTCAGGGTCGAGCTCGCCGTAGAACAAGGTCAGGAACTTGTTGGGCGGCGAATTCTCGAATATGTACTGGTTGATTTCTCCCATTAGTTCGCTGATCGTCGAGCGAGCTTGTGATTGCGCTCGCACGGCTGCGTGAAGCGACGACATCAGAATCGCCGCTCCCGTGCCTTTCCCGGACACGTCGCCCACAGCCACGAGGAGCCGTTTGTCGCGCTTGCGATAAATGAAGTCGTAGTAGTCCCCGCCGATCTCGCGGCAGGGAAACGACACGCCGGTCATATCCCAACCGTCGAGCTTGGGCGGCGCAAAAGGCTGCAGCCGCATTTGGATTTCGGATGCGACCTTCAACTCCTCCTCCATCCTTCGCTTTTCCAGCCGCTCTTCAAGCAATCGTTCGTTTTCGATCTTTATCGAAGCGACCGACGCGATCGTCGTCAGCACTTTGAGATCTTCTTCCTGGAAGCGGTTGTTGAACGGGTTATCGACGTAGATCATCCCGAACGTCTCTTCGCCCGAAGCCAACGGCACGGCCATCACCGATCTTATCTGGCTCAGCACCACCGAATGCTGGGACTGAAACCTCGGATCGTGCATCGCGTCGGATGTGAGCACCGACGCCCCTTCGCTGAGGACCTTATTGGTTATTGATCGGCTCAGTTGAACCTGCGACGCCGCGGGCAGCGCGGCCTCGCTCGCGCCGCGCGCAATCTTGCAGCTCAGATCATCGCCTTCTTTCAAGAAAAGGAATCCGCGCTCGGCGGGGATCGCTTGAAAGACGATGTCGATGGTCATCTTCAGTGTGTCTTCGAGCGTGGTTCGCGGGAGAAGCGCGATGCCGACCTGCGAAACGATGCTGAGCAGGTCGCGACTCGGCGCTTCAGGCTGCAACGCGGCGCGCGCTCCCGACGAGGCTCGTATTTCGCCGGACATCGCGCCGGATCGAATCGAAGAGATCAAATCGTTTGTCGAGCGCGAAGGGATTGGAGACGTGATCGTGTCCGCCGGCAGCGACTGCGCCGCCGGTCCCGCCAGAAAAACAGTCGCGCCCGAGAGCAAATCCTGCTCGCCGGATGTGTATTCGATCTCGGTCTCGCCGATTCTCACGAGGTCGCCGACATTGAGGCGAACGGCGCCGGTGACACGTTGTCCGTTGACGAATGTTCCGTTAGCGCTGCCGTTATCCACGAGCATTACTTGATCGTTCTCTCGCCGAATCTCGGCGTGCAGTCGCGATGCGAAGGGGTCGCTTATGCAGATGTCGTTGCGCGAGGAACGTCCGATCGTGAGCTTCATCCGGTCGAGCTTGACGACGGAAGGTTCGTAGTCTTTGGGGCGAATTACAAAGGTCGACATAGTTTAGAATCGCAGGCGCATGGGTGATCCGTGAAATTGATTGGTGAAACGCGATTCGTAACCGGAACGCCTTCTCTTTGTCACATTTCACGCATCAGGTTTCACGAATCGTCTCTTATTTCGACATGACCACTATAGTGCGAGCGAGTTTGTCGTGCCAGCCTTGCTGCCTAGGGTCCCACAGCATCCAGAGAAAGCCCAGAAAGAAGGCCGCCATCGAGAGCGGATAACCTATCAGGTGCCGAACCGCTGCGTGCTTTAACGTGAAAGGCGTGCCGTCGACGCGGACGATGTACACTCCAAGAATTCGCATTCCCGCCGTTTGACCGCCGGCTCCGGCCAGCACCACGAAGTTCAGAACAATCAGCAGCAATGTCAATCCCGCTACGATCAACAGGTCACTGTTTGAGCCGACCACCGATCGGCGACTCGCAGCGGTTACCGCGAACGTGAACAGCATGGTTGCGATCAACGTGATCAGAAAATCAAACATCCACGCGCCGTAGCGCAAGCCGAACCCCGCCTGTTCGAACGCTCCAATCAACGCGTGCGTTGGAGGAGCATAACGTCTCGCCGGACTGCGCGCTGCCCCGTTCGGTCGCGCGGGCACCGACAAAGTGCGCACTCGCGCTTCGGAACGCGGGCGGTTCAGCGTCGAGGTGCGCTCACCGCTCCGCTGGAATGTCGTCCTGTCCCCTGCTGAATGGCCGGCTACATCCGCGACGGGTCTGGCCTGGCGCACGGCTGGCTGGTCAGCCGCTGCATCTACGCGCTCGCCAGACTGCCGTTGGCGCTCCGGCTTTGCATTCCCACACTGCGGACAAAACTTCGATCGCGGGTTGAGCTGTTTGCCGCAGTATGGGCAGAACTTGGTCATAAGAATAACAGCCGGCTGTCAACTCTCTGCGTCGACGGTTCGGGGCGTGAAATAAGCTGGCCGGCTCCCAACCTACGCCAACATGAACTTCAAGATCGTTCCGCCCAACTTGAGCTCGTCTCCAGCCGCAAGAACGCGGGGCGATTTTGCGTTGAGCCGGATTGATCCGCCGGTAACCGAGTTGACGATTGTGCCGTTCACCGAGCCGAGGTCCTCAATCAAGAACTGCTCTCCCTGTCGATAAATTCTTGCGTGTTTGCGCGAAACCTTCGTTTCAAGGTCGTAGGTGGTCAGATCGACCTCCGGAAATATTCCAGTGTGCGGGTCCTGGCGGCCGATCAAAACGCTCTCCTTATCGATCAAGAATGGACTGACCATGTCGTTGGTGCCGACCACGAAGAGTTTAGCAGTGATTCGTCCCAGCGCCGGCGCGCCCTCGTAGCCGCCCGCGGCGGCCCCGCTCCCTGGAGTGGGTTGCCTCGATCCGCAATGCGCGCAGAAGACATCGTCCGCCCCGATCTTCTCGCCGCAATGCCCGCAGAAGACCCACGACATTACAGGGGCGGGCGAGGAAGCTGACGGGCTCGCTGGCACTGGAGCCTCGCGCGAGGACGGTGTTCTGGGAATCGAGGGCGCGGATGGGCGCGACGGAACGCCGAACGGTCTGAAGGATTCCGCTCGCGGATGGGAAGACAGGTATCCGCTGTGCGTTTCAAGCGAGCGCATGAACTCAAGCGCCGATGCGTGGCGATCCTCGGGCTTGTGCGAGACCGCCTTCATAAGGATTCGCTCCATCTCCGGAGTGATGTTGGGGTTGATCTGGCAAGGCCGCGGGTTCTTGCTGAAATCGAAGATCAACAGAGGATTGTCCTGCGGGTCAGACCCCGTGAGCATGTGAAACATGGTGGCGCCCAGCGAATAGATATCGGAGCGGGGCTCGACCTTGCCCGCAAACAACTCCGGTGGCGCGTAGCCCATGGTGCCGATCGCAGTGACACCTTTTTCCGTGGGCCGGACTATGCGAGCGATGCCGAAATCAACAAGCATGACACGCCCGGTCTTGTCATCGAGCATGAGGTTCGCGGGCTTCAAGTCACGGTAAATTATCGGCGGTCTCTGCGAGTGAATGTAATGAAGCACGTCGGAGATCTGGACCGCCCACTTGCAAACGGTGGCTTCATCGACCAGCCCGCCGTGGACGCGCATTTGTTCGGCAAGATCGCCGCCGCCAATCCAACGCATCACCAGGTAGTACCTGCCGCCTTCGATGAAGTAGTCAAACACTGTGGGAATCGAGGGGTGATCGAGTTGAGCGAGCACCTCGGCCTCGCGCTTGAAGTCTTCGACCGCCTTCGCTCGCTGGCTCTGGTCGGCAAACATCTCGATCATCTCTTTGACCGCGCAGAGCCGGTCAGCCAGACGCTTATCCCGCGCCTGATAGACGGAGCCCATCCCGCCGCCGCCGACGCGTGTGACGATCGAGTACCTATCGAGCAGCAGCGTTCCAGGCTCGAGCTGCTGGCTGGGCGCGTGCTTTGATTTCTTCGAGTCGGGCATAGGGTCTTCAACCCGTCCGCTGCGCACTTTTATGACGACCGGCGGAGGCGGGTTCGGCATCGGGTCTTGCTTCGCTCCGCACTCTCCACAGAACGGATCTCCTGGTTGCAAGTGACCGCCGCACTCAGGACAGAACATAAACTGGTTTCTGGTTTCTGGTTCCTAGTTGCTGGTTGCGCAAAGGGCGACACTGCGAGTCGCCAGTTGAATCCGACCAGAGACCAGAAACTGGAAAACCAGAAACCGTCTCACTTGAGAATCTGAAACTTCAAGAAGGTCTTTCCGACTATGATCTCATCGCCATTCTGAAGCATATGGCGTTTGCCGGGTAGAAGCCTTCTACCTCGATTCACGAACGTCCCGTTCGTGGAACCGAGATCCTCGATAAAAAACTGACCATTGTGATTCACGATCCGCGCGTGCCGCCTCGAAACCTTCGCCTCGGAATCATCTTCGTCCAAATCCACATCGGGGAAAATACCGCTGTCCGCATCCCAACGACCGATGTTGGTTTCGATCCCGTTTACCGGAAACTCCTTGCCGATTCTGCCACCCCGCTCGACTATGAGCCGCGCCAGCGAGCGCACATCGACCGTACGGTTGCCCGCGGCATCCGAATCAAGCTCACCGGTCTGGGGCGGCGACGACAAAGCGTACGTCTGCGGAACGTGCGCGGGACGATTCCGCTTGTCATTCAGCCCGAATGCAGGGCCCGACCGTTCGTTGGTCAGGCTCCGCCGCGCGTTTGCATTGCCCGGCCGCGAATCTACGCCGGACTTTCGCTCGCGCGCCGGCATTGCCGGCTTGGGTATGCTTGTCGAAGTCGTAAACGAAGGCGGAGCCGGCAACGGTCCATCCATGGTCGAGCCTAGCGGATCGCTTTCAACTGCACTTGGCGGCTGATAAACAGGCGGCGCCTCCCGCTTGCGCGAGCCGGCACGAGGGCTGAGATCGAGCTTCATACCGCACTCGTCGCAGTAGTCGCTGCCGTCTACGTTGTTAGTCCCACAGTTGTCGCACCTGATCATGGGGTTGGATCTCCACCCATCTATATGTCCGGAGGCCTTAAAGCCGCAAGTGGATTATAGTTTAGTCGGTGGCCAGTTGTCAGTAGTCAGTTGCGAGACGGTCAGTAGTCCGTGGTCCGTAGTCCGTAGCGAGCAATTGTGATCCCTTCTCTAGCTTCCGGTCACTAACTAAGGGCCACGGACTACGGACTACTGACTTCCGTCTACTTCATCGCCTCGATCAATATCGCCGCAACTTCCGGTCGAGAGAACTCTCGTGGGGGCAGCTCGCCGCGGGAGAGCATCTCACGAACCTTCGTTCCCGACAATGTCACGTGCTGTGCCGATTCGTGAGGGCACGTTTTGTTGGAGGCCATCGAGTCGCATCGCCTGCAATAAAATGAGTGATCAAAAAACATCGGCGTCACCGCCAACGCTTCCGGATCGAATTCATTGAAGATGTAGTGCGCGTCGTATGTCCCGTAATAGTTGCCCACGCCGGCGTGATCACGCCCGACGATGAAGTGAGTACAGCCATAGTTCTTGCGAATAATTGCGTGAAAGACAGCCTCGCGGGGTCCCGCGTAACGCATAGCTGCGGGGTTTACGGCAAGCACCGTGCGCGTTCTCGGGAAGTAGTGCTCCAGCATCGCTTCGTAACACTGCATCCGCACCTCGGCCGATATGTCATCGGACTTGGTCTCGCCGACCAACGGATGCAGCAGCAGCCCGTCAACCGTTTCCAGCGCGCACTTGATTATGTATTCGTGCGCGCGATGTATCGGGTTGCGAGTCTGAAACGCAACGACCCGTCGCCATCCCTTCTTCTTGAAGGCTTCGCGAGTCTGATTCGGATCGAGCCGATAGCTTGGAAACGATGGGGACCGTGGGCGGCTCAGCAAGCTTATCGGTCCTCCGAGCAGCCAGTCCCCTTGCTCGTTGAGGGCGCGCACGCCGGGATGCGAATCGTCGGTCGTCAGATAAACACGTTCGGCTTCGCGTTGCTTGTCGTAGCGAAACTTCTGCTTCAAGTGCAGCACCCCGAGAAGATGATCGTCGCTCGAGTACAGCGCGACATCGGAACCCTCGGCCAACGTGCCCGCCAGGTCATCGGAGGCCGAGAGCGTAACCGGGATCGTCCAGGGCAGACCGGAAGCGAGGTGCATGTTGCCTCGCACCGCGATGTAGTCGTCTTCGCACATGAAGCCTTCGAGCGGGCTGAAGGCGCCGTTGGCGATCATCTCCAGGTCGGATATCTCCCGTGGTCTCAGGTTGATTCGCGGCATCGACGGCGCCCGTTCGAGAAGAGTTTCTCGATCCACGCCGGTCAACTCACGGTTGACCAGCCGCCCGCCGTGCGCAGGTATGGTTTCCATAGGCTCGTTCCCAATGTCAGGTCAGAAAGTCCAAGGGCAAGCCTCGAACATACGCGCCGCTGCCGGCGACTGTCAACGCTGGTCCCGGGAGGGCAGCGGTGCGTTACCCGGCTGCCCACCTTCGACACGTCAGAAGCTGCCGTGCGATAATTCGCCTGATGCAAGCGGCTTTCAAGCGGGCTCAAGCAACAATCTCATTTCTAATACTCCTCGCAGTCCCGGCGGTCGCCTCGGACTGGGACCGCGGCGTCGCGCTCTACAACAAAGGAGATTATCGACGCGCGTTGGCTGAGTTTCAGGACATCGTCCTGGAGCGCCCGGATGTGGCGGGCGCCTGGTACTACATCGGTCTCTGTGAGTTCAAACTCAAGCGGTACGATCACGTCGAGCTGCCGCTGTCGCACGCGATCGATCTGCTCGAGATTCAATCCCCTTCCAGCGCCGACATCTCCGGCGCATGGTACACGATCGGCATCTCGCACTATCTCGAGGCTCACTATGACAAGGCGATCGAACCCCTGAAGCGATACCTCGAGATCAACGCGAAGGCCAAGCGTGAGATCGATCCGAGCGCTCGCACCGCGCTCGGCCGTTCGTACTACTACCTCGAGCGCTATGATGAAGCGATGCCCCTGTTGGCGGCCGCGCCCATCGAAAAGAGCGAGGCCACGACCGCCGACCGCGGGAAGGAGAATGCCGCAAACGCGTACTATTTGGGCGCGATCTACTTCAAGCGCGAAGATGACGACCGCGCGATCGCGACGCTGCGCGAAGCGATGAAGGGCAACCCCGAGGACGTCGCCGTGATGGAGCTGCTTGCCGAGAGCTTGATGCGCAAGGCTCGCAAGTCAAATTCAGACGCTCGATGGCTCGACGCAGCCGAGGTGGCCGAAAAACTGAGAGCAGTACGAGACGATCTGAAGGCCGCGAATATTCTCGGTCGCGCTTATCTCGGCGCCCGGCAATTCGCGAGCGCGGTGGCGCCTCTCGAAAAGCTGGCGAAGGGAAATTCCGAAAACGCGCAAGCCTGGCTTTACTACGGGATCGCGCTGTCGCGAAGCGGCCAGCTGAGGAAGGCGATGGAAGCGCTCGAGATCGCAATCCAGTTGGCCCCGGATTCGATCCCCGCGTTGACGGAGCTCGGTTACGTTTACGAGACGGACAAGCAGTATCAGCAGGCTCTTCGAATCTACGAGAAGGCTTACGCGGCGTCAGGCGATTCCTCAATCAAGGCGAGTATGGAGCGGGTGCGCACGCTGGCGTCACAGCAACCGTGAAGAATTCTGAAACACGTCAGGAGCTGTATGAAGCGAGCGCTTCTGCTTCGCTTTCGAAGGTCTCGAAAACGGTGATCAGCTTTGTTATCGCGAGAAGATCCTGTATGCGTTTCGTCAGATTCACAAGTTTCAAGCTGCCACCATCCCGCCTGGTCGTCGTATAGGCGCTGATCAGCGCGCCAAGTCCCGCCGAGTCGATGTAATTGACCTCGGCCAGATTCAACAGGATCCGCCTCTGTCCATCAGCCAACAGATCTCTGATCCGCTCCTTCACCTGCATATCACCTTCGCCAAGAACAATCTTGCCAGACAGATCGAGTATGCTGACTCCCCCAACTACTCGCTCTTTGATGTCCATAACCGCCTCCTAACGTTTTCCCAGGTTCGTGAACCTATCACAGCAAAGAGCGCGAGGTAAAGGAAGTAGCATAGACTTTAGTCTGTGTTCCGCTTGGTTCGTCTGTTGCGCGTTGAACAGGGCTGCGTATTAAGCCCCAGAAGGCACTAAGGTCTATGCTACTTCCATTACCAGATTCAGCCACGGGTCGACCTCGACTACCCAGCCTGACGGGATCAGCGTGGTTGAGCTGTATTCGGTAATGATCGCCGGGCCATCGAACGTCGATCCCGGCGTCAACTCGTCGCGCGAGTAGATCGGAACTCGCATCGGCCGGCTGCCCAGCCAGACCATCGCAGTCTCTGAAGCGCGAACCTGGCGCTGTCGCCGCGAAGGCAATCGCTTCAAACGCGGCTTCTCGGTGATCCCCGTGCCCCGAACACGAAGCGAGACAATTTCAGTCGGCCTCGAGCGATCTGCATAACCGTAACGCTCGCGATGCGCGGCGTGAAAAGCGGCTTCGAAACGAGGGCCCCAGTCCACGTCGATTTCGAATGACTGACCCACGTATCGCATTGCAACTGATCTGATCAGCTTCATCTTCTCCCGGCCGAAACCCTCACCCTTGAGATCGCGCGTGGCTTCCTGCTCGAGCTCTCGAAAGCTGCGTTCGAGCCCCCGACGGTCGAGCCTTGAGGTGTTGATCATCACCGTTCGTGAATAATTCTTGACTACGTCGCCGAGCAGAACGCCCAGGGCTGACAACGTGCCCGGCGAACGAGGGACGACAACGCGAGGGACCCTGAGCGCCGACGCAAGCTCACAAACATGCAGCCCGCCGGCTCCGCCAAAGCTGACCAGCGTAAACAACCTTGGGTCTTGCCCTCGCTCGATTGATACGACCCGCAGCGCGGATTCCATGTTGGCATTCGCCACTCGAATGACTCCAAGCGCCGCGTCTTCCGCGGCGATCGGCTTTTCGCCGAAGCCTGACATTTGCTCGGCGAGTCTCGAGAGAGCTGATCGCGCGCGCTCGGCGTCTATCGGCATCTCTCCGCCCAACAGACTCGCGCCGCCGAACCGGCCGAGCACGAGATTGGCGTCGGTGACAGTTGCTTCCTCCCCGCTTCCGTAGCAGGCGGGACCCGGATCCGCACCCGCCGATTCAGGGCCGACTCGGAGCGCACCGGCCGCGTCGACTCGCGCGATAGACCCCCCTCCGGCTCCGACTGTGTGAATGTCGATGACCGGTACGGCCACCGGCAAACCAGCTACCAGAGCCTCATTCGTGGTGCGCGCCTCTCCGCGACAGAGTGCGACGTCCGTCGAAGTGCCGCCCATATCGAAGGTGATGATGTCGCGGATTCCGGCAGCGGCGCAGACTCTCAGCGCGCCCACCACGCCTCCTGCGGGCCCGGAAAGGATCGCCCGAACGGGTTCAGAAGCAGCCTTGCTTGCGGAGACTGAACCGCCGTTTGATTGCATGACTCTCAGTCCGTAGTTTTGCGTCTTTGTGGATCCCGGCACCTTTGCGCGAAACCGATCACCGATCAGGGATTCCATCCCACTTCTGAGCGCTCGCAAATACTTCGACATCAGGGGAACCAGATAAGCGTTGATGACCACCGTCGAGGTCCGCTCATATTCGCGATACTCGGGGAGTATTCGATGAGACAGGGATACGGGAATCCCAACGGGTTCGAGGGCCTTCGCGATCAACCGCTCGTGTGCCGGGTTTGCGAACGCGAACAGCAGGCACACGGCTGCCGATTCCACCTTCGGCGCGTGAACGGCAAGCTGCCGGATCGCGCGGGCCAGGGACTCGTCATCAAGCGGAGTGATGACCGAACCGTCCGGACCCATCCGCTCTCGCACACCGAAGCGCAATGCCCTCGGGACAAGCGGCTGCGGCCGCGTGACCATCAGATTATAGAGATCCGGACGCGCCTGGCGGCCTATCTCGATGACATCCTCGAAGCCGTCGGTTGTGATCAGCGCGATCGACGCGCCCTTGCGTTCGAGGAGCGCATTCGTGGCAACCGTTGTTCCGTGAACGATCTCGACGGAAGCCGATACGTTACTCTCGAGTATCCTCGAGATGCCCGCAAGAATAGCTTTGGCAGGATTGTGCGGCGTCGAAGGCGCCTTGAAAGCAGTGATCTGCGAGCCTCGCGCGGTTACAAAATCGGTGAACGTACCGCCGGTGTCGATTCCGATCCTTATGACCCGAGGGGGACTCGTCTGCGTGCGCCGGCTCATTCGTCCTTGACCTGTCGGCTGCGTTAATGAAACAGCCGAGCGTCCCAGACGTTAGCATAAACACGCTGCGAAGGAAAAATGCGAGTGGTGAATCGTCCTCATCCCGCCTGTTTTTCTTTTCGTCCGGTTATAAGATACGATTATCCGACCGAACGCCGAAAGGTATGAGATGCTCAAGAGTCGCCCTGCATGCCTGGTGCTTTTGATATCGATCATCGCCGCGCAAATGCCGGCTTCAGCTCAAGACCAGCAACAAAGCGATCAGGACGAGCCCTTGCGGCTCAAGGCCGATCTCGTCACCGTCATGGCCTCGGTGACTGATTCAAGCGGCCGGGCCGTGAAATCGCTCAAGGCTGAAGATTTTTCTATCTACGAAGACGGCGTTAAACAGAAGGTCGCCCACTTCGCGGCCACCGAGGACCCGTTCACGATGCTGCTGTTGCTGGATATTTCCGGGTCGACGAGCGAGGACATCGAGTTGATGAAGCGCGCCGCAAAAAACTTCCTCGGCGAGCTTCGATTCGATGATCAGGTGGGAGTCATCGTGTTCAGCCGCGAGGTCGAGATGATCTCCGAGTTCACCGATCGGCGCTCGGAAGTCTCGGCGGCTATAGATGGCATTGCGACAGCTGCCGGTGAGAACGGCGCAAGGTTTACACCAAACACCGGCACCTCGTTTTACGACGCGATGTATCTGGCCGTGGAAGAGAGCCCGTTGAAGCAAGCTCAGGGACGCAAAGCCATCGTGTGCATGTCGGACGGAGTCGATTCAAGCAGCAAGATGAAGTTCAAAGACATCGAGCCGCTGATCGAGAAGACCGAGGCGTCAGTGTACTTCCTCGAGCTGAACACTGAAGAAGCGACGCTTCGAGGTTTGTTGAAGCCAAAGAGCGACGCAGGATACATAAACTTTTCCCAGAGCCAGATCGATCGATACTATGCCGCATATGATCCTGATTCCGTCGAGCGCTTCCGTCCTCGCGCCACGCTTACGCCGGAGGCTACTCGCGAGATCAATGCGGGGCTGTACAAACTCTCCAGGCGCGAGCTGCGAACGGTCGCCGAGCGCGCCGGGGGTCGTGTTTATCCCGTGAAGTCGCTTTCGGATTTGGCCGGCGTGTACAGACAAGTGGCGGACGATCTGCGGTCGCAGTATTCGATCGGCTACTATCCAACCAACAAGGCGCACGATAACACCTGGCGAACTATTCGAGTCGAAACAAGCGCGCGGGGCGCGACAGTGCGAGCGCGGTCGGGCTACCGCGCGAAGTGACCTGGGAGCGCACGCGGCTCGCGTGCTTGACTCATATCGCTTCCAGTCAAAGCA
>DATIFP010000089.1:0-18421 GCA_035455165.1 Blastocatellia bacterium
AGCATCTCACCGTGAGCAGCGATTTGCTGGCCATTCTTGTCGACGAGAAATACAAACTTCGCGTTGGCGTCGGCACACAGGCGGGTGATCGCGCGCTTAAGCTGCTCGTACTCCTGTTCATACAGTACGACCGGAGTCGACATCGCTTATCCTCATTGACGTGCTGACATAAGGGAGGCGTACCAGAATAGACCCATTGAGCGAAGCGCGAAACGTCTGTTTCCGGACATCCGAAATCTGGCACTGGCTGTATAGGAAGGGGCAGCGTTTGGGGTACGCATCTTATAGCACGAGGCAAAAAGCAGTTCAATACTTTTCGTTGACAGCGGTTGCGGCGTGCAATTGGGCCGATTCGGGGTTTGGCGCTCAGCCGCTTCGGACTGATGCGGCCGCCTGGTTGATTAGGCATTTCCCGGTCTCCAGTCTTTATTTGTCTATGATCGCAGGTCTATACTGCTCCGAGGATGGCGAGAGGAGAGTCGATGGAATCAAAGTTTTCAAAACACGTAGATCGAGACGAGATCATTGACATAGTTTGCGAACTCGTTCGTCAGAACACAGTCAACCCGCCGGGCAACGAGCATCTCTGCAAGGACATCGTGAGGAGATGCATGCAATCGCTTGGGATGGAAGTTGCTTGCTACGAGAAGGAGCCAGGTCGCACAAACGTCGTCGGGAAGATCGGAACCGGCGCTAAGTCAATCGGCTTCGTCTCGCACATGGATGTAGTACCGCCCGGCGAGCTCGAACAATGGAAAACGCCGCCGTTCGAGCCCACGATAATCGACGGACGAATTTATGGACGAGGCACGCTAGACGACAAGGGCTCCTTCGCGTGCGCGTACTCGGCCTGCAAAGCGTTTATCGCGGAGCATCCCGGTTTCGATGGGACGATTTATCTGATTGCGGCCGCCGATGAAGAAGTGGGCTCGGAGCTCGGCATAATATATCTGGTTGAGGAGTGCGGATTGAAGTTCGACGTCGCGATCATTCCCGACGGCGGACGGATGGATCTTTCGATCTACGGCGAAAAGGGAATCCTCTGGGTCGAGCTCGAGAGTCACGGGATCCAGGCGCACGGGTCAACCCCCGAGCTTGGCCGCAATGCGATAGTACCCCTCGCAGAAGCAATCGCTGAGATCAAGGGACTCGACCTTGGAGCAAATTACGATCACGCGTTCGATGGCTGGACGATGAACGTCGGAACCATCCAAGGCGGGTCGTCGACGAACACCGTTCCGGCGATGGCGCGCGCGACGATCGATTTCAGGTTGCCGGCGGGAATCAGCAAGCAAGATGTTCTCGCAAAGATCGAGGAGAGAATAGCAGCGGCCCACCGCCGCTCGCCGGATGCTGACGTCCGGGTGAAAGTGCTGCACGAGACCGAGCCGCATTTGTCGGACAAGAACTCGATCGTCATTCGCAGCTTCGATCGAGCCGCGAAGCGCCTCAACCTTCCGATGAACTATGAAACGTTCGGGGGTAACACCGTCGCGAAGAACTTGTACTTCGCGGGCATTACATCGGTCGTGCATTATCCGGGCGACGACAAGCTGGCTCACGTTCCAAACGAGTTTGTAATCATCGACGAATTGGTCCTGGGTTCGGTGCTCTATGCTGAAACGCTTGAAGCTTATTTCTTTGGTTAGCTCAGCGCAGAGACGCAACGGACGCAGAGATTACGCGGATATTCTGCGCAATCTCTGCCTTCTCTGCGTCTCCGCGGTGAGTGTCGTGCTGTTTGGCGCATCGGGTTCGGCCGGCGCGCAGAACCTTCAGTCGAAGGCCAATGACATTCGCGCCGCCGTCGACTCGCGCGAGTTCGAACGGGCCGAATCGCTGGTGCGCGAGCTGCGCGCCGACGACCCCGCGGCGTTTACGCGTAACAACTATGATTATCTCCTGGGGAGACTCCTCGAACGGCGTGGCGTCCGCAGCGAAGCATCCGCGCTTTATCTGTCGTGCTTGGAACGCAATTCGGTTGTAGCTCAATACGCGTTGTGGCATCTGGCAGTGCTTGCCAGGGACTCGGGCGACCTTGCGCTTGAAAGGCAGTACATAACGCGCTTGCTGCTGAGTTACTCTTCGAGCGCGCTCGCTCCGCGTGCGAGGGAACGGTTGATTGACAGTAACCTCGAGAGCGGCGAGAATCGCGCCGCCATCGCCCTGCTGAAGCCCACTGCGACTACCACCGGCACAAAGGGCCGAAGCGCGATGGCCAGACTGGGGGAGGCTTACTCGAAGACCGGGGACGCCGAGTCGGCGCGCGGGGTCTTCAATCAACTGATCGGATCCCGGGACGATTACGCGCTGGCAGCGGCGATCGGTCTGGATGCTCTCGATAAGGCGTCGGGTGTCCGGCCAAACGAATTCGACGCCCTTCGACGCGCGCGAATCTACCTGTTCAACCGTCACTGGACCGAAGCGCGCGCCCATCTGCTCGATATAGTCGAGCGGTTTCCCGAGAGCCCGAATCGATCGGAAGCACTTTATCAAACGGGCTTCTCGTTGTTTCGCGAATACAACTACCCGGAAGCGATAAAGTGGTTCGAGCGTGCGCACACGGAGTTTCCGGAGAAGAAAGACGGCGAGCAGGGCTATTACTACGTCGGCTCTTCGCTGCAACAAGCGCGCCGCTACGAGGAGGCCGCGAAACGCTACGCCGATTTCACAACCGAGTATCCCGAGAGCGAATTGCTCGAAGGCGCATATCGAAATGTAGTTGACTGCCTGCGCTATGCCGGCAAGTTCGAAGAAGCGGTCGAATGGTCGCGTCGCATCGTCCAAAGGTTTGCCGGGCAGCCTCTTGCAACCGTGGGCCTTTACAACGAAGCAAAGATCGAGCTCACTCGGGGCCGTTATGAATCAGCGCACAACCTGCTGACGAGAGTTTCGGCGCTGCCGGTCACCGCCAAGGTTATCAGCGCTCCCATTCGCGGTGAAGCCGCTTTCCTGAAGATCTTCGCACTGGAGAAGATGGGACGCGTAGCGGAGGCCGCTCGCGCGTATCTCGCAATCGCGGACGAACGCGACAATTACTTTGGCCAGCGCGCGACCGAGAGATTGCGCGCGCTCATGGCGACCGATGAAGGCCGGCGCGTGCTTGAGCCGCTCGGTCGCGCATATCGCACGCAGGCACGGGCTGCGTTCGATGGCGGTCGCTACGCGGAAGCGAAGGATGCGGCAAATCAAGCCCTGAGACTCATCGAAGAAGATGCCGCCAGAAGCGAATTGCTCGGGATCTTGCGAAAGTGCTATACGCATTTGCCGGCCTATGCCGCGGCTGCTCGTTATAGATTGATACCGGTCGCCCGCGAAGTCATTACGCAGTCGAAGCCGACCCAAAGCGAACCAACTCATCAGGCGCTGGCGGCGGAGTTCATGTTCCTGGGTCTTTATGATGAGGGAGTGACCGAGCTGGCGGACGCCGGATTGACGGGGAATAGCGCGGCTAGCGCCAGAAACACAACTCGAGCCTCCGCGGCTTCTCAGCCGAATGGGGATGCAGCATATTCGATGGCGGTGTACAGCAATCGAGGAGACCAGGCTTATCGCGCAATCGCGTTTGGCGAATCGGCCGCAAAGTCGATCCCGCAGGATTACCGGCTCGAGCTTATGCCGCGCGATCTCGTTGAGCTGATCTATCCTGCTCCATATCGCGATGCGTTTGATCGTTACTCGCCGCCCGCAAAAGTCGATCCGCGACTCGTGCTCTCGCTCGCCCGGCAAGAAAGCCGCTTCAATCCTTCGGTGAAAAGCGCAGCGTCCGCTCGAGGCCTGTTGCAGTTCATCCCGGAGACCGCACAGAAACTCGCCGACGAGGAAGGGCTGAAGGACTTCGATCTGGACGACGTTTACGCGCCCGAAGTTGCCGTCAGGCTCGCAGTTCGCTACGTTGCCGACCTCCTCAAGCTTTTTCCGGAAAACCCTCACGCGGTGCTGGCTGCATACAACACCGGCGAATTGAACGTCGAACGCTGGATTTCGCGAGCGCGATCCAACGATGTCGATCGACTCGTCAGCGAGATCGCGATCCCTGAGACAAAGGACTATGTCGCGAAGGTGATGAACAGCTACCGAGCGTACTCGGTTCTTTACACTCGGGAGCTCAAACCACGCACGCGATAGCGGCGCCTCGCAGTTTAAGTGAGATCACGAAACGAGCTGCCAGGAATTAGCTCTGGTTCTCACCTTCTCCATCTCACTTTCCTCTCAATGAATACGCTTTGCCAGTCTATCTTCGTGAAGACGTAGATCATCAGCAGCGCGAACAGCTGCGTCGCCACGAAATACCAGCTGAAGAATGATCTGGTCCCGATGGATTCATAATTCAGGATTTGAACTACGCTCGATGCGGCGAACGCCCAAAACGAATAACTCACAACGCGGCCGATGAAGAATGGAATGGCTAAGAGCTTGAGCTGGAGCGCCGTCAGGCCATATGCGATGAAGAGATGATTCGAGGGCAAAGGACTGAACGCATAGAACAGGAAGATACTGAAGCTCAACTTTTGATGGTGTTCGAGCCGCGATTTGACCACGTCGATATTCTTCTTCGTCTCGTAGCTGAGGAATCGCTGTCTAACAATCACAGCGGACAGTTTCGCGAGAAGCATCCTTCCGAGCGTCGCGGCTACGGCGGCCAGCAGCGCAAGCAATACGATGTTTGAGCCATATCTGACTGCGATGAAGGAAACAACGGACCACGTCGGCGGTGCGAATGCCGGGATGACATTCAATGCGAAAATGACGACGAAGACTACGAAAAACACCCAAAACGTGTGTAGCAGTTCGGACATCCGTGATCGAACAGTAACACAATCCCCGAGTTCCCTCGGAATGGTCCGAACAAATTACCCGGGTCGCACGCCCGCCCGGCAACTCGAGGCGTCATTCGATGAATCCAACGGAAGGCTTCGATTCACGGAGCAATCACGACAACGAGCGAAGGGGGACGGGTAAACCGAATACAGATATGACCACGCGACATCTCACACGAACGGCATTGCGAGCTGGATTGATCGCGCTCTCGATCAACCTGCTCGCCGCTGCGCCGGGCATGGCCGGATCAAGCAAGAACATCAACTTCCCAGACATAAGGATCAAGAACTTTGGTCAGATGGATGAACGATTCTTTCGAGGCGCTCAGCCCGAAGAGCAAGACTACAAGGGGCTGGCTGCGTTGGGTATCAAGACGATTATTGACTTACGCGACGATCCGACAAGGTACGAGAAAATCGATGCCGAAGCCGCCGGGATGCGCTATGTGAACATACCGATGAGTGATTCAAGCCGGCCGCGAGACGAGCAGATCGAGCAGTTCTTAAAACTGGTGAATGATCCGGCAACCGGGCGCTTCTTCGTGCACTGCGCGGGCGGCCGGCATCGCACAGGCGTCATGGGCGCAGTGTACCGGATGAATCACGACGGGTGGGACTTCGATCAGGCTTACAAGGAAATGAAGGCATACGATTTCTACACTCGGTGGGGACATGGCGCACTGAAAGATTATGTGCACGATTACTTCGGCAATCTGGAGTCGATTGAGGTGTCCGCGGGCAAGTCCTCAGGTGTGAATCGCTAGCGACGACTCAAGACTTGACTGGTCCACAGAGTGTTTGACTCATGTAGGGGTGGCCCTCTGTGGCTACCCCAGATTGAAACAACAACTGGGGCGGCCACGGAGGGCCGCCCCTACAAGGCTATTGGAATGAAACTCTGATCACAAACAGATCACGTTTGGGCTTCATTTGACCTTATCCGCGCCGGCGGCCTCCAGAATCTTTCGCGCTTGTCCGGCCCGGTCGTCATGCGTATAGACGCCGACCAGAATCCCTCCGCGCTCAATTTGCTCGTTGTAGAACCTTGCTTCGTGCTCGGGGATTCCCAGTCCGATTAAAGCACCCGTTACACCGCCCGCTGCCGCTCCCGCTCCGAGCCCGGCGAGAGTCGCCACGATTGGCCCAGCCGCAACCAGCCCGAGTCCGGGTACGGCAAGGATTCCAGTTGCAACAAGCCCCGCGGCAATCGCGCCAATCACTCCTCCGATGGTTACCCCGGCCGCCGCGCCTTCCGGGGCTTTGCTCGCCATCGCGAGTCCAAACTCTCTACCTTGTGTGGCGTCGCTCATCAGCAGGCTGATGTCATCGCGCGACCAACCGTGCGCCGTGAGATCTTCGATGGCACGCTCCGCGCTTGAACGCGCGTTGAAAAGTCCTGTCACTAATGTAGCCATGAATATTCCTCCTTTATTCGAATCTCTAATCCACGTTAGAAAGAGCAACGCAGGTGCCAGCTAGTACGGCATGTTTGCGCGGCGCTAAAGTATTAGCGCCGTTCCGGTTTGCGTCGCCACCAATACGAACGCAATGACGACCTATTGTTCTCTTTCGAGACAGGCGAAGACGAATAGCACTCGGTCGATTCTGTTAAGAGTTCGCCGGCGGCGCTCAATGTCTATCCGCTGAGCGGCTCTCAGAAAGTGCAGCCAGTTCGTCGATTCTCGATCGAATTGCCGCGGTCAGCATTTGAACTTCCTGCGGCGAGTAGTTCGCTGCACGAAATGCGTCGCCGATCTGATCGTCGCTCAATTGTGACAGCAGCCCCCCGATCCACCTTGCTTGATCGACGGTGATGTCGCGAAACAGATCCTTGCGCTTGCCGTTGTAATTGAGCTCGACGCGATTGCCCCTCACGTGTTCGACGAACTTCGCCTTGACGAAATCGGCCGGTTTGTTTCGCGAACGAGAAGCAATGCCGCCGGTCTTGCCCAGCGTTCCGCCGAGGTCGCTTACGACGTACCGCAATTCATCTTCACCGGTCTGTTTTTTGTGGACTTGCAGGATTTTGTTGTTGCTATCCTTGATGTCCCAGTTCTCCAGCAGAACCATCATCACCTTCAGCCCTTGAAACTCAGGGGTGCCGATGAACGGGTTATCATCCCATTTCCACTCGTCGAGTCGTTTGACGTTTTCAGGGCGAGCCTCCAACCTTACGTTTTCGAAAGTCCCCTTGCCAGCGATTGTCACCCTGGGGACGAGGTAGGTGATATCAGTATTGTAGCCAACCGCCCACAACAGTCGTGATGCCGCCGCTTCCGACTGGCTCTCCTTGCCGATCTTGGCGACCCATTCGTGGCCGGAGCCGTCACGTACACGATACTTTTTTGAGTAGCCACCCGGTTCTTCCTTTATGAATGTGATCGTGGAAAGGTCTGGTTTCAATTCTTCGCCTCCTGGTCCAAGGAGCAGATTGCGTGAGGCAATATTATCCGGCTGCTGCCATAACACCGGTTTACCCTCCGCTCTCACTTTCTTGTCTTTTAAGTTCCCGGCAGCGCTGTGAACCATCAGAGACAACATCAGAGCGACCACACCGAATTCAGTTCCCAAAAAACCTTTTCGAAACATCGCACTATCCTCCAGATAGACATAATTTTCTGGAGTCTTCAGGACAAACTTCATTCCACGGCAGGGACGCGTCCAGACTATGTATATGTCAGGAATTTAGCGCGAACATCGGGCGGCATTGTCTGGCAAGCATACAGGACGACCAGAACAGTCCGTGCGGTTGCAGGATGGTGGTCGGGTAGATTTACTTGATCAGATGATATTCAGTTTGTCGCCTGAGCACCCAGGACACTCGACCGGATTCATCGACCACTGCATCTTCTTCCTGGCCGACCCACAGGTCCTTGTTGCCCCATTCACGTACCGGAGTAGTTGCGGCAAGCTCGATCGAAAACCAGCTCCTCGGGAGTATCAGCACGTCGCCGCGTCCGGGTACCCCCTGCTGACGGTCCCACAAGCCAATCAGAGGCCCGGCTCCGTGACCGTGATCGCCAATAGGGTGAGTGTAGATCGAACCGTTTATGCCTTCGGCCTTCATCGCGGCGAGCGTGTCGGCCAGCACCTCATTACCTGAGCGGCCCGTCTTCATTCGCTCCAGCAACAAGTCCTGAAGCCGATTCGCGTTCGCGAGAGCTCGCTTGATCCCGGCAGGCACCTCGGTCTCGCCCTGGCGCAGCACATATCCCATATGCTGAGTGTCTGTGTTCAGTCGCATCGCGGTGATTCCGAAGTCGACGTGCAGCACATCGCCCCGGTCGATTATCGTGGGAGCGTCTTCAGCGAGAAGATTGACGCCGGTTCTCGACGACTTCTGCACTCTCACTGAAGGGTGAAACCACGTTCCGAGTCCGAGATTGTTCACTTGCTGGCGAAGCCACCACACGACGTCCTGATCGGTGGTGTTTCCCGGGGTGATCACTTCGTTTGAGAATGCGCGCCCGATCAAAGAGTGAACGGTCTCCATCATCTGGCGATAGATCGGCAGCATCTCGGGCAAGCGCATCTCTACGTATTCGAGCGCAAGATTTTCGGCTCGGACGATCCGCTTCAAATAATCGGGTCCGAGGGTGCTCTCGAGCTTTTCGCGTTCGCCGGCCGACAAACCATCGGAAAACGCGTGAGTATGCGAGATGTCGATTGCAATCGAGGCGGGCTTGCGCTCCTCGATCAGCTTCTTGAGCAGCACCCATTGACCCTCGCCGTAAATCTCGCGGCCCTCGACCTCCGGATCGCGATAGACGGTGTAGAGTCCGCCGTTCGAGCCTCCGCCGAGCGCCAATCGCTCGACGCCCTTCTCCTCGCCGCGATCGAAAAAGACATAGATTGTGCGGCGTCGTGCCGCGAACACGGTTGGGGAAACAAGGGAAAAGAACACGGGGTCTTCGTTGTATTCGCGGCATATGACCAGCCACATCTGGACGCCGTGCTTGCGCATCAGCTTTGGCAAAACACGTTCGAGCCGGAGCTTCAACCATTGCTGCTGAATGGCGGCTTGTTCGCGCAGCGGCGGCAGCGGCTTTGGAATTTGCGCACTCGCGCTGATTGAGACCAACGTAATGGCAAGTGTGACAATCTGTGTGCGCATGCGGCGACAGGAAAGCTTCACGGGTGAATCCTCCGACGGAGAGTTAGCCAGTTGGGAACGCGATTAGTTTGCCGGTTGACAGTCGTCGTCGCAAGCCATAACGTCGCTATTCATCGTGTGTGCCATCAGTTGATCCTTCGGAGGTCAAGAATGCGCAGACATATCTCGCGTGCCGCTTCGGTGATACTAGTCCTTGCGCTCCTGGCTGTGTCGGCACAAGCGCAGCAGCCAACGCCGCTTCCCGCCGACAAGCGTGAAAAGATCGAGCAAGCAATCAGTGCGTCGATGTCACGACTGGGCATTCCCGGTTTGTCCGTCGCGGTCGTGCTCGATCACAAGCTTCGATGGTCGAACGGCTATGGGCTGGCCGATGTGGAGAACTTCGTCCCAGCGAAGGCGACAACTGCCTATCGCCTGGGGTCGATATCCAAACCGATCACTGCATCGGCGGTGATGCAGCTGGCTGAACGCGGCAAGCTCGACCTCGACGCGGCGGTTCAAAAATACTGTCCGGCGTTTCCCGAAAAGCAATGGCCGGTCAGCGCTCGATTGCTGCTGGGACACCTCAGCGGCGTCCGGCATTACAAGAATGAAACCGAGTTCGCGAGCACCCGGCACTTCAACAGCGTTGTCGAGGGACTCGAGATGTTCAAGAACGATCCGCTGCTTTTCGAGCCCGGCACAAAATACAGCTATACGACTCATGGATACGCGGTGCTGGGTTGCGCGGTTGAGGGAGCATCAGGCATGCGGTTTGAAGATTTTGTCCGCGAGAACGTTTTCAAACCGGCCGGTATGGATCGCATTCGAGTGGACAACGTTGCGGACATCATCCCGAATCGGGCCCAGGGCTACTTCAAGTCTCAAAGCGGAGAGCTCCGCAACTCCGCGCTGGCCGACACCAGCTACAAGATCCCCGGCGGCGGATTTATCTCGACCGTTGAGGACCTCGCCAAATTCGCGATCGCGATGCAGAACGGGGCGCTTGTGAAGAAGGAAACGCTCGATCAGATGTGGACATCGCTGAAGACTCGGGACGGCAAGGCGACGGGTTACGGGTTTGGGTGGGCCGTGAGCGAAAGAAACGGAATGAAGGAAGTGCATCACGGCGGCGCCCAGCAACGAGTGAGCACGTTTTTGTATACGATCCCCGAGAAGGGACTGGCAGTTGTTTTGATGACCAACCTCGAGAACATCGGCGGCGGGCTGGCGGGTCTCTCGAGGCAGATCGCGGATATTGTGTTGCAATGAACGCCAAGCTTCTACGAACCGGTTTGATCGCAGGTAGAAGGTCCGAACACGAGCAGTACCTTGGCGATTACCGATAATCCCGCGGACGCAGTTGGTGGGATAGAGTTTACACTTTTCCCCGAAGGGGATCCGTCCTCCAGGGTTGCTGTACTCGGCTACCCTGGGAGGGCCGGCGAGTTCCCCAACCCCGACGGGGTTGGGGCCAAGCCTCTCGCGTACACCGACCCAGCGGATTCAGATTGTCTCGAATCGTTATCGTCGATTGAGTTCATGGTTGCCTCTCACGTAGAGCACTGCCGCAACCCCGTTGGGGTTGCGCGGATCATCGCTGCTGTTTCCCAAGGTAGCTGAGTACAGCTTGATCGCTGTCTATTTCGCGGTCACTCCCAATTGCCAAAACAAAAAGCTCAACTCATCCGTCTGATCTTCTATCTGCTGACTCACCGGGAGCCCGCCCGAATGACCCGCCTTCGTGTTGTAGTGCAAGAGCACCGGCCGATCTGACCCAGTCGACGCCTGCATTAGCGCTGTCATTTTCCGCGCGTGAAGCGGGGCCACCCGAGTGTCCGCATCACCAGTGACAAATAACACCGCAGGATACTTCTCGCCTTTCTTCACGTGTTGATAAGGCGAGTAGGCGTAGATGTATTTGAATTGATCCGCGTTCTCAGAAGAGCCATACTCCGACACCCAGAAGCGCGCGACCAGGAAGCTCTGATATCGAATCATGTCCAGCAGCGGATACGAGCATACCACCGCCTGGAACAGATCCGGCCTCTGCGTCATCGCCGCTCCCACCAGCAACCCGCCGTTCGATCCGCCTGAGATCGCTAGCTTCTTAGAGTTTGTATATTTGTTCTTGATCAGCCATTCAGCGGCGCCGATGAAATCGTCAAACACGTTTTGCTTGTTCGCGAGCATCCCGGCTTTGTGCCATTTCTCACCGAACTCGCCCCCGCCGCGAAGGTTGGGGAGCGCGAAGACACCTCCGCTTTCGGCCCAGTACGCGGCGAGCGAGGAGAAGTTTGGAGTCAGGCTTACGTTGAATCCGCCGTAGCCGGTCAAAAACACAGGGTTATTGCCGTCGAGTTTCAGCCCTTTCTTGTAAGCCAGGAACATAGGGATCTTTGTTCTGTCCTTCGACTCGTACCACACTTGCTTAACTTCGATCTGATCGCTCTGAATCGGGACGTTGATGCGCGCAAACACTTCCTGCTTGCCCGAAGCAACCGAATAGCGATAGATGGTAGTAGGCTGCGCGAATGAGCTGAACGTATAGAAGCCTTCGTCGCGATCCCAGTCGCCGATCAGGCCGCTCGAGCTCCCAAGGGTCGGGAAGGCAATCTCCCGAATCAGCTTGCCGGACGGGTCGTAGACCTTGATCTTTGTTGCGACATTCTCGAGATAACTGACAAACACCTTGCCGCCGACCGCCGACACTCCGTTTATTACCGACCCGCTTTCGGGAACAAGCTCATGCCAGTTGTCGCGCGCCGGCTTCTTCAAATCGACGTCCAGGATTCGGCGATTCGGCGCATTCCAATTGGTGAGCAGGTAGAGGTGATCGCCGGCGATGTCCGGTGAAAAGCTCGCACTGATGTCGTTGACCAGCGGGGTGATCGGCCCGCCCGTCTTGAGATCCTGGAAATAGATTTCGGTCCTGTCGCCCGCCGACCCGTGGCTCGCGAATAATAAGAGATAGTGTCCGTCGGGCGAAACATTGCCGCCCACGAAGACCTGTGGGCCGTAACCTTTGCCGAAGACCTCCACGTCGCTGGAAGTGTCCGAGCCCATCGCGTGATAGTAGATCCGCCCGCCGACATTGTTGGTGAATCGCGAATAGTAGAACCCGCTCTTGTCCGGCTTGAGCGAAACTCCGATGCGGCCCTTTGGCAGTCGGTCGGGAAGATCCTTGCGGGTATCGACGTCCATCAGCTTGACGGTAACTTCGTCTTCTCCGCCTTGGCGCACGCCGTAGACCAGCAGCTTGCCGTCTTCCGAGATATCTTGAATCTGGACCGATGTCGTTTGATCGGCGCTCATCGTGTTCGGATCTATCAACACTTCATCTTTACCATTGAATCCGTTTCTGACGTATATCACCAACTGGTTTTGATCAGCGCGCCGCTTCGAAAAGAAGTAGCGGCCGCCTCGCTCTCTTGGAACATTGATGGTATCGATCTTCAGTAGCTGCGTGAGCCGCGCGCGTATCCGGTCTCGAATGGAAAGCCTCCCGAGCATCGAAGCGGTGTACTCGTTCTGAGCGTTGATCCACGCTCTGGTCTCGGGGCTGGTTTGATCCTCGAGCCAGCGGTAAGGATCGGAGATCGTCACTCCGTGAAGCGTTTCGGTGACGTTGTCGATTCGTGTCGCCGGCGGGGCCTTGTGCTCCTGTCCAAGAGAATGGAATCCCGTACACGCGAACACTATTGCGATGACGAGGGATGTCAGTTTTCGAACCATTGATTCACCCTCCCGCCTTGCGTCCCTGCGGTTTGAAGGAGGAACCGCTGAGGACGAGGCATTGCCTTGCTTTTCGAAGCAGAGGACCGAGGCGGACTGAATTCATCAGCCCGCCTGCGGTTGTCCCGTCATCTGATGTCAGCCTGCTACTTCGACGCCGCTCTCGCCTCACCCCTTGGCGTAGCGTTCTTAACATACTTGTCCATCCAGCTGACCATTTCAGCCAGCGTGTGCAGCACGGACTCACGCCCGGTGTAGCCGTGGGCCTCGAACGGAAGCGTGACATATCGCACCGTTGCGCCGTGTCCTTTCAGAGCCATGTAGAACCGCTCCGACTGGATCGGAAACGTCCCGGAATTGTCGTCGGCTTCGCCGTGAATCAGCAGGATGGGTTCGTTGATCTTGTTAGCGTAAAAGAACGGCGACATCTTCCCATAAATCTCCGGCACCTCCCAGAAAGTCCGCCGTTCGCTCTGGAACCCAAACGGCGTGAGCGTCCGGTTGTACGCGCCGCTTCGAGCGATGCCCGCGCGGAACAGGTCGCAATGAGCGAGCAGGTTGGCCGTCATAAACGCCCCGTAGCTGTGACCCCCAACCCCAATGCGATCGCGATCCGCAACCCCCATCTCCACTACCTTGTTTACGGCAGCTTCCGCGCTCGCGACAAGCTGCTCGACGTAAGTGTCGTTCGCGGTCTCGCCCGGTCCTACGATCGGCATCGTCGGGTTGTCGAAGATCGCGTAGCCCTGGGTGAGAAGAAACAGGTGAGATATGCCACCGACGCGAGTGAATCGATACGGTGAGCCTGAGACCTGGCTTGCGGTGTCCGTATCAGTGAACTCTCGCGGATACGCCCACATCACCAGCGGCAGCCGCTCGCCCTTCTTGTAGCCGGGGGGAAGGTACAACGTTCCGGAAAGCTTCACTCCGTCTTTTCGCTCATAGGTAACGAATTGCTTCTCGACGCCGGCGAATTGCGGCGCCGGATCCTTGAAGTGAGTTATTTGCCGCTTCGTTCCGGCGGCGACGTCGCGCACGAAATAGTTCGGCGCCTCCGAGGGGGTCTCGTACTCGGTGAGCAGCATCTTCGCGTCGTCGTCCAGCGGGGCGACTATGGCCTCATAGGTCTTCTCAGCGGACCGGAACAGCCTCTCCGTCTTCAATGTCTTGAGATCCAGCCGATCTATGAACGGCCGATCTCCTTCAGGCGAAGCGCCTTGCCCACTCAGGAAGATTGAATCCCCGTTTTGAATGATCAATCCGCCACCGCCTCCAAACCCGCCGAAGCCGCCCCCGCCGCCTCGTCCGCCGCCGCCCCCGCCGTCTCTCCTGACGACCGGCGTGCCGGGTGCGTTGTAGGCGTCCTGCTGCCGGCGCTCCCAGAGTTTGCGCGGCTCGGCGCCCGCTTCGAGAATCCACGTCCGCGTTCGACGAGACGCGCGATCCGACTCGCTCAATAGAGCCACACCTTTTTCGGTGTAAGCGATTCCGCCGAATCGCCATTCGGTCTTGATGACCTCCGCCGGCGCGGTGAATGGCGCCGCGAGGGACATAACCTTGTCACGGAACGGAACCTTGTTCTTGAGATCTCCACCGTCGAGCGCTTCGCTCCAGGTCAGCGTCGCCGGCTGATCAGGACGCCAGCGAACGCCGCGGGGCCCGGTCTGCACTCCGTTTATCGGAATGCCTTCGCTCGACGCCTGGTCGGCGATCTTCTTGACGACGTCGCCGCGGCGACTCCAGACCTCAACGTCCTTCGGGAATCCGCTCATCGGCACAAGCCGCGAGAACGGGCGTTTGATTCGCGAGACCAGCACGTATTCGCCGCTCGGCGAGGGCGTTACGTTTTCGAGGATTCCGGGCCGCCCGATCAACGTCTTGCGCCCGGTGGCGCTGTCGATCGTCGCGAGCTGGCTGGTGAAGTAGTAATCAAAGAGGTCTTCGTCATGGTTGGTCTTGATCATGTCTTCGAAGGTCGCGGTGGGCGCGGCCTTGCCATAGTTCTCCTGGATGTTCGGCCCGGTGGGCACCGCCGGTTCTGCCGGGGCCGGTCCGCGACCCGCCGGCACCAACTGACAAAGCAATGTCACTCCGTCCTTCAGCCAGTCGCACGGATCGCCGGCCGCGGCATTCAGCCGGTCAGTTCCGCTGATGAGCTTAGATTGTCCGGTCGAGGTATCGGCGACCCACAACTCGATGCCGTTTGGCTTCGTGTTCGTGAAGGACAATCGCTTCGCATCAGGCGAGAAGCTGACGTTGCCTATGTTAGGGCTGGGCGGAACAGTGACTTTTCGTTCGGCGCCATCGGCGATCGATTTCAAGGTGATGCCGATGACGCTGCCTCCGCGCTGTTGGCGCCCGTTCGTTTTCGGGTTGATGCGCGCGCCGGCGATTCGGTGGATCGGTTCGGCGAGCTCGGCTATCGTGGGCATGCTGCGGCGCTCGAGCAACGCTATGGTGCGGCGGTCTGGCGCGACGACGACGCTGGGCGTCGGCGGCGCATCCAGAATGTCGACGATTACCTTCGGCGGCATCAAGTAGCCGGATCGTTTATTTGTCTGTCCATACTGAACGGCTGAGGCAACGATCAAAAACGCGGCCGCAAACGCGAATGTTCTTCTTCGCATGGCGAACCTCCTGTTTTTCCACTGTGACTGGGATTAGTAGAGAGGGCGGATTCTATCAGAAGTCCGCTCGCCGAGCTACGCGATGCCGGGGAGGAAAGCAATAGCAGATAGTCTACTCTGCGCAACCTCTGCGTGCTCCGCGACTCTGCGGTGAAAATGACTCCTAAACATTCACCGCGGAGACGCAGAGGACACAGAGATTGCGCAGAGAGTTGAAACTGAAAGAAGGGCGCACGGCTGTGACTGCTTGATGCGATGACACTGCTGTTATATTCTCGCGGTTCGAAGAAACGAATCGATGATATGATCCATAAACCTGCGGTCTTCAGAGTTCTCTTTGGCTGCCTGATTGCGGCGACAACGGTGATGTCATCAACCTTCACAAAGGACGTTGCCGGCCGGAATACGGCCGCGGACAGAAGACCCCTGCTCATTGCCCATCGCGGAGCGTCCGCGTACGCGCCCGAGCACACCATCGCCGCATACAAGATGGCTCTCGAGCAGGGCGCTGATTTCGTCGAGCAGGACTTGCAGCTTTCGAAGGATGGAGTATTGATCTGTCTCCACGATCCCGATCTCGCGCGAACGACGAACGCGGCTTCGGTGTTTCCCGAGCGCGCGACGCTGCGCGATCCTGAAGTGACCGGCGCCCCAAAACGCGGGTGGTACACGATCGACTTCACGCTCGCCGAGATTAAGCGGTTGGACGCGGGCTCGTGGTTCAATCGAGCGAACCCTTTTCAGGCGCGTGAGTCGTTCGCAGGGCTGCGAGTCCCGACCATGGAGGAAGCCATACAGCTCGTAGGCGATCGCGCGGGGCTGTACATCGAGTTGAAAGAGTTTACGTTTTACAGCTCGCTCGGCTTCGATATGGCTGCCAGGCTTGCGGAGACGCTCAAAGCGCACGGCTTCGATCGGCCGGTCAAACGTGATCGAATTTTCATCCAGTCGTTTTACAAGGAAGCGCTGCTACGAATGCGCGAGCTTGCGCCGGGCTTTGCACGAGTTCAACTCCTGCCGATGGAAACAGCCGGGCGCGAGAAGGACACTGCGGCGATTACGCCAAAGCTCGCGGCTGAGATCGCCGAGTACGCGAAAGGAGCCGGGCCAAGTAAGAGTCTGCTGAAGACGGCCGATGACGTTTCGACGCTTCACGCAGCGGGTCTGGTGATTCACCCGTACACATTTCGAGGCACAACCTCGGCTAATGCAAGACGGCCGCTTGATGAATCGCTGAACGGCTCAACCGTTCGCGCGGCCATCATCACCGACATCAGGAAGTTCGTTGCGTTAGGAATCGACGGGGGGTTCACCGACTACCCCGATCTGTGGAAGGAAGCTATGGGCAACTCGCCGGGTTTGAAATGATTACGCCTCGAAACATCTCCTTTGATTTTATGTATCTGGATTGAGATTTCGGCGCGAGCCTGCGTAGCGGGCGGCCCGCTACGCGGGTTCTTGCGCCCACCCGCACGGACGAACGGTTTCGCCCCGAGGGAAATGGGCAGTTCATCGTGACCTCAGTCATACCCCGATTCAGGATTGTGTGTCCCAAACACACCACCGTGCAATGGAGGACGGACGAATGAGCATAGCAAATTACAAACGCGAGCCGAAGGATCAGGAGATACGCGGAGGCCGACTCACCCCATTCGAATATGATGTTTGATACGTTCTTTTGTGAGGTTTGTCCTTGACACTCGCAATGTCCTGTAATACACTCGTCCCGCCTCTTAGCCTCTGAGAATTTGTGCTGGTTAAGGGACGATCTTTTTGCCTCAGCCGATCTCAAGCTCGATCATCGCCCGTTGCAGGGGATGGCAGCGGAGGGATGTTGACGGTCGGTGTTGGAGCCATCCTGCTACAGTCTCGAACGGAGACTAGAACAACTCTCACAGCACTGAGTGCAGCTTCAGACTCACTTGGGGGAATTGTATCCCCTCCAAGGTCTTAAGAGTCTCAAGAACAAAAAACTATCAGGGCAACTGGGATTAACTAGATATCTGTGTGCCTGGGGGAGCGATCTGCACTTAGTTCGTCGAGTCGGGCACGAAGGAAGTCCCGCGAGCATGCAGATTCCCTCCGATTGAGTGGTCCCAGCCGAACCCCAGAATCCTGTGGTTGGGATTTCAACGGGCAGCTCAGATCTGAACTGCCTCCGCTGCGCTTGTCCAATACTAAAGGAGGAACCAAATGGCGAACATTTCAAAAAAAAACAGAAGGAGAGAGAAGGAGATCTTGGACGCATCCAAGAACCGGCGCGAGCTAATAGCGGCCCAGTTGAGCAGACGGGACCTGATGAGGTTGGGGCTGCTGACAAGCGCCGGTTTCCTCATACCCAAGAATGGCTTGAGCGCACGCGCTCCACAATTCGGCGGCGGCGGGAGTTTCGGCGATGACTGCTTCGGTTTTTATGGGCGGAGTGGAACACCGGTCAGCCCGCCGACCACGCCGTACGTAGAACCCCTGCCCATCCCACCGATCGCCCAATCTGTGACTTCGCTGACGCCAGCGCCGACTGTCAGCCCAAACACCGCAGCCGGCGAAGCCCGAACGCGGCCTCACCAGGCTTTAACAACGCTTCCACCGCAAAAGTTCTATATCGTCCATCAACAGGAAGCCACTCTTAGCATGCATCCGGAGCTTCCACTGCAAAAACTTTGGACGTTCAACGGCACGGTCCCGGGTCAGACTTATGTAGCACAGTATGGCCAGCCCATACTGGTTCGAAACTTCAACGATCTGCCCGCGAACAACGGAGGATTTGGAATTCAATCGGTTTCGACTCACCTGCACAACGGCCATACTCCCTCGGAAAGCGATGGCTTCCCTTGCGACTTCTTTGGACAAACGAGGTGGTATGACCAGCATTATCCGAATGTGCTTGCCGGATTCAGCACGCCGCCTTTTGCTCCGACGGGCGACATCAAGGAGTCGATGAGCACTCTTTGGTATCACGACCACCGCGTCGATTTCACCGCCCAGAACGTCTACAAAGGACTCGCGGGGTTTTACCTGCTGTTCAATCAGTTTGACACCGGCAACGAGACGACCGGCTTTCGTCTGCCCACCTTTCCTGACTTCGACATACCGATGATGTTCAACGACAAGAATTTTGATCCGGATACCGGTTTGCTCTTCTTCGA
>DATIFP010000090.1:0-84056 GCA_035455165.1 Blastocatellia bacterium
CTGCTGGTTCGCGCTTGCGCTGCGCTGCGAAAACAGGCAGGCGAGCCGCCTGCGCTCCCAGGTACGCTTCCGTGGTTCGTACGGGCAAACTTGGCAACGAGAAAGGTGGCAGCTAGACTGCACAATCGAATCGAGCCTACAAGGAAACACGAAAAGCTCTATGTTCGAGTGGAAGATCAACGAACACCGATTCTACATTCGTGAGGTCCGTGGCGAAGCCGAGTTTCATGCGATCGAGGACCTGCAGAAAGAGGCGTGGAGCTTCAGCGATCTCGACATCGTTCCCGCAGCCACGCTCATCGCCACCCAACACGCGGGGGGCATACTACTCGGCGCGTTCGAAGACGGCCTCATGATCGGCTTTGCGTATGCCTTTCCTGCTTTTGAAGAAGGCCGAACGTCAATGCACTCGCATATGCTCGCGGTGAAACCGGAATACAGGAACTTTCAAGCGGGCTTCTACCTGAAGCTTGCGCAACGCGAGCGTACGATCGAAAGCGGACTCGACGAGATCACCTGGACGTTTGATCCGCTTCAGAGCTTGAACGCGCATTTGAACTTCACCAAACTCGGAGTGATCTCAAACCGCTACATCGTGAACTTCTACGGCGAAGAGACCTCCAGCCCCCTTCATCAAGGCTTCGGCACGGACCGGCTGTGGGTCCGGTGGCTTCTGAACAGCGACCGCGTGAAGCAGCGAATCTCGGAACAGCGATCTGTTCACTCCATCGATTCCGCCGCGCGACGGCGATCTGTGCTGTCCGGCCCCAGCGCCCGGCTCGAGGACGCAAGCATTCTTGAAGCCGCGCTCGTGTACAGCGAAGATGCGCGTCCGCGGCTTGCCGAGTTCGAGAGCAGGCTCTCATCCGCGACCAGCACAATCGAGATTCCACACAACATCAACGCTCTGAAAGAACGCGAGCCGAAACTTGGAACCGAATGGCGAGAGGCGACGCGCGCCGCTTTCCTGGCTGCGATGAATGCCGGACTTGTGGTTGAGGACTTGCTGAGAGTGGAATGCGATCCCTTTCCGCGATGGTTCTACCTGCTCCGACGATAGCCTGTCCTTTATTGGGTAATTATATGCTTGATTAACCCAGCTACGGTTCGCCTAGCGAGCAGCACCGCATCTAAGCCGATCAGTTCATTGATCTTAGTTAAAACAAACGGCGAGCTGACGGGCTTTACATAACCGTCGGCGCTTCAGCTTATTCGGATCATAGGACAGCCGACGCTGGACGATGCAGAGAGGTTTTAGCGCGGCCAATTCTCAAACGTGTTTCAAGCGCGCCGTTCGCTACCAAGGCACCGACACGATACCGGTAATGCGCAGATAGGTCCATAGGGCTCCCAGAATCATCCAGGCGATCGGGAGCGCAAGCGCAAGTCTATCGAGAGTCTTAGAGTTTTTGATCTTGCCCCTCAAGGACCAACCTAACAACAATATGAACACCGCCAAAATAACACCAGCTTCGACGTAATATGCTTCAACTACTCGTATGTCAATATCCACGAGGCCACCTGACAACAGTTTTGTTTAAGCTAGGAATGGCTTTGGTAATCGCGTCACGCTGCCTTCCGTTTCTTCGCGGCTTTTCTGGCCTTCTTGTACTCGGCTTCGCGTTTGTCTATCTCGCTCTTTGGTACGGAGATAATTCGCTTTGCGAGCCGCTCGAATCGCTCGTATTCAGACTCGCCCTGTGCTACTGATGGTGGTTTGCTCTTTTTCATTTGCTCCTCGGTTTCTTCGGCGTAGGTGTTGATGTTGGCGGTTCAAACGGAAGCGGGGCCTGCTTCGCCTTTGGCAATGGCAACTCCCAAGTGCGCACAACAGAGATTCCGTGTTGCTTACCAAGTTTTTCTAGGTCTCCATCATCAGAGTAGATTGTACTCGCGTTGTGAATGATTGCGATAGCGGCGATTTGGCGATCAAAAGTTATTTTCGCCCAAGTACCGCCGGCACCGCCTCGTCTGGTGCCAGCCTTTTTCCGAACGTCGATGCTCATAGTCGCAAGTTCAACCGCCGCCTTTGTATTGAAGTCCGCTATTAAGGTTATTGGCGGTTTACTCCCCACGCGGATAGAATTCTCGACAGATGAGTAGTCCGTTCAATAGGCAGCTGGTTTCGGGCGTCCTCGCGCTGATCATTTTCATCCCTGCTGCGGCCCAAACCGCGAAGCAAAGCAAGAAAGAGAGAAAGGCCCAGGCCAAGCAAGAGCGAGGTCAGGAAGCGCAGCAAGCGATCGCTGAAGCGGGAGCGACTTCCACATCGCAACTCGCGCTCCCCTTCAAGCGCGCCTGGCAGTACCTGACCGACGAAGCGACATTGCTTCCGCCTTCGGTCGACGCCGCGCGAATTTTTCTGCCGCTGGCCGGCGGGAGGCTTGTGTGCCTGGACCGGCAAACGGGAGCGTTGCTTTGGACAAGCGAACCCGGCGGAACAATAAGCTCATCGGTCGCGGTCGGAAGCAACTCGGTTTATCTGGCATCGCGCAAGGTCGCCGACGACGGATCGGAGGTTGGAGGTTCGCTGCGCTCAATCGATAAAGCGACAGGGTTGACTCTCTGGCTGAAGGACTATCCGAGGCCGTTCTCATCGCCTCTCGAGTTGGGGGGCGATCGCATCTATGCCGGGAGCGCAGACGGGTTGTTCTACGCAGTCGACTCTAACAACGGCGACATCGTTTGGAAGGTCGAGACTCAAGACGTCGTCGAAGGTCACGCTCTGATCTCAGAGGAATCGATCTACTTTGGCAGCAATGATGGCGCGCTGCGTAAGATTGAACGCGAGCGCGGGCAGGTGATCTGGAAGCACCAGGCGACAGGCAGGATTATCGGCCAGCCTGCGGTGGACGAGCGCGCGATCTACTTCGGCGCGGGCGACGGCTACGTCTATTCGGTGGACCGCGCGACCGGCAAGCTCAGATGGCGGGCACGAACAGGCGCCGCGGTTGAAGCTTCGCCGGTTGTGGTCGGCGACCGCGTGCTTGTCGCTTCGTTCGATAATTTCGTTTACGCCTTGTCGCGTTCAACCGGGGACAGGATTTGGAAGCGTCGTCTGGAGAACCGAATCACCGCTGCTCCGCTGATTCGGGGCGACGCCAGTCTCGTGGCGCCGCTGAGAGGGGATTACGTCGCGGTGTTTTTGAACGCCGACGGGCGCCGGGTCAACCAGTACCAACTCGATAAGGAGTTCGAGATCGTCGCCGAACCCGTGTTCTCGGGCGACACGCTCGTGCTCGCGACGAACAAGGGTCTGGTCGTTGCAACTGCAACGCGGCCTGCGACTCCTCAATCGACCGCCATCAAAAAATAAACCCTGAAAACGGCACAGCCGCCGCATCGACGACGGAGGAGATGCCCAACCTCTATCATCGACGCGGCGGCCTGGGGAGCTAATCGGGGCCTCGTACGCCCGGGGGTTGAAGGGGGCGCGAGTGCGACAGGATAACTGCTTATTAGTGCTATTGGCGGGGGCGCTCTTCAAGTTATCAATTGCCGTTCCAGAAACCGACTACGAAATCTCTGTGAATGGTAGTGTTCTGTAGGCACGAGAAATTGGCGCTCAAGCTGGCAGTATCGGGTAGGACCGCTCTCTGGGTTCTGCCACAATGAAGGAAGCGACTCGATTGCTCTGCTTGAAATTGACCGAGGGATTAGTGACGGCTTTGCGGGAGATGATCGATTCGCGTCGGGGGTTGACGGCAGTTGTCACCGCTCCGTGACGCTGCGTGTCACCCGTGAAGACGTCATTGCCGCGAATACGCTACACATACGCTCGACTCCGGCGCGAATAGCCTCGGGGGATTCCTTTGAGAATGCAAGGCGCAATGTGCCGGCGCCGCTCCCGTCGACGAAGAACGGTTGTCCCGGAACATATGCGACGCCATGGTCGATTGCGTCGGGCAACATCGCGGATGCGTCAGCTTCGCCTGCAAGTTCCATCAGGATGAAAAATCCTCCCGTCGGTTTCGTCCAGCGCGATCCGGCCGGGGCGAACTGCTCGAGCGCCTCAAGCATCGCGCGGCAACGAACTTCGTAGAACCGCCTCAGTCCGGGAAGCCGTCGCTCGATCAGACCCTCGCGGATCGCTTCGCTGACGATTGCCTGATCGAGCACGCTCGAAGACAGGTCCGCGCCTTCCTTGGCGATTTCGACCTTCCAAGAAAGCTCTTCAGGCGCACGAAGCCAGGCAGTCCGAAACCCCGGTGCCAGCACCTTTGAAAAAGTGCCTAGATAGACCACGCGATCCGGGCGTTCGGCTGCGAGCGGGGCCAACCTGGCGGCCTCCTCGGTGAAGGCAAGATCGAAATAAGCATCATCCTCGACGATCAGCAGGTCATATTCGTCGGCGACGTCCAGCAGTTCACGCCGCCGGTGGGCGGCGAGTGTGACTCCCGAAGGATTCTGAAAGTTCGGGATCGTGTAGATGCATTTGACTCGACGCTCCGTCGCCAACGCGCGATCGAGTTTCTCGCGCAGGTCCGCGGTCACGATGCCGTCGTCATCCTGCCGCACGCCGATCATTTCGGCGCCTGCGTTGTGCAACGCTATGATCCCGCCGATGTAGCTGGGCAGCTCAACCATCGCAACGTCGCCGGGGTCCAACAAGACTCGCGCGATCAAATCGAGTCCCTGCTGCGAGCCCGAGGTCATCACGATTTCAGACGGTTTCGTCGTTGTCAGGCCGCGAGAGTGAAGAACGCCGGCCACAGCCTCGACCAACGCACTCTGTCCCCTCGTCGGTCCGTATTGAAGCGCGGATGACCCGCGCTCACGAATGACGCGCGCGGCGATTTCGGCGAGTTCTTCGAGAGGGAATGTCTCGTGGCTCGGCGCGCCGGCCGCAAGAGAGATCACCTCTTTGCTGCCAAGCAATTTGGTGAGTTTTCGAATCGCGTTGGGCTGCAACCGTATTCCCAGTGCTGAGAGCATGTCGGCGTAATCTGCTTTTTGATTGGGCATGCGCAGTGACCGCTGGTCATCCTTTCACGTCGAACACAAACTGCACAATGTGAGACGGGTCGTTGGGATCGTTTGATTTGATGGTCACTGACTTGACGTGTTCGCCGGGTGCCTTGCCAGTCTCAACTTTCACTTTGATCTTTCCGGCCTGACCAGGCCGAAGGACTTTTGGGAAGTCCACAGTGGTGCACCCTCAACTCGGCACCACGGATTCAATCTTGAGGTCGGCTCTGCCGCCATTCCGGATCGCTATCGCGCGAATGAGGTTCTTGTCCTGTGGCTGCTTGCCAAAATCTACTCGCTTCTCCGGCGCAACCAGCTTAGGGGCCCGCTCGGCCGAGCCAACCGCTTTGTCTCCCGTGGGCTTGGCAGCCGGCTGGGTCGCGGCGTCTGGAGGCTTGGCCGGAGGTGCGGGCAGTTGCTGCACTACCAACGGCGTCCCGGGTGACGGCGTCATCGAGTCAGGCGGGCCCTGCGTCGAAGCGGAGTTGCTATTGGCCTGGCCCGCAGCGTTGCTGTTCGAGGTGGCCGCGTTCTCCTCGGGCCGTGCGCAAGCCGAGAGCACCAAAGCGAGCAGAAGCATAACTGCGTAATCGATGATGATCGAACGTCTCATGGCAGCCATAAATCTAGCATAGAGCGGCGGTGGATGCGCAACGTGAGGCTGGGACATATTACATGCCACCGAAACTGAGTCGCCGCCCTCAAGGAGCAGCGTCTCGACTACTCATCTCCGATGTTGAGCGTCACAAGGGTGGCGCCCCAGCCGCCGGCATCCGAGGGCGCATCTCGGAAATCAGCCACATAGGACGTTCGAGACAGGATGGCTCGAACAATCTCGCGCTGCGTTCCGATCCCCTTGCCGTGAATAATGCGAACCCAACGAACGCGGTGCTCGCGAGCTTCCTCGATATAGCCTTCGACGACGTCGCGAACCTGACGCGGCGGGATCGAATGCAAATCGAGGACGTCTTGAAACGGGATAACGACGGTGTCCGGAAACGGATTGTTCAAATCGAGCGCACGGTCTTCCTCCGAGAGCGTGGCGGCGCGTCGCTTTCTTCGTCGGAGTTTTCTAAACAGATCGAATCGCACAAAAGGACTCCGCTACCCGCCCGATCTACACGTTTATTCGACGGTGATTATAGCAAGTTGGATTCCGGTTGAACCTATTGATGTCCGTCAGACTTCAATTTGCCGGCGCGAGCGGCCCCTGCCGACGAACTGAAGTTTGTCGGACAATCAAAGTAACCTCCGGTGACCGCACGTTCCTTGCTCACCGATTTGAAAGCATGAATAATGAAGTATTGAGCCATTCGTCGCGCGCCGCACATGAGCACACGGGCGCGCGTCCGCTTCTGTGCTCGTATGACCTTGCTGATTATCAATTGTCTTCTAACAGCCGTCCTTCTGACCTGGTACGGAGTCTCACCTCAGGTTTCGACAAGGCAGAACTACCCGGCAATCATAAAGGACTCGGTCGACCGCCGATCGAAGGCGGAGCGCGAATGGAGGCGAATGCTTGACGCCTATGGCGTTGTGCAAACGCCTCCGGATTTTTATCCGATAACCGATACGCCTCGCTCGCTGGTCGGCGTGTCCGGCGGGATACGAATACTCGATTACAAGCCCGACCCCGGTGATGAATCATTCGCGCTTCGAGAAGCGGTGAAGGTGTTCATCGATCGATGGCGCGACCTGCTTGCAGTCGATCCTGCGTCAGTCTCGCTGATCAGCGCCGACGAATCAGGCGACTCCCGGCGACTGACTTTTCAGCAAGTCAGCTACGCTTATCCGGTGGCTGGCAGCTTCGGTGAAATGGTCATCATCATCGACAAGAGTGGAACGCTTTTACAGCTCGACGATCGATTTGTTCCCGTTGTCGAATTGCCTTTGAAGCCCGCGTTGGAAAGAGAGGCAGCGGCTAAGAAGATTATTGGTCGCACCTTCAATTACACTGACATCGCTGGACGGCAGCAGCAAGCTCAAATCGGCGCGCCGAGCGAAGTAAGCGTCAAGCGTCTGGTCGTTCTCCCGATCGAAAAAGCCGACGCGGTTGAAGTGCACCTGGCATGGGAGATAGTCGCCGGCAAGTCGCTTTCGTGGACGGTGCACGTAGACGCAGTGAATGGCGAGGAGCTGAGAGTGGTTCAGAATTTTCAGACGTAAAGAGTAGGGGTTGGGGATCAGGGGTTAGGGGTTGGCGCGGCGAAGCCTTCCCCAAACCCCAGCCCCCCCCAACAGCACAATCATGGAAACAGTCATAACGCGAGATACGGATGTGCTACGCGAATACCTGGCAGCGCTCGACACGGGCGCACGCGGATTGTCGCCGTTTCAGAAGCTTGCGGCGACGGTGAAGTTGGCCCGCTTGCGAGGCGAGTTGAGCGGCGTGCAGCTTGAATCAACCGATGAAGACTTCGCGGCGTTGCGCCATGAAGTGGATGAGAGACTGAATCGCTCGTTGCTGCGACGCTTTCAGGCCAACGCGTGGGGCGCTCGCATCTCGATATTCGTGATGCTCGTCGCCGGACAGCAGCTCGCGCTTGCCGTGATGCTGTCGGTGACCATGCTGTTCGTTCGCTTTGCTCGGGTCCCCAAACTTTGGAACCCTTTGTTGCCACACGAACAGCCCGCGTTTCTGTTCGCTTTCATCTTCCTATTCTTCTTCGCGACTCCAATGCTCGCTTTGTCGGTCGTCTTCGGAGGCAGGTTCTATCGCGCGTGGCGAATCACGCTGCCCGCGACGCTTCTGATCGTCGTCGTCTCCGCGCTGCTTACATTTCTGGCAGTCCGAAGCAAGGAGGGGAATAACCCCGTGCGCCACACAACCTCGCTCGGACAGTTTATGAAGGAGCGAGAAGTGAACGCCGCGAGTTACAACGAATGGCTCCAGACGAACTGGTTGATGAAGGACGCGAAGTTCCAACGCGACTACGAGCGGTATTTGCGCAACGGGCCAGGCAGATGGATAACCTCTCGATTCGATTCTCGAAGCGATGCAGCCTGGCGCGATTCAATACCGATTCTGAACGAGTACCTCGACGCCGGCCAGGACCCCGGGGGCTTTCGCGACTGGCTGAAGTACTACTTCGACCGCAATCGAATTTACTCCGAAGACCGTATCGATCAGGAAGTGAGCAGGCTGACCGACTCCGCAAACGAGAGATTCCTCGGCGTCTGGCTGGTGGAGCCCTACTTGAGGGAACGCGACCAACGATTGTATCGCGCGTATCTAGGCTCGATTGATGAGTCGATGAAGGCCTGGGGACTGGCGTGGCTTGGGCTCCTATCGGTCGTTTTTTTGGGGGCGTACGTGACCACGTTCGTCGCCCCTTATCTCAGGCGCCGAATGAGAGGCGCCACACCCGAGGGAGCCGTTGACAATCCGCAACAAGGCTCGGCGTCCAGTTGGGTCGGTGCGCTCAACTCATTCCCGGAGCGTAGCGAAATAACCACGCCGCCGTTCTTCGACGAACCGTTCAAGTTGCTGTCACGCGTACATCGAGGATTCCTGCGGCTGGCAGTCTTCGCTTCGGTGTTAGTGTTCGTGTTTTGGGCCGCAGTTTATGCCCTCGACCTGTCGAGTGAACGTGTGAATCCCCCGTCGCAGATCTCGTTCATGCGAAGCAATCTGCTGTTCGGAGGGACGCCCGAGCGACCTGCGAGCGATGCCGGCGAAAACAACGGACGTACGGAGAACACTCTTTCGGGCGCTTCACGAGAAGCAGCGCTGGTTGCCCGCGTCAGCACGCTCGAGAACCAGCTTGACGAAGACGATTACCACAGCAACCGGAGATTCAAGGAGCAGTACAGGATCATCGCTAGCCAACGCAACGAGCTGAGCATGCTCCGAAGCGCGACCGGGCAGCTCGAGCAAACCTTGCCCGGCCAGCTCTCGGATATCGGCTCACGCGTGGGGGTCGCCGAAGCGCGAACCGGTGAAGTGATGGGACAAGCCGAAGCCGCGAGGCAGACGGCGGAAGGTCTGCAAAAGCAACTTGGCGCCAAGCTGAGCGAAGTCGAAACGCGAGCGACGCGGGCGGCCGACCAGATCGGAAAAGTCGAGGAGCAGGCATCGGTCCTGGCCACTCGCACCGAGACGCTCGAACGCGAACTCGATCGGCGCGCGCGGCAGATCGAAGCTCGCACTGAAGAACTCGGTGAGCGAACCGCCGGACTCAAAGAGCGCGAAGAGCGGGTCGATCGGCTTCAGCGCGTTGCTTTTACGGCAATCTTCGCCGAGATAAAGTCGGATGTCGATGAGCTCGACCGCCGCATCGGATCTTCCTTCTATCGCTTTTTCAGCAAAGGGGAGGCGCGTCGCGACGCGGACGCGATACGACAGCGAATATCGTCGCTTGCCGCGGAGCTTCGCGACATCAACACGGATCAATCGAAGAAGTTCATCGAGCAGCTCGATGAGCTGAGCAAACATCTGGACCAGATCGCCGAACGGATCAAGTAAAGGCGAGAGGCGACGCGCCGAGGAGGCGAGTGGACGACACGTCCGAACAGAGTCAGACATCGTTTGTGGAGACTGACGTGGATGTGGAGAACCATCGCGGCCTCTCTCACTCTCTGCCGCTTGCCGCGCCTCCCGGTCTTCAATCCGCTCGCTTCCGCTGGCCGCGTCTTGCGGCCCTTCTTCAGATTCTCGGTGCGCTGGTGGTGGTCCTTCTAGTAATGCGATGGATCGAGTTCGGAGGCCCGGCAATCCTCGACAACGACGGTTACTACCACATTCGTTGGGCGACGATGCTCCGCGAGGACTTTCCCCACCTTCCCGCTTTCAAAGCGTTGCCGCTGACGACGCTGGACGAGCAGCACTATGTGGATCACCATTACCTGTTTCACGTGCTGCTGATTCCGTTCACGTTCGGCGATTTGAGACTCGGTGCAAAGCTGGCCGCGACGGTCTTCTCAAGTCTCGGTATCACCTCAATCTTCGCGCTGCTGGTTGTCTGGCGGGTTCGTTTCAAGTGGCTGTGGCTCGCCCCCCTGGTCGCGAGCTCCGAGCATTTTCTCTATCGGATGTCGATGACTCGAGCGCCCGCGCTATCGCTGGCGCTGCTCGGAGTCGGAACTTACCTTATCTTCAAACGAAAGCATGTCTGGCTCGCTCTCTTATCGTTTGTTTTTGTCTGGTCGTACAGCCTGTTCCCGCTGATGTTTGTGTTCGCTTTCGTTTACTCGATCACTCGTTATCTTGCCGAACGCCGAATAGACCTGTGGGCAGTGCTGGCTTCGACGGTGGGAATTGTAGCTGGGCTTGTGATCAATCCTTACTTTCCCAAGAACCTCACGTTGTTTGGCGAGCATTTCTTGATGAAGAGCACCGCCAACTACTCGGTAGACGTGGGCGTCGAGTGGTATCCGTATGAGACCTGGGCGATGCTTGAAGTCAGCGCAGTCGCCTTCGCAATCTTCTTCGTCGGTATGCTGGCGTTTCAATATCGGGACCGCGTGCGCGACGCGCGGCCGTTGTTCTTCCTGATGGTGTCGATATTGCTGTTGTTGCTGACATTCAAGTCGCGACGCTTCATAGAGTACTGGCCGCCCTTCGCCGTTCTGTTTGCCGCGTTCACGCTCAACCTCACCTTCGAACGCGTGAACTTCGCGTGGCTCGCCAGCACGCGAGATCGCGTGCTGGCGGCGATCGCGGCGGCGATTGTGACCGTCGCTCTTCTTGCGGGGATGGGGCTGACCGTCTTACGCGCGCGCGCAGACGTACGGAGCGAGACCGATCCCTTCGCGTACCGAGGCGCAGCCGAATGGATCGCTCGAAATACGCCGCCGGGCTCGATGATCTTCAACACGGATTGGGACGACTTCCCGATGCTGTTCTACTACAGCCCAACGAACACCTACATCGTCGGGCTCGATCCCACTTATCTGTACAATCGCGATCCTGAGCTATGGAAGGCATACGCGGACATCACGCTGGGCAACGAAGCCGATCCCGCTCCTTCGATTCGCGACCGCTTCGGCGCGGATTATGTGTTCACGGACAATGACCACGTCGACTTCTTACAAGTGGCAACCGACAGCGGCGACTTCGAGAGAGTGTATGCGGATGCCTTCGCAACAGTACTGAGAGTACGTAAGCATGACGAGCCGCGACAAAGAGAAGAGGAGAACGGACAATGACGCAGGTTGACTCGACAGTAGATTCCGCGTAAAAGCATCATCTCTGCGCGAAAGACAGGATGCTTTTTAAGCTTAGATTCGTCCAAGGAGGAGCCATGGCCGAAACAAAACTCGTAGTCATCTACCCATACCCGACCGACGTGGCGGCTTTTGAAAAAGCTTACGTCGAAGATCACGTACCCCTCGCCAAAGAAAAGATAAAGGGCGTGACCAAATTTGTAGCCACCAAGGTGCTTGGCACACCTGACGGGAAAACCCCGCCTTTTTACAGGGTTGCGGAGCTGCACTTCCCTTCCATCGACGCCCTGAAGCAATCCGCGGGCTCACCGGGAGGGCAGGAGGCGGTAGCACATGCGATCTCGATCTCCAGCGGAGGGACTCCGATTTTCTTGATTGCCGAGCAAGAGACAATAACGTTTTGAGCGTCCGGCTTTCCGGCCGAGCCGATTGGGATCGCTACGCCCTGGCGGCGGGGGCTCGAGAGGAATTGGAAGTCGCTATACCGCGGCTTTGCTGCCATTGGTCAGCAGGATGGCGATGTGTGGCAGGTTGCGATAGTGCTGTTGGTAGTCCATCCCGTAGCCGACCACGAATACGTCCGGGATGTCGAAGCCTCGGAAGGCTATCGGCAGGTCAATGATCCGCCTGGCCGATTTGTCGAGAAGCGCACAGATGTCGACGCTTGCCGGGCCGCGCCTTTTGAGCGCGTGGAGCAGGTAGTTGGCGGTGAGGCCGGTATCGATTATGTCCTCGACCAGGAGCACCGCTCGGCCCGCGATACTCTCGTCAAGATCCTTGGTTATGCGAACGACTCCGGAGCCTTGCTGATCGGCGTAACTAGAGATTCCCATGAAGTCTATCGAGCATGGAATTGTCAGTGCTCGGAGCAAGTCTGCTGCGAAGATGAAGGAGCCTTTCAGGATCGCAACGATAGCAAGGTCTTTTCCGTCATAGGCTTGTGAGATTTCCCGGCCAAGCCCTGAAATCCGCTCCTGGAGCCGGTTCTGAGGTATCAGCACCTTTCCGAGCTCAGTTTCCCCGTTGAAAAACCTTTTCATAAAAAATTTCGGTCATGCGTGCACTTTTTTGTTGACAAAAAAATCTCGTATGGTAGTATCTCACCCGCTCGGTTGGCAACAACCGGGTCCCGATCCCGAGAGGTTGAAGTTGAAATTCTCTAGTTCGCGGGATCGTTGAAACTTCGCAAGGAGTGGAGACGAGAACGCGGAACTTCAGTGTGATGGCAGAGGCCCGCAAGGGTCTCGCGCGCCGGGGTCCTTTGGATCGCGGCGACGGGGATCCGCAAGGGTTCCCAACATTGACGCTGAGGGCTTGAGGATGGAAACGGAGATCACTCGGGATCGTTATTTTTGGACTGGGACGTTTCCCCTGCTCCCGCTCGCGCGATTCAGCGTTGGATGAGAGGCCCAACATCGCAACGCTCGCGCTCATCCTTTTGCTCCATCATCCTGGAAGCTGCCACTGCCCGCGAACTTTTCAATCAGCTTCCGATAGTCCGAAGCATAAAGCACCTTGATGTTGACCTCGGGGTAGAGATCTCGAAGCCTTCGAATCTTGCGGTTCTTCTTTGTGACAAGCGGTTGCTTGGCGGTCGTCAGTTCAATGTAGATGTGATGATCCGGTAAGTAGAAGTCAGGAGTAAAACTGCTGGCAACATTGCCTTCTTCATCCCACTCGATGGCAAAAGTGCGCGGCTCGTATTGCCAGGCTATGTGATAGAAGTCGAGGATCCGGGCAAACTCCGCCTCGGACTCGTGCGCGAAGCTGATTGGGTGCTGGAAGCGTTGCTCGGGCTCGTCTTCGTCGCCGAAGTTTTCCTCGAGAACCGCTACCGCCCGCTTGAGTTCGGGAAACAGAGCCGCCGGGATCTCGATCGTCTGCTCGGTGGTCGGGACCGCTCCCGCCGGATGCTGCTCCTTGATCAGAATGAACTGGTGGCCGTCGCGCTCAGCAATTTGAATCGTTATCTCGGCGCTGGTGCTGACGCTGAATCGGCTTACTTCGTCCGGCCGTTCTTCGTACTTCGTACTCATGACAAACCTTGCTCGAACCGAACCCAGATCCTGCTCGTTGGAAGCGCGACGACGTTATTTGGGGCTCGGGCGCTCCGCTGTTCAAATCGGACCCAAAGCGGCTATTCGCAAGGCAACGACACCGTTGAACCTACCATCAACTACGTTCAAGGGAGAAACCCCCGCCTTGCGTCCGCAAAAAGGCGCAAGAAACGGGGGTCGTTTCAAGGGTCAGTCTACCGCATCGTTCCGCTAAACACAAAATGATTCTGGCGTGAACGACGGACCGACTCGCGGACGGCTCAGGGCGGTTCAGACAACTTCTGATTGCTATCCCCCTGCGACGGAGTATAATCGCGACAGATGGGAAGCTGAGTACACGCCAAGAGTCGGCGAGAGGATGACCCGCAGATATGACGATGCGCAGCTCGCTCTCGTCTTGCAGCTTCGTCAAAATGGAGGTAACTAATGAGGGTCACTAGAATCGCTATCACGACGGCAGCCTTATTGCTCTCCGCTAGTTCAGTAATTGCACAGGATCGCAGGCCAATCCCACCCGACGAAGAAAGCAAGTACGTGGTCTCGGCAAAGGCCGGCGTTGTTAGCTTCGTTGAAGGGAAAGCCACTGCGACGAGCAAAACGGCGCTCGCGATGCCCGAAAGGATGCTCGCGGGCGACGAGTTGCGCATGGACGACACCATCAAAACTGATCCAGGCGCTCGCGTGGAAATACTCCTCAACCCTGGGTGCTACCTAAGGCTCGGAGAGAACAGCGAGCTCGTTTTCCTATTCGACGGAATCGACATGAACCAAATCAAGTTGCTGCGGGGCTCGGCGGTCATTGAGGCCTCCGCAGTCGATGACTTGATTGTCGTTGAGACCCCGAGAGCTCAGTTCAAAATCGCTCGGGACGGCCTCTACCGGTTCAACGTCGACCCGGACGGGAGAAGCGAGGTCGCGGTCCGCAAGGGACGCGTCCTGGTCGGCAACTCGACGATCAAAGACGGGAAGATCGCCTCAGCCGAAGGCGACACCGCTGCCGTTGCAAGCCTCAATAAGAAGCTAACCGATGAGCTGGACAACTGGAGCAAGGAGCGGGCGAGAACCCTGATCGCGGCAAACCGTCAACTATCCAATTCCTTGATGAGGCGCAGCCTCGGAATGTCGTTTCTCGCAAACGCCTGGGTCTTCGATCCGTTTTGCAGATGCTACACGTTCCTGCCGTACACCGGCGGATTTTCGTCCCCGTACGGATGGAGCTACCCGGTCTGCAATCCCTATTGGTATCGCGCCTACAACCGCTGGAATGGCGGCGGCTCACTTGGCGGTTATCCCCATGGCGGATCTGGCGGCGGAAGCTCGAGCGGTGGAGGCTCAACGGCCGGCGGCGGAGGATCCAGGGGCGGAGGCTCTGTTGGCGGCGGTGGCGGGACCCATGCAAGTCCCCCTTCGACACCACCTCCTTCAAGTCCGCGCGGCGGCGGTCGCGAACAAATGCCTCCGCGCAGGCCTTAGAATCCTGCATCACAATTCGTGATGTGGTAAGGCGCCGAGATCCCAGAAAAGGAGGACCCTCGGCGCCTTTCAATTACACCGCACCAGCGACTTTCATTCGATCACAATTCGCACTAGAATTGCCGGCGAAGCGGCAGGTCTGCAAAGTTGTGGCGTACATAATCGACGGCAATAACGTGATGGGTCAGACAGTCGGGTGGCACCGCGACAAATCTGGATCTAGAAGGGCGCTGCTTCGAAGAGTGGCGGACTTTGCTCGACTGAAGAAAACCCGCGTGAGCGTGGTCTTCGACGGAGGGCCCGATAGTTCCTTGCCCGAAGGATCAGCCGTCCAGGGTGTGAAGGTTCTATACGCGGAGCGCGGCTCTGATGCTGACTCTCGAATCCAGAGTCTTGTCGAAAGCTCATCGAATCCGCGAGGGTTGACCGTCGTCACCTCCGACCGGCATCTCGCCTTCCTCGTGCGCTCGCGGGGCGCAAGGGTGATTCGGTCTGGTGAATTTCGAAGGGTGCTTGATCAACTCGCCGAGGCGCAGCCCAAGCTGGAAGACGGTGAACAAGTCGACGTTGGTGACGTCAATCGATGGATGAGGTACTTCGGTTCTTTGCCGCAAGATGATGACAGTGTGATTGAATGAGAATTCCGAGTATTGAATCGAACAATAGTGCTGAGAGGACACTCAATGCCGGCCGGTAAAGGCTTCGACAAACCTCGCGCATATCAAGATGTCGGCGTCGGCGAATTACTGTCGCTGCTGGCGCGGGACTATCCTAACCGGGAGGCGTTGATATATCCGAATCGGGAGTTGCGATACGATTTCAGCGAACTTGAATGGCTTGCGCGAAAGGTCGCTAAGGGGCTCCTCAGCATCGGCATCGAAACAGGCGATCGCGTGGCTTTGTGGGCGCCCAACATACCAGAGTGGGTCCTGCTGCAGTTCGCGCTTGCAAAGATTGGAGCCGTGCTCGTCACTGTGAACACCAGCTTGCGGGCTGGCGAGATCGAATATCTGCTCAGGCAGTCGGAGTGCAGCACCCTGGTCACGGTCGCGGGCGTTCGCGACGTCGATTATGTAGAGACGATCTATGAGGTACTCCCCGAGCTCCGGTCGTCTTACGAGGGGGCGCTGCACTCAATAAAGTTGCCTTTCCTGCGCAATGTGATCTATATCGGCGATGAGCACCCTGGCGGGATGATTCGTTATGACTCACTGCTTCCGCGATCGGAGCGCATAAGCGACGCACAGTTGGACGCTCATATGGCCGTCCAGCGACTCGACAGCGTGATCAACATGCAATACACGTCCGGGACCACCGGGTTCCCGAAGGGCGTGATGCTCAGCAACCGCAACATTGTGAACAACGGCTACTGGCTTGGCGAAGGCCTCGCGCTAACTCCTGAAGACAAGATTTGCGTGCCGGTTCCTTTCTTTCACTGCTTCGGTTGCGTGATCGGCGTGCTGGGGGCTTACAGTCACGCAGCCGCGCTCGTACCGCTCGAAGCGTTCGATCCGCTGCGTGTGCTCGAGTACATCGAACGCGAGCGTTGCACGACACTCTTTGGTGTGCCTACGATGTTCATCGCCGAGCTCGAGCAACTGGACTATCACAGCTTCGATCTTTCAAGTCTGAGGACCGGGATAATGGCGGGTGCGCTCTGCCCCGAGCCGCTAATGCGCAAGGTTATGGAGCGAATGCATTTGACCGAACTGGCCATTGCTTACGGGCTAACGGAAGCATCGCCGGGTATCACGCTAACGCCGCGACTCGACAGCGTAGAGCTGCGCACCCAGACTGTTGGGATCGCCCTGCCCGAAGTAGAAGTCAAGATCGTCGATCCAGCCACAGGCGAACAATGCGAGCCCGGAGTCTCGGGCGAGCTGTGCTGCCGGGGCTACAATGTGATGAAGGGCTATTACAACAACCCGAAGGCGAGCGCCGAAGCAATTGATGCAACGGGTTGGCTCCACACCGGAGATCAAGCGAGCATTGACGAGGCAGGCTACGTGAGAATTACCGGGCGGATAAAAGAGTTGATCATCCGCGGTGGTGAGAACATCGCGCCCAAAGAGATCGAGGATCTGTTGCGTACGAATCCCAAGATTGCCGACGTGTACGTTTATGGGCTGCCTGACGAAAGGTTAGGCGAAGACGTCGCCGCGGCGATCAAACTCAAGCAAAGCATGACCGCGACCGTCGAAGAAATCCGCGAGTATTGCGCCGGACGCATTGCAAAATTCAAGATTCCCCGACACGTTCGCTTCGTCGATGGCTTTCCCATGACTGCCTCGGGCAAGGTACAGAAGTTCAAGCTGCGTGAGATGCACCTCGCAACCCAAGCGAGCGAACCTGAGGGCTAAGGAGCCTCGCGTCGTCTTCCCACCTTGGTCAGTGTTTGATCTTTTCCCAAGCTGTTTGGAGATTGAATCCCGGGCTCGTCTCCGGATTGTGACAGGAGGCGCAACCAGCGAGCATGTTTGAAGCTCGGCCGTAGCCCTTGGCTGGTTTAGCAGCGTGATCGCTGCCCGGGCCATGACATTGCTCGCACTGTACGGCTTGAAACCCCATGAACTGGTTTCTGCCGCGGTCTGCCTTCGCGCCCGTGGCGTGACAAGCGAGACAACTCGCATCGAACTCGACCGATCGGGCCGGAAGCGAATCGGTCGCGCGCGCGTGTGGGCCGTTCGCCCACTTCATATACTGCGAGAGGTGGCATTGACTGCACGCGGCGCCGCCAACGAAGTAAGCCGGAATCCCGGGTTGCGGCGGCTTGTTCGAAACCGGTCGGCTGTTGGCCAGCCAATCTTCCAGGAGTTTCTTTGATTCATCCTGCGCTTCGATCTCTGCCTTCGACGCGGCGTCAGCCAACTGTTTGGCTGCCGGGTGGGCAGGAACCGCAGCTTCATCGAGCGTGATAAACCGCGGCCTGGTCGTAAACCCTCCTTGTGCATTTCGATAGAAGCGCAACTCACCCAGCATTCTCGTCTCAAACGGCGTAAAGGCGATCAGTGTTTTCCCAACATAGAAGGGCGGGGTGAATACCTGCTCGAGTGTCACGCCGTTCCCGACAATCATGACATCGATGTCCGGAACCCCGCGCGCGATGCGTGTGGCTTCTTCAGCGCTGACTTTCGCGAGGACGATCACAACCTCCGCGCTCTTTCGTGCTTCAGGAAGGGCGCGCTTTGCCGCCTCGATAGTGTCAATGAATTTCAGCCCCGCGGGCGGAGGAGGTGTGGTTTCCGTCAGCCCGATGAACGCCAGTCGCACCCGTCTGGTTTTTGGGCCGTCCAGTTCTCGGGCGGCCACTTCGCGGACAACGAACGGTGCAGGGGCCAGAAGCTCCGCCGATTCGCTTATCGTGTTCGCGGACACGAGCCGTTTGAGCACCGGCTGAGAATCCGATCGACGCGCAAACTCCTTCTTCGAAAGAATGCTGGAAAAATAGCGCAAATCTTGAGACGAAACATTTACCACATCGACCGGAAACTCATCGTATGCCTTCAGGATCCACTCGTCCTTGACGACTGCGTGCGGACGGAGCGCGGCGTGTGCGCTTCGCTCGTCGGCCATGAAATGTCCGGTATCCACCAGCAGCGACGGGATCGCGCCAAATCGTTCGCGAAATAGGTTCGTGTAGCTGACACGCCGTGCCAGCCCCCCAAGTCGGGGCGGTTTTCAGCCGCAGGTGTCCAGGTTCCCGTGAGTGTCACCGCCAAAGTGCACGACGAACGCTGCTCCATCGTCCTGGCCCACGCGCTTCTCCAGCGGGACTTCCATTCCAACGAGTTCGAAACTGCGTTGCGGTTGACCTTGCCCTGCACCGGCGGACTTCTGAAACGCACCGGCTAGCGCCGCCCCACAGATCACGAGGACCAAGACAAACTTTAGCCTTTCAGTCGCTCTTTGTTTCGGCATTGATTTGAAATCGGTTTTGAGAATCTTCACGCGCGATCAATCTAATCAAGCCGCCGCGAGTTTAGCAAGACCCGGCCAAGTTCGGTCCTGTCCTAAGACACGACTAAGAGAAAAGGCAGAGGAACTCTAACATCGGACAATGAGTCGCATGGGTTGTTGCTTTCGACGCCGCAGGTAGATCCCTGCGACTCGTTTGTTGAGGCTAGAGCTTCAGCTTTCCATTTACCGTCTTACCGACACGCGGGCCGAGATTGTCGCGACCCGGAGCGTGATCCAGATTCGCCGTCCGAAATCCAATCTCATACGCATATTGCCCGATCCGCGCCATCTTCTCGTAATTGATCTTCTCGACGCTGTCGGTGTTGTGATGATAATCCTGATGCAGCCCCGTCGTCAGAAAGACGATTGGGACACCTTTGGCTGCGTAGCTGTAATGATCGCTGCGATAGTAGATCTGCTCGAGGTCCGTCGGATCGTTCATCTCGTAATCAAGCTTCAAGGGCTTTGCCAGCGCCCCGTTGGCATCGACCGTCATGTTGTGGAACTCTGTGCTGATCCGGTCAGAACCGACCACGTAAACCGTATTGGCCTCTTCGGCTTTGTCGTCACGGTTCCGGCCGACCATGTCCATGTTGACCTGCGCAACCAGCTTGTTCATAGGAACAGTCGGATAGTCCGCGAAGTATCGCGATCCCCACAGACCCCTCTCCTCGCCTGAGTGCCAGACGAAGATGGCCGAACGTCGAGGCTTGGCGCCTGTCGCGAACGCCTTGGCGATACCCATCATCGTAACCGTGCCCGAACCGTCATCATCGGCGCCGTTCCAGATTCGGTCATCCACTGCGCCCGCGGTGACCGGACCCCGCGGACTGCTGCGCACCGGCCCGTTGGGACCTTGAGTCACTTCGCCCTCGGAGTAGCCCACGTGATCGTAGTGGGCGCCGAACGCGACGTATGTGTCTTTGAGCTTGGGGTCCGAGCCTTCGACTATTCCGACGACGTTGCGAGTGTACTGAGTGCGGACGACCTGATAGTCAGCGTCGACGTTGAAAGTGATCCGCACGCTCTTCAACGTGAACGCAGGGAGCGGCTCGCCTTTCGAGGCTTTGTCTTTCAGCTCGGCGTACTTCACGTCTGCACCGCTCATCAGGAACTCGAAGAACTCATCTTGCGCAGTGATGGCCGGTGGAATCGGATTGTCGAGCCGTTGAACCGTTGTGAAGTCGGAGCCGTCACTTTGGCCGAACTGGTTCCCGCCACCCGGACCACCTTGTGCCTGCCCAGCGGGACGCTGGCCTCCCTGACCCTGACCCTGACCTTGTCCCTGTCCTTGACCGCCCTGGCCTCCTCTTCGAAACCCGCCGCCCACGCCTATGCTGGCGACCGCGCCTTCCTGCTCGGTTGCATACCGCGCGCGTCCACCGAGGGCGCGGCGGTATTGGGGTCCTTCCATTCCCTTTGGCGGCGTGCTGCCGAGCCACACCACCGTCTTACCTTTCACGTTCTTGCCCGCATAGTCGTTGTGATTTGCAAGCGGAGCGTTGAGCCCGTAACCGACAAATTCGATCTGATCTGAGGTGAGAGTGCGCTTTCCGCCGGAGTTCGAGGGGAAGGTTACGCCCTCTCTGTTCTTGAAGGTGCGAGTCTGGCCGTTCGCTTCGACAGTCACGGATGATTTGTTGTCGCTTTTGACGCCGACCACTGCTACGCGTTGAAAGTAGGAGCCGTTCGGACCGCCGGGCTTTACGCCCCAGGCCCGCAGGTGTTCGGCGATGTACGCCGCCGCGAGCCCCATTCCCTCGGTGAATGTGGCGCGGCCCTCGAGCTCATCAGACGCCAGGTAACCAAGCCATTCTTTTAAGTCCTGCTGTGTGATGCCATCGCGGCCGTTGCTTGCCAGAACGGGAGAGAAGGTGAAAGCGGCTCCCAGAGCCAGTTGGGTGATGACGGCAGTCAGCTTGCGAAGCTTAGACATGACGTTCTCCTTTCGGAAGGTGGTCCCAAACCCGTAATACGCGCCGGCAAAGATCCGGGATACAGAAATAGCGTCCAAGAATCGGCTGAGCATCGCCTGTCGCATCCCTGGAATTCGATCGCCGTTACGAATTTCACCGGTTAGAACCCACAATTGAGGAACCCGATGCTTTCAAATTGGTCACAAACCCAGAGAACCGCAGAGAAACATCTTTCGCGCGGCAAGTTGACCGCGGCAATCGAGGAGTACCATAAGCTCGTCACCTGGGACCCGACGGATCTGGCGGCGTTGAACACCCTCGGCGATCTCTACGCCCGCGCCGGCCGTGATGAAGATGCCACGCGGACCTTTTCCACGGTGGCAAGGGGCTATCAGCACGAGGGCTTCACGTCAAAGACAATCGCCGTCCTGAAAAAGATTTTAAGGATCGATCCGACGAACCTCGATGCAGCCGCAAGGCTTGCCGAATGCTACGCTGCGCAGGGTCAACGCGGAGAAGCGGTTCGGCAGTACGTGGTTGTTGCCGAGGCATACGAACAAGCAGAGCGCGGCCGCAAATCGCTGGAAGCCTACCAGCGGGCGGCTGAAATTGATCCGGCTAACACATCGCTCCTCATCACGCTTGGCGAGCGATTGTTGCGCGACGGATTGAATCAACGGGCACATCGGAGTTTCGTCGCGGCTGCCGATGAACTCACCCGACTTGGCGAACGCGAGCACGCGCTCGCCGTTTACCTGAAGGCTCGGGAAATCTATCCGGACGACCTTGGGACACTGAAGGCGATTGCTTCGATATGCGCCGCAAGAGGCGAGGCGGCTAACGCCGTTCCGCTTATCTGTGAATCGCTGGAGAGGAATCCAGAGAGCGCCGAACTACAGAGGCTACTGGGCTCCACCTATCTCGCGGCTGGACGCTTGGATGATGCCCATCGCACATTTGTGGACCTTATGCGGCTGGACGACGGCGCGTACCGTGACGTGTTGGCGGTTAGTGAACGCATTCTCGAGATCGGCGATCCGGATCGCGCCGCTGAACACATTGACGGGCTGATCGACGTTATGCTCGCCCGGCGAGAGGAGCAAGATGCCGTCGACTTCCTTCGTAAAATCCTCGCGCGCGACCCGATGCATGCCGGTTCATTGCGGAGACTGGCTTGGATTTTTCGATACCTTCGCGAAGACTTCAATCTGATCCCGACGCTGAGATCGTTGGCTGAGAGCGCCATCAAGAGAGGGGATCGAGCCGAAGCAATCGAGGCGCTCAATGAGCTCTGCGATCTCGAGCCCTATGAGAAAAGCTATCGCGAAGACCTGCGGATGCTCGGAGTCGACGCCTCTACAGCCTCTTATGAAGTATCGCCGGCACCCAAGGGCCGGTTCGAGCTCGTGACCGCGGAGGCCCGTTCATCCCTTCTGGTACCCAAGAGTGCCATGCCCGGCAAGGCGTGGACATCGGTGTATGATGGACAACCGGATGAAGCGATCGCCGAGCTCCGTCGAATCTTGATCGACGATCCTGACAATCTGGACGCGCGAGTTGCGCTGAAGGAGCTCTACGCTAGGTTGGGAATGACGGATATGGCGGCCAATGAATGCCTTCAGATCGGCCGCATCAACTACTCCAACCGAGGTCCGGCTGCCTACGACTTCATCGATTCAAATGAGTTTCAGGAATCGCTGAAGCTGTCGCAGCGGACGGCGTCGTCTGTGATCGGTTCCTTCGCCGGCTTCGAGCTCTTCACTCGAGACAATCGACGGCGAGCTGATCGATCGTCATTGCGACTGCCCCTTGTGGTGACCTCCCGCGACGGCGGCTGGTGTGAGTTTACAGAGACGGTTGACGTCAGTGATTTCGGAATGAGACTCAGTCTCTCTCACCTGGTTACGCCGAAGACAACCTTGTCCCTGGCGCTGGAGATGGCTAAGTGGCCAAACGGGTTCGCGCAGCCAGCGAACGGAAGGTTGGGAGTTGTGGTTCGACACAGCCGGCGGACGCCTAATGGACTTAACCTCGTTGGCGTCGAGCTTTGACGCCGCTACCCGACTCATTCGGCGGAGTCATTTGAGAAGTCTCTCCCCGTTTTCGCTATTCCTGCTCCAGCGTAGACAGAAACGGACCCAACTCAAACCCTCAATCGAGAGCTCCCGGCTCTGCCTGCCAGTCTGCGATAAGTCTCCGCATAGGAGCGTAGGCGTGCGTACGATCAAATACATCTGGTGGCCACGAGCGACCGCCCCCCACCTGGAAAGAAAAAGTGCAACGACCGCGCCGGTCGCCGGTTCAATCTCATGACCGATCCGTGATCTAATGTACGCGGACAGAACGCCGCTGTCCCCATCAATCCGCTTGGAGCACCTTTATGTGGATGCGTTCAAAAGTCGCGTTGTGCGTGCTTGTCGCTTTGTTTCAGGCAACCGGTCTATTCCCGACCCGAGTCGCGATAGGTCAATCGCGACGCGGTCCGCGAGCTACGCAGCGAGCCGATGCGAAAACCGGATTGCAGGTGAGGCTCAGCGAAGGGACAGCGGCCGCCGAAACCCGGCCTCCGGTTCCACTCGCCGCGGCCGCGAGGCTGTCCGACAGTGACGCGGAAAAAGTCCTTAAACGGCTGCGTCCCTTGAAAGCGGAGCCCGCTGACGAGCAGGAGTTCGCGCTGCGAGACCGCTCTCTGCCGGCGCCTCGCGCCGGCAAGACGATCAACGCTTCGTTTCCGCCTTCGGACAAAAGCGGCCCTGCGGATGCAAGTAACACCGGGCCGCTCGAGGTGCTGCGTTACTCGCCTGAAGGAGATGTTCCGCTCGCTCCTCAACTCAGCGTGACATTCTCGCAACCGATGGTGGCGGTCACTTCGCATTTGGATACGATCGCCGCCGGGGTTCCCGTCAGGCTCGCTCCGCAGCCGCGGGGGCATTGGAGATGGGTAGGAACAAAGACGCTGCTGTTTGAAGCGGAAGGCCACCTGCCGATGGCAACCGAATTCACCGCGGAAGTCCCCGCGGGCACCAAATCGGCCACGGGAGCCACTCTCGCGGCGGCGAAGATCTGGAAGTTCTCGACGCCACCGCCAACTGTCAAGTCGTCCTTTCCAAAGGATGTCCCCACCTCGCGCGATCCCCTGATGTTTGTCGAATTCGATCAGCGAATCGACCCCGCCGCGGTTGTCCAGAAGATCGTGGCGCGCTCCGGCAATCGACAGTGGAAAGCGAGGCTTGCAACCAGGGAAGAAGTTGAATCGGACCAAGCCACAAACCGCCTCGTCGCCCGCGCAACTAAAGATCGTTGGCTCGCCTTCCGTGTCGTTGGTTCTGCCAACGGCAGCGATTCGCGAGGCCCTCTGCCCGCGGACTCGTCGATCACAGTCACGATTCCGGCGGGGACGCCGTCTCTAGAGGGTCCGCGCACTACAGCCTCGCCGCACAGCTTTTCGTTTCGGACCTACGGTGCGTTCCGGGTAACCAAACATGAATGCGGCCACCGGGGCTACTGCTCTCCGTTCGACCCGTGGGTTATAGAGTTCAGTAATCCGATCGATACAAATGCGTTCGAGCAGTCTCAGGTGCGGGTACAGGAAATCGGGCCGAGCGGCAAAGCCTCCGAGCCGATCAGCCTGAAGAGCATGGTTTACGGCAGCTGGCTGAACATCACCGGAATCAAGCGCGGTCGCAGAAGCTATCGCGTGACTGTCGATCCCGCGTTTCGCGACCGGTTTGGCCAGACCCTCGGCGAGAGCACGCCGATAGTGTTCAACGTCGGCACTGCAGGATTCGGGCTCGCGGGTCCGAGCAAACAAATGGTTGTGCTGGATCCGGCCGCGCCGCCGCAACTGTCAGTCTACAGCGTTAATCACGGCACGCTTCGAGCCAGGCTCTACTCGGTAGGTCCTCAGGATTGGGGCCGGTTCATCGCATTCATGCGCAATCGCGACGATCGAGTCCCGCCGGCTCCGCCGGGGAGATTGGTTCTTTCGAAGGTCATAAGCGTCAACTCTCGTCCGGAAGAGATGGCTGAAACGAGAATCGATCTCAGCCCCGCGCTCGACGGCGGCGTTGGGCAAGTGCTTTTGATCGTCGATCCGGGTTTCAGCCGCGAGTGGCGTTATCGCGGTGCGGTAGTCGTCTGGGCGCAGGTCACTCAGATGGGGCTCGATGCGTTCTCCGACAAATCTGAGTTGATCGGTTGGGTGACGTCGCTCAAAGACGGCAAGCCGGTGGACGGCGCGTGGATGTCGGTCGAAGCAGCGGGAGCTGACGGGTCGAGTTCAGACGCAGCTTGGACTACGGGCGCAGATGGCACCGCCCGGTTCAACCTTAAGGACGCTTCGAGCACCGTCCAACGTATTCTTGTCGCTCAAAAGGGTCGCGACGTTGCGATTCTGCCTGAGACTGACTACTGGTGGAACGATCGCAGTGGCTGGGTCAAGACCCTGCCGACCTCATCACTTCGTTGGTTTGTGTTTGACGACCGCAAGATGTATCGGCCTGGCGAGGAAGTTCACATCAAAGGCTGGATTCGCCGCGTGGGCGATGATCAGAACGGCGACGTCGATCTGTTCGACGCGCCGCGATCAAGCGTCGCGTACGTAGTCGAAGACTCCCGCGGCAACGACGTGCTCAAGGGCGAGGCTCGAATCAACGCGCTCGGCGGATTCGATACTGTCTTCAAGCTGCCGTCTACGATGAACCTCGGAGATGCGAACGTGAAGTTCGAGGCCTACGCAGACGGCTTTGCGGCAGTTCGGTCGCACTCGCATCAGTTTCAAGTGCAGGAATTCCGCCGTCCCGAGTTTGAAGTCACCGCGCAGGCTTCCGAAGGACCGCACTTCGTCGGCGCGAGCGCAACCGCAATCGTCAACGCAGCATACTTTGCCGGCGGCGGACTCGCCAATGCCGAAGTGTACTGGCAAGTGACTACCTCGACCGCGCGCTTCACGCCTCCGAATCGCGACGACTTCACTTTTGGCAAATGGGTTCCGTGGTGGTTGTTCGATAGCAGCCAGTACACCGATAGAAAAGTCGAGATATTCAACGGCAGGACCGATGCGGCAGGCAAGCACACGCTGCGAATGGATTTCACTTCGGTCGATCCGCCGCTTGCTTCAACAGTGACCGCGGAAGCCCGCGTGACGGACGTGAACCGTCAGGGCTGGACTGCATCGGCGAATCTGATCGTGCATCCGGCCGATCTTTATGTCGGCATTCGCAGCCCGCGAACGTTCGTTCAAAAAGGCGAGCCGCTGGTGATCCAATCCATCGTTGCCGACCTCGACGGAAAGCTGATCGTAGGGCGTGAGATCAAAATGCGCGCGGTCTTGATGGATTGGGTCTTCGAGAAGGGCGAGTGGACACAGCAAGAGAAAAACCCCCAGGAATGCACCGTGAAATCCGGAGCGAGTCCGGTTGAGTGCCCCTTCGAAACAAAGGAAGGTGGCCAGTACCGGTTGACCGCGACGATCGAGGACGACCACGCGCGGAAGAATCAGAGCGAGCTGACGCTGTGGGTTGCGGGCGGGAATCTCGTTCCAAAACGAGGCCTCGAACAGGAAGACGCTCAGTTGATTCCAGATCGCAGAGAGTATCGCGACGGCGATACCGCGGAAATTCTCGTGCAAGCTCCGTTCTATCCGGCCGACGGCGTGATGACGCTGCGTCGTTCAGGAATCGTCAGCTCCGAGCACTTTAAGATGGAGGGCCCTTCCCACACGCTTCGAATTCCAATCAAGGAAGCCTACACGCCTAATGTCCACGTCCAGGTCGATCTGGTGGGCGCAACCGTGCGCACTGACGACGAAGGCAAGCCGCTCGAGAAGCTGCCGAAGCGTCCGGCATTCGCAAAGGGAGAATTGAATCTTGTGGTCCCGCCAGTCACGCGAAGGCTAGCGGTAGAGGCGAAGCCTCGCGACAAGACCCTCGAGCCGGGCGGCGAAACAACGGTGGACGTCGAAGTGCGTGACGCAGCAGGCAAACCAGTCGCGGGAAGCGAGCTTGCCGTGGTCGTGGTTGATGAAGCGATCCTGGCTTTGACGGCTTATCGAGTGGGCGACCCGATCGCGACGTTCTACGCGCAGCGCGATGCCGGCGTGAGCGATCGCCACTCGCGTGCCGATGTGCTGCTGGCGGCGCCTGAAGACTTGGCCGAGCGGCTGCAATCTGGCGTCGTGAAGGGCGGCACCCCGGGAGGTGTGGTGGGGGGTGCGGCACCACCACCGAAGACATACTATACAAAATTGCAGGAGCAAGATCACTTGGCGAGAGCGGTGAATACCGACGACTCAACGGTAATTCGTGTTCGTTCAGACTTCAATGCTCTTGCGACGTTCGCGCCTGCAGTACCCACCGACGCGAACGGACGCGCGAGCGTCAAAGTGAAAATGCCCGACAGCCTGACTCGTTATCGAGTGATGGCCATCGCTGTCGCGGGAGCCAAACAGTTCGGCGCCAACGAGTCAACAATCACCGCGCGGCTGCCTTTGATGATCAGGCCCTCAGCGCCTCGGTTTCTCAACTTCGGCGACAAATGTGAATTGCCCGTAGTCGTTCAAAATCAAACCGACTCGCCGATGGATGTCGATGTCGCAGTGCGAGCCGGCAACGCCGAGTTGAGCGATGGCGCGGGTCGTCGCTTAACCGTGCCCGCCAATGATCGCGTCGAAGTGCGCTTCCCGGTTTCCGCTGCTCGCGCGGGCACTGCGCGGTTTCAAATCGCGGGCGTGTCCGGCAAGTGGGCCGACGCAGCCGAGATTGAATTGCCCGTGTGGACGCCGGCGACGACAGAAGCATTCGCAACCTACGGCGAGATCGATGAAGGCGCAATCGCGCAGCCGGTCAAAGCCCCTAGCGATGCAGTCCAACAGTTCGGCGGGCTTGAGATAACAACATCATCGACCGAGCTCCAGGCGCTGACCGACGCGATGATCTATCTTTCAGCATATCCTTTCGAGTGCTCGGAGCAGTTGTCGTCGAGAGTGCTCGCGATCGCGGCGTTGAAAGATGTGCTCGCGGCTTTCAAAGCGAAAGGACTGGGCGATCCGAAAGACTTGATCTCGATTGTCGAGCGGGACCTCAAGCGGCTGCAGGCGATGCAAAACGAAGACGGCGGGTTTGGATTCTGGCGCCGAGGCGACGAAGCGTGGCCCTACCTGGGCATCCACGTCGCTCACGCGCTGGCCCGCGCGAAATCAAAGGGCTTTGACGTCCCGTCTGCGATGATGGATCGCTCGATAAAGTACCTGCGCGAGATCGAGCACCACATACCCCCGTACTACGGTTTCGTTGCGCATCGCTCGCTCGTCGCTTATGCCCTTTACGTGCGAAACCTGATGGGGGATCGAGACGCGGCTAAGGCTCGAATCCAGCTCGCGGCCGCCGGGCCGGACGGCCTGTCAGTCGAAGGGAATGGGTGGCTGCTTTCGGTGTTGTCGGGCGACCCGAATTCGGAAACGCAGGCGGCAGCCATTCGAAGGTACCTGAACAACCGAGCCACGGAAGAGGCTTCCACAGCCCATTTCGTGACTTCGTATGGCGACGCCGATCATTTGCTGTTGCACTCAGACCGCCGGGCCGACGGAATCATTCTCGAAGCCTTGATCAAGGATCAGCCTTCAAGCGACTTGATCCCCAAGCTCGTGCGCGGCTTGTTGGGACATCGCAAGGAAGGGAAGTGGGGAAACACTCAGGAGAACGTTTTCGCGCTGCTCGCGCTCGACAGGTATTTTGCGACTTATGAGAAGGTCGCGCCCGATTTCGTAGCGCGAGCGTGGCTGGGCGAAGCTTATGCGGGCGGCCACGAGTTCCGCGGGCGCTCGACTGATCGCTACAACGTAAACATCCCGATGCGAGTGCTGGGCGAAACCGGCGCCTCTCAGAATCTGATATTGAGCAAAGAAGGCCCGGGTCGCTTGTATTATCGAGTAGGGATGCAGTACGCGCCGGCGAACCTAAGGCTTGAGCCGTCCGAGCACGGCTTCGCGGTCGAGCGCGTGTATGAGGCAGTCGACAAGGATGATGATGTCCGGCGCGATGAAGACGGGACTTGGCACATCCGGGCGGGCGCGCGAGTGCGAGTCAAGCTGACGATGATTGCTCCTTCGCGACGTGATCACGTTGCGCTGGTTGACCCGATGCCGGCGGGGCTTGAAGCCCTCAACCCGGCGCTTGCGGTGACGGGCAGCGTTCCGCGCGATCCGAAGGAAAAAACCAGCGATCGATGGTGGTGGCTCACGCGTCCGTGGTTCGAGCACCAGAACATGCGCGACGAGCGAGTGGAAGCGTTCGCGTCGCTGGTCTGGGAAGGCGTTCACACCTACTCGTACGTAGCTCGCGCGACGACGTCCGGGGTGTTCATTGTGCCTCCGACGAAAGCCGAGGAGATGTACCACCCTGAGACCTTCGGCCGCAGCGGAACGGATAGGGTGATTGTTGAGTAGGGCAACCTGGGAGCGCAGGCATCTTGCCTGCCGGCATTGCGAAGCGACGTGGTGGAAGGACGAGAGTGATGTTTGCGAAAACAAGCGGGCAAGGATGCCCGCGCTCCCATGGGATGCCTGTGTTCCCAGGGATCAAACCACCAGATGACCACGCTTCTCGGCGATGGTGATCGTTGCCCGAGTCCCGGAGTTGAAAGCAACAAAGTCGCTTTCAATTCCGTCGCTGAAGATCACTCCCACCTCGGGCGTCTGCGAGATCAACTTCAAAGGGCGCTTGCTCGTGATTTTGCCAAACACCAGCGTTGCCGAGGACGTCTTGCTAGGGAAGGGCTCGCGGACAGTGAAGTACAGATAGTCGGCGTCCCACGCGAACCCGCCGGGCGGTTTGGCGTGAAGCTTCCCGCCCGACGCTTCGTTGGCGATCACCGCCGCGCCGGTCATCAAGCTTCTAAACCAACCCGTAGAACCCAGGCCGGTCGATACAATGAGTCCGCTCGATGAGTGCTGCTCGCTCTTATCGCCCACGCTGATCGTGTAGCGCGCCGAGACGTGCGAGCGCACGCCTACGAACAGATCGTTCACCGCGTACAGTTTCTGGCCGTCGTTCAACTCGGCCTTTGCCATGGTCACTTCTTTTATCGAACGCCGGCGGGCGAAGACTTCGGGGAGGATCTTCTCGAGATCGGGAACTCCGAACGGAAGCAGCACGCCTTCCCATCGAGCGGGATCGGGATTTACACCGACCACTTGCTGAGTCGTCGTGTACTTGACCGTGTTGGCGACGAGCCCGTCCTGGCCGAGCACAACTACGGTGTCGTCATTGCCGAAGATGAAACTGGGCAGGAACGATCGATCCAGCACGTGGAGGCGTCCGATCCGTTCGAGGGTCGCAATCGCGGCCGCCACCGAGGCGCGGTATTGTTCGTGCTCGTGCTGATAGTCGGAGAAATCGGCGCCGAGGTGTTCGACGTAGAATTTGGCCTGGCCGACGGTGTTGAAGCGCGCGACCAGATCATCGAGCCGGGTGCGGCGCGTGACCAGAACGATCTTGTTCTCTGTCAACCGATTCATGAGTTTAATTGAAGGCTCACTTGTCGGATTTGACGGTGAGCAACTCGCGGAGGAGGTCGGGCGAGATGTTCAACTGGCCGATCTTGTCCGCGCGTTCGGCGAGGCCTTGAAACGCGAGCGCGACCAACTGATCTGGCTGCATGCCGACGCTTGCCAGCGCTTGGAGCACCTTTGAGTCGACCCCCTCCAGCGCCTTCATCACCGCCTCGACTCCGTATGCTTTCGCGTCCGCTTCCGCCTTGGTGTTTTCGACGGAGAGGGTGACCAGTTGCTCGTTCTTTTCTTCGAGCGCGATGTTGGCTTCCATCTCGGCGTCGCGAAGCTGATGTTGTTTCTCTTGTACCGCGCGCTCGGCGTCCATCTGGGCTTCGCGAATCTGGCGCTTTTTGTTCTCGACCGCGATCTCGGTGTTCAATTCGTTCTCTCGAATTGCGCGTTCCTGTTCGACTGCCGCATTCCGACGCGCGTAGATAGCTTCGTCGGCCTCGCGAAGAAGTTGTTCGCGGGCTTCCGCTTCAAGCGCGCGCCCTGTCTCCGGATTCGGTTTGATCGCCAGGATTGAAAGGCCGATGACCTCGATCCCGAGCGAAGTGATTTCGGATGAAGAAGCGAGTCCGCGGCCGACTTGCTGGACGAGAGCATCCGAAGCGCGAAGAGCTTCTCGCAGCGAGAGCGTTTGAAGCTCCTTGCGTGTGAGAACCTTGATCACGTTGATCACGCGCGCCGCGAGCTTCTGCGGATCTTCCGAAACATACGAGCGAGCTGAAGCATCTAGAGTGAAGTTTAAGAGCTGAGACACTCGCTTCGGGTCAGTGATTCGGTAGTTGGCCTGGCCTTGGATGCTGATCTCCTGAAAGTCGGAAGTGACCTCGTTGAAGATAAACGGCGCGTCGGCGCTCGCGATCGGTACAGCTACGAGCGAAGTGGTCGGAGCATAGTAGAAGAACGAAAGGCCGGCGCCCTCGCGGACTATCCGGCCCTTCTTGTACTGGAGCAGGTAAGTGGTTGGCTGAACTTTCAGGAATCGGAGTCCCAGCATGCCTCTTCTCCTTTCCAACACTCAGGTACAACAGACCCGTGTGAGGCTCGATTTGTTCTTTTGTCTTGGGAACGGCTTCGGATCAACTTCGAAGCCCTCGAAGTCCCTCGTGAAGTGCGACCAGCGATTCGACTCAGGCTCTCGGGAACGCCATTGTACACGGAAGCTCGATGGTTCCCAACTGAAAGGTCAATGATCAGTCATGCTGTTGGGAACATCCGCCGATGAATTGCGTGCAGAGCCGCTCGTAGCCATCCCGTCCCGTAAAACGGTTGCGCACGAGCGCAAATACGGACAGCGAGACCTTGGGTCTGATGATCCTGATAAGATCCGCCTCGAGTGGCGGCTTTTCCGCGCAGACCCGGACGCCTGAGGTGCTAATGTTTTCGATAAAGCCCGAATCTTTCTTTATAAGTCGCTCTGACTCGTCGAAGTATTCGATATCAACTGCCTCGGAAACACTTTCTCGCGGCTCTGATCTGCGATCGGCGCCGTCCCAGGCGCCGACATGAAACGTAGCCCAGGGCCGCTGTTGAAAACCTAGCGGCGGAAGCTCCCCGATGAACTGAAGGCCCACGAGCCTGAATCCATCCTTTGGGGGCCTGACCCAGCGCACGACCGCATAAGTGCCGTATGTCTGGTCGAGATACTCGTGGCTGCGAAGTACGACAGGCATTGGCATTCTGAGGTACAGAATGTTGCCTACAAGCACACGCCTTCTAAGGAGAATGCAGCCGCCGGCGCGACTGAGGTCCACTGACTGCCCCGCTTCGTGCCAGTCGCTGGCGTTCTCATCGTAGCCCGTTACCAGGACTGGTATGGTGAGTTCGAATCGCTCGCGCGAACGGCGATCGGCATCCTTCTTCTTGTTTCTCGAGTCTTTGGATATTCGACGTCGTTGACCTTTTTCCTTTTGCTTTGAGTCATTGTTCTCCCAGCCAAACAATCGCGCGTCGTATTTCAGTCTTTCATCGAAATCCATTAGCGTGTTAAACGCTTCCAGGACTCGCGCGGAGGCTCGAGCGACTCTATCCCCTAGCTCGGGTGGCAACTCCGTGTCCAGCCCGTAAGTCGCGGGATCAAGCAGTATCATTGGCTTTGAATACGCAGCTATGATTTCGCCGTTAGTCGAAAGGTAATCAATTCCCAGCGCCTCATAATGGGTCTCAGCCTTTTCGACCTTGATCAACAAGCACTCAAGCTCGTAGTAGTACGCGCTCAGATCTTCGGCTGAGTAGCCGGCGCCCTCCAGAGCTTGCGGTTCGGAGTGGTGGTACCCCTGGGCTAGATCTGCGTCCGCTTCCGCGGTTGAAGTAAGGTGTGCGCTCATCGTCGAGTATTCCCAAAGTTCTCGGAGAATCAAATCGGGGGTGATCATCTTGAGTGAAGGGGCAACTGCGGCGGCACCACTGGTCAGTAGCAAAAGACGGGCATAAAGCCAAAAGCGGACCTAGCGTCCCTTATTGCCACACTTAGCACCGCCTCGGTTTAGGGACGAAAGCTTTGATGCTTTAGAATGGTGTGGCGGATTCGGTCATTTTGCGTTGATCCGCCACACCCGGAGAGTTCGTGAAAGAGTTCAGCCTGTGTGACTATCCGTGAGAGCGCTCGAACTCTCTCATGAACGCCACAAGCGATTCGACCCCGGCCTTAGGAAATGCATTGTAGATCGATGCTCGAATGCCGCCCACCGAACGATGGCCCTTCAAGCCGTCTAGTCCCGCTTTCGTCGCTTCGCTCACGAACTGCTTTTCGAGATCTTCGTTTGGAAGCCTGAATGTCACATTCATAAGCGAACGGCAATCTGCCTGAGCGTGGCCGCGATAGAAGGCGCTTGAATCGATCACGTCGTAGATCAAACCGGCCTTCTCCTTGTTGCGACGCTCCGCCGCTTCAAGCCCGCCTTGCTCGATGAGCCACTTCATCACCAGCCGCATGATGTAAATCGCGAACACCGGAGGCGTGTTGTAAAGCGATTTGTTCTTGGCGTGAGTGTTGTAATCGAGCATCGTGTGCATGCCCTGCGGGCTGCGAGCCAGCATGTCGTCGCGGATGAACACCAGCGTTACGCCCGCGGGCGCGAGGTTTTTCTGCGCGCCGGCGTAGATCAGCGCGTACTTGCCCACGTTGAGCGGACGCCCGAAGATGTCAGACGAAGCATCGGCGATCAAGGGCACGCTGCCGACTTCCGGGTCGTACTTCCACTCGACACCGTGAATCGTTTCGTTGGTGGTGATGTGAACGTACGCGGCTTCAGGGTCGAGCTTGAGTTCGTCCTGTCGGGGAACTCGAGTGAAGTTTTCTGACTCGGTCGAAGCAGCAACGTTCACCTGTCCGACCTTCTGGGCTTCCTTGATCGCTTTCTTGGACCAGGACCCGGTGCTGACGTAGTCGGCTTTGCCGCCGGCGGGCATCAGGTTCATCGGCACCATCGAGAACTGCATCGACGCGCCGCCCTGCAGGAACAGCACGTGATAAGTTTCGGGGACGCCTGCGAGCCTTCGGATGTCGGCTTCGCAGCCCTGAATGATTTCATCGAACGCCTTCGATCGATGGCTGATCTCGAGCACCGACATTCCAACACCTGGAAGCGCGACCAGATCGCGCTGGGCCTCCTCGAGGACCGGGAGCGGCAGGACAGCAGGTCCGGCTGAAAAGTTGTAGATTCGTTGTGTCATGATTCCCTCTCTTACTAACCACGGGGAGCAGGGGGACCGCTGGGTTCGTCTCGTCAATCTCCCGGTGTGCCCCGGGCTCTCGGTGATTTGTTCAAAGATTGAGCAAGCTTAACGCGATTATGTCTTGCGAGTTAGTCTTGATCGCGTTCAGCACGTCATCTGACGGCGCTGAATCGAGATGAATTCGAGCCACCGCCGCCGCGGCCCCGTCGAAGACGATGTTTTCGGTTTCTTCGACGTTGATGCCCGCTTCTTTCAGTTGATCGAACACGTTCGCAAGCACTCCGACGCGGTCGAAATGGCGAACCACCAGCATGTGCGTGGCCGGGGTCCTCTTTGCGAGATTGACGACATTTGGCGCGCGCCCTGCTTCTTTGTACACGCGGATTATGCGAACGGTTTCCTCGGCGATCGCTTGCTGGGCCTGATCGGTTGATGCGCCGATGTGATGGGTGCCGATCACGCCATTCAGCTTGAATATATCGTCCTCGACCGTTCCGACGCCGCTCGTCGGCTCTCCAGCGAAAACGTCGAGTCCGACTCGCAAGCCTTTCTCTTTGACTGCGCGCACCAGCGCTGCCTGGTCGACGACTTCAGCGCGGGAGGTGTTGATAAAGTACGAACCGGGCTTCATTGCTCCGAAGAACTTCTCGTCTATGAGGTTTCGAGTTTCGTTGTTCATCGCGACGTGGACGCTGACGACGTCGGCCGCCGCTGCGACTTCCAGTGGCGATTGCTTCATTTCGATGCCGAGCTGTTCCGCGCGTTCGGGAGTGAGCGAGCGGCTCCACGCCACAACGTGCATGCCGAACGCTTTTGCTCGAGTGAGCATTTCGCAGCCGATGCGCCCGACGCCGATCAGTCCAAGCGTGCGGCCGAAGATGCCCCGAGCCTTGCTGTACTCTTTTTTGTTCCAAAGCCCTTGTCTCAGATCGAGCACTGCGTCGGGTATTCGCCGATCCAGCGCCAGCATGAGTCCGAACGCTAGCTCGGCGACAGCGATCGAGTTTTTGCCCGGGCAGTTGGCGACGTAGATACCGCGCGCCGATGCCGTCTTGACGTCTATCGTGTTGTAGCCGGCGCCCGCGCGAACGACCAGGCTCAAACTCCCGGCTTCGAGCATCTCACCGGTGACTTTGGTGCTCCGAACGACCAGCACGTCAGCGCCCGTCGATTTGATAGCCGCAGTCAACCCTTCATCTTTAAGGTCGGGATCACAAACAACGTCAAACCCGGCTTGCTTCAATTCGGTCTGCCCGCCTTCCGGGAATTTGTCCGCGATGAGTATTTTCATGTTCTTGCTCCTTGCTGGAAAGGCGACCACTGATGAACAGAGATGAACACAGATAATAACAAACAAATCCGTCTTCTGGTCTCAAATCTGAGTTCATCCGTGTCCATCCGTAGTTCCATTCAGTATCGTTGTGGCGCACCTCGGACCGAGCGAACGGTGTCGCGCGCGATCAACAGCTCTTCATCGGTTGGAATGGTATAAACTGCGAGCCGCGAGCCGTCGGTGCTGATCAATCCTTCGCACCCGTTGGTGCAGTTGGCGTTGCGTTCCGCATCGAGATAGAGCCCCAGAAACTGGAGCCGGTCACAGATCGACGAGCGGACTTCGGGGGAGTTCTCGCCGATGCCGCCCGTGAAGACAATACCGTCCGCGCCGCCCATTGCCGCCATATAAGCGCCGATGTATTTGCGCGCGCGGTAGCAAAAAATATCGACGGCAAGCAACGCGCGCCGATCGTTATTCTCGTGAGCTTCCTCGAGCAGCTCGCGCATATCGTTTGTCAGACCGGAGATTCCTATCAGACCCGACTGCTTGTTGAGCAAGCTCTCGATTTGATGCACGGTCAGCCCCTCTTTGACGGCCAGATAGTCGATGATCGCCGGATCGATATCTCCGGACCGGGTCCCCATCACCAGCCCTTCGAGCGGAGTCATTCCCATGGATGTATCAATCGAATCACCGGCCCGTATCGCGGCCGCCGAACATCCGTTGCCCAGGTGAAGAGTGATGATGTTGGTCTGCTCACGCGTAAGACCGCGAATCTGACGATAGCGATACGCGACGTATCGATGCGAGGTACCGTGGAAGCCGTAGCGACGGATCTTGTAGCGCCGGTAAAACTGATACGGGATCGCATACAGGTAACCGCGCTCGGGAAGCGTCTGGTGAAAAGCGGTATCGAAGACCGCGACTTGAGGGAGGCCCGGGCCGAAGAGGTCTCGCGCGGCTTGAATGCCTTTTATGTTCGCCGGATTGTGCAGCGGAGCAAGCTCGATGCAGTCTTCGATGCCGCGCAAGACTTCGTCGGTGATCAGCACCGAGTGGGTGAAGCGTTCACCTCCATGAACGACCCGATGCCCCACGGCGTGAATGTCCGCGATACTGTAAATGCTCTCTATGCCGGCGGTCTCGGAAGTCGCCCATTGGATGATGAAGGCCACCGCCGCTCGCATATCGCGAAGCGATTCGGTGAGGCGTTGCTGCTCGCGGCCTTCGGCCTTGAGGGAGATGATCGCCTCTCCGCCGACTCGCTCGATCGCTCCGCGCGCAAGCCTTTTGTCTTGATTGCCTGCGATGGCTTCGAGGTCAGTGGAAATGAGTTGGAACTTGACCGTCGAGCTTCCGCAGTTTAAGACGAGAACGTTCATATACCTGACCGGCGCAGAGGATTGATCGCCGAATCCGCACCCACCTCAGAAATAACTGTACTGTCGACGTGATTCTGGAGCTATGACAGCGGTCACGAGTTGGCGTGACGGCCATCACCCGGCAATGATCCGAGGACTCGCGTCCCCCGTCGGCGGGTCATTCCTCTTGGTTTTCAAACTGCTGTTACCGAAACGGTATAGTCGCTCAAATCAAATGACTCAGCAGTCCATCTCGAAGCTTCGGTTCGAACCACGTCGACTTGGGAGGCATGATTTCGTTGGCGTCGGCGATCGCCATTAGCTGGCCCACCGTAACCGGATACATCGAGAACGCGATGGCGGCGCGGCCGTCAATTACCATCTGCTCGAGCGCCGTGGTGCCCCGAATGCCGCCAACGAAATCAATCCGCTCGTCCGTGCGAACGTCTGCGATCCCGAGCAGCGGTTCGAGCACCCGCTCCTGTAGCACGCTCACGTCCAGCGAAGAGATCGGGTCGATGGGATTCGTCGTGCCCGGCAACAACGCCAGCTTGTGCCATTGGCCTTCCAGGTACATGCATATCTCGCCCTTCTCGGAAGGTGTCGATCCGGAAGCGGCGGTGACGGCGAACGTTTTCGAGAGTCTTTCCAGAAACTCGCCGGCGGACATTCCGTTCAGATCTTTCACTACACGGTTGTAGGGCAGTATCTGAAGCTGATCGGCGGGAAATAAGACGGTCAGAAAGAAGTTGTACTCTTCTTCCCCGGTATGACTTGAATTCAGCGACTTGAGCTCGGCGCATGCACGGCTGGCGCTCGCCGCACGATGATGACCGTCCGCGATATAAACCAGCGGCACTTGTCGGAACTCGGCGACCAATCGATCGCGGTCTGCTTCAGTGACTCGCCAGACGGTGTGAGTGACTCCGTCCGAAGCGGTAAAATTGCACAAAGCCGATCCTTCCTTAGCGCGGGCGACAATGGAATCGATTTCGTTGCGTCCGCGGTAGGTAAGGAACACCGGCCCGGTCTGCGCGCGCAGCGCAAGCATGTGACGCGTGCGGTCGTCCTCTTTGTCCTTTCGAGTGCGCTCGTGTTTGCGAACAATGTTGGAGTCGTATTCATCGACCGAGCAGCATCCGGCGATTCCGGTCTGAGTGTGCGAGCCCATTCTCAGTTGATAGACGTAGAGGGAAGGCGAGTCCTCAACCAACAGCGGCGCATCGGTCTTGAGCTTCTCAAAGTTCTCGGCGGCCTTTTCGTAGACTGCCGGGGAGTAGATGTCGACGCCGTCGGCTAAATCTATTTCGGGCCGTGACACGTGCAGGAAGCTGAGCGGATTGCCGGCCGCCAGTTCACGAGCCTCGATTGTGTTAACCACGTCGTAGGGAACTGCCGACACCGCTGCGGCCCTGTCTGTTGTGGGCCGCAGCGCTCGGAAGGGGTGAATTGTTGACATTTGAGCTCCGGTGTTGGGCTTCTCTGGGAGCGCGGGCGTCCGGCCCGCTCTTCTACTCGAAGCTGATTATTATGTTGCACTCGGAATGCTAGGATGCCGGGTTTGGGCTGTCAACTTGCGCCTCGCACGACTGAGCGTCAGACCACACGGTAGCAGAGGTTCGGGGGGCGGTGTTTCCGAGAAAAGTTCGAGTACGTCGCTAGCCGCTCTGCGATTCGCCGAGTAGGATGTAGACAGGAGGCTCTGACGATGACAGAAACACGTCCCCAGCTCGTGCTGCGCCACCGCGAGGGAGCAGTTCTGACTCTGACCCTCAATCGGCCCGAGAAGAGCAACTCGCTTCATCCTGATCTGGTGAAACAGCTCTCCGCAGCTTTGAAGACGGCTGAGGCAGACACGTCACTCAGCGCCGTAGTGATCACCGGAGCGGGATCCAGCTTTTGCGCGGGGCTCGATCTGGAGTTGCTGCTGAGTTGGTCCGTTGAACAAAAGCTCGACTATCTCGAGGCCGTGGTGAAGGTCTTTCGGGGAGTGTGGTCATTGCCGCAGCCTGTGATTGCGGCGGTGAACGGGCCTGCCATCGCAGGCGGATTCGATCTGGCCGCATTCTGCGACATACGGCTCGCAGCCCGGGAGGCAGTTTTCGGCCAGGCGGAGATAAACGTCGGCCTGACTCAAATCATTCATCCGCTTTACAAGTCGATCGGGCTGGCTCGAGCCAAGGAGCTTGCAATGACCGGGCAGAACATCACTGCGGACGAAGCATTTCGAATCGGGCTGGTCAATCACGTTTATCCGCGAGAGGAGCTGATGCCGCGAGCGATGGAAATGGCACGGGTGTTTGCGTCGAAGCCTCGCAATGCGTTGTTTGAAACGAAGCGTCTCACCCGTGTCCTGATTGACCTGGACACCAACAGCGCTCTCGAGGAGATCCGGAAGACCTTCAAGCAATGCCTGGCATCCAAAGAACATCTCAAACAAGTCGCCGATGTGTACGCGGCGGTGAAGAAGTCCAACAAGTCCGACAAACTTTAGTTTGTCGAATGACTAAGTCCGACAAACTCTAGCTGAGAGTTTTTCATTGACGAACAATCCCGACGGGATTGCGTCTCGAAGCCCAAGGTTGCCGTACTCGGCTACCTTGGGTCGAAGGATCGCGATCGGTCCCAACCCCACCGGGGTTGTGGCTCTGCCTCGGATGATGGGAAACGAACTGAGGTGGCGCTGTCTAAGTGCTGTGATAGACCACAACTCCTTCGGAGTTGCGGACGCGGCGGCGCGGACTTCACTTCACTTCACCCAGGGTAGCCGAGTACGGCAACCCTGGGCTGAGATACGCAACTCCTTCGGAGTTGCGGACAACCTGAAGGTTGTCGGACAATCCTGCCTGCTATTTTCTTCCGCGGGACACTGCAATCGCCCTGAGCGCGTCCCCTCCGTTGACTGTGCGGATTACCTCGAAGCCGTCTTCCCCGGGAACGTTCCAACCCGCAAGCACGGGCGTGGTCTGCGATGTGGATTCATCGGGTTCCATAAGTATCCGCGTCTTGCCGGGTAACCTTCCCAGGTTGTAAATGATCGGAATGGTTTGAATCATCGCAATCGGCGGATGAGTCATGTCATCCCGATACAACGCGAACACATGGCGGTTGTTAGGCTCAAAACGAAACAGAACATAATGTCCCGGCGGAAGCACGACACCGCTCTTCTTCAACTCGAACGGCGAGTCGACCGTAAAAGTGATTTTCCTCTGAGTAGGTCCTCCCTGCGCGAAAGCTGCGGTCATCGCGCACAACAGAAAAACCATTGCAACTGCGAATCGTTTGATAGTCATAGTAGGTATTGCCTCCTAATTAGAATTAACATCCTCGACCGATTCCTCCCTACCGGGCAGCGCTTTGTCGACGCGCCAAAACCCCGAGCGCTCAATATCCGCTGTGCTTCGAGCGAGATGCGCGCCGCGTTGCGTAGCTGGAACTGATAGCCTCGTGATGGCTCGTCACACCGGCGATCACTTCCCAGCCGGACTCACCCGGTATGTTCCAACCCTGGATTACCGGATAGTTTTGAGAAGACGTCTCATCGATGTCGGTCAGAATCCTGGTCTTCGACGGATATTTACTGGCGGAGTACTCGATTCGAACTGTCGAAATCATCGCTATCGGCGTGTGCCGCATATCATCCTTGTACAACGCAAAAATACTCGGGTTCACCGCGCTGATCTGGTACAGGATATATTCGCCAGGCGGGAGCACGACGTTTGAGTTCTTCAACTCGAATGGCGCGCTGATCGTGAAATTGACTTGCTTATGCATCTGTGCGGATGCCGGGATCACCAACGCGCCTGCCAGAAGCACTGCCGCAAGCGCAAAACGTTTGAGCATCATGATTTTCACCTCCACGCAAAAAAATTGCCGTCGACGCGAGGCCGATAGGCTCTTACGCGTGACACTTCTGTCACTGCTAGGATCGTGCCATCGAACCAGGAGCAGCGCGCGCGGCGAACTTCGCGAGGGCGCGAATGCTGAAAGCACAACCGGTTAGCGGCGCATTAATTGCGACTCAGGATCGGCGGTCGCGCTACGGCACACCGCTTGAAAAGCACATATGCGGTCATTTGTGGCGTGTTTGCGGACGCTTATTTGTCTTCCCGAGCAAAACCTGGAAGCCACACCCATGTTTTCGTTCAATACAGGGGGTAGCAATGCTAGCAGCAGAATCGTACAAGCCAAAGCAGTTCAATCTTAGCGGGCTCAACGGCATCTCCGACAAGACGCTCGAGATGCACTTCAAGCTCTATGAAGGCTACGTCAAAGAGACGAACAGACTCTCCGAGAAGATTGCGGAGTTCTTGAAAGACGGCAAAGTTGACCAGGACGAGATGCCGCTCTATTCCGAGCTGAAGCGACGCCTCGGGTTCGAGTACAACGGAATGGTCCTCCACGAATACTACTTCGGCAACATGACCGCCGGCGGTGGAAGCGATCCTAAGCGGACCTCATCCTTCTATCGTGCTGCCGAGTCGAGCTTCGGGAGCTACGAGATCTGGAAAGCCGACTTCGTTGGAGTCGGAAAGATGCGAGGCGTGGGATGGGCGATGTGCTACGAAAACCCGGAGACCGGGCGGCTATCGAATCACTGGATCAGCTTGCATCAGATCGGCGAGGTTGCTGGCTTCAACCCGGTTCTGGTGATGGATGTCTGGGAACATGCATTTCTTTTGGACTACGCGCCTGCCGAGCGCCCGAAGTACATAGAAGCGTTCTTATCAAACATCGATTGGGCCGCAGTCGAAGCCCGGCTCAAGCATGTGAAGAGCGCCAAGGCGCGAACATCGCGATGACACTTGCAATCACGGTGCTCCCGATCAATCTAAGGCTGGTCGCGCAACTGCGCGCGCGCGACCAGCACCTGAGTGAACCGGCCAAACCGTTCGCTCCACACTTGCCCCGCCGTAACGACCGTCACTGTGATGCGTAACGGTCTGCATAGACGATTCGATACTAAAGGGTCACCAATATCGCCACCGCCGCACACGCGTGGTTACGGCTCGCTTTGCCTGAGCAGAGTCTCTTTCAGACCGAAAGGGTGTCGAGGAATCGACTACGAACTCTGCGCGAGCCACCAGACCGGAAAGCCACCGCCTAAGAGGGCGACCGGCGCCACCAGCGCTTCTTCTTCTCGGGCGCCTTTGGCTTGGTCGTGGCTTCCGGCGTGCTTGTCTTCTTTTGCTCGGCGTCAAACATCAAGCGCTTCAAAGAGCCGGCCGGGTCGGCCACGATCTTCCCGCTCGCGTGGTCCCATTCGACTCCGAGCCGAAGGCACGCGAACCCGACATAGCCCCTGAGGAAGTCGTCCTTCGTGCGAGGGTCCTGCCCCACCATCCGGAGCATGGAGGACACGAGCAGGACCTTGTCCTCGTTCTCCATTTGATCGGACAGCCGGTCGAGGGCGTTCTTGACCTCGTCGAGATCGGGTCCCAATCGGGTCGCCACTGCCTGCTTCGCGCGCTCTGCTTGGAGGGTCATCACTTCGTTGACCGTCACCTGCGACCCCGTGATCTTTCCGAAAGTCTCGCTGGCGGTCTCCATGAAGCAACGCGTCCGCTCGCCACCGGTTCCCTCTCCGTCCTCAAGGGCCGTAACCAAGAGAAGGGTAGCGGTGATCAGGTCGTCGAGCATCTTTTTCCGACCCTGTTCGCTCCCCTGCGGGGCGGGGTGTGCCGCCTGCCCGAATTCCGGCGGCAAGGTCTTCGAGATGAACTCGTCCGGTATGTCCACGTGGTAGTACCCATCCCCTCGATCTTCGACCTCGAGATCGCCGTATGAGTACTTCGTGCTCAGCAGCAGGATATTGCCCTTCAAGTGAGGCTGAAGCAGGGCCAGCATCGCTCTTCCGGGGTCGTCTCGTATCGCGGTCAAGCCTCGCCGCTCCAAGTCAGACTCTGCCTTATCCACCTTCGAGGCAAAGCTCGCGGAGAACCTGTCCACGAGCTCTTTAGGAACCCTTATGTCCGCCATCTCACCAACCTCCTTTTCCTTGACTCGCCATCACTCGCAAGAGGTCGACCGACTGTGACAGCTCGACCGTCTTCGGATGGTTCTCGCCCAACGTCTCGCGGAAGATGTCAGCCGCCTGCTCGCAGTGCGAGAGCGCCCTCGCGAAGTCGCCCATCTTTAGATAAGTGATCCCCAGGAACGAGAGGGAGCGAGCGACGTCTTCGTGCCGCTCCCCGAGGGCGGTCTTCCTGATCGCTAGAGCTCTCTCGTGGAGCGAGCGCGCTTCGTCCTGCCGGCCGAGCTCGTTGAGCAGCAGCGCGTAATTGCTCATGGTGATCGCGAGCCTGGGATCGCTCCCGCCGAGGGTCGCTTCCCTGATGTCCATGCATCGCCGATAGCACCTCTCCGCATCGGCATAGCGGCCGAATTTCTCGTAGAGGTCCGCCAAGTGCATCATCGCGTGATCGACGCGGCCGAGCGCCTGGCCCGCCTCTTCAAAGGCATCGACGGCTTCTCGATAGGCCACTTCCGCCTCTTCCCAGTTGTTTTGCTGATAGGATAGATCCCCGAGCACGTTGTTCACTCTCCCTAACAGGAGGGGATTCGAGGTCCCGGTTTGGATCAGATCTCGAGCTTGGCACGCCGCAGCCCTCGCCTCCTCGTTGTGACCCATCCTCCGATGAACGACTGCGAGGTTCAGATGCTGTTCGGCAAGGGCATCGGAGCATGCGGCGGTCTGATGGAGAGAGACGAGAGCCTCGTTCGCGCACCGGAGCGCGGCCTCGTAATCTCCGCGCTTGAAGTACAGGCTTCCGAAGTTGTTCAGGAGCGTCGGGAGATGATCCCCCGGGGCGCCGGTCTCGCGCCTCGCCGACTCGATCGCGAGCTCGTAGATCTCCTCCGCCTCTTCGAACCAGTTCATATCGCCCAGGTCTCCGGCAAGCGATCCCAGCGTCGAGATCACGTCCTCATCGGAGAGCCTCTTCGTCCGTCGCACCCAGGTCTTCAGCTCCGCGAGGAGGGACGGTACGTCGGCCGTGTTGCCGAGCCTCAGCTTCGTGCGGATCAATTGCATTGCGACGAGCCCCTGGTGGATGGGATCCTCGAACGGGCTCGTCTCGCCAAGGATGTGCGCCGCTCGGTCGAGTGTCGCTTCCGCCTTCGCGTAGTCCGCCCCTCCGCTATAGGCGGCACCGAGTGTGTAGAGGTAGCTCGCGAGCTCATTCGGCGCGATGCCGTGCCCTCCGGTGGCAATTCCAACGGCCTCCTCCGATGCTCGGATGGCCTCGCACCACTCGTGCCGCCGCCCGAGGATGCCGGACAAGCTGTGCAGGGCCGCCGCCCGCTCCTGCTTGAGGAGAGGAGCATCGGCGGCGCCGATCGCGGACGCTAGCTCGGTGTCGAACGTCGCCCTCGAACCGCCGCCCGAGCCAGCACCGGTCATTGCGAGGATGCGCTGGCACGTCGACGCCGCCTTCTCGATTTGCCCCGATTGCACATAGAAGCCGACGAGGTTGTTCAACGTTCTCAATGAGGGAGCGATCGTGGGGCACACGCGATCCGTGATCATGAGGCCGGTCAGGAACGCCCGCTCGGCTTCCTCGAGCTGACCCGTGCGCGTCAGCAGGATTCCTAGATTGGAGTACGAGGTTGCGGTCATCAGGGACAGGTACGAGTCGGCCTCTTCGAGAGCGGCCAGTGCGTCTTTGAGCAAGTTCGTCGCCTCTGTCAGATACCCGAACCTCTCGTAAAGGTGCCCCACCGCATTGAGGCCTCGTGAAAGCTCGTCGGCGTCGTCTGTCCCCTTACTGAAGAGATCCAGGGGCTCCGCATAGCTGTCGGGGAGGGGATAGGACTCGTTCAGGACCACCCAGTAGGAGGTCAGCTCGTCATTGCGGCCGAGCTCCGACGCGGCTAAAACGAAGGGTATCTCGGTCAGGGTGTCGCGGAGCGCCTCGAACGAACGAGCCCGGAAATACTGCCACGCCCCTTCATCCACTTTGCGGAGGTTGAGTAGCTTCCCTTGCGCGCCGCCGGGTCCATTCGCCGGTGAGTCTAGGTACAGGGGTCGCGTTCGGAAGTAGTCGGCAACTCGGAGGTGTGCGGCGCGCCGCGCGCCCTCCGTGCCGAGATATCGGTCTCTCACGGCTTGGCGGAGGTACTCGTGGAAGAAGCCCAGGAGCCCGGATCGGTTCACCAGCGACTGCTCGGCGGCTAGATAGAGCGGCGACCAGTGGGCCCGCGGCAGCGGCTCTCCGTCGCGGCCCAGCAGATCTAGCAGCTCCGCTTCCGACAAACCCCGCCGCGCCGCCCACAATAGCGACATAGCATCGCGAACCAGCCCCGGACGGTCACGCTCGTAGTCTTGCTCATAGCGTTCGAGTATTTTCTGATAGAGCTCCTCCACGGTAGCAGCAGACAGGTAGTGATCAATACAACCATCCAACGTCTCGTGCTCATGCCATAGTCGAAGTTCTTCCAGCAATGCGCGGAGATAAAGCGGATTGGCGGTTTGTGGTGCGGCAGCCAGGCGTTCTACACGTCCCGCACTTAGCGACTTGGTATATTGCGCAAGGTACTCATTTACAAGTTGCGTCCGCTCGCTTGTAGTGAGCGGTTCCACGTGCAGCATGGGCCAGTCGCGCTTCTTCAATTCGTCCAATGGACGGCCAGGCAGCGTGGAGAGAATCAAGCGCACGTTGGGAGGAATCTCGGGCGGCAACCAGGCCAAATCGGGCGCTCCATCACGGTCGTCCAGTTGGTCCAGCGCATCAAGAATCAGCACCACCCGGCCCTTGGCTGCCGCGATGTGCAGCGCATTTGCAAATGTCAACCGCAGCGCATCCGGCGTATCCGGGACTTCCAGCGTGAGGCCGAAACAGCGTTTGAATTCATCGAGGATGCGACGCAGCATCGCGGCCCAGTCGGTGCTCGCGGGCGTAGCGCCAATAAAGTGCAGCACAAGTAGATCGGCCGGATTTGCCATTTGATAAAGTATGGCCCAGTTCGCCAGCAGCGCCGACTTTCCCGAACCCGACTCGCCCAGAACGACCAGCGGAGGGCCACTGCGGCGCGAGTGGGCGTCTAACCGCTCGAAATATTCCGGCCGGGCGATGTAAACGTGAGCCCGGCTTTGTGCGAAGGCGTCATGCTCGGCAGCCTCGCGGTCAAGCGGATCGGGCGTGGAACCTTCGGGAAAAACTCGATCAATCACCGAGGTGAGGTCGGCGAGAACCAGCTCGCCCAACGCTCGCGGATTAGAGTAATCCTTTCGAACCGGCAAGCCGCTGGCCTGAATGCGTTCCTTCAGCGCGGTCAACTTCCGTTTTCGTTCCTCTGACCGCCGCGCTGCCTCTTCCGCTCCAAACCGTGCGATATCGTCCCGCGTGGGAGACTCCCGAAACGCGAACTGCTGGTCACGCGGAACCAACTCCAGATAGGCAGGGCTGCGAAAATAGAAGAAGGCATGCTCAGCCATTGCGGAGTTGTTGAGCACGCCATGCAGAATCTCTAGTTCGGTAACCGACTTTCCCGGAACGGCGCGCAACCACCGCTCCTCGTCCATGAGCGGCGGCGAGATCTCTTCGGGAACCCAGCCGTAGCGCTCTCCCAGCAGACCAATAAAATAAGGACGGCACCGCCGAATCTCCGCCAAACAGATGGGTAGAACCTTGCCTTCGGATTTCTGCTCGTCGGTGACCCCCCAACGTAGATCCACTTCTCCCCAGGTGACGCCACGGCTTTCGCACAGTTTACGCAGTTGCGGGAAGGTTTGCTTGACCAGTTCGTCGCGCTCAGCCTGCATGTCGCGGAATGTCGACGACACAAATACGCGAATCACCCGCGGCGAGGACGCGATAGGAGCAGTTGGGCTGGTCACAGGATCAGCTCCTTGTCAGCCGATTATGGAACTCACTGTCTTTGTGTGGTGACGCGGATATTAAAGTTCTCAGTTGCCGCGGCAGCAAAAGATAATAAAGCAGTTCCGCCCACAAATGCGAACGAAAATCTTAGTGCAGAGTGAGCCACCGGCCGAGGCTTCTGATATCGACTTCGGCTGCTGCTGGGTGTGTGGTCGACGTTGATCGCTTGCTCACCTCATGCAAAGCCCCTCATTAGTTCCACCTGTCAGGGTTTTGCTGCGCCTTCTTCTCTGGCTTCAAATAACACTCCGCGAAACGTCCTTAGTTTTCAGGTGTTTGTAGCCTTGAAGCTCTGGCATCGCGCTTGCCCTATGCCTTGGTGGACTCGACCATCGGGGACGGTCGAATGAAACAGGTGGTTGTTATGGACGAGCTACAACAAGCAAAGACGGTGGCGGTAAAAGCGTGCAGCTCGTGCGCGTCGGGGCTCCTCGAACGCGACAGGTTCTGCCGATGGTGCGGCGCCCGGCAGCCGGAGCTGGCATCCACTTACACCGAGGAAGCGCGATACGTTCCGCGATCGGCGGGACTTTGCGGAGCGGCCTCGATGCCAATCGCAGCGGCGCTCGCTCAAGCTGCTCGCGCCGATGTATACAGACGCGTTTCGGGTCCCCTTGTGAGCGCGGCAGTCACCGGAGCGCTGGCGGGAACGGCGACCGACAGTCAGAGTCGCTTCATAAAGCGAGTGACGCTGGCGCTGATTTCGATTCCGATCTGGTTGATGATCGTGCTGTTGTCTCCGCTGGACGCGTATGCAGCGGTGAAGAATCTGGCGAGGTGAAGATGACCGCGATAGCCGTGGACAATTCGGTGAGGAAAGCCGTACTCAACCCGGAATTCAAGAGCGCGAGCCGACAGCAGACGAGTCTGCTCGCGCCGCTCGAGCGCGTGTGCCTGCATTGGCTCGCGCGGAATATGCCGAGCTGGGTCAAGTCCGATCATCTTACTCTGCTGGGACTGGGAGCGATGTTCGCGGGCGGTGTGTGTTATGCGCTGGCGAACCATTGGCCCGCTACGCTTCTTCTTGTCAACGTGTGCCTCGCGTTGAACTGGTTCGGGGACAGCCTCGACGGAACGCTGGCCCGCTACCGCGACAAGCAGAGGCCGAAATACGGATTCTATGTCGATCACATCATCGATGCCTTCGGTATTTTGTTCGTGCTGTGCGGGATGGCGCTGTCGGGTTATATGTCGTGGACCATCGCTCTAGCGACGCTGGTAGTTTATTTCATGCTCTCAATAGACGTGTATCTTGCTACCTACACGATAGGCACCTTCAAGATCTCATTCTACAAGTTCAGCCCCACGGAGTTGAGGATACTTCTTGCGATCGGCAATATCAGAGCGATGACCCATCCGACCGCTAACGCGTTCGGAGACCGTTATCTGTTTTTTGATATCGGAGCGGTGGTTGCGATGGCGCTGATGGCGGTGGTGCTGATCGTTTCGGTGATACGCAACACCGTAACCCTATATCGCGCAGAGAGGATTTGACGAAAGATGCAAGTCCGAGCGCGCGAGCAGTTGATCGCCAATGGCATCTTCCGGCGTTTTGGGAGATTCAGCGTGGTGGGCGCGGGCGGCATCCTGGTGCAGACCGCAACGCTCGCAATGTTGCTGCGATTCTCAGGCATCCACTACATGCTTGCCACTGCGTTGGCGGTCGAGTTGTCGGTGCTGCACAATTTCGCTTGGCACAGAAGATGGACCTGGGCAGACCGGCCAGCCACACGCGCGGCACTTGTATTGTTGCGGTTTAACGCCACAAACGGAGTAATGTCGTTGGCGGGTAACCTGTTCTTCATGTGGCTGCTGGTCGGCGGGCTCGGTCTGGAACCGCACGCCGCTAACCTGATCACCATAGGCTTGTGCTCGCTCGTCAACTTCGCCCTCGCGGACCGATTCGTCTTTGTTTGACACCTTCCGGCTACTTCTGGAGCTCGATGCGTCAGGATTATTGACCCAGGGACTATAATGGCATCAGGAATTCACCTGCCCCCTTCCCATGAGCGGTCCTATTGGAGGCGCAGCATACTGATTGATGGGAACCTATTGTACATCTTGTGGGTTTATGGCTCGCTCGGGCGCCAAGTTCTGCCCCGGTTGCGGAGCGTCGTTGCTACCAGACGCACTACCCCACGATTACCACAAACCTGCGGCAGGGATTGAGCTCGACCAGATCAACGAAGCCGACTGCATTTTGATTCGCACCAGGAACAGCGAATACCAGTTTTCCTTGATCGATCCGGTTGGACGCCGCGGTGTTCTGTCCGGAGGGGAGTTCGGAGACGACCCTCACGACGCCACTCTGGTTGGGGCGCTGTGCCGAGGCGATGCTGCCGGGAGCGACACCTCGTGTCTGAGAACTGACGCGCGAGCTCTCTTCTATTTGCGAGCCGAAGCCGGAATCAAGCGTTTCACAACTTCGCCAGTTACCAGGCTGGTGCATGTGAGGAACGGCAACTCACGCGTGGTCTTTGAATAAGTAACCGCCTGAGCGAGCCGAACTCAATTGTGTGTGGCGCGAGCTGCCGGTCGTGGTGGAATTTCGCGCCGTAAAGAGCTCGCAACCGAAACACCACAGCAGAGGTTCACAAAAACCCGTCTTTGTGCGGCTTAGTGACTTGGCGACCTTGTGGCAACAAGGCATTCGCCGCGTCAGGCACGCAATTCACCCGTGCGCGGCTGCCGGGCTTCTTGCATCACCTCGGGGCTTGAAGTACCATTTGGCTGGCATCTAGAACTGGTCTTTCTAAATTCGACAAGGAGGGCAGAATCCAATGAGTCTTTCTGAGACCGAAACGCTCAAGCAGCAACTCATGGCCAATGACACGCGGTTTGCAGAACTGGCTGCGACCCACGGAGAGTACGAGAAGAGGTTGAGCGAGTTGGCCGCGCTGCACTACCCGAGCGTTGAGGAGCAAATGGAGGAAGCTACGTTAAAGAAGAAGAAGCTATACCTAAAAGACCAGATGGAAATGATGCTGCGGCAATATAAGGAACAGGCTGCAGCTCACTGAAATTGATCAGGCGCGGCAACTGCAATCATTTTATACGCTGCGCCCCGCATATAATAGTCAACCGTTGGTTACTCACGAGCGGACAGTGTTCGCGCATCCATGCGAGTTGTTCGGCTGTCGTGAGTAACCAATTTTTGTTGTCCGATCTTTATCTCCTTGGAACGGTTCGAAACCGATGGCAAAGGAAGGCATACCGTTCATCCTTATTTTTGCGGTTCCGTGCGCTCTGTTCTTTGCCCTGGGCTGGTGGGTCGCGGGTTTGCTGTGTCTGCTGCTGGCGCTGTTCATGGCCTTCTTCTTTCGCGACCCCGACCGCAACTGTCCGGCGGATGATCGCGTAGTGGTTTCGCCGGCGGATGGGCGCGTGGTAATGATCGCGCGGGTCGATGAGCGAGCGGACAATTCGCCAACGCAGATTTCGATATTCCTGTCGCCCCTCGATGTCCACATCAATCGCTCTCCCATCGCAGGCGAGATCGTCGACGTCGTCTATAAGCCGGGTGCGTTTCACATCGCTTCGAGGGACATCGCGTCGGTCGAAAACGAACAGAACGTTGTGACCGTGCGCGGTGAGAAGCTGACCGTCGTGTTTCGGCAGATAGCCGGAGTCATTGCGCGGCGGATAGTGCTCTGGAAGAAAAAGGGCGACCACGTGGCGTTGGGCGAGCGCGTGGGGCTTATGAAGTTCAGCTCGCGAATGGACGTGATCTTGCCGCCAGAAGTAGAGCCGCTTGTGCACAAGGGTGATCGTGTGTTGGGAGGCGTGAGCGTGCTCGGCCGCCTGCGAACCCAATGACGAGCACGAGCCGCGCTTAGTCTTCTGCTTGAGCCCTTACTATCGGTGACGGAACGCACATTGTGGTGTGACACCGCTCACTGCTTGCACATTCCCCTTTAAGGTAATTTAGCTATCTCAGCATCCGGGCGTGCCGGTTTGGACGCTCCTCGGACTTACCTGGCGAATTAAAAACGGCTGCAAAAACAACCAGCGAGGTTCTCGTAGCAATGCTGTCAGCCGCTCGGAATCAAGAGTTACGAGCCTTAACTGGGTTCGTAATAGGCGCCAGGCGCGTGGACAAAAGACGATTAGCGCGAATGGACTCTACCCTGGAAGGCGTTTCCATCCGCGCTAACTCAGAAACGCAAGTGCGCTTCCACAGCGCATTTGTATCAGGTCCGAAACCCGAAAGTCAAATTTGGCTTTCAAGACGGAGGAAACATGGTTGGTACAAAGATGCGCAATACATCGAAGTTAATGGTATTTCTCGTGGCAATAGTTTTCTTGCTCAGTGGCGCGCCGATCCGGTTTTCTGGAACGGCTGAAGCTGTTGGCAATCGAAGAGAGAAGGCGGCCAAACCTCCTGCCGGCAACAGCGGGTCGTTTAGCGTTCAGTCGGCCACCTACAACAAGCTGCTGCAAGACGACAGCAGCGGGGACCAGTTCCGGTTCAACTCAACAACCGGGGAGTACCTTTACACCCGGTGCAGCAACGGTTTTTCGCTCAGCGGCACGGGCAACCTCATAGTTCACGGCAGCACCTACTCTTTGACGCACTACTCCGGCGACCGAAGAGTAACCGCCACTTTGGATGACACCGTGCACAGAGGGAACGCGTCAGTTCAGGTGTTCGCGCTCGGAGTCACGTACACCATCATGGACCGGAACACGACCAACGATCCCGGTCTTGCCGATGCGGACCCACCGCAGGTCGGTATTACCGCTCCGAACGGAGGCGAGATAATTGACACAGGGTCGAGCTTTACAATCTCGTGGAGCGCGACGGACAACGTCGGAGTCGTCAGCCAGGATCTCCTGTTGTCTACTGATGGAGGGACCACCTGGTTGTCAATAGCCTCAGGATTAGCCGGAAGCGTTACTCAGTATGTTTGGACGGTGCCGGCGATGATCAACCAACAGTCTGCGCGGGTCCGAGTGGTGTCGCGAGACGCCGCCTGTAACGCTTCCAGCGCGACCAGCGCGGCCAACTTCAGGGTCTGGAATCCTCCCGCCAGCTTCACTCACAACGCGGAGGCGCCGATCTACCTAACCTCGGGTGGGTTTGAAGCCTACATCTACCTGTGTAGCGAGGCCACGAGCTCCGTAATCGCCGAGCTCGACTTTCGACAGCCCGCCGGCGATGCAACAGCGAGCGCGCCTGCACAACTCGCGCTGGCGGCAGGAGAAGCCCGCAAAATCAGGATTGCTGACTACCTCACACTCGGGAGCTCGGGAGGCACTGTCGAGGGCAGCATAGGCTTGCGCCACAACGGATCGAGCGACTCCGATGTGCAGGCGTTGCTGGTAGTGAGCCAGTTCGGCGAAGACCAATCGTTCAGCGCGCCGTTCGTCTACACGGCTTCCTCACAGTCGCCGGACAGCGCCATGCAATGCTCGCCAATCTATTATGTCGACGATCTGATGACTGCATCGTTGGCAGTGCAAAACACCAAGAACTATCCGGTAGATGTAAGCGTGAAGCTGGTGTATGGGACCGGAGACCCGGGGACGCCGAATGGCACTTACTATCTGCCGCCGATCACGCTTGGCGGGCAAGGCCGGCTGTCGACCAACCTTGTGGCATTCACGGATCAGCTCGAAGGTGCCAAGTGGGGCTCGATCGTTTTGACTGCCCCGCCCCAATCCGTGGTCGCGCACACGGTGATGAGGTCGGCGGTCCACGGGGTCGCGTGCAGCTCGACGTTCGTCGATCCGATGAAGTCGACAAACACGACCAAGGTGGCGAGCGCGTTGAAGCTGGACTATGACGCCACGGTGACGCCGTGCATTATGGTATGCAATGCGTCGAGCGCCGACACGCGAACCGTAACGGCCACTTTTCAAACTGACACAGGCGTGTCAGTGCCGTCTCAGCAAGTCACGCTGGGACCGGGCGAGCAGAAGATGCTCGTAGTTGATCCGCGGCAGGTCTTATCGGCCCATCAAAGCGCGATGACGGATGTCCGGCTCAGCTACTCCGGAAATGCTTCCGATATCGTCGCTGGAGCCGTCTCGATGTCTGCGGCGGAGGATTGGATGAGTGGCGCCCGCTTCGTCGAGCCGAACGCCAGCGACGGGCGGCAGCTCATGAGTCCGTTCTTCCGAGTTGACCCGCGCACGCCGGGCTTCGTCCAGATTTCAAATCTCGGGGCAACCGCAGTCAAGGCCGGGGTCAGCATGAAGTTCGTCAACTCAACGCTGGGCCCTGTGACCACCGATCTGGTGACCGTCGCGGCTGGAAGGACGGCGATGCTGAATATTCAACAGTACATCGAGCAGACGCCCGATGGACTGACTGCCGAAGGCTGCATCGATCTCATTCACAACGGCGTGCCCGGAACTGTGACGGCGTCATTCGTTTCGATGACACCCGATCCGGTTGAAGCGCCACTGCAGGGCGGGCCACCCGTTTGTGAGACGATGGTGTTTCCCAACGAAATCGACACGCAGCCGGGCGAGACGACGCTGGTGTACGTCATCACCTGCGGCGGTCAGGGCGCGGTTGTGTGGACGGCTACCGCCGGGACGATCACTCCGGGGTCCCCGTCGGACCCGGATGTGTATCCGGCGACGTACACGGCGCCCGATGACGGCTCGGAGCCGGACACCGTAATTATCCAGGTCACGAGCCCCAGCGGCGTCGCGACAAGTGACGTGGAGATTCAAAAGGTAAAGCTGAGAAGCATCGAGACCAGCAACGCTCAGGGTGGCACCGACGGTAGGCTCAACCCCGATGGAGGGACGACGTTCGTTCTGACGGGCAAGCGAGATTTTCCTGCCGTGCCGCTTCAGGTCAAGTTCGTTAAAGACGACAACGAGGTCTCGGTTGACATTCCGGTAGACAGCGTTTCGAGGCCTGATCCCACAATCTTGAGAGGGACAGCTCCTCCCAACACCAGATTCATAGGCGATGCGGTAATAAAGGTGTTTGCTGGAGACAAAAAGATCTCGAAGAAGACGCTGTGCGACGAGACAGGATGCAGCGCCTACTACGCTTTCGATATGCCGTCTCCGCCGACAAGCCTCAGTAATCCCGCCTTCAACCGATCCGGCGGGAACACTACGATCACAGCGACTGGCGGAGGGTTCAGGGAGTTTCTGCCAAGTGTTCCGACTGCGAGCCGGGTGCGGCCGAGGGTAAACTTCGACGGCCTGGGTTTCGAAGTCAGTGTGGTTACCCCGACTACTATTAACGGCAATGTGCAAAAGGCAGGACCGGAATTCCCGGCTTGCGTTAGATGCGGGGTAGGTTCACAGCCTTGCAGATTTATTAACGTGAGGAACCCGGGAGGCAGAGCCCATGATACTGCGCATAGTACCGCCGCATTGTATAGCCTGCTAGCCGGCCCGGCTCCCTTCCCACAAAGCCGCTTCCCTGACAGCGGCTTTTCAATAGGGGGTACTTTGATAACCATCAAGGGCGAAAATCTTGATTTTGTCGATAACGTGACGGTCGGAGGAACCGATGCGCCGATCATCTCGAAGACCGACAAGACGCTGGTGGTTTCGACTCTACCGCATATCGCCAGTCCGGGATCACAAAATCCGATCACGCTGTTCGATATCGATTGCGCGGCGCCGAGCGGAACAGTGATCTCGGGCGGCGGATTCACTTACCAAGTGACTCCGGTGACTCCCATCCCAGGCACCAATGTCTTTATCGTCGGTCCGGGAGAGGGGATTGATCTGGTTGAAAACTCCCTTGATAGAAGCGCAAGCATCAACTGCATAAGTCAGTTGACCTTGACGCTTCGGTCCGTAGCGCCACCGCCGTCCGCCCAAACGGGCGTGCAGGCGACTCTGGCAAGCGGGACATTCACGTACTGCCTGTGTACACAGATAGGCAGTGTAAGCGGAACGATCACCTACACTCTCTTCAACACAGCGCAACCGATGAACAACGCGCTTCGAAGGGTGGTCACACGCAACGTAACGATCAATCACTACGGGGGAATCGGCTCCTGCAATGGGAGCTTCTGATGAACCTGATGAAGTTGTAGTCTGAGGTAAGGCAGGGCTGCCAAAAGCTTTGTGGCAGCTCTGCCAATTCCTCGGTCGAAAGGAGGTAAAATGAACACGGCACCGTTGGAGAGAAGAGTAGTTATGCTCGGTGTGATTCTGGCGCAAGTTCTATTCATTCCGATCCTGGGCGCAGCACAAAGCCGAGCGTTCGAATTATCACCGATTGTCAAGCGCGGGGACCCGAGTCCCGACGGCGGACGCTTCTTCGACTGCGACGACTGCCAGGGCCGGGTCATAGGACTCCACGCATTCAACAACCGCAGCGACGTTGCCATAGCCGCGGAAGTCGTATCCGGGCTTTGTTTTTCGAACCGCTTTCTCATCTCACGCGCTGAAAGCATCAGACTGGCTGACTTCTGTCAAATCACAGAATTCGGAAAGCTGACGTTTATGGGACCAGTAAACATAAATGACAGCGGCCAGGCGGCGATCAATGCCGGAATCACGAGCGATAACCGGATTGTAGAGATGCTGTTGTTGTTTTCAGGGGGACAACTACACAAACTAGTACAGGAAGGAGACCCATCCCCGATAGGGACAATCTTCAAAGGATGCGGATTTGGCCAGCCTTCTATCAACGCGTCCGGCGATGTGGCTTTCTTTGCGTGTGGCGAGACAGCCGACGGCGTCTTCTCCGGCGACGGGGTCTTCAAGTACTCGGGCGGACAGATAACGAAGGTGGTGACCAGTCTTGATCCTTCACCGATCGGCGGACAGTTCCTTCTCAACTTCATTCCCGCGCAAGCCGTTCAAATGAATGATCGTGGAGATGTGCTGTTTCAGGGTGGTGTGTTCCTCAACCCGTTCGCAAAAGAGAAGGTGGGCCTCTTCCTCGCCACTGCAAGCGGCATAAGGAAAATCGAAGTGGATGAGGATTCGATGCCGGGAAATCAAATGGTCAAGGCGGATACCTTTGGCTTCGGAGATTTGAACAACAGTGGCGATGTAGTCTTCGCCGTCGGGCTGGCGGGAGGCCAACCAGATAGCGGGATATTCCTAAAATCTGGAAATCAGACCGACAAAATAATGGCTGAGGGCGAACCAACACCACTCGGTGGGAAGTTTGCAACCTTGGGAGCACAGAACTTTCTGCAGCCTCGGATCAACAATGCAAGGGCCGTTGCGCTCAGAGTCAATGTTACGGGAGGCAGCGCGTCGTCGGCGATATTCTTAGGCTCCGCGAAAGCACTCGTCAAGGTCGCGGCAGTGGGCGACAAGCTGCCCACTGGCGGCAAGATTCGCGAGATCACTTCGTTCGCGCTCAACGACCTAGCCCAAGTGGCATTCTACGCCGATGTGAAGAATGGTCCGAAGGGAGTCTTTCTCGCCACGCCGGTTCCGCCGCAGATCAGTTCGATCAGGTTGAAGCACAAGAAGAGCTCGATTCAAATAAGGGTCAACGGCAGCGGAATGATCCCTGGCGACACGGTGATCGAGATCGATGGCACTCCTGTGGGCGAGATGGATTACCCTGTCGACTTTCGACAAGACGGGGGCTTAACCACGCGGGTGATCACCCGGGACGCGCGACTCGAGCAGCTAATGCCAGAGGGTCAGACGGTTCAGATTACCGTATTTAACTCGCTCACGAACCTCCGTAGCCTGCCGATCGCTGTCAGCCGGTGATGAATTTTGCAACTGGAGTCAGTATGTCGAAGAAAGTAACTTGTGCGCTTGCTCTGATATTGTGTGTCGTGGCTATTGGCGGTTGCACAAAAAAAGTCTACACGGATCCATACGGCGCAGGCTTAGGGGACCTCCTCAACCAGGCGACCCAGGATGACATTGTAAGGAAATATGGTCCGCCGACCTCCAAACAGACGCTCTCAGTTGGCGGAGAAGTGTGGGCGTATGACTACCGCTCAACGACGACGAGCGCGACGCCTGAGCAGACGAGCACAGCAACTCAATGTGTTCGGATTATTTTCGTGTTCGATAAAGATAGAGTTCTACGGGATTATCGACGAGAACGCTGTTAGGAACGTCGATTCAGGCTGCTTCATCGGTGCGTCCCTCAGTGAGCTATTCGTCGACAGAGGAGCAAGCGGAAGAACTTTCGCGCTGACAGGACCGCTTCTGAGGCGAGGAGTTGCGTATGTAACCGGGCAGGGTCAACACTACTGGCCCTGCCCACCATCAACGGCGAAGGGAACGCAGTATGAGAAGTCTTGTTGTTTCCAGAAAACTTGGTGCGTTGGCGATCATTACGACTCAGATTCTATCTGTGCCGACCCTGGTAGTCTCGCAGACGCGCGGTTTTGGAATTACTCCCATCGTCAAACGAGGCGATCCAGTTAGCGATGGCGGGCGGTTTTTCGACTGCGCCGATTGCCAGGGCAGAGTGATAGGACAGCACGCGTTCAACAACCGCGGCGACGTGACCATAGCTGCGGAAGTCGTATCCGGGCTTTGCTTTTCCAACCGCTTTCTCATCTCAGGCGGAGAAAGTATCAGGCTGGCTGACTTCTGTCGAACCACAGAATTTGGAAAATTGACCTTTCTTGGACCAGTGAACATAAATGACAACGGCCACGCGGCGATCAATGCCGGGGTCACGATCGACAACCGAATCGTCGAGATGATCTTGTTGTCTGGTGACCGGCAACCAACGAAGGTGGTTCAGGAAGGAGAGATATCCCCGATAGGGACGATCTTCAAAGGGTGCGGTTTTGGCCAGCCGGCCATAAATAACAACGGTGAAGTCGCTTTCTTCGCCTGCGGAGAAACGAGCGAAGGACGTTTCTCAGATGGAGTTTATCGTTACTCTGCTGGCGATATGAGCAAGGTGGTTGTCAGCGAGGATCCCTCGCCGATCGGAGGGACATTCGCCTTGAATTTTGTTCCCGCCCAGCCCGTTCAGATGAACGACAGGGGAGATGTGCTGTTTAGAGCCGGCGTGTTTATTGACCCGGCCGCAAAGGAGAGGTTTGGCCTCTTTCTGGCGACCAATGAGGGCTTCAGGAAAGTCGAGATCGACGGCGAACGACTGCCGGGCGGAGAGCAGATAAAGGACGGCTCTTTCGGGATAGGAGACTTGAACAGCAAGGGCGATGTCGCTTTTGTTGTAGGTTTGGCGGGCCAGTCCGATGGTGGGATATTCCTTTATTCAGGTGGCAGCGGCGGCAAAGTGGTCATGGCTGGCGATCCATCTCCTATCGGCGGGACGTTCTCACCCTTTGATCGAGGAGAAACCGAGCCTTTCCCGCTTCCTCACATAAACGGCAATGGCGCTGTTGCTTTCAAGGCTTTGTGACCAATGGCAGCGCATCGAGCGGCGTTTTTCTTGCTTCGCCAAGGGCGAGCATTAAGGTTGTAGCCGTAGGTGATCAACTTCCCACGGGCGAAACAATTCGCGTCATAGATACCTTTGCGCTGAACGATCTTGGGCAGGTCGCTTTCTTCGCATACGGGAAGAAGAACGGAACAAAACCGCTCGGGGTATATTTAGCCACGCCAGTCCCGCCTAGAATCACCTCGATCAAGCTGAAGCAAAAGGCTGGTGGGTTTCAACTCCGAGTGAATGGTACTGGGATGATCACTAATGACACAGTAGTAGAAACCAATGGAATTGCGCTAGGAGCGTTGGATTATCCAATTGACTACCGGGAAGACGGCGGCACGATCACTCGTGTAGTAAGTCGTGACCCGCGGCTTGCACAGCTACTCCAGCCCGGCCAGACTGTGCTGGTTACCGCATATAACCCTCTGACTAATCTGCGCAGCGCCGCCGCGCGCTTTACCCGATAGTTACAAGGTCCGACGCGGACGGAACGACTTCTATACTCATGGTTTGATCGTCAAGGAGGGCCTCCCAAACTCGACTGAGCGAGTGGCAATAAATTGAACTTTGCTAAGGTATAGCGGCACACGACAATGTCGGCCCCTGTCCAGACGTTGAAAGGAGTGTATGGATGAGCACAAGCAAGAACAAACCTTCGGTCGTTTTGGCGCTGATCATCGGCGTCTTAATCGGCTCAATTCTGTCGGTCGCAATCGTTACGGCTCAATCTAATCGGGCTCAGCGAACAGCCTCATCATCTCTGCCCGCCACCTCGCAGAGATGGGATTACCGGGTTATCTGGGGTGATGGAAATGCCGTAGAACGCTCTCTGAAGGTGTTCGGCGACGAGGGCTACGAGGTAGCAGGATTCACTGCTGCTGGAGAGCAAGGCGTGACTGTTTTACTCAGGCGCCCCAAACCTTGATTCACTCTTTGCGCCGCTGTTCTCAACTCATTTATTTGAAACGCCGACAACCGCTCGGCGTGTAATCAAACGCCCGACTGATATTGCTCGCAAATCGATGCTCCCGCTGCTGTGGTTTGGGTGAGTTGCTGTGCTATTATTTGGCTTGTCGCGCACAAGCCCCGGGGCCGACGAGCCAGGCGCCACAACAGTCTGAAGCAGGTTCAATCCGATGGCTGAATTCGTTTGCAGGTTAGGCACGCCAACCGGCGAAGTGGTCACACGCACGATCGAAGCTACCGCCGAACGCGATCTTCGTTCGCGGCTCGAGCGCGAGGGCTTTCGAATCTTCTCCATCGCCGGCACCGGGAGCATGAACATTCGCCGGGCATTCGGCGGCGAGCAGCACGTCCGCAAGATCAAGACCGAAGATTTCCTGCTCTTCAACCAGCAATTGTCCGCTTTGTTGCGAGCCGGGCTTCCCATACTTCAGGCGATCGGCATTCTCCGCAAGCGCGTGGCAAACGAACAGCTGCGGCTCATCCTCGAAGACGTCGAGGAGAATGTCCGATCGGGTCAGGCGCTGTCGAAAGCTTTCGCCGCGCAGGGGGAAGCGTTCCCGCGGATTTACATCGCCTCGATTATGGCGGGCGAGCGCGCGGGCACGCTCGATGAAGTTTTGCTGCGGTACGTCGGCTATCAAAAGACCATCACCGAAGCGCGGCGTAAAATAAAAAAATCGCTTGCGTATCCGTCAGTGCTCGTTGGCGCGTCGATCATCCTGGTGATGGTGCTGTCCACCTACGTCATACCGCAATTCATGAAGCTCTACCAAGGCGTCGGCGCGCAGGAGCTGCCGACGATCACGATAGCCGTGGTGAGTATCTCGGGGTTCATAAGCACAAACCTCATCTGGATCATCCCTACGATCATCGGCGGATTGATCTTCATTTTTGTGTGGAGACGTACGCCTACTGGACGACTTACGATCGACCGCTGGATTCTGAGGACGCCGATTGCGGGCGAGACCGTTCGTCAGATGACGATCGCGCAGTTCACGCGAAGTCTCGCGACGCTGCTTGCGGGCGGCATAACGCTGCCGGAATCGGTCGAGATCGCGAGCGAGTCGATAACCAATCGCGCGCTTCGACAGGCGAGCGCCGGCGTGCTCATCGGCATCCGCGAAGGCCGTCCGTTTACCGACAGCCTCGAGGCGTCGGGCTGGGTGTCCGAGCTCGCGCTGGACATGATCGGCGTCGGCGAACGCTCGGGCGCGCTGCGAGAGATGCTCGACGAAGTCGCCAACTTCTACGATTCGGAAATCGACGTGCGCCTCAACACCATAACAACTTTCATCGAGCCGGTGATTCTCGTCTTCATGGGGAGCCTGGTGATGACGATCCTGCTTGCGATGTATCTGCCGTTGTTCTATATGATCGGCAATATGGGTCAGACTCAGGCGATGCCGCACTGAGCGCCCGGCAGCGGTCCCGCGGCCTGTAGGAGAGCGAATTCAAATGTCTGAAAGAATCGAGCAAGAAACGAGTCAATCGGCGAGCGCCATCGCGATTCCGCCCGATAAGAACGAACGCAAGCCGTCGGATATGACCCAGGAGGAAATTGCGGCGCGACAAAAGGCGCACCGCTACCGGCTGAGGTTCGTCGATCTCAAGACCGAAGAGCCGGCTTACAACTTGATCCACGAGTTACCAGTCGACTTGATGGTCCGCCATAGTTTCGTTCCTCTCGATCGTGACGGCGATACGTTGTACGTGGCGATGGCCGACCCTACCAACCTCGAGGCGGTGGACGAAATCGAGGCACAACTGCACGTTCGATTGAGGACCGCCGTCGCGACACAGGCCGCCGTCGAAGAAGCATTGAAGCGAGGCGACACCGCAGCACGTGTGTTGCAGGATGCTACCGCGGGGTTTCGCACGGACCACATGGCGCTGTTGCGTGAGACCGACCACGGCGAAGAAGCCGTGGATCTGGAACGGCTGACCGGCGACGAGGAGATGTCGCCGATAATCAAACTGGTTTATACCGTAGTCCTCAACGCGCTCGAACGTCGCGCGTCCGATATCCACATCGAAACGCGGGACTCGGATGTTGTCGTCAAGTATCGAATCGACGGCGCGCTCTATCGAGCCGCGGATCCCATCGACATCAGCCACCATCCGACGATCGTTCAGCGCATCAAGGTCATGTCGGAACTGGATATCGCCGAGCACCGCATACCGCAGGACGGCCGGTTCAGGATCATGATTCGCGGACGCAAGATCGACTTCCGGGTTTCGATAATGCCGTCGATTCACGGCGAGAACGTGGTCATTCGTATTCTCGACAAAGAGCAGATCAACGAAGCCTTCAAGGAACTGAACCTCGACGTGGTCGGATTTGCTGCTCAGGATTTGAAGAAGTTCCGCAAGTTCATCGCCGAGCCTTACGGAATGGTGCTGGTGACCGGACCCACCGGCTCCGGAAAGACGACCACCCTTTATGCCGCGCTCAATGAGATCAAGAACGATGAAGACAAGATCATAACCATCGAGGATCCGGTTGAGTATCAGCTACAGGGCATCACCCAGATTCCGGTGAATGAGAAGCAGAAGCTGACCTTCGCGAGAGGGCTTCGCAGCATATTGCGGCACGATCCCGACAAGATAATGGTCGGCGAAATCCGCGACTCGGAAACGGCGCAGATTGCGATTCAGTCCGCGTTGACGGGCCACCTGGTCTTCACTACGGTGCACGCCAATAACGTTATCGACGTCATCGGCCGGTTCTTGAATATGGGGGTTGAAGTTTACAACTTTGTGTCGTCATTGAACTGTGTCTTGGCGCAGCGGTTGGTGCGCGTCCTTTGCACTCACTGCAAGCGCCGTTATCAACCTTCGGACCAGGAGCTGAGTGAGTCGGGACTGAACCCCGACCGGTATCGGAGTGAGGTGTTCTATCAGTCGGTGGGATGCGAAGTATGCAACTCTACGGGGTATCGGGGCCGGACCGCGATCCACGAGTTGCTGGACGTGACGGACCACATCCGTGAGATCGTCCTCGAGCGCCGCCCCGGTTCGGAAGTGCGTCGCGCGGCTCGCGCCGAAGGTCTGACGTCTCTGCGGGAATCCGCGATTGCAAAGGTGTTCACCGGGGTGACTACTCTGCACGAAATCAATCGGGTGACGTTTGTTGAATAGGCATTTCTCAAACCCCCATTGGTCATTGGCGGCCGGCGATCGGAACACGAATGCTCGAGAACGAATGACAGATCTGAGATGATCTATGTTGTTTATTTTGAAACCGAAGCGTGCTAGAGTGGTTTAACCAAAGCAGACACTCTTAGAAATAGATGCTCGATGCAGCCCCGACGCCTCGAGCGGTCCCGGCGGGAGGGGGACGAGGCCCCAGGCCGCGACCACTACTTCCGATGTTTTCGAGAGTGCGGACCCGTGGGAAATCAACGAGTGAGGACTTGGGCTATGGCAAAGACTCGGAGAATTCAGCAGGCATTGGCGCTGGCAGTGGCGCTGACGATGGCTCTTCCAATAGTGGCTTTTGCTGCCGATGGCAAAAAACACTTTAAGGATGGGTTGAAGTATGAGGAGAATCGTCAGTGGGACAAGGCCGCCCAGGAATTCGCGCTCGCCGTAGCCGAGAAGCCTTCAAACGTAGAGTACCAGCTTCACCTTCAGCGGGCTTTGCTGAGCGCCTCGATAATGTTGACCGAGCGCGGCGATACGCTGGCTGATAAGAAAGACTACAACGCGGCTTACAACGCATACCGGCAGGCCTTTTCGTTCGATCCTTCAAACGAGTTGGCGCTGATAAAGATGCGCCGAATGCTTGAAGCTCAGGGGCTGCCCACCAATGACCTCCCGTCGCCCGGCGATCCATCCGGTCCGAAGTACAAGTCAGCATCAAACACTCCGGGAGGAACGGGTGTAACGCCCGTGAAGCTGGGGATGCGTGTGCAGTTTCCCGCTATTCCTGGCCGCCGTTTCGCCAAGACCGATGTCGTTTATCGCGATACCAACATCTTAACCGCAATCGAACAGTTGGCTCAGATGATGAAGCTCAACGTCATCTTCGATCAACAGGTGAACAACCAGATGAGGGCGCTCAAGATCACTGTCGAGCTTCGCGACGTGACCTATCCGAATGCGCTCGAGTGGATCCTGAAGACGAACAATCTGATGTACGCGCAGATTGGCCCGCGGACCATTGTAGTAGGCGGGGACAATCCTCAGCAGAGATCCAAGTACGAACCCTTTGCGGTTCGAACATTCTATGTCAAGAACGCGTCGGTCGACGATGCCAAGACCGCGATAACCGGCGCGCTGCAGACAAAGGCTATTACTACGGTCAAGCAATTGAACGCGTTGATAATCCGCGATACGCCTTCCAACCTGGAGCTGATAGAGAACCTGATCAATTCGATCGACAAGAGCAAAGCTGAAGTGCTGATCGATGTGAATATCTACGAGGTCACTCGCGACGATCTGCTCAAGATTGGGAACCAGTTTAATATCCCGGGGAGTTCGCAGGACCCGGCCAATACACCTCCCCTCGGAGGCATCGGGCTGGAACAAGCGGTCCTGGGAAAATTCCCCCGCACCCTTACAGGCCCGTTCGCCCTTGCTCTGGGTCTTCCAACCAGTACGTTGAGTTTCTTTCAGGATAAGGGTAAGGCCAAGCTGCTTGCGTCCACTCAGGTTCACGTTATAGACAACGAAGCGAATGCGGTGCGCATCGGTCAGAGGGTTCCCATACAGACCGCATCATTCTTCCCGTCGGGCTTTGTCAATACGACCGGGACCCAGAATAACAATCAGCAACCGAATAACTTGAACTCTCAATTCGTCGGCGGAGGTTTTGGGGGCGGCGCCTTCCCGCAGATCCAGTACGAGAACGTCGGGCTCAACATAGACGTGACCCCCAACGTCTTCGAGGACGAAGTGCAGATGAAGATGAAGATAGAATCTTCGTCTGTCGATAATCCCAGTTCGCTGACGCCAATATTCAGCCAGCGGACGATGAGTTCGGTTGCGCGCATAAAAGACGGACAGACTGCGTTGATCGCCGGCGTCAGCCAGAACACAGAAGCAAAAAGCGTCAGAGGATTGCCGCTGATCGGATTGATCCCGATACTGGGGCGGTTCTTTGCAACGCCGAGCACAACCAATCGCCAGAGCGACGTCATCATAACGGTCACTCCACACATTCTGCGTCGGGCGGATATAACCGAGCAGGACCATCTGGCGAGGGCCGCGGGTGATCAGCAGAACCCGACGAATCAATTGCACATCGATCAGATCCTCTACATCGCGGATCAGGAGGATGCGCAACAGAACCAGGTTGCGGAAGTGGGCGGCACTCCGGCCGCGCCTGAAGCTAAAGTGCAGCCGGTCGCCTCGCCGCCGCCGGGGGTCAACCAGCGAACCGAATCGCCTGGCGTAGTCGTGGTAGCTCCCCCCACGGCGCAGCCTCAACCGGTCAAGCCGAACATCATCAAGACGACCGTGTCAAAACCGGGTGTGCCTGCGGGAAACGCCGCAGCAAACCCCCAGCAACAGTCGAATCAAGTCAACAAGGTGTTGGATGACGACGACGACGATGATGATGACGAGCCGGCTGATAGCAAACCTCAATCTCCGGTTGTGGTCTATGTGCGACCTACATCGCCCTCCGCTACCAGGGGCCAGGACTTTTATGTTGCGATATTCGTCAACGGCAACGGCGATGTTTCGTCGGCGCATATCTCGATGAGTTATGACGGGTCGCTGCTCGAGGTCAAAGGGGTGCGGGACAGCGGAATGATGAGTGCCGGCGCGCGCGCTGAGCTCAATTTTAGCGCCGATTCCGGGCAGCTCAATATCCAGATGGATAGACCTCAGGGTACGCCCGGAGTCCCGGCTCGCGGCCAGTTGTGTCTTGTGGTTTTCACGGTGAAAGGACAAGGCCAATCACCGCTCGTGATCAACGAACAGCAGACGCAGTTCCGCAATTCCAGCGGCCAGGCGCTCCCGATCACCGTTCACTCGTCGCAGGTCGACGTCCGTTGATCGATTGGTGGTTTGAGCAGGATGAAACCTATTAATTCGCCGATTGCTCAATCGAGATCGCGGATCGAAGCGCAGGCCAACTTTCCGATTTGCAATCCACAATTGTCGGGGCGCAGATCCGGGCGCGGCTTCACTCTGCTCGAGATAATAATCGTCATTACCATTTTGTCGGTGCTCACGGCGGCGGCTATTCCGATGGTGCGCAATACCGTGAGGCGCGAACGCGAGGCCGATCTTAGGTTCGCGCTGCGCCAGCTTCGGCAAGCCATCGACAGGTACAAACAGTTCCATGACCAAACCAACGGCACTGCAATACCTATCGAGTGGAAAACGCAGAGCGGCTATCCGAAGGAGCTCAGCATTTTGGTCGACGGCTTCATACCGGCCAATGTCGTTGGCACAAGCGAGAACCGCATCCGGTTCCTCCGGCGGATCCCTATCGATCCGATGACCGATAGCAAAGAATGGGGGTTGCGGTCTTATAAAGACAAGCCCGATTCGACGTCCTGGGGGGGAGATGACGTATTTGACGTTTACTGCAAGAGTGACGGCGTGGCGCTGAACGGGACCAAGTACAAGGATTGGTAATGAGGAATTTCAAGTCTCGAGTCTTGATTGTCAGATCAGTGATTGCATCGGGCAGTTCGCAATCCGCAATCAGCAAAGCACGTGGGTTCACCTTGCTCGAGCTGGTCATGGTCATGACCATTATCGTGATACTGGCCGCGGTCGGCGTCACTTCCTACCAGCATATTCAGTTGAAAGCTCGCGAGACCGTCCTCAAGAAAGACCTGGATGACATGCGAAAACTGATCGATCAGTACGCCGCCGACAAGGAAAAGCTGCCGCAATCGCTGGACGACCTTGTCAGCGCCGGCTACATGAGAGATGTGCCGATCGATCCGATAACCGGTCAAAAGGATTGGCTTGTCGATATGGGTGAAGACACGCTCTCGCGCGAAGGCGGCCAGGGTATGGTTGACGTTCACAGCGCCGCCGGGGGCGAAGGCTCGGACGGAGTCGCTTACAAGGAATATTGAGGGAAAGGAAAAAGGCAAAAGGTAAGAGGCAGGGCCGAAGGTAGCGACCTTCACCTTGTTTCTGTCCTTTTGCCTTATTTGCGATGTCAGCATTCCGCAGGTTGTTTCTGGCGCCACCCGCGCCAAACACAGCAGCCGGGTTCGTGGACGACAACTTCGCGGTCGTGGATTTGCGGCGCGGCAGGGGAGGGTTCTCGCTCGCTTCGACCGCGGTCACGCAGCTTCCGGCGGGTTTAGTGGCGCCGGCATTTGATTCTTTGAACATTCAAGATCCCCAGGAACTCTCTGCCATCATCACCCAGACAGCCGAAGGCGCCGGACTGTTGAATCGTAAACGCTGGTCGGCGGCGTTGCCCGATGCAACCGCGCGAACGCTTGTCGTTATGCTCGAAAGCCGTCCTGCAAGCCGCCGCGAATTGGATGAGATGTTGGCGTGGAAGATCGAACGGTTGATTGGAGGGTCCTCCAAGGAGCTAAACATCTCGCGCCAGCGCCTGAGCCCCGCCGGCGGACAGGAGCGCTACCTGGTCACCGTAGCACGTGTTGATGTGCTGTCACAGTATGAGGCCGTCTTTGCGGGATTGGATTGGAACGCCGGGCTGATCCTGCCCAGGCATATGGGAGAAGCGCAATGGCTGATGTGGGACGACTCTCCCGGTGACAAGATGCTCGTATCGGCAAATCGGAAGGGATTCACCTCTTTGATAGTGCGGAACGGCGAACCGGTGCTCGTGCGGAGCTTCGTTTGCGAGCCAGAGTCGGCTGCGGACGAACTGCATCGCTTCGCGCTGTACTACCGCGACAGGCTGCTGAATGGAAGCGCGCCGGCAAACGCGCTGAGCCGCATACTGGTGCTCGGTGGAATCGATCCTGTTGCCGCGCGCCGCGCGGTGTCCGATGCAACCGACAGCGAACCGCTCGCTCTCGATCCCGGTGAATTTGGTATGGATCTGCGAGGCGAAGCAATCCGATTCGACCACCTTGCCGCAGCCGCCGGTCTTGCGACGATCGCCTGGCAGTAGCAAACAACAAGGCAAAAGTAAAAGGTCAAAAGGCAAAGGCAAAGTTAGGTTTGTTCAACTTTGCCTTTTGACCTTTTACTTTTGCCCTACTTTTATCTGTTTTTGGGTTTTCCGCTCCAGACGTTGACGGCGTCGGCGGGCGCAATGGTTCCTCCTGAAGCTACGCCGTACAGGGCGACCGACAGGAAGAATTTCTTTGGCTTCGTCAATCCCACTACCAGTCGCGCGTCCGCCGTTTCCCCCGGAGAAAGAATATTGTCGCTGCCCGCGTCGACACTCAGGCGCGCTCCGGTTGCCCAGCTTGACCTGGGGTCGCGGGTGAGCAGCACGTTACGAGTGAGCTGCGCGACTCGCAGAAACGGATTGGCGATCGGCACGATGCCTCGATTTGCTATTCTCAAGTTGACTATGAATCGGGACGCACCATTCAACGTCACCGTTGGATCGTCGAAGGACGTGTCAGACCAACTCGAGTCCATCCTCTCTGACGAAACAAAGTTGATGTCGACAGCAGAACCAACATTCAATCCGATGGTGAAGTCCGCGCGGCTACCCGCAAAAATAAAGCTGTGAGTTGCCGGGTCCACCGCCACCAATCTTATGCGTCCTCTCGTTGTCGATACCTGCGGGACAATCACATTGTAGCTTTGAGCGTTGGAGGGTACGTTCTCAACCAGCGGCTTGAAACTAAAACCGCCATCGGTTGAAAGCAGCAAGGACTGGTCAGCTCCGGCCGCGTTCGGCGCCGTCCAAACAATCGAATAGAAATCCCCACCCGCCAGACGTTCACCGCCGTTCGGCGAAGCCATCAGAACGCTCGGATAATCACCACGCACACCGGGAGCCAGCGTGTGCTGCGTGTCGACTCCACCGATATTACCTACACCGGTTGAGTCCTCATACTTCTGCCAGCGGCCTGAACCGGTCACATAGCTCGCCACTGTGCCAGGGACGCCATCGAGCGCAAAGCCGAGTGCGTCCGAAGCAGACACTGCGAGCTGCCAGGGGCTGGTCAAATTCTGGTCCTCGATTATGACTGTCTCGCCAATCCACGTGTCACCACTGTAGTCAGTCTTCTGCCATCCTTCGCCGTCGCCTATTGCCGACAGGACCACTTCGTCAAAACGGCCATCGCGTCCGAGTGTCGCGCGCGGGGCCAAAGAGGTATTCATCGGCTTGGAAAACTGCAGGCGCAACTGCAGCGCTCCCGGATCGATCCCCGAGAAGTGAGTGTCAATGATGAGTTGCCTCTGCGCGGTCGGATCATCAGGGGAAGGCATCCAGCGCACCGAGTACACCAGCTTCGAGAACATTCCGTCGCTTCCAATCGCGTAGGCTTTGACAGATTCCAGAATCGGCGGACCGGCTGCCCAAGTCATCAGCGCCTTCGTGCCCGCCCAGTTTTCCTGGTTCACTACCGCAATCTGGCTCTCCGGAACGATGAAGTCACAACAGTCGGGTCTCATCTCGACGAGGAACGGGGCGGGGACATGGTTTGCGCCGTATGCGTAGTCAATGGATGAGCCGCTCGTCGCGTAGAGATCTATCGCCTGCTGGGGGCGATAGCGCACTCGATCTATCCCGAACATCGCATCCGAGATCTGCTGCGCGAGTCGCGAAAGCGTTTGCGCATCGTCAGTTCCCCACGGCGCATAACCCCACGGATAGAGTACGAGCTGTGAGTAATTGTGGAAATCGAGCTGAGCTCGGAAATGGCGATTGGGATCATCAACAAGTGATTTGACTGCCTTTACTTCGGGCTCGCTGCCCGGTCCGGGCCCGCGATAGATCTCGCTTCGAAGATCGTCGCTGCCGCCCATATCGTCGTTGAAACAGCTGTGGTCGGGAGAGCAGTAATCGTCACACGGATTGTCGCCCCGAGTTCGCCACTGATAGTCATAGTTGCGGTTCAAGTCGACGCCGACGGACGAGGCGCAACTTCCTATCGAGATAGGACGCCGGTTCTTGCGCCACAGCCTCGTCGGGTCGAGTTGCTCGTTCGGCGCGCTCTGGGTGTAGTTGAGCCCGTCCGGATTGACAATCGGAACGATCCAAACCTGGAGATGATCAACCAGATACTTGATCGAGTCGTCGGTTGTGTAACCGCTGATGAGGTTGTTCGCGACGTACACCGGGGACTCGACCGATATCCATTCGCGAGCGTGGTGGCAACCGGTGATCATCACGTCCGGCTTGCTGGAATCGTCCACCTCCGCGTCCTTGCTGATCTTGAGCGCAAAGATCTCCCTTCCTTCGAAGCTCGAACCAAGTTTGACGTAACGTGCCAGATCGGGATGAGCGGAGGCCAGCGACTTGAATTCAGTGATGGTTTGTTCGTAACTGTGAAACTTCCCATTCGAAAGCGCGATGCTGAAGTCACCTTCACCTGTTGTCTTCACCCGGCGCCCTGGATTGAAGCTCTTGCCCGGAAAATGCCGAGGAGCAGCCTCCGCAAACTGTTCCATTGTGTAAAAGCCTAGCAGCTTGAATCCGCGCCGTGTGTACTGCTCTTCTATGTGAGCGGCAATCGATGAGACCGAACCGTCCGACGTGAAGATGTCCAGGTAAGCCAGGCGAGAGCCGTCGCGCATCAAGAAGTTCTCGTGGTCGCCGAGCCAATCCGAATAACCCGTGTTTGCTGCGACACGATCTGAAAGATCAACGACGGCAACACGCATCTGAGACGTGCCGGAGGCTTGCGGGGACAAGTAGTCGGGCGTAATCGACTGGGCTACGACATCGCCGCTTGCGCGGGCCTTCTGCCAGTCGGCCACGGAATCATAGAGCACCGAGGCTTCGATACCCGTGTTTCGCAAACGCTCAATCAGATAAGGCGGGACCGCCGCAAAGGTTCGCCTTCCAAAGCTCGTCCATATGCCAACATCGAGCCCGTTGGCTTCCGCGATACGGCGCACGTCGTCGGCCGATGCCTCGATCCGAGCAATCGTCGGCACGAACTGCTTCCTGGCGAGCTCCGACTGGATGCCCTGATAACCGGTCCACGCTTTTCGCCGGAGTCGCGGGTCCGGGTTGTTGAGGGCCGCCTGCCAGACCTCGAGGGCACCCGGTTCATCGAGCCGCATCAAGTCGGTCAGCGCGTTTTGAAAGTCAGCCTCTTTCGTTGAGGCAAGGCGGAGCTTCAGATCCGAATGCAGTGCGTGTCGCCTGGCATCCTCATTGACCAAACCCTTTTGACCCCGACTTGAACCCGCGGATACAGAACCTGACAATGACGTGGCGGCAATAAGCAGGGTGCTTGCCGCCAAGGCAATCCCGGCGATCGCTAATTTGCGATGGAGCCATCTTTTAGTCATTGATTTTCAATGCGGTGGACAGACAAGGGATGTACCAGAAGCCTGCATATAGGTCAAGACTCTTACCCTGCGACAGCGGTTTGATCGTACTGCCTGTTTGTGGGGGCCGGCTAGAGTTGCCGGGGGAGAGCCGTCCGATGATCGGCGTTGCAGGAGAGAGCCAATGCGTGCCACAGCTCTCTCCTGTCGACCGTTAGTACGAGCGCATTGCTTTTATGCGCCTCAAGGTCTCTTGCGTTTCGGAGCTGCCTTCTCAGGCTTCTCGGCTTCGACGTTGAATTGGTTCTTGATGGCTACGATTGTTGCCTTCGCGTCTGACACACGTTTGTCGGTCGGTGGCGCCTTTGAAACGAACTGATCGAGAAGGTTCACGGACTCCTGGATCTTCTCCCTTTCGGTCGATCCCAGCAGCGCCAGACCCATGTTGTAAAGCGCGTCAAGATTATTGGGATCGGCGACGAGCACCTTCTTGTACACCTCTATCGCTTCATCGGTGCGGCCCGCCGATCGAAACAGGTTGCCCCGGGTCACCTCCCACTGAAGCTTGTTGGCGGTGTCGAGCTCTTCCGCTTTTTCGAGCGACTTGACTGTGGGGTCGATCAGCGCTGTTTCGCCGTAGTTCTCGATGAGCACCTGAGCGCTCTTCGAAAGAATGCTGTAGTAGGTAATGAGATCGTTCTTGATGTTAGGCTCTTCCGTGGCAGTTGAAGCAATCTCGACGGCCTTGTTGGCTGCCGCGACTGATTTCTTGAACAGCGGCTTTGCTCCGTCTCGATCTCTCTTGTTAAAGAGGTCAGCACCCATGTGGTATAGCGTTTCAGCGATCTGTGCATTGGACCTGTGACCGACTTCAATGAAATTCTTGTTCTTGGTTATGTCAAGCATCGCGGCTTGTTCGAACTCGCTGAGCGCGCCCTGGTAGTTGCCCGCCCCCTTAAGCTCCGTGCCTGTATTGAAGTGCTTGACCGCTGTATCGAAGCTCGCTTGCAGGTCCTTAGCCTCTTGAGCTTTGATCTCCTGCTCCTTTTGGGCAGCCTCCATCTTTCCCTTGTCTGGCGGAGGTCCGGATTTACCGCCTCCTCCCGCTTTTTGCTGAGCCATGGCGGCCTGGACTTCCTCAAGCGTGAGCTTACGGCCGTCTCCCGGATCCATCGTAAAGTCCACAACTGGCATCTGTGATATTCGTACGTTAGGCATCCAGGTTGGCGCCACATCCGGACCCGACACGACAAATAGAAAGGTCCCAGCGAGCGGCAATCCCAGGATTATGAAGTGCCCGTTCTTGTCGGTCTTGACGCTCCAGTGGCCCTTGATGTCGGTGCGATAGATATCAATGAGAGCTCCCGCGACGAATTTTTTGTTGTCGTCGGACTTCAGTCTGATGGTCCCCTCGACCTGCGCAGTCTGCGCTGGCGCCACGATTGAACCCAGAACCATAACCACAGCGAGGCTCGCGGCCCTTAGCATGCTCATGCGAGACATTGGATTTCCTCCGTCGGCTTCACCCAAATCGCCAATCCACTTCATTCACGCCGCCCCAAAAAGCGCCGTCTGATTGTCAGATTGACAGGTGCAAACTCTCCAGCAATGAATGTCTTTATGAATGCAAAGTCTAATCCGAGCGCGCCGTCAGTGTCAACGTAGCGCTGCCATTGACAACATCTGTTGGTTGCGCCAAAGTTAGATCGAATAAAACTGCGCCGAGTTGTATGGCGAGCATAGCTCAGTTGGTTAGAGCGCCTGACTGTGGATCAGGAGGTCGAGGGTTCAAATCCCTCTGCTCGCCCTTACACTTAGCCAACCTTTCGCTCCTCACCGGTGACAATCTTGTGACAATTCTCAGGAGCACGGTAGTCCGCGATTCTTTCTACGGCACCCTGCTTCCGTTGGTCTGTGGCATGGCAATAACGCTTCGTCATGCGTAGGTCTGAGTGGCCCATTATCTCGGCGATAACAAACGGATCAGCACCAGTGTCGGCCAATCGCGTACCGAACGTGTGGCGAAGGTCGTGAAAGTGAAAGTCTTCAACTTTCGCATCCTTGCAAGCCGCGACAAAGCCCTTCTTTATGTCACGTAGCGCTAAGTCGGTTCGTGGATTCTTGAAGACCAGACCGTCCGAACGCATGATCGAGCCTCCCCTTGCTGCAACCAATTCACGGACAACTTGATTCATTGGTACGTTTCGCGGCTTTCCGTTCTTTGTCGCTTCTCCTGGGATTCTGATACAACCCCTCGCCAAATCAATCCAGGAATGTTTCATCGAAAGGATTTCACCGCGACGCATACCCGTATGTATAGCGAACTCGACAATTGGACGAAGGTGCGCCCTTCCCCCAGTTAGTTCGCCTAGCAGCGCGATCTCCTCTTCAGGAGTCAGGTATCGCATTCGCTCGTTGTTCTCGCGGTACCGCTCAACCTGACTACAAGGATTTGACGCTGCCTCATGGTCCCGGATTGCCAAAGAAAAGATCTTTGAGAGACACGCAAGCTCACGGTTAACGGAAGCCACACTCCTCGGCTGCTTCTTCACCGTGAATGAGTGGCGACGATCCTTTTTGAATTTTTCGATCAGCATCGGCGTAAGCTCTCGAAAGCTCTTGCCCTTGAAATAAGCTTTGAAAGTCTCGATGTGATACTTGTCGTCCTTCCATGATCGTTTGTGTTCCTTTGCCCACGGAAGAAAGACTTTCTCAGCGAACTCAACAAAGCAACCGTCCCCTTTTGGTCTTCCAAAGGTCCCTTCAAAGACTTCGCGTCGTATCGCCGCCTCTGCGTCTTTGGCATCACGCTGCGTCTGCGCTTCGGGTATCGCACCACGATACCGAATACGCTTGATCATGAAATCGTATGCCCAGCGGTTTCCACTTCTTCTGACGGCCATTTCTAATTCCTTTCCCGAGTTGCCATCAGCCGGAAAGGTTGCGCGGATGATACTCATCGAGCGGCTGAGAGTCTAGCCCGAGATTGCTTTCTGCTCGCCGGCACTGTCCAGTCAAGAAGCTCTTCGAGTAGAAACAGCGTCTTCGATCCAGCCTTTCGATACGGGATTCTATCCTGCGATACCCAATTGCGAATTGTCTCCGGCTCAACACGCAACAGCGTCGCCGTCTCTTCAACCGTGAGAAATTTCACTTCTCCTCGCGGGAGTCCGGCCTTTAGCTTCTTGCTTAACTCCGCTTCCAGACAGAGTGCGTGAATCTTAGCGTCCGGCTCGCTATAGAAAGGCTCGAAGCCGATTGGTCTTCGGCACGAACGACAGGTTTCGCTCGCAATCTGACGCGCGGCGATACATTCAAGATGTGAACAGGTCTCACACGCACCGCCTGTCGTTCCCGTTGCCGCTTGACTCGCTGCTGCCATAATGTCTATTTCACCCTACTGATTGGCCTTCCATGTCGTAGTGGCCCTCGCGTAAGAGCGGCCATTCGAGCGGTTTCAGGCCGATGCCCGCCCACTGAGTAATCACAGGCGGCGGTTTCTTGCTGTCGCCACCGTCGCCAGCGGCATAAGCCCTTTGTTGGTTATCGGCTAGGTCGGCGATAGCATTTTCAGAGCCAGGACGTGCCGTCGCCGGGTTATCTTCCGCTGGCTCAATGTTTACGGTACTGGCGACCGTGGCGACAGTGAATTCTTCGGATACGGGCAAAGACAAACTCGCGAATAGTCTTTTCAACGAGGTGAGGTCATAGACTAGACACTTCTTATCGCGATACTCAGAAGAACGGTCGTTACATTTGTTGGTTTGCAGTCCCAGTTTGCGAAGTTTCTTGCCTACCCATGCTTGATCGTAGCGCCTCTTTTCCGGTAAGTCTTTGTTGAGCGCTTCGGTAATGAGTGAGACCGGAACAGCATCGTAGGCCTTTCCTTGTTCCGGCTTGCCGTTAAGCTCGACCACCGTGATGTTCTCCTCGTCCTTCATAACTGTAAACATGAGTTCATGAACCGCCTGTGCAATCTGTCCATCGATACTCTCCAACTGGGTCACAGCATCGGTCTTCTTCCGGTCCTCAAGAGTCGTTGCGAACTCTTTTTTGACCTTCGGGTCAGTGAGCAACATAAAGAGCGGCGTAGCGATCTGAACATGCCGGGGTCTGATTTGATATTTCCGCAGCTCCAATTCGGCGTAGGCCAACTTCGACTCAAAGTCACGCCTGCAATTTCTGAAGCGCCAAAGCAGCAGCTTACCGCGAAGCTCGGCTTGTTCAGCGAGCATCTTCTTTGACATTCGAAACTGAATATCGTTGCGCGTGGTCTCGACCATCTCTGCAGGCAAGCACCTACTCTCGAAGGCAAGCGAATCTGTAGCTTCGAGACTCGCTATGATCTTCGCCGAGAACGGGTCGTAGTTCTTGACGACAAACTCCTCGCCCTCTTTCTCGACTCTCGAAATTGGGTTGCCTTTTTGATAACCGGAATTCAGAATGCGGATCAGTTCACACAAATCATCACTTTGCTGATGGAAGTTGCACTCATCGACCGCGAGCGTGCAATGAAACTGATCAATTAGTCTATAGAGACTGGCCGCGCTTGGGTTTGTGACGATCTGCGCCCGATAGCATATGCCACCGACTGTGTGAACATACCGGCTCTTGCCCTTACCGCTCGATCCTATCGGACGCAAGTAAGGAGTTTCCATCAGATGATCGACGATATGACTGAGCTTGACGTACGATGCGGCAAGCTTCAGGTCTCGCGGCGATATATCAAGGTAGCGGTGAATGTAGGCTTTAATGTCGCGGTCCAAACTAGCGTCATCAGTGTACTCAACCGCGCGTGTCGCCATTTTAAGGGCATCGCCGCTGCCAAACGGCTGGTAGGTTACGCCGTCATGTTCGAACCTGGAAGAGTATTGAACGGTGTCAATCTCAGGATCGTAAACCGCGAATCCGACACCGATCTGTTCAATGATGCGCCCATCGTCGAGCACCTTGAACCCAATACACTCGGTGATCACTTTGAAGTTATCGCTGTCAGCACCCGTCTGTTCGTGTGGTAGTACCGCATCAATCAGGCGCGCAGGACTCGACACCTTGAGCGCCTTCAGCAGCTTGATCACTTCCTCGCGAACTACTTGCCGCCTGAGTCCGTCAACATCATTCAGCGATGCGCCAACACCCCGCAACACTTCTTCTATTTCGGCGAATGATGCGCCTTCGGGTAGTTTCCGCAATTGCTCTAGGGGGTCTGTCCTAGAATCGGCAATGAGAACCTGTTTTGCGTGGGCCTTCCATTCTGGCGCTTCGGCCGCGAGGCGCTTGAGCTCTTCAGCCGTGCCACCGACCTCCAGCCAGTCTGAAATGTCTCCGTGCTCCGGCAGGTTGAGAAGCGTAAGGATTCTTATGCTCCTTGTGACGGCGTGAAGCGATATGGCGGCTTCTTCGACGCGATCGCGGCCGGTGGCGTCGTTGTCCGGCGGTAGCACGACCATACGATCACGCAAACAGTTGTTATACTCCTCACGCCATTTGTTCTTGCCTTCGCCGAAAGAATTAGTTGTCGCGACCAGGCCGAGAGCACGAAGATTGTCGCAGTCCTTTTCGCCGGCGGTAACGAAAACCGGTGCGGCCGGATCAGCAGCCAGCAACTCAGGCAGACGATACAACACACGCCGCACGCTCTTTATATTCCAGATCCACCCGTTGTCTCCGTTCGGCCTGCGTGCGCGAAAGTCCTTCGGCTCGAAACGAACAACCTGATAGAGCAGTGCGCCGCTCTCATCGACATAGTCGTAGGTTGCAACGATCCGCTTTGATCCGTTTGTCTTCGGCTCGTTGAACAAGTCGCTCATCTTCAACCCGAGCGCGGCAACGATGCTTTCATTCGAGCAACCAACGTGACAGTGCATCAATATCTTGTCGCCGGCATTCGACACGGTGAGCGAGGCATGCCGATCACCGTGCTCGTGCCCGGGACCTGGACATCGCGCCGTCCAGCCGTCGCCTGATCGGCTAACGCGCTCAAGTTTGTTTAGAAAGTCGGCTGTCGTCACTTCGCCCGCTCGGTTCTTTGTCGCGCGCGCTCGGCAGCAAACCGCTTGACTTCATCGACCCTAAAGATTCGCCTGCCGGAAGGCGTGCGCTCCGCATTCAGCTTTCCGCGTTTGTGGAGTTGCCGGACATATTCGGTAGAGCATCTCAGTATGAGCGCCACATTCTACCGTCCCTAGGAACATTGCAGCCATGTGCTACTCCTCTCGTGTTGGGAACTCACAACACGTCTGAGTAGACACGGAGAATATGCAACTAAGGAAGTATTTCTTTTATTGATTCTTGAGGCGCGTAGGTTTCAATTCAGAGATCGCGTTTGCGGCCTCTGGGCGCGGGTCTGGGTTCAAGCTCTACTCGTTCCAGGATGCGGAGTGACTGTCTTCGTACATTTACATAGGCTCTATGCTTGTCGCTACCATGGTCGTAGTTACGTCCTTCAATCGAATAATAGCTTTCATAGAAAACTTGAAATCTGACTGCCCATTTTAAGTGCTTCTTTACCTCTTTCTTTCCTACTTCCATTGGTTCTACATCACCGTCTCTTTTCGCAGTTACCTTTACTTTGTCCATCAGCTTTTCAAGCTCTTCGCGCATTGCGCGACGAAGAGGGCGACAAAGATCCGTGAGACGAGACCGGCTCAACAACGCGAAAACAGGCAAAGATAGTGCGCCATCAATTAGAGCCTTTGTTTGATTCCTGACATGTTTATCGCTCATGATGCGGGGATCATAAGGATAATTTGACAAGAAGGCTCTCTGTTGCTCATTGAAGGAGTCTAGAAGGTCCCACTTAACAAAAGAGTCTACAAACGCTTTTTGCCCTTCGGTTAAGGAATCCCGCGGAATTTTCGCCAGATTATAAACAGCCAGAAGTGAACTAAAGCCAAGATAATCAGGGTGTCCGTAGAACGGGACGGACGCAAACCTTTTCCCGGTTATCTCTTTGAACTCGTGCCAATCCTGAAGAGTCCGCAAGGCCACGTCATAGCACCAGGCAGAATTTAGATGGTACGTTTTCCCCCATTCCCGAATTGATGCTCTCAGTGGGTCATCTTGATCGAGCAGGCTGAAAAGAGAAAACCTCCCACCTTCCTGAGAATTTAAGCGTATATTTGAGAATTGTTCGGATATTTTCTGTCGCCGGGAAACCGACTGGATATAGGAAATGTATTGTTCAAATGGCCGATTGGCTAAATCGCCAAGCGGCTTCTTCTCTTTCTTCGGTTCGAGTCTTTCAATGGTTGCTAGAAACTTATTTTGTAGCGACACCTTTGAATTTCTTGCGCCATCAAAATCCAGAGACCCATAACCGAGTCGCTTTCGCTTTCTCACCATATCCTCTCTTCGGCATTCTCTGCCTTCGTGTTTGACCCGCCAACCCCCGCAGAGAGTTTCGGAGTTAGGCAAGCCGAAGGTTCTTGGCTACTTGCGTCGCGGCAATCGCTTCGACCGCATGGACTGCTTTTCCCCTGCTTGATGTTTGATAAGCAAGCCAGGCTCGCAGTCCAGCGCAACGCAGAGCTTATCGATCGTATCCTTGTCGATTCGCCGCGCCGTATCGCCCCACAGCCGATAGACCGTCGCGGGGAACAGCCCCGTGGCCTCGCCCAACTGGCGCGCATTCTTGAAGCCTCTCGCTTCTGCCACTTCCCTGACCGCAAATTTCACCATAGCCGGCATATTACCAAAAGCGAGAGTCCCTATTCAACATCATATAAAACGCCTCAGGGCCGAGTCTTCCAAATAGCCTGTCGTTTCAGCCATCTTGCAGCCCTTTTGTTCTTGACTAGATTATATCTTTGTGTACAATCCTGTTATGCCATCTGCCAACACGGAAGCTGGGAAGGATAATAGTCAATGACAAAGACATTACAAGCCTTGGAGGTTTCAAACGTCGTTAACCTTCAAACAAGGACGCCAGCGCTTCAATCGGTTCTGGCCGCAGGCGAACTCTCTACAGAATGAGCGTTCTGTAAAGAGTGGATCTTTGATTCCACGCCACCATCAATTCCCAAGTCACCAGCTCGCAGGATGCGATATATAACGGAGGGGGCTGATAATCCGCATCAAAGTGCGCATGAACGCGCGCACCGTGCGCGTTATGTCCACGAGCGAGGGACGCAGGGTGGCTGAAGATAACGATTACGGAACTGACGGTGAATCAGTGCTACCTACCATCTGGAGTTTCGGCTGGGCTGCCGTGACGTGACGTGCTGGCACTGCGTACGTTCGTGGTTCCCAGTCTGCCGAGAACATCCAACACTGAAACGCCGCTAAGCTCAACTACAGCAGACCACAACAACAAGCCAAGCCAGTCCCCCAATTCACCAGCGAAGTTACTGGCATCGAGATACTGGAGTTGCAAACCGGCTAAAGACACAACAAAAACTGACGCAGCTCCGGCGAACGCTCTTGGGCGCTGAGCCATCCACGGCACCAAACCACGCGGACGGTCGCTATCAAACGGAGTCAGAATCCTCGAACCCACGGCTGAGAAGAATCTCCGGGGCCCTCGCTCCGGCGCCGTCCCTTCAACATCCATTGGTTTGACGGGAAAGTCATCAAGGGGGGGATGGGGCTGGCGGTAAAGGTCTACTGCTTGGGCAAAATTCCCTTTGCGAAATAGGTCCAGCACTTCCACCGCGGTCGAGGTGAACCTATCAGCCACGGCGTCGCTGAGGGCGAGAGTTGCCGTTGAGCATTGTTCCGCGAGTCTCTGAACCTCCTCCACGGTCCCTCTAGCGTCCCGCCATGGCCAGTCGAGTGCGCGGAGACGTTCGATCCTCGTCGATTCCGCCCGCACAATGCTTTCAACGAAGTCTTCATCGAGCGGATCCAATGACTTAGAATACCAATCGAAGGAGTACATAAGGTCCCGCTGGCGCTTCATCTCATCCTCAGCATTCTGAATAGCCGTAGCAAAGCTGCGGAGATCGGAGACATTCGACAGCAGCGGCGCGAAGGCCTTGTCGAGATTGTCATCCGTATCTTGCCGCCGGATGCCCTCTTCGATCTTTTGGAGCTGGACAGCAGCCCCTAGCGGCAAGCTATTGGTCCTTCCGCCCAGGCTACGGCGCAGATCTTCCACGCGCCAACGTGCCGACGCGAGGCGAGTGAGGGACTCCGTTATCCACTTGACGGCAAGCCCTATTATCGCTCCTGTCATCAACAGAAGGAACGCGGCGGCAGCGAGTGGGCCATCCCTCGGAGCGAGGTACGGCACTAGTGGGACGCGATGGACTTGTGTTCCGTCGAAGATCTCAACCGTTCCTCGGTATGTTCCACCGGACGGCTGGGACTGCTGGCCAGGGCTGATGATAGTGGAGAGCTGTAACCGTCCCCGTCCGGAAGGCGAAGCACTGAGCTGAACCAGCGAGGCAGGGAACTGCTTGTTACTTTCTGGATCGCGCAGGTCCGCCTCCAGGAGAGCAGTAACGACATTTGCTCCATCCCCCGGACCAGAGGGCACATTTGCGAGACATCTCCTAGTTTACTAGAGTCCAACAGCAACCTTGGCGCGCTCAATCGCTGCCTCGATCTCATCCGGCCTATTGCTACCTGGTTTGTGTGACTTCGCTGGTGGCGACCCCGTGAATCAGTTAGTTCATTAAGGCCTCCATCGGAGTGATACCAAACGACGAGGGCGTAAGGGATATGCTTGAGCATAAACCAGCGGGCCCCTTCGTCTACGGACTTGAACAAGTAATGGTGGGTCCTTTAAAAGGCAAACGTCATTTGGGGATCGAGCTCAGTCGGACCGTACCCCGGCTACACGAAACGTAAACAAAGAAAAAACCGATGAGAAAGAAAAAAACAGGCAGCCTGAATATGAGCGTCACGAGCCCATGAAAGATCGAGGCTGGAGAATCGCGAATGGAAGAAACGGCAAACACAAGATTTGAGGATTCAGGAAGCCGAAATCTGGAGTAGCGGCGCCAATCGGAGAGAAGACTATGAGAAACCGAGTCACCTTCTGCGTGAGCATCACTCGCTCCCGTCGCACTTAGGTTTGCAAGCTATGCACCAAAGGATCCGGCCGTCTCGCAGGAAAATGAGACCGGCAACCAGCGGTCCCTAAATAGATGGCACGTATATTCTCGAGCGATTCGCCTCGGCTCGCACGAGTTGATAGTTGGCCGCTCGGCCAGCAATTATTTCAACATCACCTCTTGCAAAATTTAGTCTAGTAGTGATATCTTGGCCGTATGACCAAATTTCAGCTGGTTGAACGGTCAAGGCAAAGTGAAGATTCCCTGCTGAAAGCCGCCGGCACGCTCTTCCGCCAGAAGGGTTTCGCTTCTACGACCGTGCGGGAGATCGCTGCTGCGGCAGGCATCCTGCCGGGCAGTCTGCACTATAGATATGCGACGAAGGAGTCGTTACTGCTCGCATTAATGGAGCAAGGAATTACTAAGGCAATTAATGCAGTACGGTCAGCGATCGCAGAATCGCGTGACCCTATCGAGCGGGTACGACTCTCTATGAGAGCACACCTGCGGCTACTCATCCATGAGGATGACACCATCTACGTGTCCCTCTACGAATGGCGAGCATTGAAGGGAGAAGCACGCGAATCGATGGTGAGACTTCGGGACAGGTACGATGCCTTATGGGACGGGCTTTTCTATCAAGCCACGGGCAGCGGTAGGCTGCGAACCGACATTGATCTAAAGCTCGTGCGACTGTCCACCTTGGGGACCCTTAATTGGGTAGCGCAGTGGTATTCGGAAGGTGGCCTTTCACCTGACGACCTCGCGGATGCTTTCGCGGATAACCTGTTACGAGGCATCCTCGCTGAGGACCGAAAAGCATAGATCCGTACCGCAAACAATTACGAAGGCATGGCTGAAAGCGAAGGCTAGGGTCGAATTCATGGTTGGCGAGTGTGAGAAGAAATTACCCCTGCACATCGACGGGGAGCCCGGGTGGGTTCTAGCTGACCCGCTCGCCGCGTTGTGCTCGATCCGCTCTTTTGTATCCGGCGACCCGACCGGCGACCACATCCGCGTCAGGTATTTCGAGCGGGAGCAGGATGGGGCGCTTGTCGGGAAGGTTTGGTTCGGCCCCGGCGCAGAGGGCCCGCCCGGCCACGCCCACGGCGGGAGCATCGCAGCAGTCCTTGAGTATCTGTGGATTTGTTTCCAAAAATTACACGAGTATTACGGGAGGTGTCTTTTGACGCGAGTACATTTACTGGTGCCCGGCTTCTTAATCGCATTGATACTGAGCGATGTTCATGGACAAGCACAGACAATTTCAGAACGCGCCTCGGAGATTCGATACGACCTGAACGTCAAAGTTTTGCCTGAGGCTCGGCGACTCGAAGTGAACGGCACTATGCGCATACCGGCCGCCAACTCGCCTCGTGCCTATATTGAATTCTCTATGAGCGAGCGGATGCGGGTCTTGCAGGTGGAAGTACTCAAACCAATCGCGAGCGCAGGCATCGCTAAGGTAGAACGTGCGAGATCGGAGGGCGGGTGGCTTGACCCAAGTGGCAACGGTAACACCAATAACGACATAGTCTATAGAGTCCACCCTGCGCATCCATTCTTGCCTGGTGAAGACATTGAACTGCGATTCTCATATTCCGGCAGTGGACAGATGGGTGTCCTTTTTTACGTAGGCCCGGAAGTTTCTTTCGCTACCGCGTTTGGCACAACCTGGTATCCTCAAGACAGTAAACATCCCGAAGGAATCGGTTCTCTGAGAATCTCCGTCCCCGCTGGTGAGGCCGCAATTGCAGGAGGAGACAAACGTAGTTCCTCACAAGAAGAAGCCCAGGGAATATACACCTTCGAGATTACTCACCCCACGTATTTCTCGTTCGCGGCAGGCAAATACACGATTACCCGACGAGAGGGCTCTATCCCTGTTTCGGTCTATCTACTTCGTAGTCGCGAAAACATACCGAAGTACCTTGAAGCTGTGACGAGGATGCTTAGCGTGCTTGAGAAGGAATTTGGTCCCTATCGTTTCAAAGAGTTCGCGCTCGTCGAAGTGCCGAGAGATTTGGCCCGAAAGGTTGGTTTTAACGCTGCCTCGCTGCAGGGCTTTGCTCTATTGAACAGTAATGCTTTCAACGGGACCCCGTCCGCCGCCAATTGGTACGGTCACGAATTCAGCCATCAGTGGTGGCCGCACGTCTTTTCGCTGAAACGGCCAGGCGGACGCTTTATAGAAGAAATGCTGGCCGAATACGGTGGCTTGCGTGTCGTGGAAACTATTGCCGGTCCCGCCGCTGCCGAACAGTACCGTCGCCAGGGATATGCACCCGATCCCATATACAGTGCGCTGGAATACTTCAAACTAGTCGGAGCGGGCGTTGATGGTAAATTGGCGGATTTGCCGGCGGACGAGAAGGTTCGCAACATCGCCTACAACAAAGGCTTCCTCGTGTGGGACATGCTCTCACGCGAGATCGGCAGGACTCAGTTTCAGCGTGTCTTGCACGGCATAACCGAGCGGTATGCCTTCCGGCAGCTCACTTGGAAAGAGTTCTGGCGCGCCATCGAAGCGGGCGCAGGACGGGACTTAGGCTGGTTTTACGAACAATGGTTCGAGCGAACCGGCGCCCCTGATTTCCAGATTACGTGGAAACAGGAAGGTCAAGCCGTGCATGGCGCGATTACTCAAGCCGCTCCTTATTATCGCGCCCCGCTGCAAATAGAAATTCAAGGCGAGGAGAATCAACGTGCGTTGTCCACCGTGAAAGTCAACGGAGCAAGAACGGAGTTTAAGCTGCCGGCAAGGTTCCGCGTCCGGTCAGTGACGCTTGACCCCCATTACCTGGTTCTACGTTGGACGCCGGAGTACCACGCCGCTGCTGAGGCTGCCCGTTCAACTGGAGCAACCAACCCAACGAAGCCTTAAAGACCTTTGCGCGCCACCATCAAGGGGATGTAGGCCAAACTCCGGTCGCGCCATGTTTACTTTCGTTCCAATTCTTCTCTCAAACGCCGGATTGCCCGATAGCGCCACTTGTTATATGTTGTCCCGCGAGGCATTTAGTTCTTCGGCAATTGCTGCTGTATCCATCGGCATACGAGCGCTCAACAAAACAATTTCGTCGACCGGCCTTTGGAACTCACCGGCAAGCTCTCGCAAGTTCACGACTTTGCGACCTAGCAAGAGATTGAATAGATCCTGGCCACTGTCATCTTCAAATCGAAAACAGAATGCATAGCGCTGCTCGCGTGGTAATTTCTTAAGAGCCTGCCAGAGTCGGGTTAGAAGTTCTTTCGCTCTTAGCTCTGAATCGCTTGAGGAGTTTGTGAGCCAGAATACTGTTTGTGGCGCTCTGCACCTCCATAATAATGTTGGATGGTCGTTTTGCTTCAACTGCGGGGACCAACCGGCACAGTCGCTGGACGACGAGGCAAAGAGCTTTTCGGAGCCGCCACTTTCTGATAGGTAAAGAAGGGGCGCCCTCGGCGCTCGGGAGAAGTGAGCTTGGCTTGAAGGGACTTGCAAGACTCCGCTCCGCTAATTGAGTAGGGGCCGCAAGCGAATGAGAAGCGACTGTAGATAGATTTGTAGATGGTCAATTCCTCCAAGCTCAATAGCTCTCCACAGGCTTCAATAAGCCACACCGTAACTACTGGAATACAAAGGCACGATATTGCCAATAAATTGAGTAGTTTCGAATATTTGCTTGAATCTGCCTTCTAAGCAGAGGGTCGCCCGTTCGATCCTGCTGAAATCCTTCGAATTGCGCGGTCCAACTCGTAGGCGACGACCTGAGAGGAGTCCCTGGATCCGGTTTCGCCTTCTACAGCGAATGCAAGATAAGGCCGAGGATTGTATCTGAAACGCTCAGGCGGGATACTAGGGGGTAACCGGGCACATTTCCTCTGAGCGTTTCAGATACAATCCCTTGAACTAAGCCGCGGTGTGGGTAACGGCTATGGGCTTTGAATGGGTCTTTCGATGCGGGGAGTGTCCGGTTGACGAGTAATAGTCGGGAACGCTGGGCTGTTTGACCGAGTAACTGACCAGTTACCTGCTGCGGTTTCAGACACGCAAATCGATTCTGCGCCAACTGGGAAACAAGATTCAGCTCGTGTTTGCACACGTCTCCTATGAAGCACTATCGCCCGACAATTTGAGATCACT
>DATIFP010000091.1:0-50836 GCA_035455165.1 Blastocatellia bacterium
AATCCGCTTGCGTATGGAATGGAAGCCAAGCTCGATGTGTTCTTCGACAACAGCCCGGTGTTCAGGCTGCGCCCGGAGGCTTCGATCAAAGGCTTGAAGCCCGTGGCGTGGTTTGACAGCGACCGCCCTCTCAGGAGCGGCTGGGCGTGGGGTCAGAAGTACCTGCAGGATGGCGTCGCGGTCGCGGAAGCAAGAGTGGGCAAAGGCAAGCTGTTTCTGTTTGGTCCGGAGATCACTTTCCGGGGCCAACCTCACGGGACATTCAAGTTTCTGTTCAATGGGATCTATTATGGCGGCGCCGAGTCGGTTAGGATGGACTGAGACTTGTGGATCGCCGAACCCTGCCACCAAGCTGCCAAGACAGGAAGGTGCGCAAAGGTTAAGGCGTCATCATCATTCATTCGTGAATCTTTGTGTCGTTGTGGCTTCGTGGCGAATTCCTTCGGTTTTTCGCGACCCGCTAGCGTCGCTCAAAGCTTCTTGAGCGCCGCCTTCCACCTCACCCACCCTTCGTCGCGAGCTTTCTTGTTCGCCTCGTTTGTATTTGGAGCCTCGCCCGAGCGCATGAAACCGTGGCCCGCGCCCTCGTAGGTCACCGGATCATACTTCTTCCCCGCGGCCTTCATTAGCTCTTCGCTCTTGGGAACCGTAGCCGTCACTCGCGCGTCGGAGCCCCCATAGAAACCGTAGACCGGACACTTGATCCGCGCGATAGATGCTGCGTCGTCGGGTCCCGTGCCGTAAAACACAAACGCGGCCGCAAGACTCGGACGGTTTGTGGCAAAGCGGAAAGTCTGCGAGCCGCCCCAGCAGAACCCGGCGACCGCGACCTTTCCATTCGCCGCCGGGAGCTTGGACACGTAGTCAGCAACCGCGTTGAGGTCGGCAGTGATCTGATCCGGCGGGAGGTCGCGGATCGTCTGACCTATTGCAGTGTTGTCTTTGAAGTCCGCAGTCCCTCCGCCGCCCGGCGCCATGCCCGAAAGAAGGTCGGGAGCGATCGCAATGTATCCGGCTTCGGCGAGTTGATCCGCAACGCTGCGAACCCAGTCGCTCATGCCGAAGATCTCGTGAATGACGACGACCGCGGTCGCCTTGTTCTTGACCTCAGGATAGACGATGAATGCGTTGACGGTGCGCGCGCCCTGTTTGACCTTCACCCATTCCTGGTGGCGCGGGGATTTGTCGAGCCGAGCTTTCGCCCAATCCTGCGCCGGCGATGACATAGCGGCTAAGAGGATCACAACCGCGGCTATGCTCAGTGTGTTTCTGAGTTTCATCCTTACCTCCGATGGAACAGCGACGAATGATCACGACGCGGGGTTGCGGTGTCCGTCCACTGAGCTGCCCTGTCTCGACCTCCGCGTAACATTGATCTACTACTTGACCGGGCGAGAGGTCAAGGGCCGGTTTCGCGCGAAGACGCTAAGGTCCGCGAAGACGCAAAGGATCCAGTTCCGCTTCGAAGGAAGGTGCTTGTTGGATTCTTATCCTGCATGATAGAAGACCCTGAAGCAGTACACACCGGCTACGAGGAGATTTCATGACCCTGAGACGAATGTTCGGCTTTGCAATCATCGTAATAGCTTGTTTGTTTTCCAGCGCCTGCTTCAGCATCGAGCAGGAGATCTTCCTTAACGCGGACGGCAGCGGCGACCTGGTCGTGTTCATATCGCTCCCGGATCTACCTGAGAAAGCCGGCGCGGCGGAGCTCGGAACAAAGAAGAATCCTGCCGATGCGCTCGGAGACTTCAAGAAGGAGCTGACCACCGCGCTTCCGCCCGGAGTAACGGTCAAGCAAATCAAGGACGTAAAGCAGAACGGCGTTCAGAGCATCTACGCGGTGTTTCACTTCAGCAAGCTCGACGACATCCAGCGTGTGCTCGCTAACTTCGGCAAGAGCAGCTTGAAGGAGGGCGAGATCGGATCGGACCCGGAGTGGTCGCTGCGCGTCGAAAAGATCGGGAACAAGACCTCATACACTCAGAAGTTCCGCCTGGACGTGGATGCCAAAGCGAAGGCCGAGGTAAAAGCCGAAGTGACGGTGAACGGCAAGACTCAGCAAGTCGAGAAGAAGCCGGAGGACGACAAGGCCTCAAAGGAAATGGAAGAGCAGCTCAAGCCGCTGATCCTTTCGATAGTGCGCATGCGGTTTGTATTGCACACACCCTCGCCGATCACGGAGACAAACGCCGACATCGTGTTGAACGAAAGAACGGCGGTCTGGAATTGCTCGCTTGCGGCCTTCGCGAAGGACAAGAGGGCTATCGAAATGAAGGCCAGCTTCTGAGCCTCGCTGTCTGCGTTCAGTGAGCGGCGCAGATCGGGGGAGGATAGGGGCGATCTCCTGTCGATGCTGCTCGCCGCGCGCGACGAAGACACCGGCCGCGGGATGAGCGACGAGCAGCTTCGTCGACGAGGCAATGACGCTGATACTCGCGGGCCACGAGACGACCGGAGCGGCGCTCTCGTGGACCTGGTACTTGTTGAGTCAGAATGGACATCCGGTCGATCCGGACCCCACGTTCACGCTTCGCCCGCGTCACGGGATGCGAATGAGGACTGCACCGCGGCAGGCCGTAACACGGACTAACCGCCAGTACCCGCCTGTCGCGAGACCATCGCTTGAAACGAACGCCAACCTTCCAGCTGCGCGGGAGTCAGCGTGCCTGGCCGGGCGGTCGCCTGGCGGTGCTCCACAGCTCTCAGCCAGCGGCGAGTGTGTCTCGGCAAGCGCACTGCGGCGTTCACGACTAACCCGGTTACGATCTGTTGTTGGTGCCTGCGTCGAACCTGGAGCTTCTTACGTGTGTGGATTTGATAGCCGAAGTCCCGAAGGACGAGCTTGCTGATGCGAATCATTTGATTGCATTCGCGCCGCCTGTCTTCAGCGAATGAAAAAGTGAGATCGTCCGCGTACCTCGTGTACGCTGCCCCAAGCTTTCGAGTAACTGCCGCGAGCCGAGCGTCCATCCGCGCGTTCACCAGATTGCTGAGCCGCGGACTCGTGGGCGCGCCTTGCGGAAGTGCTCCTTCATAGGTGCACAAGCCGGTCAGCAAGCCGGCTGCCTTTCTATTCCAGCCCAAACGTTCGAAGAGCTCACGCACGCGATGCGCCCCGGTCGAACCGAAGAAGTCTTTGACATCCATCTTCAACACGATCGCCTTGCCGCAGTGCGGCAGCGCGTTAGTTACGATAGAGCGCCCGCGTTCGAATCCGACAGCTGCGGGATGAACCGGTACGCGTTTCAACACGCGGTGAAGAATTCGGCGTTGGATCGATTTCAGCTCGCGATTCGGAGAACTAATGATGCGAGTCCCCCCGCTTCGCTTCGACGTGCCGAATTGATGATACGAGATTTCGAGATTCCTCAACGCGTCCTCCGAAAGCCCGAGCCTGCGAGCCAGCTCATCAACTCCTAGACCTTGATCTCGCGATTCGCCTGTATCGAAGACACGGTTGATGAAATCTCGGAATCCCATTCGATAGTCTCAGTCTACGGGCGCGAGGTGAGCCCGCGCCCGTCTCGCCTTGCTGCGAGGCGACTCGCACGCACAGTATCAAGGTCAAACATTGTGACCCGGCTGACGAAACATCAGCCTGTGTCCTGCATTTGGACACCGCCAAGGCGACGGGTTGTAGCTTGCTACCAGCTTGCGTCAAGGTCAAGTGCGGCGACCGGTGCGTTCGCGAGCGGCTGAAACTTTGCGGGCGGCGACGCCCGTATGCTATAAGCCTTGCGCGTTTCGTTCTGCCTAAATTATTCAAGAGTGTTCAAATGCGACTACCAAAGATATCGCTCACCTGGAAGATACTGATCGGGCTGGCGCTGGGCATCTTGCTTGGCTATCTCAAGCCCGAATGGGGCGCGGCGGTCAGGCCGCTCTCGATACTGTTTCTGAATTTGATCAAGGCGATCATCGCCCCGTTGATATTCTCGACCCTGGTCATCGGAATCGCAGGAACGGGCGACATCAAACAGGTTGGACGAATCGGAGTAAAGTCGCTGGTTTATTTCGAGATCGTCACGACCTTTGCGTTGTTCATCGGACTGGCCGCGGTAAACATAACAAAGCCGGGGATGGGGGTCTCGCTCGCGGGAATAACCAGACCCGAGGACAAAGCGGTGCTTGCGGAGCGAGCACAACGTTTGGCCAATGAGGCGAACGAGGCATCGAAGCGCGCCAACGAAATTGCGGCTTCCGGCGCGAGTCCGGATGCGGCAACTCGCGCGACAGCCGAAGCGGTTACCGCGGCGGCGAAATCTTCCGAAGCAGCACAGGCGGTTGCAAAGGGTTTGACGGCGCCTGATCCGCCGCCCAAGCCGCAGGCTTTTGGCGACGTCATCGCGCATCTCTCGCCCACTTCGATCATCAAGGCGATGGCTGAAGGCGACGTCCTTCAGATCGTGATCTTTTCGGTGCTGTTTGCGCTCGCGGTCACCAGCATCGGCGCTAAAGCCAACGCCATCGTTAAGTGGTGCGAAGCGCTCGCGGACGTTATGTTCCGATTCACCGAGTTCGTTATGAAATTTGCGCCGGTTGGGGTTGGCGCGGCGATGGCCAACACAGTCGCGCACAACGGCCTCAGCATCCTCGGAAATCTCGGCACTCTGGTCGCGACGCTTTACGGCGCGCTGGCCTTTTTCATGGTGTTTGTGCTCGGCCCGGTCGCGATGATCTTTCGAGTTCCGATCAAGGATTTCATCCGCGCTGTGAGAACGCCGGCGACAATCGCCTTCGCGACAACTTCGTCCGAGTCGGCTCTACCTCGCGCGATGGAGAACATGGAACGGCTCGGCGTTCCGAGGCGCATAGTGGGGTTCGTCCTTCCGACGGGTTACAGCTTCAACCTCGACGGAACAACGGTCTACTTATCTCTCGCGTCGATCTTTGTGGCCCAGGCGGCGGGCGTTCACCTGTCGTGGTGGCAACAGCTCACAATGGTGTTCACGTTGATGCTGACCTCGAAGGGGGTGGCTGGCGTCCCGCGAGCCGCGCTCGTGATACTGGCGGGCACTCTGGCCTCATTCAACCTTCCCGCTGAGGGTGTGATCATCATTCTGGGGGTCGACGAATTGATGGACATGGCCCGGACCTCGATCAACGTGATCGGCAATTGCCTGGCTACGGTGGTGGTCGCACGATGGGAGCGCGCGTTCCGCACCGCGGAATGGAAAGCGGAAGAAAGAGAATTGGAAGCGGTGACCGGGCAGAAGGGCCTTGCCGCCAGTGATTGATTGAACGCGCGAAAGCAAGCAGGGTATCGCAGGCTCCAAGCAGTGCCGCGCCACCCTGCAATCTCATCTCAAGACTTATCTATTCTCGCGCGTACGGCGTCGCGTCTCACGCATTCCGTTCCCGTAGTTCCGTCCTCCCCAAGTCACGCCGGGTATTACTCTTCCGGTCACCCCAATGTACGTATCCTTGGCCGGCACCCCGTACTTCTCGGTTGCCACCCAGAGTTTGCCGGTGCCGTCGTCAATCTCGTAAACTCCTGCGCCTACTGCGCCGTACGAGCGAACCACCTTTCCAGCGACGGTCACTTCTCTGTCGTAGTACCGGCCCGGGTCGTTGGTGATGTCGCCAATCCGAATGCGCTCGGGACAACCAGTCAACGCCAGTGAAAATAAGGCGATGGACACCCCGAGAAAGATGTTTGTCCTTTTCATTGTCCTCTCTCCTCCGGTCAGTTGCGTAATGAGGTGGTAGGGCGGTGTGGACGAGGCCGCACGAACCAGATCAGCCGGCGTCCGGCCCTACCTCTCCTTTGACACCTGAAATCCTGAAAAGGATGCCAGGACGGAGGCCAGAAGTCAGAGGTCAGAACACTCAACAGGGATGGACAGGATGCACAGGATACCTCAGTTGGCGATGTTATCCTGTAAATCCTGTCCATCCCTGTTGAATTCTCCGACTCCTGATCTCTGGCCTCTGTTTTCTGGCCTCCCGCTTCTGACGGTATAATCCGCACGTGATAAATGTTGAGATACTGACCATCGGCAACGAGATATTGCTCGGGCTGGTCGAGGACACTAACTCGAACTATCTCTGCCGCGTCGTTCGAGGGATGGGCGGCCGCGTTCGTCACATTGCGATCGTGCGCGACGAGATCGATGAGATATCGAGCGGAATCAAAGCGTCGATCGATCGCAAGGCGGATCTCATCTTCACCTGCGGCGGCCTCGGCCCTACCGATGACGATATGACGTTGGCGGCGGTAGGGCAGTCCGCAGGCCGGTCGCTCGAACTTAACTCAGCCGCGCGCGACATGGTCGAGGCGCGATACAAGGAGCTGGCCTCGCTCGGCCACGTATCGCAAGCCCACATGAACGAGGCGCGGTTGAAGATGGCCCGCCTGCCGGAGGGAGCGCGGCCAGTAGAGAACTCTCTCGGAGCGGCGCCTGCTGTCATCTCGCAGATAGCGAACACGAGGATCATTTCGTTGCCTGGTGTGCCTGCGGAACTTAAATCGATAGTCGAAGGTCCGCTTCAAAGCGTGCTCGGCGAGATCTTCGGATCCGGCAGTTATCGCGAACGTGAGTTGACGGTCGACTGCGGCGACGAATCCCAACTGGCTCCGGCGCTACGCGAGGTCGCACGTCTCCATCCTGAGGTCTACATAAAATCACGCGCCAGCCGTTTCGGTCCCGACGTGAAATTCCGAATACTTTTGTCGGCATCCGCCACGAGCAGCGTGGACGCCGATCAAATGATCGAGGCTGCGGCGTCGGACCTTCTTCGCATACTGGGCGATTCCGGCGTTCACCAACAGAGCTGAGAAAAGTATACGAGCCCAGATTTTCGCATCTCCCTCAGCGAGCTGCTTCAGCTAGTCCTCAATTTGGCTATCCGACTCGATTCTTGAGTGCTGATACCGCGCAACGAGTTCCTTCGACGATCAGCGAGCCCGCGCAGTAAATAGCGATTGCGGCAAAACAAAAGAGAAAATAGTGGATTGCCAGAATGTACCTGTATTCGGTGTGAACCACCGAATGCACAACCAGATAGTACGCCGGCACTGCCATCAACGTGAGGATGGCCCGCTTGCGGGCGGCCACTACGACCAATGCTATGCCGATCATCACAAATGGGAGCATTGGCGATGTCGAATAGAGACTTAGCTGAATCCTCCTCACCAACAGCCTGAGAGGTCGAGTCCAAAGGTGTGGGGTCTGCCCAAGGTTGTAGAGTTGGCATTGATTGATCTCTACCACCGGCGGCGAAGTCGACGCGCCGTTGTTGCTAATGACCAGCGACACTTCGGCACGGTTGCCGCTTGCAAAGGGCAATCTGATCTCCCTCCATCGCAGGTCCGCTGGTCTGGCTTCGTCATCGCTTACACGCCGTTTCCTCTCTTCACGCGTTACCTTCTTATCGCTGCCGCTCGGTAATATCGCTGATGCAAGCGTTATCCGCCGATCGACGGTTGTCACCTTCACCGCGGCGGGACCACTGATGAGGCAGGCGGACAGGGTGAGCAGATAGTCGGTTGCTTTGTCCACAACGATAGGCGCGGAGGCGAACTGGTCTCCAAACTCGGAGGAATCGCCGGTTAGTTGTAGGCTATCTCGCAACAACGTCTGCGCCTGAGGAGCAATGGTTACGCCGCCGGCGCTTAAATCTGATGCTGTGGCCGACCACGACGCTTGTGACTGCTCTCCGAGCGCTATGTCGTGATCGAAGGCCGGCTCGGCCGCGACTTGCGGCACGCTCGCGGTGGTTAACGGCCAGACGGCCTTGCGAGCCTTATCGTACCTCAGCATAAACATCGCGCGACGAATCATTACTCCCGCGAACCACGGGGGATTTGATCTAATCACATCGAGCCCGCGGCGAAAACGATATCCGTCACGCTCAATGCCATCCGGCGACCAGAGGTTGGCGCCATATTCGGGCCGCCCGTGCCATTCCAGATCTTTGCGCAACGCATCGTCATCGAACCTCGGCATGCCGAAGCGGCCCTCTTCATCGTATTCTGCGATCCCCTCGACCAGAGCCAGCCCCGCGTCAACCGAGATTGGTATGAAGCGGTGATAAAGCAGCCAGTTGCGAATCGTTATTGGCGAGACAACGAGAATGGTCGTGCCGACAAGCGCAACCGCGTAACGGAAACGCTTGCCTCGCGCGACCAGGATCGTCATCGCCGCCGCCAGAAACGGTGCTAGAAGCAGGCCATTGGCGCGAAACCAGCACGAGAGGCCCAGCATTGCGCCAGCGCCCACAACGTAGAAAATGACAGGGCGCCTGGTAGCTTTGATGGTCAGATACACTGCGACGAGAATTGGGAGAATTGGCAGCGTGTCTGGTGAAAACCACAGCGAGTAGTGAGCAAAGTGCGGCGACAGCGCCACAAGAATTGCAGCGATAATCGCTACGCTCTGATTGAACAACTCTGCTGCGATCAAAAACACAACGATCGCCGACAACGCGTCAAGGAACATCTGAACACGCGTCACCATTGCACGAGAGTCCCCCAGCGAGGCATAGATTGCCGCAATGAAGGCCGAGTACCCTGGCGGGTGCAGTATCAGGCGCGCGTCCCCCGGATCAACGGGTGTTCGAGGAAAGAGAATGCCGTCCTCTTTGAGCATCCTCTGCGCTTCACTTTCATAATGCCGTGCGATAGCGGACATTCCGGGTCCGGTTTGCGCCGTTTCAGCTTGGCTGTCTTGCCAATGCAGGAGCCTGACTCCCAGCCCTAGAAGAAAGATGATTGCGCACGCTACTGCGAGTCTGAGTCGAAGGCCCGATCGATCCTGCGGTTCGAGATGAACAGACAGCCAGTGAGCCGACTGGCCCCAAACCGAGGAGATTCGATGGATGGAGGTATTCAACCCCGATGACTCGGTGATCTTCTCGGGGTTCTCCCGAGTAATCCTCTGCACGCCGTCTGCTCCTTCGCCCTCTCCTCAGAGCTTGGTCAGACAGACGCTCGGTCGGGCATATTAGGCGAGCCTCAAGTCACTTCGATATTATTGTGACTTTTTCACCTTCGGCTCCGTCTTATATGCAAGACCATTGCGGCTTATCTGTCGCGATGGACTGAAAAGGCTCTCAGCTCGTGTCTTGCCAGGCTCATGCTGCGGGCCTTTAATTATTCTATTCACACAACTCTATGATAACTCAAGATGATGGTGTTTCATCTCGCCAGGTGCGGGGTCGAATCACTGATTACTACTTACAACCTTCAGGTCACGGTCCAACGAGTAAGGAGCGGCGATTATAGCATACTCTGGTCGCCTTACAATCAGTGGGGAGACAACGCGCCAATGAGAGTCCGAACGATTGCCACTGTCCCCGGCATCAGTTCGGCTGCGATTAGCAACATAAGCACTGCTTCGAAGGAGTCCTCACACGATCTGTGTGAGTATCAACAGTTCAAGAGGGCTCCGGCATAGCTTCGACCGAGCGGCTATTAGAATCGAGTAACCGGGCGGGTGTATTATCATCTGCACGTCGGGCTGGATCGAAGGATCCTATTGGGGACTATGCAACTCGATCACGTAAAGCAAGGGAACCCCTTGTCTTTCGACTATGTGAAGCACTTTTCCTTTTGCCCACTTTCTCTCATGACACTGATATCGCGTTGTCGCTAATAAGAGCGACGGGTCCTCATGGGTGTCAACCGGTTCGAACCTCTTTACAAGTTGTTCCGACCTGTTAAAGTAATGCTTCGTGAGAAAGTCGCTTGAACAGGTCGCGATACGGATTCTCTCAGGGGTGTTCAAAAGATAGTTATCGATTACCCAGTCGGCACCTTCCTTGTACGAGCTCCCCCAGTAGTCTGTGTCGAACTCTTGAGATGCCGCCTTCAATCCACCTGCAATGAGTCTGTTGAAATATACATACTCATAGGGATGCAGTTGGACCATATCGACTACAGTCAGCCCTGCCGAAATTGCAATCATCGCCGAGACACCTGCCTTCGCCAGCAAATGGACCCTTGCCTTCAAGAGTGACGCGAAGGAGATAGCGGCGACTATCGCCAGAGGGGGAATCGTGAACAGGAAGTGTCTTTGCGCATCATATAAAGGTGACCGCAGCAATATTGCGGTTGTTATCGGCAGAACCGCTGCCCCAATCAGCATCAGCACATTTATGAGCTTTTCAAGGTGAGCGGGGTCATCCTTAAGCTTCAATGCAAACGAGCACGCAAGTCCGCATCCTGCGAGCAGGGATATGAAATAAAACTCCGGCAGCGATATCGAAAACCATCTTGGTAGATAATGCCAGGGGAGATCAAACGACAGAATGTATTCGCCGTCGTAGAACGACTTGATGCGCATATCGAATCTCGCGAATGTCGCAAGCGCTCTAAACGGATCTATCAGCGGTTTGACTTGGGCCCACGGCCAGCAAGCCAGCATCACAACCCACGAGATGATCACTACGAATGCAGCAGAGAGACCTAGCGCCAGGATAGTCTTCTTTCGAACACCCAGCTGAAGGAACGGTGACTTCAGCCTGAATTGGACGATCAACCAGGCAAGAAACAGCGCCGCCAAGAAGCCGAACAGCATCATGCCGCCAACTCGCACACCCATCGCGAGTCCGACGCTCAAGCCGAGTTTCGCGACCAGATTGTTGGGGAGTCGAGGCAATTGCCTGTAGCTCACAAGGATGAAATAAAGAGAGATCAGGCAGAGCGTCGAGAAGGGAATGTCTTTTGGGTTGTTGAATGAATGACCGTACAAGACGGGCGTGATTGTTAGAAACAGCGCGGAAAAGAACCCCGCCATGGCGCCGCCGACATGCGCCCCCAATTTATATGCGGCGACGATCGCCATCAGTCCAAAAAGACAGTTGACCAGGTGGCGGCTTTCGTAAACGCCGAAAGGCAGAACCCTAGAAGCCAGCTGCGCAATCGCGTCAAAAAATCCGCCGTACATGAATGTGAAGTCTAAGGCCCTGCGATCCCGAAAGAATGAGCCGTACCACGCGAGAACATTATCTCCATAAATACTCTGCGTCTCCTCATCGAGAGTGACCCCGTAATCGAGAAACGTGGTGAGCATCACGACGCCCACCAAAACAATCAACATATAACTCAACGCTTGCCAGTTCACATCTTTCATACTCCACAGCCTCCGCGGCTGCAATCGCCCTAAAACTTGGCCAGGACCAATCCACGCCCCGGCGCTTCGTGAACTACCTGCCAACTTAGAGCCCGGTTGCGGGCATCGTCTAACCATTCGCGACAGTAATCGTCACTCAAGTTTGTCCAGAGAACCCACGTCGTCTCTCCGGGCGTTGGCAGTTGCCGCTTGCCCGCAAGCTCGATGTGTTCGACTGGCAGCGGTTCAGGCAAGCTTTCGACTTGAGCGACCGAGCACGGATGTACATACAGAGTGTTAGTCATTTCGGGTTTTATCAACGAGAGCATCGGGCGAATGTCCTCCACAGGCTCACTTCGAATGAAGTCGAGGTATCTGTGTCCCGAGTAAACCATGACGATCGCAATCGACGCGTAAAGGAAGCCAATCAGCACTTTGCGATGGGCGGAGAGGCTTTCAATGAGCAGTCCGCCCTCGACCGCCAGAATCTGCGTATGGACCTGGGCAAAGAGCGCCAGCCGGCCGGCCCTGATCGGATAACTCAGAATCAGGCTCCCGAGGATTGTTCCAACCAGCAACAGCAGCGATCCGAGCGAGCGCGAACCCCAGTGATCATCACAACTCGCACCGCAATTCTTCCACCGCCTCAGCACTCGGTAAACGCCAATAGCCTGTAACGGCGCGACCGCTGCGACAACGATAGGCATCAGACGACCGTGATGCCAGCCCCACAAAAAATTTGCTATAAGACTCAGTCCGCTGCCTAAGCCCTCTTGAAAGCGGGAGCTGAGTATCGAGCCGCGCCAATACGCCAGATATGATTCGCGATTGGTGATATTGAACCGATGGTCGCTGATCCAAATGACGGCAAGCCCGATAGCCACCGACGCGACTAACGCCAGCGATCCCTTTGCGGTGAGACGCCGGCCTCGTCGCCGCCCGTGCTGCGCATACCACCCCAGCACTCTGGCCCCCAACGCAATCGGATACGTGTAGGAGATCACACACGGCGTCGCGAGCAACGCCAGCCTCAATTTGCGTTTGCCGTCAATCAAAGCTTCCTTGAAAAACTCATCGCCGAGCGAGAACGGAATCAGGGCCACCAGAACGTCGAGCGTGTATTGCTTCAGTTGAATAGACTGGTCCAGCCAGAAGCTGCTTCCTACAAAGAGTGCTCCGCCTAATGCAGCAAGCGCGACGTGAGCGCCGGATCTCCTTCCCAATAGCCGGGCCCAGAGAACCGTAGCCACAACGAAGCTCAATGTCGGAAGAAGTCTCAATACCCAGATTTCATAGCCGAGCAATTCGCGCAACACGGCAATCGCGCCAAGATAAACTCGCGGAAAGTACTGTCCGTATCTGAGCGGTGCAAATATCGTTTCGGCAGTTGGATGCCTAAGCGATACGGCGACAAATGCTTCATCGAGCCAGAACGACGGGAGGTAGCAGAAACGAACCGCGCAGGCTCCGACGACTGCAAGCGCAGAAACGCCGATGATCAATTGCGCGAAAGTGAGGCTGCGTTGGATCACGACTGATCTCAAGAATCAAACAATAAGCGGCCTGGTGGCGTCTTCGGGCCAGGGGTGAAACAACGAGATGAAACGAAGATACGAGCGCGCGCCTTCGGCGCCCGTAGAGGGACGTTTCATATGTGCTTGCAAAGCGTCGCGCGTGAAGTTGAGAGCGCGGATGAAATCGCTGCGGCGCGGACGGGACTCCGGAGGCAGCTCTTTGCTCAATCCGTCCAGGGCATCGCGTATGCCCCGGCTGAGCTCGTCGATCCTGGGCGTCGCGGTTCGGTGTTCGTAGATCAGCCCGGTCTCTTCGGTTTCCAGGTTCTTCGTTGAGTTCTCAACGGCGGCAAGGATGTCCGCGTTATTCAGATCGCGAAACGACACAGTGCCCTTCCCACGCTGCGCCTGCACTATCGCGCGTTCGATCGCGTTGAGCGCGATCAGGGCGCGATCACTCAGCATCAACGCGCGCGGGTCAGCACTTTCCTTCACGCGCAGCTCTTTCTCACGCTGACCCGCGCTTGTCCGCGCTTCGAGCAGATATGAACAAGACTCGGGGCATGCCAGCTCGATCATCCTGTCCTGCGCGCAGCACACCGCACAGATCTTGGTTCTGAGCGCGGGACAGAATCTCTTCGCGGGTCGCTTATTGCAACGTGGGCACGACGGCATAGCGAGTAGGGTACAGGTGGCAGGTGACGCGCGCAATCAGTTTGTAAGTAGCCGAGAGTTCGCGATTGCCTGCGCCGCTTTTGGCCTTAACAGGTATGGCCAGCCGAATCTCTTTGAAGAAACAGAGAGTTTCTTTCGCGGCTTCGCAGTAGTAGATCACGAGGTCGGCGGTGACGACTGCGTCGCCTTCCCCGACCTTGATTGGGATGGTGACCGGAAAGCGCGGGCTTCGAATCGGCTGTTCTGCATTGAGACTCACGACCTGTCCTTGCGAACTGGAGAGGCTCAGCGCGGAAGGCGCTTGAGCATTCAGTTTATAGCCGGAAGGCAACTCCAGATGAACCGTAAGCGAAGCGTCGCCGGGCTCAATCGTTTGCGCCGGGAGCTCAACTGTTTCACCCGCGTATTGTTTCAACTTTCGTGGCCGCAGCTTCTCGAGCCCGCTAATTTGAAGCGCTTCGACGCGTCGCGTCTTCAAATCGGCGACTCGAATCAAGTGGTTATTCGTATCGGCGATGTAGAGTTTTCCAAACGCGACGCTCACGCCACCCGGTTCATCAAAGGTCGCGCGGTCGCCGTCGCGCATGCCGCTCTCGCCCGTACCGGCAAAGGTCTCAGCGGTTCGGTCCCTGGGCGAGACGCGTTTGATCTTGTTGTTATAGGTGTCGGCCACATACAAGAAGCCGTCGTAATAGACGACTCCCAGCGGGTGCTGCAATCGCACCTGCGAGGCCTTGCCGTCGCGGTCGCCAAACTCGAACAAGTCTTCGCCGACGATCGTTTCGACCCTGCCTTTGGGGTTCAGGTCCGCTGAGCGTATCGAGCTTACCTCGCTGTCCGCGAAGTAAAGCTTCTTACCGTCGCTGGTGATGCCCGAAGGCTGCGCGAGCGCGGCTTCAGCGAGCGGCCCATCGACTCGCGCTTCGCGACCGCTGCCCGCATACGGAGCGATGCCGCCGGTTTTCGGATTCATCTGCCACAACTGATGGGGACCGGCCATCGCAATGTAGAGATTCCCGTTCTGCAGCGTAAGGTCCCAGGGCGAGTTGAGCTCGATCTGTTTGCCTTGCCCACCAAACGTAACGGATTTGCGGGACTGCTGACCCGTGCCTGCGATCGTGGTCACCGTGCGCTTCACAAGATCGACCGCCCGAATTGCGTGGTTTTCCGTGTCGGCGACGTACAGGATATTTCCGTCCAATGCCATGCCTTGCGGATGATTGAACGCCGCCTGATCGAAGCTTCCGTCAGTCAACCCGATTTCACCGCTGCCGATCACGTCCTTCACGGCGGAGTCGTCAAGCGAGAGGACAACGATTCGATTGTGATTCGAATCCGAAATGAACAACTGCTTTGACTTCTCGTCCGCGAGCACTTTTCCAGGAAACGCGAGCACTGAAGTCGGCGTGCGCTGACGCTCGAGTTTCAGATTCAGCGGGCGCCGGTCGATCATCTTCTTCTCGTCGAAGTGTTCGATCAGCTTTGCGATGAGCCCGTCCATCTGCGCATAGACGCCTTCGCCGCTCATGTAGGCGACGACCTTGCCTGCGGGGTTGATGAGGTATAGCGTCGGCCAGCTTCTGACGGCGTACTGCTGCCAGACTTCCATCTGGTGATCGTTCACTACCGGATGCTCAATCTCGTAACGCAGGATGGCCTGGCGAATGTTGTCCGTGCCGCGCTCGGCGGTGAACTTGGCCGAGTGAACGCCGATGACCACAAGCTCATTCGGGTACTTGTGCTCGAGTTTCTTGAGGTCGGGGATGATGTGCATGCAGTTGATGCAGCAATAAGTCCAGAAGTCCAGGAGCACTATCTTTCCCCTCAACTGACGGATGGATAGCGGGCGGTCAGTGTTGAGCCAATCGGCTCCTTCAGGAAACTCCGGCGCATTCACCTTTCCGTCAGGATCAAACATATCGGATTTCCCCTCCTGGATCGCCGCGTCGGCAGACAGCAAGCCTGACGAAGCCAAACTGGCTGTGAGTATCAGCGACAAAAGCAGGTCTCTCTTCATTTTACCCTCTTGTCTGTCGCCCCATCGAGATCGGGCTTGGACCTCGGCTGGATGAGGTCGCCTCGATTATACCAGAGTGAAATGCACGGCTCTTGGAGCTTGTCATTGCGTTCCGACTACGGAGACCTGGCCGCGTCTATCGCGTTGCCTTCGATCGAAAGTGGATTAACACCGGGAGACGTCTATTGCCGCGTGAGTTTTGAGTGAACATTTGCGGCGACCCGGAAGCTGGCATTCAATACCGGCAAAGCTCCAAACTATAGCCTGCAAAAACCACCTCCGGGATGGTATAGTTTTGCTTCATCGCCAGCGGTTCTCCGATGGCCCTCGAGGCCGGAGCACCTCACTACATAATCACGGAGCATTGATGAAGATTGCGGTTCTGCGAGAAGCGTCGGGAGAAACTCGGACGGCACTCGTACCCGAATCGGCTCGCGTTCTGATTGCTTCAGGCGTGACGGTTCACATCGAAAGCGGAGCGGGCGACGACTCCGGAGCGAGCGACGCGCAGTATGCGACCGCGGGCGCCAGCATCGAACGCGACCGGGGCCCGTTGCTCGAGGCGGCGGACGTCCTTGTGTGCGTAAATCGTCCGTGCGATGCCGACATTCATCGGCTGAAGGCGGGCGCCGTTGTAATCGGGTTTTTGAGACCGCTTGATGAGCCCGAGAACCTTGTTCAACTGCTCGAGCGGCGTCTGACCGCGTTCGCGATGGAGCTGATCCCGAGAACGACTCGCGCCCAAACGATGGACGCGCTCTCGTCGATGGCGACGATCGTCGGGTACAAATCCGTCTTGCTGGCCGCCGAGAAATTGCCGCGCATGTTCCCGTTGCTGATGACCGCAGCGGGAACGATAGCCCCGGCGAGGGTGCTGGTGCTCGGAGCGGGCGTCGCCGGTTTGCAAGCCATCGCAACCGCGCGGCGGCTAGGCGCAGTCGTTGAAGCCTACGACGTTCGCGCAGCCGCGGGCGAGCACGTTCGATCGCTCGGGGCAAAGTTCCTTCAGGTTGATCTTGGAGGCATTCAAACCGAAGACAAGGGCGGTTACGCCGTCGAGCTCACTGAAGAGGCGCTCAACCGCGGCAGAGATCTGATCAGCAAACACGCACGCGTCGCCGACGTGATCATCACCTCAGCTCAGGTGCCCGGCCGTCGAGCGCCGTTGCTTTTGACGGACCAGGCAGTCGCCGGGATGAAGCACGGATCGATAGTCGTGGACCTGGCGGGCTCCACCGGGGGCAACTGCGCCGCAAGCGTTCCTGGAGAGACCGTCGTTCGGGAAGGCGTGGTCATAGCGTCGCCGCTGAATCTGGCGTCGACCGTGCCGGTTCACGCAAGCCAGCTTTACTCGCGAAACGTCTCCGCATTCTTGAAGCTGCTCATTGGCGACAAAGGCGAAGTGAAGATCGATCTGGCCGATGATGTAGTTGGCCCCACTTGCGTCGTGCACAATGGCGAGGTCGTTAACCAACGTGTTGCTGCGGCGCTTGAAACGAGTGTAGCGAGAGTTCAGAGATAGCAAGCGTTCAGAGTACCGACTTCAGTCGGGTAGTTTTCTCGTCGGGCGCAGAACTACCCGACTAAAGTACTCTGAACGCTCGCTATCTCTAAACGCTCGCGGAAGGAAGGGAATCGTGAGCTCTGGAGTAATAATCGCAGGACTGTATGTCTTCGCCCTTGCTGCCTTTTTAGGCTATCAGCTGATCTCGCGAGTCCCTCCGCTTCTTCATACGCCGCTGATGTCCGCGACCAACGCGATCTCCGGTATTTCGCTCGTAGGTTCGATCGTCACCGCGGGCGCGCATTACAACATGCTGAGCACCTGGCTGGGATTCATCGCGGTGACCGCTTCCACGATAAATGTGGTGGGCGGGTTCATGATCACCGATCGAATGTTGAAGATGTTCAAGCGACAACCCCAATTGAAGGAAGTTAAGAAAGACTCTACAGAGGAGCAAAAGCGAGCCTGATGGGTCTTTCGATCGAATTCACTTACCTGGCCGCCTCAGTCCTTTTTATTCTCGGCCTCAAGGGACTCAGCCATCCGGAAACAGCCCGGCGGGGGATGATCTACGCAGAGGTCGGGATGTTCCTCGCGATCGTCGGAACGCTGCTTCACAGAGACATCATAAGCTACGAATGGATCATCGCCGGCTTGATCATCGGCTCAATCATCGGCGGAGCTATATCGATCTGGGTGCCGATGACCGCGATGCCGCAGCGGACCGCGTTATCTCACGCGTTCGGCGCGCTGGCCGCTTCACTCGTGGGGGTGTCTGAGTATTACCGTCACAGCGCCGGCGAGCTTGGAACTTTCAAGATGACCGCGCTGAGCCTCGAGGTTCTGCTCGGCGGGATCACCGTAACCGGAAGCTTAATGGCTTTCGTCAAGCTGCAAGACTGGATTCGCGGCACGCCGATCACTTATCGTGGCCAAAACATCTTCAATCTTTCGCTGCTCTTGGTGACCGTGGGGATGTTCGTTTATATGATCGTCGATTCGTCGGCGAGCACTGTATTCTACGCGATGGCCGGGCTCGCGTTCGTGTTTGGAGTGCTGCTGGTTCTGCCGATTGGCGCGGCCGACATGCCGGTGGTGATGTCGCTGATGAACTCGTATGCCGGGCTGGCGGCGGCGGCGACCGGCTTCGCCATTTCGAACAATGTCTTGATTATCGCGGGCACACTCGACGGCTTTTCAGGGTTCATTCTCTCGATCTTGATGTGTCGCGCGATGAACCGCTCGATCACAAACGTGCTGTTCGGGGCGTTCGGGTCCGAAATCGAGGTCAGCTCCGCGGGGACCCTCGGTGTTATGCGCGAGGTGAATGCGGATGATGTCGCCGTGCAGCTCGCTTATGCGAACCAGGTGATCTTCGTGCCCGGTTATGGAATGGCCACGGCTCAAGCTCAACACGCGGTGCGCGAGCTCGCGAATATCCTTGAAGCAAAGGGCGTGACCGTCAAGTACGCCATTCACCCGGTGGCTGGAAGAATGCCAGGACACATGAACGTGCTGCTCGCGGAAGCCAACGTGCCTTACTCATCGCTCTACGATCTCGAGCAGATCAACCCTGAGTTTCCCGCCACCGACGTTGCGGTAGTGATCGGCGCCAACGATGTAGTGAACCCGGACGCTCGCGATAATCCAAAGAGTCCCATAGCGGGTATGCCCATCCTCGAAGTTGACAAGGCGCGTTCGGTGATCGTCCTCAAGCGCGGAAAAGGCAAAGGCTTCGCCGGCATCGAGAATCCGCTTTTCTTCAAGCCGAATTGCGGAATGCTTTACGGTGACGCAAAGACCTCACTAATAAGATTGACGGACGCGGTTCAGCACGCCTAGTGATCTTGGATCAGCGGCGAATTGACCGAATGTGGACACTTATCTCGCACAACGCCGCACGACAGCTTTGCGCGATCCGATTGCCAACCTGTCTCGCTCGAGTTAATCCCTTTTCAAGATTGCGATAAGGAATTTATTACGTCACGGGCCGGAATTGTTTACCGTTTCTCATATCGTGACGACTTTGCAAGTGCGGGAAATAGATAATCTCTCGAGTGCGATTTCTGGCTCGCTGCTTGCACCACAGCTTGGTTTCCTTTGGAGGTTCACTGGCCTCAGGCGACTTGGCTCTTTCGATCGACTGCCGACGATTTGAAGCGAAATGTCGTTTGTTCTTTGAGAGGGCCCGAGTGTGGTCCGGTTGAATACGTGCCGCGAACCCACGCGGTTGTTTGCTAATGAGCCACAGCGCTGTCGTGAACCCGTGCAGCTCGCGGCAGTTGCCCAAACTGTTCGTGGAGGTTTGCAGGAATGGTAGAGCAAGTAGGGTTGGCGCCTCTCAGGGTGTGTATTTTCAGTCCCGAGGCGGCGTTACGTGAGGACCTTTGTCTGAATACGGAGCGATCAGGCTATAAAGTCGAACAGAGCTTCAGCGATCAGCAGAAACTTGTCAATTTCGTCACAGATTCCAGTGTTGACCACATCGTCCTAATAGACATAAGGGATCAGGTTGAGCAACGGTTGAGCGTGATTCGAGAGATCTTTGCAAAACGTCCCCTGGCAATGGTGGCGGTAGCTGACCAGGACGACCGCGTTCTCGGCGGATCCGTCATCGAGGCCGGGGCGCAGGCCATGCTCAGTTGTCCAATTCGGATTCAGGACGTGCGCGGGGCGCTTGCCCTGGCTATCTATCAACAGTCAAAGCAACTGAGAATGGAAAACGAGCTGGCTCAGCTTCGCGAGAAGCTCGCGGAGAGAAAGCTCATCGAGAAGGCAAAAGGAATCCTGATGGATTCAGCGAAGGTCAGCGAGTCGGAGGCATTTCGCTTGATTCAGAAGCAGAGCCAGGACAAGAGAAAGCGAATGTCCGAAATAGCCTCGTTGATCATCTCTGCCGCTGAGCTTGTGAGGCAGGCGCGGGCAGGCGCGAATTGAACGCAACAAAAACAACGAGCCGGCATCGACAAAAAATTGATCGAATCTCCGATCGGCTCGTTTAATAGACAGAAAGCTCAACGACCGACAACGTAGCGGTTGTCGGTCGTAAGGCGACGGCGCCCGATTAGCCTGAGGAGGCTAAACGGGTGCTTTTTATTTCTCCATAGTGTGCGTGCGATAGCGAAGTTTGCTGTCGATGCGCAGAGCGTTGACGCTCGCCCGCCTCGCAAAGACGGGAGGGCGTTTTTTGTTTTGATGCAGACCAATACAAGGAGGAAGGGCATGCCAATGTACTCGTACGATCAAGTGCTCACCGATGTAAGGCAGGTCTACGAGCAATTGACGGGGCTACCGGCTCCCAAGATCGATCTGAAGAACCCGCGCTTCCCGCTTCCGGGCAATACGGATTCCGCGGCTCTCATACAGAGCGAGATCAATTACCTGAATCTGTATTTGATCAACAGCGGTCTCTCGCTGCGCCTCTCCAAGACGCCGACTTGGGCGCCGCCCGCCGAGGTTTATGAGACGCCGCGCGATTACGTCGTGGATGTGGAAGTCGCCGGGCTGGCTGAAGGAGACTTTACGGTTCAGGTGATCAACAACACGCTGATCGTTCGCGGAGCTCGCCGCTTTCGCCGAGCCAACGAAGAGGCAAAGTATCACGCATCTGAGCGCGCTTATGGCGCATTCGAGCGCCTGTTTCCTATGCCGGCTTATGTGCAGCCAGACAAGCTCAAGACCAAACTCTCCGACGGTATTCTTGAAATCGTGATCCCGAAACACGCCGCCGGGCACACACAGGAAGGCGGTTACGAATCACCACGCGGAAAGGGCAGCCACGCAAGCGAAGAGAAAACAGGAGGCAAGAAGTAAGATGACTGCATACGCACCATCGCTATACCAGGTCCAGAACCCGGGTGAGCTCGCCAACCAACAGCTCTCAGCCGAAGAGCGCGACAAGCTCCAGGAAATACACGAGCTGATCAACCTGCTGCTCCGGGACCTGCCCGTCACTACGCAGGCCACGTCGGCAGCGGCGATTTATCCGGCGGTCCCGTACAGTTATTCATTCCTCAGGCTCCCCTGCGGATGAGACCTGACTTTCGGTCAGTCCAGAGTTCACGCGCGAAGTAGCGCGTCTTGATCAATCGCCGCGTGGCCGCACGCGAGGATGAGTGCGCGCGCAGCGGAGGCAGGACGTGTGTCTTGCGCTCTGGCGAGCGCGAGACGGTAAAGGGTCAGTAAGGAGGTAACAATGTTCAATTTCGCGAGACAAGGTTTCGCAAATCCGTTTTTTCCCTCTATGGGCGCTTCGTTCCAACCGGGCGGCGCTCTTTGCGCTGGCTGGCACCCGACTGCCATCGGCCCAGGTGGGCAGATCGGAGGGTTCGTTCCAACCCCGTACGGCGTCCCGGTGAGTACGGGCTTCGGCGTGATCAACCCGATCGCTACTCAGTTCGCGCCAGGAGTTGTGCCGAACATCAATCCGTTGGCGGCTCAGCTTATGGCGAACTGGCCGATATCAAGCGCCCTCTCTAACCCGGGAGTTGGACGATTTGGTTCGTACGGCATAGACCCGCGGTTTGCAGGTGGAGTCGGAGGCCAGCACGGCTATGGGTATCTCGATCCGAACGTTGCGCCGTTCGGGATTAACCCGACAGTCGCGGGCGACCCGATCGGATTGCAGCAGCAGCTCCCGCTGGTGAACCCTTTCATGCAGCAGCAACAGCAGCTCCCGATAAGGCCGTTGATCGGGACCCAGCCGGGATTCGCCTCGCAACAGCTCACGCCGGGCTTTGCGTCACCATTGGCTCAATGGGTAGACCCCTACAGGGCGTTCATTGAGGCGCAGTTGATTTCCCAGTTGTTTGCGAACCCGTTGCAACACCTCCAGCGTGGGTACGGCGCTGTTCCCGAACTGTCGGGACAAGGCCTGCCTTTCACCGGCCAGGCGGTCGGCCCTTTGGTTAACCCGTTCTACGCATAGTGGACCGGTCTCTCTGGGAGCGCAGGTGTCTGGGAGCGCAGGCATCCTTGCCTGCAGGGCCGGCCCGAACCGGCAGGCAGGCGGGATGCCTGCGCTCCCAGGCGGCTTGCCCTCCCGGGACTCTCGAGGAGCCCAGCCGCCCGGGGCTTATGGTTTTCTCAAACTTCATCATGCAAGCGCTCCAGGATGAGACGGTGGGACAGGAGTACGCCGTCGCCGCGTTGACGCGAGCCGTCACGCTCTCGATGGCTGGGCTCCGGCGGCGTGCTGATGTGGCTGCCGTGCTGGTGTTCATTGGGCCGCCGAGCTCGGGCAAGAACCACATGGCGCGGGCGCTCACGCGCGTGTTGACTGGCAGCGAAAAGGCAATGACTTGCATAAACTGCCAGCAGATCGAGCAATCCGATTCCCCCCGCGCGACGGGAAACAGGCCCGACTCCGGATACCTGCACAGACAGATTTGGTTTGATCCGGCACCAGGCTTCAACGTAGTCGTGTTCGAGGAAATCGACAAAGCTCCGCCTGCGTTTAGAGACGATCTGGCGTTGGCAATTGACCGAGGAGCAATCTGGACACCGGGCCTCGCGGTGTCATTTAGAAATTCGTTTGTGATTCTCATAAGTGAGCTTTCGCGCCGGAAGGCGGACCAACTCGTCGGCCGAACAATAGGATTCCTTCTGGATGCGGAGACCGAGGTCGAAATGTCGCGGCGGCAAGCCGTCGTTCTCGAAGAGGTGGACGCCAGGCTGGGACAGCGGCTCGTGAGCCGCATCGACGAGATAGTCGTCTTCGATCGCCTCAACGAGCAGAACATAGTGACTCTTCTGGAAAGGCAAATCTCTGCAATCGAGGCATACCTTTCCCGTTTTTACATCGGGTTCATAATCGAGCAGGAGGCAAAGACGTTCCTGCTGAAAGGAGGTCTCGAGGACCTGAATCACGGCGCGAGGCAGATCACGCGCGTTGTCCGAAACTACCTCGAGTTCCCGCTTGCCGATTTGATGCTCTCACGCCGCCTGGTGCCCGGGACAACGGCGATTGTCAGATACGATCACCCCAGAAGCTTCCTCCACTTCGAGATCATGACTCCGTCGCTGGCGGCGTCGCCGGCAGGACGCGCGCAAGCTGCGCGCGCGTAGCCGCGTTCGCCTCACGTTGACGGACGTCACGACAAGAACAAGTCGATGTCAATCAAGTTCCCTTGTCATTTTTCCACGGGCTCCTGGGACCTCTAACCTACCGGAACAGCAAGAATTAGCCGGACACAGCCTGTTCGTTAGTGACAGCCGTCACAGCCAGTCGTGATGGCTGTCATAGCCTCGACGGTGAAAACACTCTAAATTGCTGGTTAAGCGAGCTCACTCGTTGCTCGCTTTATAATCGAGCGAAACTAGGGCGTCCCTTGTGGACGCCCTCCTCCGCTGGAGGCGATTCGCATGAAGGTAATTGATGAGTAACCGAATTCTCGAGAAGGTCCCGATAGCAGACGGCATCAGCCGATTCACAATCGACGCGCCAAAGATCGCAAAAAAAAGAAAGGCCGGCAACTTCGTAGTCGTCCGCGCGAACGAATACGCCGAGCGTATCCCGCTTACCATCGTCGATTCGGATCTCGATCGCGGCACCATTACCCTGATCATTCAAAGCGTCGGAAAGAGCACTCGCCTCTTGAACTCGCTTCACGCGGGGGATGAGCTCGCGGACGTGATCGGCCCGCTGGGCCACCCAACGCCCCTCGACAACTTCGGAACCGTTGTGTGCGTCGGCGGAGGAGTGGGTACGGCTGAGGTTTTGCCGATCGCAAAGGCTGCCAAGGCCGCGGGCAGCGAAGTCATCTCGATCATCGGCGCACGCACGAAAGGTCTCTTGATTCTCGAAGACGAGATGCGCCAAGTGAGCGATGAGCTGTACGTAGTCACCGACGATGGGAGTTATGAGAGACACGGCCTTGTCATCGATCCGCTCGGAGACTTGATTTCTGCCGGACGCGATATCGATGTGATCTACGCAATTGGTCCGATGCCGATGATGCGCGCCGTGGCCGATTTGACTGAGCCATACAACATCAAGACGTTCGTCAGCTTGAATCCGGTGATGATCGACGGAACGGGAATGTGCGGAGGCTGTCGCGTGGTGGTCGGCGGCAAAACGAAATTCGCGTGCGTGGACGGTCCCGAGTTCGACGCGCATCAGGTGGACTTCGACACGCTCATCCGGCGCAACCGGGCTTACGCAGAGGAAGAAAAGATCGCGCTCGAACGGTACGAGAACGAACAAGCGGCGAGGTTCGAAGGCCTGGTTTGAAGCTGGGAGCGCACGCGTCCCGCGTGCTTGCCTTCGAATCGGTCTCGCCGCGAGGTCAAGCACGCGAGCCGCGTGCGCTCCCAGAACAGAGGAATCACAATTGGCAACCGAGCAAGTCAAAATCAAGCGAACACCAAAGGCGCCCCGACAGGCCATGCCTTGTCAGGAGGCAGAAATCAGACGACGAAACTTTTGCGAAGTAGCGATCGGTTTCACCGAAGAGCAAGCGCTGCTCGAGGCTCAACGATGCATAAGCTGCAAGAACCCGACCTGCATCGCCGGATGCCCGGTCGAGATAAACATACCTCATTTCATCCTCTCGATTCTCAAACACGACTACGTCGCGGCCGCTGACATCATTCGCGAGAAGAACAGCCTCCCAGCCATCTGCGGTCGCGTCTGCCAGCAGGAAGACCAGTGCGAGGCCCGCTGCGTGAACGCAATCAAAGGGACTTCAGTCGGCATCGGCCGTCTCGAAAGATTCGTCGCCGACTATCAGATCGATCGCGGAGAGTTCGCGACGCCGTTCATCGCGCCTCAAACGGGAAAACGCGTCGCGCTGGTGGGCTCGGGTCCGGCTTCGCTGACCGCGGCGGGCGACCTCGCGCGAATGGGTCACAAGGTCACGGTGTTTGAAGCCCTTCATAAGCTCGGCGGCGTGCTGTCATATGGCATCCCCGAGTTCCGCTTGCCCAAGAGCATCGTCGGAATCGAGATTCGCCAGCTCGAAAACATCGGCGTCGAGTTCGTAACAAGCTGTGTGATCGGCAAGACTGAAACCGTCGACGAGTTGCTGGATGGAGAAGGCTACGACGCGGTGTTCCTCGGCACGGGCGCCGGTCTGCCTTACTTCTTGAACATTCCGGGAGAGAACCTCGCGGGCATCTATTCGGCCAATGAGTTTCTGACCAGGGTGAATTTGATGAAGGGCTACAGATTCCCCGAGTACGACACTCCGGTCAAAGTCGGCAAACGAGTAGCGGTGCTCGGCGCGGGCAACACCGCGATGGACGCGGCCAGAGTAGCGATGAGGCTCGGCCCTGAAAAGGTTTACATGGTGTATCGCCGCTCGCGAGCAGAGGTCCCGGCTCGGGCGGAAGAAGTCGAGCACGCCGAAGAAGAAGGCATCGAGTTCAGGTTCCTTACGACTCCGACGCAGTTTTTCGGCGACACGCGAGGCTGGGTCACGGGCATGGAAGTGATCGACATGGAACTGGGCGAGCCCGACGACAGCGGCCGCCGCAGACCGATCCCGATCAAAGGCACGGAGCACAGCTTCGACGTAGACACGGTGATCGTCGCCGTCGGCCAGGGTCCCAATCCTCTAGTCCAGTCAACTACTCCAGGACTGAATACCACGAAGTGGGGCAACATCATCACTGACGAATCGGGCCTGACCAGCAGACCGGGCTTGTATGCAGGGGGCGATGTAGTCCGCGGCGGGTCTACGGTGATTCTCGCGATGGGTGATGGGAAGAGGGCTGCGAGATCGATTCACGAGTACTTAATGAGTGACGGACGGATGTCAGGCTCAAAGCGATCGTCTTGACTCGAACATTCCGCTTCCGCTCGACTATCACTATTCCTGCTGTACTATCAGCTCGTCGGTACCTGCAGGGTCGTCGTAGCCATCGGGAATATAGGCGACTCGATAAATGCCAGGAAAGCCCGGTGCGCTAAAGACAACCCCAAGCTTCTCGGCGTTCAAACCAGTGTAGCTGATCGGATATAGTGAAACAGGTTTAGAGTATCCTACCTTGCCGTTGTCAGCGACTTGCACCCGTTGAATCGCTAATTTGCCCGCAAGTTTGTCAACGACTGCCCCAAATGTCAGAGCGAGATGCACAGTATCCGCCGGGTGCACAACGCGCTCGCGCAAGGCCACTTCAACTTGTATCTCTGCCGCGAGAACGCCTTTTGCCCCGAGCAGCGCAGCCATCGTTCTCCGCAGAGTATCATTTTTGTAGATGGTGCCATGCTCGCCGCCCACCGGTTGGCCTTGAATTCCTGTAATTGAGGCGCTCCATATTGGAACAGTTCCGTCGCCGGCATCTTCCAACTCCGTCTTGCGAACTTGATACTGAGACGGCCCTATCTGAAAAACGTTGACCGACGAGATCGTAGTTTGTCGCGTACCAACGAAGAAGAAGTAGCGAATCTCTTTGCCCTGGACCTTAGGACGCTTGGCGATATCGAGCTTGCGATGAAAGTTCTGCGCGGCGGTTAGATTGTCCGTCGAGAGCCCGAGAGCCTTGGCGATGCCAGCGTCATAGATATCTACTTCGCTGAATTCAGCCTTTTGATCTTCATTCCACGCGAAGGGCTCGCCTCGTGGCGGCATTAGTTGATACAACGCCGGGTAGCGCGAATCATTAGCCAGCAATTGCACTTGATCCGCATTGAGAAAGAGTCGTTTCTCTTTTCCCATTGCAGCGCTCAGGGCTAAGGGTGAACCCCGGTGCGGAGTGCCGAGGGTCAACAGTCGCCGTACTGAGGAATAGCCGGGTCGCGCGTTGAACTCCCCGGATTCGAGGTAGTAACGACTCACCAGGCCGCCCATGCTGTGTGCGATAAGCGAGACTTCAGTCGCGCCATTCTGCGTCACTGCCTGATCTATGAGATCGGCGAGCTTCTGTGCCGCCAGGGCGTTGTCCTTGCGCCAGTCGTACGGGCATAGATAAAGCGTTTTGGGATTGTCATCTTCACGAAAACCGCATCTGCCTAAGTCGTCAATCACCCTCTGATACTGTTCGGAAACGGAGAACGATCTAATAATGTCCGTGGCCTGCAAATTCGGGTTCATCAGCTTGGAGATCTTGTTGTATGGCAGGACCAGCTCCAGCGCGGAGCCCGGCCAAACTTCCTCGCCGTTGAGTTCAAGAACAGACCCCATGATTCCCGGAACCACGATCGCAACATGTGCCATTTGATTATGCTCCGCTGCCTTTACTCAGCTTGCTGCTCAACTTTGTCAGCTGCTCGAGCCAATATTCATCATCTTTGCTCGTTTTCCTTGCCTTCTTCTTTTCGGCCGCTTCCCGTTTCGGCGAATAATCTTTCAGCGCCTTAACCATCGATCGAGCCGCGTCACGGTACTTCGCGTCAATCTTCATCAGGCATTTGTCTTCAATTCGAGCTGCCCGGATCGATTCGACGATGGTGTCGCGCTCATCGTTGAAATCGAAAAGACAGCCTCTATTCTCGGTATGGAAGAGCGCTTTCTTGTGAAGCTCTTGCAGAAGCTGCGCAATAACCATGCCTGCCATCGCCGTTTCAAGCGGGCGCCCCGCCTCAGAGGAGTATTCGCGCATGTCGTACGCAGACACCAGAATGACCCCCTTGTCTGAAGTGGTGAAGTAGTCCCAATACACATCCTCGCCATCTTCCCACGCCACCTTGTAACGTGTGATGCCGACCAGGTAATCAACTCCAGTTTGCTCGCGTACAACTCGCGCGTAGTCGTAGAAGTCATTGAACATCAAGTTACTGCGAAGGTTCGCCTTTTCTTTCTTACTGACACGGAATTTCATTCGCCTTCGTGCCCACTCCGTGAAAAACTCGGAGTGGATCACTAAACCGGCTGGGACCGGCGCACGCAGGTCAAAGAAAGTAAACACGGGTTGGCTCTTGTTGAGAGTCTCCATGACTTCAGTTAGTCCGTCCACCTTTGCGTCCAGGTCCCAAATCGCAACTGTCACAACCTCTTTACTTCGCTGCAACTCGCGGACGACGCGCCGCAGCTTGCTGGGCACCTGCTCCGAGGGATCGATGGACTTCTGGGCGAACGTGCTGCTGATCAGCGTATTTCTCAGATTGGGGCTGAAGGACTTGAGAGCTTTGAACAGGTCGGGAGATTTTTTGCGCAGTTCGTGCCACCGGTCTTGAGCGCTCGGAACCCTGCTTGTGGCGGATTGGCTGATTCGAGCCCGCTCCACGGAGCGCTCGGCCGTTCCTTCTTCCGGTTGGTAAATGAGGGTAAAAGGAGATAGCTTCATGATCAAAACACCTTTTGTCCATCGACGTAGCGGTAAAGCGTTGGTATGCCCCACTCGAGCGGCGCAATTGAAGAGGCGGCAAATGCGACCGACAGCTTAACCCTCCCCTCGTTGACTGCCAGGTCAATGTCTCCGGTGTTGAGGAGTTGTGCATATAGTGGGCCGACAAACGTGGCAATAGACTCATCCGGGACCGGGAGTTGGTTGGCTACGACGGCCGGGATGCCGCTGCGCAGTAGCGCCTCGGCGACGATGTTGAATGGATCAGCTGAGTCGCCCGCGGCAGTAAGACACGCGCTCAGGATAGCCAGCCTGATGCCGCGGCCCTGTAAGATACTGGCCAACTTGCTCGCGCTGAGCGGGTGCGATTTGTCGCTCTTCTGCGAGTCCACAAGCAGGATATGCCCCTCACCGGTCTTCGGATCAACGATGCCGTGCCCCGAAAATTGGAAGATGTCGTATTTCTCATTCTTGTTCTGAAACGCGGCGAAGAGCTCTTCAGTCGTGCCCTGAATCATTTTTAATTCGTAACTGCCGGCAGGAACTCCCGCCGACAACGCAATCGCACTCTCAATCTTCGATTTTACGCTCGGCCAACTAACCAGAGTTTGATCCTGAGGGACAGCATAAACGAAAAGAATTTTGAGTTTTGCGCCACTCGCCGAGAGTTGCAGCGGCGCGGGCGGCGCATAACCAATGGTGGGGATGATCCGCACTATCGAGCGATAAAGCCACGGGCCTGGATTTTGATTAGGATCTTGAAAGTACTCCCACGGCAGCGATTGAAGATCAGGACGGTTGGTCAAGATGTGAATGCGAGTCAGCGTGTTAAGGGGCAGCCGGTCGTATAAACGCTTCACCTCGTCGCGAACCATGTAACGAAAAAGCGCGCGGCCAAAATTAGTCAACTCGGCTTCCGTCGGGCGCGGCAAATTAAGCAGCAGGGCCTGATTGATTCGATCTCTAAAGGCCATTAGAGATTTCAATTCCTTCCCGGCAGGCAGATCGGCTATCGCAATGTCCGAGCCAAATCGAGCGAGAACAATAGCTGCCTTTTTCGCCCCGGGACTGAGGATCACCAGGTCCAGTGTGTCTGCCACGTTGCCTCCGGTATCTCCGGATTCCAATCGGCCGCTAGAAATTTCGTCGCCGATTCCGGATTTTCCTTACCACCTGATCGACGCTCGCTACAAGAGTGAGAAGTGCGAAGACGGTTACAAAATATCCCTCCTGCCACACGAAATGTCAACACGGACATTTTCCCAAGAAACGCACTGACGAATCGACTCTCGGTCTTGCGATTCTCCGCGCCCAACCTCAACTGCGGTTGACGCGTCGTCGCCGGTTAACGTATACGCATTGGTGCTTTCCGCGCTAGTTATGTGGGACCTTGTGCTTGATCGCGGATGAGGAAATTGGGGCATCGCGATGGTATTCCTTTTGGCGGCTTTGCTGATTCAGGGGCCAGCCCCTGCGCTTGAGAACGACTACGTGCGAGTGATGCGAGACGCTGCACCCTGCGCGCGGGCTCACGCGACCGGGTGCGGCGATCGCGTTATCGTTGCCCTCGGCGATCTCGAGCTTCGCTCGGACAAGTCGCACCGGCGGATGACTCGCGGCGACATCGCGGTGTTCAAGCACAATGAGTCGTATCAGCCGCCCAGCGGCGGATCTTACTTCGAAGTGAACATCAAGCCGAATCATCCTCCCGTGCTGTCGCCCCCTGAGATCATTCCCCCGGAAAAGAACGCGATTCGTTACGACGGCCAGCGCTTCTTTGTGTTCGAAGAGCGGTTGGCAGTTGGCGACACGCGAGCGAGACACAGCCATAGTCAGCGCGTGGTTATGCAGCTCAACCGGACCCGGCTTCAGCAGTGGCCCGATGGGCAGCCGGAGATATTCGTGGACATTGTTCCGGATCGCGCGGCCTTCAACCCGCCGGTCATTCATAAGGCAAAGAATGTCGGCGAAGCTCCGCTGCGCGGGATCGTCATCGAATTCAAACCCGAGCCACGGAAGAAAGCCAGGTGACCCCTTCAGCGCGGAAGTCGTTCAAAGTAGAAGGCCACTACTCGCGTTCAAGCCTTTGGCGACGGCCACCCACGAACTCGATAATCATCTGATTCCGCTCAAACACGACACGCCGCGATAGGGTTGGGCTCGTTGCACGCTGGGGACTCTTCCGCAGGCTCAGTGGAAAAGCGCGCAAACTGAGACCTCAATCGTCCTCAAAGCCTTTGCGTGTGGCTGGCATAACTATTGCGCAGCAGAACACAATTGGGGTCTACATGATTGAACACGATCACTCACCCGATGCGATACGCGAACGACTGGAGGGCGGTCCGCTTCACAGCTACACCCGCGACTGGGTGTATGGAGGCATCGACGGTTCAGTGACTACGTTTGCAGTAGTGGCCGGGGTCGTCGGAGCTCAACTGGCGCCCGGAGTCATACTCATCATAGGAATGGCCAACATCCTGGCCGATGGTTTTTCGATGGCCGCCAGCAATTTCCTTGGCACCAAGACCGAACACGAGGAGTTGAGCCACCTCGAGGCAATCGAGCACCGGCATATCGAGCGTGATCCCGACGGCGAGCGTGAAGAGGTCCGTCAGATCTTCGAGCGCAAAGGGTTCGAAGGCGATGACCTAATCCGAGTAGTGGATTTGATCACCGCGGAACGCGGGCGCTGGGTGCGCACGATGCTCACAGAGGAATACGGGCTCCCCCAGGAGATACGCTCGCCGTGGAAAGCGGCGGCAGCGACATTCAGCGCCTTCTTTGTGTGCGGACTCGTTCCGATGGTTCCGTTCATTCTGGGATGGCCGCGCGCGTTTACGGTGTCGACCGTGCTGACGGCCATTGTGTTCTTCCTTATCGGCTCATTGAAGAGCATATGGTCGACGGTGAGCTGGCGTCGATCGGGGTTCGACACGCTGGTGGTGGGTTCAATCGCCGCCGCGCTCGCATACCTGGCTGGCGTGGTGCTGAAAGGTCTGAGCGGCAGCTAGCGGCCCTGGGATAGATGCATGGAGTTCAGGCTTAAGCTGGTCTTGATGTATGGCGGAAAACGACCAGGCTAAAGCCTGAATTCCAGCTCCGGTTTGGCTGGGCGCTCAGACTCACTCGCACCGCAGCGCCACCATCGGGTCTACCTTCGCCGCGCGGCGCGCAGGCAAATAACAGGCGAGCAACGCGACGCCTGCGAGCAACACGCCGACACCAATGAAAGTGAGCGGGTCGGTCGCGCTTATCCCGAACAACAACGCCTTCATCGATTGTGTCAGCGCCAGAGCGGCCGCCGAACCGATCGCCATTCCGATCAGCGTGAGCGTCAAGCCTTGTCTGATTATCAGCTTCAACACGTCCGAGTGTTGCGCGCCAAGCGCCATTCGAATGCCGATCTCGCGAGTCCGTTTCGCGACGGCGTAAGACATCACACCATAGATGCCGATTGCGACCAGGGCAAGCGCCAGCAATCCAAAACCACCCAACACGGAAGCCGCGATGCGCGCCGGCAACAGCGGCAGGTCCATGCGCTCGGCGAGCGTGCGGCTCGCAAGGGGAATGTTCGGATCGAGTTGCTGGACTTCACTCCGAATGGAGGCGATCAGCCTTTGCGGATCGCCCGTGGTGCGAACGATGACGATCGTGGATCCGGAATACGATTGCCACAGCGGCCGAGAAACCAACGGCCTCGGATCTTCATTAAGGCCGGCGTATTTGCCGTCCTCGACCACTCCGACGACTTGCCGCTTTGGAGACTCAGGGCCGCCCAGACTTACACGTTTGCCTATTGGGTCTTCGTCCGGCCAGAAGCGGCGCGCGAAGGTCTCGTTGATGATGACTACCGGCGACGCCTTATCGTCGTCCTGCTCGGTGAAATCGCGGCCGCGCGTCAAGCGCGTGTCCATCGCTTGAAAGTATCCCGGAGTGGCGCGGTTGCTCATTGTCGTGGGGGCGACACGTTGCGGAGATTGGCCTTCAGTAAAAACGGAGTTCCTGGAAAAGTGAAGATCAACCGGGGCCATATCTGCCAGGCCGGCGAACTGCACGCCGGGCAACGCCTGCACTCGACCAAGCAACCTTCTTTGAAGCTCCCTGCCGCGTGCTTCATCGTAGCCCTGCAATCTGAGATCGAAGGACACCTCGACCGCCCGCTCCGGATTGAACCCGAGCTTGATTGTCTGCGCCTGGTTCAGCGCGCGCAACATGAGCCCGCCGCCAATCAGCAGCACAAGCGACAACCCAACCTGCAGAACGATCAGGCTGTTCTTCAGCCAGGAGCGACGATAGCCGCCGAATGAAACTTCATCCTTCAATGCGGGCACGAGGTCGGTCTTCGTCGCTTGCCACGCCGGGAGCAAACCGAACAGCACGCCCGTCACGAGCGAAATCAACGAGGCGAAGACGAACACTCGATAGTCCATCTGCAGATTCATCGCCACCGGTATATCGATCGGCATTTTGAACGCGGCGACCAGCTCAACGAACCGGAAAGCAAGCAGCAACCCCAACGCGCCGCCCGCGAGAGCCAGAAGTACGCTTTCAGTCAGCAGCTGCCGCACAAGCCTGAACCGGCTCGCGCCTAGCGCGAGGCGCACGGCGATCTCGCGACGGCGTTCGGCCGCGCGGGCCAACAGGAGGTTTGCGAGATTGACGCACGCAAGGAATAGCACAAGCCCAACCACGATCATAAGCAATCCGGAGAAGCCAAGCACCGGGCCGCGCATCGAGTTGCCCATCAAGCCCGGCGCCGAAAGCGCGATCCCCTTGCCCTCGTTGTCGTTCGGATATTCACGTTCGAGCTGCCGGGCGATTTCGGAGAGCGACGCCTGCGCCTGCGCCGTGCTGACTCCCGGCTTGAGACGTCCTTGCACGAAGAGGTTGTCGACTTGCCGCGCGTCCAGCCAGTTGATGCCGTTCTCCAATTGCGCCTGCATCGCGACCGGAAACCACAGTTCGGGCGCGGCGATTACCTCGGTGCCAAAGAATCCTTCCGGGGCAACCCCGATCACCGTGTAGCTCCGGCCATTTACGATCACGTCCCGGCCGACGATCGTCCGCTCGCCGCCGAAGCGCTGCTGCCAGCACTTGTAGCTCACCACCGCCAGCGGATGCGCTCCCGGCGCTCGGTCATCGTCGGGTGAAATCAGCCGGCCCAGCGCGGCATTCACTCCCAGGGCCTCGAAATAATTCCCGGTCACCTCATAACCCCATACCCTTTCGTTGATGCCGTCGTGACTGAGGCTCAGCGGGCTGAAGCGGTAGGCGATGAGATCGGAAAACACTTCGTTCCGATCACGCAGGTCCTTGTAGTTGGGATAAGAGAACGCAGGGAAAGCATGGTTCTCGGCGGTGTTGTTGAGCGAGACAAGCTGCTCGGGCCTTGCGACCGGCAACGGACGCAAAAGCACCGTGTTGATCAGGCTGAAGATGGCGGTGTTCGCGCCGATGCCAAGCGCGAGCGACAACACTGCAACCACAGTGAAGCCCGGGTTCTTTCGCAGCATCCGCAACGCATAAGGCAGGTCTTGCCACAAATCTCTAAGCACGTGTTTTCTCCTTGCTCCCGATATTACAGGTTCGTAATCAATGCGACTCTCGACGCGACTCAGCTCCCTCGCGAGCAGCTCGTCGTCCCTCAACTCGGCCTGCAGCGAGCGATGGGCTTGCTCGTTCGTCGCGCCGCCGGACAGAAGCTCCCGGTAGCGGTCGTCGAGATGTTGGGCCAATTCCTCGACGATCTCAGCCTCGCGCGTCGGTTCGAGATTCAAACCGGCTAAGCGCTGTCTAATCTCCTGTCTCCATCTTGTCATAGTGCCCATTGCCGATTGCCGCGGGCGTTCAGAGTACCGACTTCAGTCGGGTCTTGCGAGGGCGAAATGCAAATACCCGGCTAAAGCCGGTACTCTGAACGCTCGCCGGAATTGGAACTCCTTCACACGCAGCGCCGCGGCGGTCAGTTTGTCGGACATCGGCAAACGTCAAACCGCACAAAGGCGCAACCCTCGCGGGCTTGATTGAGGTCACACGGCTGATAGACCGGCGGGCCGTCCAGTGCCCCGAGCCTGGTGCTCGACACGTCGCCGGCGACACCGATGACTTCAAACAAATGGCCATCGCGATCCTGGAACGTTTGCCCCACGGGATTGGCTGAAGCGTCGTCTTCGGGTTGTAGCAACCGGCCCATCAACGGCTGCTCCACATCGTAAACCGAGAAGAAGTCTGAAGTCACCAGAAGGGCGCGCACTTCGCGTGGATCGTCCTGGCCGAGCGACACATAGATATCTGAGGACGCCGCCAGGCTGCGCATCGACTTCGTTCGGTCGCGAAATGCCAGATAATCCTCCAGTGTTGTCTCTCCAGGGCTACCCGGGCGCAGCGGGTCTTTAGTGTACGCGGAGTAGACTCGGACGAATGAATCGAAATCCTTGTCCACGGGAGCTCGGAGTCCTGCCGCGTTGCAGTATGCGAAGACTCCTGTGGTGATTCCTATCCCCAGCGTGAGTCTCGCGATGACGATGATCGACAACACCGCGTGCTTGCACTCGTTGTATCGATCTTCGAGATGCTGCGTCAGCTCTTCAATGATCTCGGCCTCTCGCGCCGCCTCCATTTTTCAATCCGGCCAGCCTCTGTCTGATCTCTGATTTCGAGTCAGGCATGGTTGATCCTCAAACCGTGTGGTCAATATTTCCTGCCCAAGCGCCGGGCTTCTAATGACCGTTGATCGCCGAGCGCCATTTCATTCGTAACGCAGCGCCACCATCGGATCGACCTTCATCGCCCGCCGCGCCGGAATCCAGCAGGCCAACAGCGCGACAATCGCCAGCGCTGTCGCAACGCCCGCAAAAGTCAGCGCATCGGTGGCGCTGACGCCGAACAGAAAACTCGCCAGGAGTCGCGTGGTCGCAAAGGCCGCGGCAATCCCCAATCCAATGCCGATCAGAACGATCACAATTCCATGGTTGAGAACGAGTCTGAGGATGTCTTTACGCTGAGCGCCCAGCGCAAGACGGACGCCGATCTCGTGTGTTCGTTGCCTCGCGAAATAAGCCGTCAAACCATAAATACCTATGGCCGCCAGCAACAGCGCCAAGCCCCCGAAAATGATCGAACCGATGCCGGCAATGCGCAGCGGCAGCAGCGCCATACCGATATGCTCGGTCATGGTCGTCATGCTGGTGATTGACAGGTTGCGATCCTGCTCGAGAATCTCCTGGCGAACCGTTTCAATTAAGAGTCGTGGATCGCGCTCCGCGCGCAGCACCAGTACGGCGAAACCCTGGTATTGTTGGAGCAACGGCAGCGAGAAGAACGGGCGGGGCTCTTCGAACAGCGACCAATACTTGCCGTCACGGGTGATGCCGATGATTTCCAAAAATGGCCCGTCAGGTCCGGAGACACTCAGCCGCTTGCCCAGCGCCTCTTGACCGGGGAAATAACGCCGCGCCAGAGTCTCGTTGATTATCACCACGCCGGGCGCGCCTCTTACATCCCGCTCATTGAAATCGCGCCCGCCGAGCAACGGCGTCTGCATCGTATGAAAGTAGTTCGGGCCGACCAGGTTGAACGCCAGCTCCATATCTTCGTCGCGCTGTCGCGCGTAACCTTCGATGTTTACATTGCGGCGCGTTCCATCAAAATCCAGTCCTGCCCGGTTGACCAGGCTCACCTCACTCACGCCGGGCAGGGAACGCAATCGCTCGAGTATCTGCTGATAAAAAGCACCTCCATTCGTTTCCTGGTAATCTCTCGGCAGCATCTCAACCAACAGCACGTTCTTCGGGTTGAACCCAGGATCGATCGATCCAGCTTTCATCAGACTTCTCAAGAATAGACCCGACACGCTCAATAGCAGCACTGAGATGGCAATCTGCGCCACAACCAACCCGCTGCGCAACCGCGAGCGGCGATAACCGCTCACGCCGCTTTCGTCTTTGAGCGCGGCAATCGGATCAAACCTTGTCGCTTGAAGTGCCGGGGCCAACCCGAAAGCCAGGGTAGTGATAAGTGAAACCGCGAGTGCGAAGACCAAAACGCGAGCATCGAGCGAAAGGTCAACTGCCAGCGGAGGCGCTAAACCGATCGCCAGATCAAGACCCTGCCAGACCACAAACGCTCCCGCCATGCCGCCCACAACGGTTACCAACAGACTCTCACATAACAGTTGACGAATCAGTCGCCACCTCGACGCCCCAAGCGACAGCCGTATGGCCATCTCCTTTTGCCGCGTAACGGCCCGGGCGAGGAGCAGCCCAGCCAAATTCGCGCAGGCCACGGCCAGCACCAGCCCCATCACCGCCATGACGAGACCGGTAACGCCAAGCGCTGTGTCCCGAGCCCATGGCGGGATGCGTGACTGGCTTTCAGGCAGCACAGAGATGAGGCGGCCCTCGCCGCGCAAATCCGTCCACTGCTGCGGATAGGCAGCCCGCTGCTGCTCCGCCACGACGGCTAAATCTGCTTGTGCCTGTTGAAGCGTCACGCCTGGTTTGAGCCGCCCGAGCACCGACAAGACCCGCGCACCTCTGTTCTCCAGCGAGTCGTCGCCCGCCGCGATACCCGGCGTCATCATCATTGGGATCCAGATGTCACAACTAATCCCGCGCACAATTCCGGCGAACTCGGGCGGGACAATCCCGATCACCGTGAACCCGAGATTATTTATCGTGATTGTTGTCCCTACTAGATTCGGGTCGCTGCCAAAACGTCGCTGCCAGCAGCCGTAGCTCATGACCGCGACCGCGTGAGTGCCCGGCGTGCGATCTTCTTCCGGCAGGAAGGTCCGGCCAACCGCCGGACGTACCCCCACCACATCAAAAAAATTGCCCGTGACGATATCAGCGTTGATGAATTCTTCCGCCTGCCCGCCCCTTCTCAGGCTCACTGTCTGTCGCCAGTAAGCGATCAAGCCGTCCAGCACTTCTGCGCGGTCGCGCATATCCAGGTAGTCCCGATAAGAAGACGCGCCATAACGCGGACCACTGAAGTCGCTGGTGTACAGCGACACGAGTTCATCCGGTCGCGCGACAGGCAGCGGCTTCAACATCACCGCGTTGACCACACTAAAAACTGCCGTGTTCACACCGATGCCCAGCGCCAGCGTCAACACGGCAATCAACGTGAAGCCTGGATTCTTCACCAACATTCGCGCGCCGTAGCGCAGGTCTGTCCAGACCTCCACGATCACCCTGCTCCTCCTATTCATGCCGAGCACGAGGGGTTCCGGCACGACCTGCCGCTCTATGCGCCGCAGCTCCTGCTGAAGCAATTCACGATCGCTCAAGTCCGCCCTCGTGCGGCGCTCGGCTTCCGCCTGGCTCATGCCGCCGGCAAGCAACTCCGCGTAGCAGTCATCCAGATGCTGCGCCAACTCCTCGACGATCTCAGCTTCCCGGGTCGGCTCAAGCTTCAAGCTCGCCAGCCGCTGTCTTATCTCTTGCTTCCACTCAGGCATGCGGGGGTCCTCCCGAGTCGTATCGTCGACCGGCCGTAAACCGTCTGGTATTCAAAACCGCCTCGAATGATTCTGATCAAAACGCAGGATAGGACGCCTGCGCTCAGGCACACTATGCTCAGGCACTCTCGATTCCGGTTATGCGATTGATAGCCGCAACGAAACCTTCCCAACCGCTGCGCTGCGCGGCGAGCACTTTCCTGCCTTCGCGCGTCAGCCGGTAATAACGACGCCGGCGCTGACCCGCCTTTTCAACCCAGCGGCCCTGAATCCATCCTCGTTTCTCGAGGCGGTAAAGCAGCGGATAGAGCGAGGCCACGTTGAACTTCAGCACTCCGTCGGAACGCGACTCGATCAGCTTGCTGATTTCGTAACCATGCCGCGCTCGCACTTCAACCAGGGAAAGGATCAATAGCTCGGCGCTGCCTTTCTTCAATTCCCGGTCGAGCATTCGTGAGTTCATATATGACATAGCGACATATTACTCAAGCGCATATTAGCGGTCAACAACAATTTTTGGAGTGCGCCGCCAGGCTGATGCTTTTCGCATTTGGAACATTGCGGGCGGCGCTTTTGGCTCTGAGGCTTGCACCCCTCATTTCCGGTCAAGCCAAAGCGCCGCCGGTAACATATCGAGTGCGCCGCCAGGCTGATGCTTTTCGCATTTGGAACATTGCGGGCGGCGCTTTTGGCTCTGAGTCTTACACCCCTCATTTCCGGTCAAGCCAAAGCGCCGCCGGAAAGGGTTCGAATGCGAAAGTCTCAACATGGGCGGCGCAGTCCAAAATGGTGCCCTCGGTTTTGGTTTGGCTCGTTTCGATGGCGTGGTATATTAGTGCGCAGCTCGAGCAAGGATCTGGTGCGAGTCCCAGACCTCGCAGGCCGCAAAAAAGGGCCGGCGAGACCTTTCGGGTGGATCTTCCTCACGGATACTGGCGGACTTTCAGATGCTCCACTGGGAGTCGGACGTTTACTCTCAAGGAGAACATATGAGCGGTTCCCTCAACACAGCGCAGCAGTACCTGGACAAGGGCCTGGTGTTTTACAACAAGGGCTGGCTTGACGAGGCTATCAGCAGCTACCGGATGGCGATCCAGATGCGAAGCGGCAACTTCCCGCGCGCCTATTACCAGCTCGCCCGGGCCCTTCTGGATGCCGGCGACGTCGGCGGCGCAATTGAGGCGCTGCGCTCATCGATCGAGCAGCAACCTGACAACCCCGACGCCTATTATTCACTGGGGCTCACGCTTGCGCGCCGCGGGGAGTACCCCGATGCGATACACTCTTATCGAAAAGCCATAGAGCAACGCGCGGGCAATCATCCCTGGGCTTATCACAACCTCGGCATAGCGCTTCTGCGCCGCGGCGATTTCAGCGAGGCGGTCGATGCCTTCAACGGCGCGATCCAGCAGCGGCACGGCGATTTTCCAAAAGCATGGCATAACCTCGGCGTCGCGCTCGCGAAACGTGGAGACCTGGAACAGGCTGCCGAAGCCTTTCGCAAGGCGCTCGACCAGCGGCACGGCAACTATCCCGACACCCACTTCGAGCTCGGCCGAGTGCTCGTCGAGAAAGGCGATTTACCCGGCGCGGTCGAGTCCATTCGCGCGGCGATCGAGCAGCGGCGGTCACCCTTCCCGCAAGCGCACTTCGAGCTCAGCCGCGCCCTGTTTGGACTGGGCCAGCTCGAAGACGCGATCACCGAAGCGCGCACTGCGATCGACGGACAACCGGTCTATCCCGAGGCGCACTACGCGTTGGGACGCGCGCTCGCACGTCGTGGGGATCTGAAGGAAGGCATCGAATGCTATCGCACTGCCATCTCTCAACGCGAGCATTTTCCCTGGGCATATCACGACCTGGGCGTCGCGCTCGCGCGGCTCGGCAACCTCGAGGAGGCGGTCGAGAGTTACCAGAAGGCGATCGAGCAGAACCCGCGCTTCCCTCGAGCCCACTTCGATCTGGGGACCTCGCTATACAGTCTCGGCCGTGTGTCGCAAGCCACGGAAGAATTCAGCGCCGCCATCGCCCTCCGCGGCGGGAGTTACCCCGACGCGCACTACGAGCTCGGACGAATCTACGCCGGCGAACAGAGACTCGACCTCGCGATCGGTTCGCTTCAAACGGCAATCTCGCAGAATGAGAATTTCCCCGAGGCCCATCACGAGCTTGGACTGGTGCTCTATCGGAGCGGCAAGCTTCCCGAGTGTGTTGCTTCATTTCGCACCGCTATCCAGCAGCGGGGCGGCGATTTCGCGCGCGCCCATCACAACCTCGGCCTCGCCCTGGCGGACCTTGGCGTACTCGATGAAGCGACGAAAGAGTTCCGCCTCGCCATCGAGCAGCAACCGATCTTTCCGCGAGCGTTTCGCAATCTCGGCCGTACGCTGTACCGCTTGAGCGATCTGGACGGCGCAGTCGCGGCGTTGCGCACAGCGGTCGATCAACGCGACGGCGAGTTCCCGGAGGCTTATCACGATCTGGGGCTCGCTTACTTCAGCAAGGGACAACTGGACGAATCGATCGGCGCTCAACGAAAGGCGCTCGATCAATCGAAGGAATTCGCGGAAGCATACTTCTGGCTCGGCACCGCATATAACGCGAAAGGCGAAGTCGATAAAGCGATCGAAGCTTACAACGGCGCAATCACCAACAGGCGAGGCCCCTATCCGGATGCGCATTACAACCTCGGCCTCGCTCACGCGCGGGTCGGGGCTCTCGATAAAGCGATCGCCTCTTACCGTTCGGCTCTTGCCCAGAACGAAAGTTTTCCCGCGGCTCATTACAGCCTTGGCGCAGCATTGCTCGATACGGGCGAGCTGGATGAAGCCATTTCAGAGTTTCGACTGGCGTTGATGCAAAACGACGCGATGCCCTGGGCGCACCATGCCCTGGGAGTCGCTCTCTATCAAGCGGCGCAGGTGGAAGACTCGATCCAGGAGCTGCGCCGCGCGATCAAGCAGCAGCCGGAATTCCCGGAGGCGCAGTTGAATCTCGCCCGCTCCCTCTACGACTATGGAGACCTGAGGGGAGTAGTAGAGACGTGCGAGCAGGTGATCGCAAAGCACGGCAATGAGTTTCCCGAAGCGCACCATCGGCTCGGCCGCGCGCTTTACGATCTGGGCGACCTTGACGGCGCGGTTTCGGCTTTGAGCTCGGCGATCGCAGCCAAGCCTGAGGTGGCTGAAACCCACCGGGATCTCGGCCGAGTGCTTTATGACATGGGTGATCTCGACGGCGCGATCGCGTCGTATCGCGCCGCGATCAACAACCGTCCAGATTACCCCATCGCGCATCACGATCTCGGACTCGCGTTGTATGAAGGCGGCGAACTCGAAGACGCGGTCGCGAGCCTGCGCCGCGCGACCGAGGGTTTGAAGGACGGGTTTCCGGCGGCCTGGCACAACCTCGGCGTGGCCCTCTACGACCTCGGCGAAATCGATGAGGCGGTTTCAGCCTACCGAACCGCGATCGAGCAGCGGAGCGGGCGCTATGCAGAAGCCTATTACAACCTGGGGAACGCTTTGTACGCTCGCGGCGAGATCAGCGAGTCCGTCCGCGCTTACGAGACCGCGATCGAACAACAGCAAGGCAACTTCCCGGACGCTCACCGCAACCTCGGGAACGCGCTCGCCCGACTCGGAGATCTCGACCGCGCGGCCAATGCTCTAAAACAAGCGATCGCGCAAGGCGACACGGCAGCCGATGCACATCACGACCTGGGACTCGTGCTCTACGGGCGCGGCCAGCTCGAAGATGCGGTTCAGTCGTTTCAAACTGCGCTTGATCTGCGAGACGGCAATGACGCCGAGGCTCATCGCAATCTCGGTCGCGCGTTGTACGAGAGCGGCGCGCTCGAGGAGGCTCGCAAGGAGTTTGAGATCGCAATCGCGCAACGTGAAACTGCGGCTTCGGCGCCGAAGGGGGCCACACAGCTGCTGGGCGACGACGCAACGGCAGCCGGAGACACAGCAAAACGCCGGCGCGGCGAGGGGGCGACTGAATTGCTTGGAAGTGAGCCGGCCCAATACGTCGCAGCCAGCGCAACCACAGTTGGCGGCTCGCCTCGACTCCCGGTTTCCACCGCCCCCAGTCTTGCATCCTTTCCGGAGGCGCACCTGGATCTGGGCCTCGCGCTTTACGATCTCGGACACGGCAACGAGGCAATCGCTGAGTTTCGCAAGGCGGTAGCCGGCCGAAGCGTTTACCCCCGCGCTCACTACGAGCTCGGCCGTTCGCTCATTCGAGCGGGCCAGCTTGCCGAGGCGATGACCGAGCTGAAGACCGCAGTCGACCAGCAGGCGGGGGTCTTCGCGGAGGCGCACTTCCAGATAGGGCTTTTACTATCGCGCCAGGGCGATGTCGAGTCGGCGCTGGATTCCTATCAGACCGCGATCGCACAGTCCGGCGGCACCTATCCTGAGGCGTACTATCACCTGGGCCTGGATCACGTTAGAGTACGCAACATGAAAGCCGCGCTGGAAGCCTATCGTAAGGCCATCGAGCAGCGAAGCGGATTCTATCCGGAGGCCCATCAGGATCTGGGCCGCGTCCTGTATTCTATGGGCGATCTTGCGGCGGCCAATGAGGAGTACTCGATCGCCGTGCGCCAGCGATCCCCACACCAGACCGAGGCCGCGTCCGCGCGAGAAGCCCAGGGAACATCGAGCAAGACGCGAAAATCGCGGCGCACCGAAGTAACCGCCGACGAGCTGGGAGCCGCGCTTCGACAAGCACCGGCGGCGGCTGACGCCGGCAGGGGCGCGCAAACGGCGAGCGACCAGCCCCCCGCGCGCGAGGCTTCGAGCGCCCGCAAAGATTGATCGGCGCGACTCCCCCACGGTGAATCGCTCTCAACGAGACGACGGCTCCTCGTAAAAATATATTGACGGCGCGCAATCGAAATAATGAGACAAATCTTCCACTTGACATGGTACGCGTGCTCCCTTAGGATGCGGGCTGTCTCGGCCTGGAGGTTCGCTTAAGAGTTTCGTGAGAAGGAACCGTTAAGAACTGTATTGGAGACACACGTCAACAAAGCCGCCGTGTTCCGGCGCATCGAAGCAGGAATTTGAACGTGGTTAATCCAGTGGCGGAGAGATTACACCCGCAACCTGGTCCACAAGAACACCGCTAGCGCCAGCATCAGCACGCCGGTTCCGAAGTCGAAGCCGGCGCGGGCGCGGATGGGAGAAGCGGTTTGATCCAAGGGCCTCCTGGTTTTATCTGACACCGGCTTGGTGCTCAGGCCACTCACCTCGCCGGGATCGCAGAGGCACCCAGGAGCCGAACACTGGCACCATTCGCCGAGCAGAGTGTGTCCGGCGTAAGCGACCGTCCGAAACGGCGCCGGGTCATCCTTGTGACTTGGGCTTGACGAGAACCAAAGCGGGAGAGTGAGCATGCAGACGACCGCTGATATTAGTCTTGTCCTCACAGATCCTTCCTCCTTTAGGCAGTTCGCCGATCCGCAGCGCGGAATCGGCTACGGCGGATTCTACCAACTAATTACCTCAGGTCTAATTAAAGAAATTCAGGTGCGGCGTCGGCTGAGCGAGAGGCTCGTGATGGTCGCCGAGCGGGCCCACGCCTTTCGCGATATGGGTCTGCTTGAGCGCGTGAGCCAGGTTCTTGTGAGCTGGCCTACCGCCAGTCAATATCAGACGATCGGTCGATATTATCAGGCGCTGTGCATCCACAGGTTTGGGCGCGGCGATGTCGAACAAGCAGCGCATTTGCTCGAGCAGTTGGCGCTGGATGGACCGCTTTCGTATCGAATACGGTCACTGCGCTCGCTTGGGGCGAATTCAATCCGGAGAGCCGACTATCAATCGGCGTTGTCGTTTTATCGTGAGGCGGACCGTCTCTCCACCGACCGTGGATACCTTGATCCGGTGGGCACGGTTCACACACAAAAGGATGTCGCGGTCATTAGTAGTCTGGAGGGAAATCATCGCGGGGCGGTGGTCCTGCTTGAAAACCTGTTTCCCATCGCTTACGCGACGCGCGCCGCGCATCCTCACGTCTACTACCACTACTTGAACAGCCTCGCCGTTGAGCTTTGCGAAGTCGGAAGGCTCGAAGAAGCCAGGAACGTGTCCGAGATCGTATCAGCCTCGCCGTTCGCCCGTGTCTATCCTGAATGGCGAGAAACGCGCGACGAGATAGAGCTCCGTGGATGGCGGACGCCTCGCGATACGGTTTCAGTCAGCACCAAAGCGACGAACGTCGAACTAGAACGGAACGCCAAGGTCCACGTTGACCAGGCTGCGCCTGGTTGTCGCGCGTCTTCTCGTCCCGGGACGCTTCTCTTCATGCCTGCTCGCGCGTTCGGCCAGAGCCAAAGCCTTTCTCCGCGGGATTCTATTCCCGCGGAGCAACAATCGGCGCGGGTGTTTGACTTGGAGGAGCACAGAAAGAAGAAAATGCCCGAACAACCGAATGACGCGCCCAAGGGCAAGCATTCCCCGACAGAGATAAACAACATGAGCACCACGGATTTGCTCTGCGCGATTATGAATCGGATCTCAGATGATATCGGTGATGAGGCGTTGGGCAGGGTCCTGTCGCTTCTGGATGAGATTGCGCTAGAGCGCAAACAGGAAAGCTAACGTCACTCATTCCCTCCTCGAGCCCCACCGCCGCGCGCCCGATTCAATCCTCTCCGCTCGCTCAGTGAACGCCGAAACTTCATTCCGCGGCCGAGCGTCTGATGATTTTCAATCCCCCCCCCTGCACAAATATTATCAGCACATTGAAAAATACTTATTGACAGTGTGACCGATCTTGCAGTAATATCGGTGCGCTCAAAATATTGGTCGCGCCGAGATATAACGCATCGCTTTATTTCGGTATGATCAAGGTTGGGCGTTGTCGCGCTGGAGGATGGGGCTTGATTGACTGGGGGCGAGATGTGAGGCCTCGATTCCGCCGGCGCAAGAAAGTGGCAACCACCTGTTGGTAGGTTGACCGACACGTAGACGTTTCTCCTTTAGGCTAGAGAGGGGACATCGCGCGGCGGGGCCGAAGAACACCCAGGAAGGGACCGGACGCCGGTGTTCTCTCTCCTTTTTTTCGCGGCTGGCTGGTTCGGATCAATTTCTATTGATGCCGAGTCGTATGAACCGCAGAGCAGGAGTGCGGCAGGCTAAAGCTGTTTGTTCGAACGTCGGTGGAGCATTCGGGTCCGGAAGTACGCCGTGGTCTCACGGATGGCTTGTTTGACGGCTGCGCCAAGAGAGCGGGGGGGCAGAATCAGTTACAACTAGCATAGTTGCCATTGTCGGCAGTCGGAGCGCCAAGCGGTTTACGTCCCGATCGATACCGAAACTCTCCCCATGACGTTAAGATGATCGCGGGAGCTCAATTCGATCTCGCCTTGATCCGCCGGTATACTTCTATCGAAAGCATCAGCCAGATTCCGCCCGCCAGGTACGCACCCGCTACGTCGCTTGGCCAGTGTGCGCCCAGGTATACGCGTGACAGGCCGACCAGCGCTATAGGCAATCCAAGCACAATCAATGACACACGGCGCAACAGCCCCGGCTTGAGCAGTACATACGCGAGGAACAGCAAGAATCCGAAGAACTCCACAAAAAACACAACGTGACCCGAAGGAAAGCTCTCGTGACTGAATGTGCCCGATACGTTCACCAATGCGTCCGTTGGCCTCGGACGCCCGATGAACAACTTCAACAATCTGTTCACCACCCATCCCAGCGCGACCATCGACATGCAGACCTCTCCCTCTACGCGACGCCCAATCCTGATCAACACGACCCCCACAACAATCACGAGCAGCCATGGAACCCATCCGTTGCCCAGAAACGAGACTGACTCGAGCACCGTTCTGAACCCTGCAATTGATATCGACTGAATACGACGCGCCACCGCCAGGTCCCATTCAAAGTAAGCGTACCGGTGAGCCAACACTGCCAGGACCGCGTACACACACAAACTGATTAGAAAAACTCTCTCAGCCCAACGCGCTCTCATGAAAGCCTGAGGTCGAGCCGCGAAAATCTCACCGCTCTCGGAATCAGCGCTCTGACTGGCGGACCTTCGTTCTCTGGGCATGCGGTGATGTTAGCCGCGCGAAGATTGTTTCATCCAGCAAGTATTGTGGGCTCAGCCTACGAAGTGCGTGCCAAACCCCGGGTACAAATGTGTTGCTGAAGGGCAACTGTGGTCGATTGGCTTCGCCTCCCCGGGCTCACGCCGGAGGAACCATCTGCGGCCGCGTTGGCGGCTCAAGCTATGAACAGTGCACCCTTCAAATGAATTTTGGCGGCACGTGACCTCTCAAATGCAAAGCACCACACTAACCAGTTGCCTGCGCCCTCAGGCTGCACCACGCACTTGAGCTATAATCCTCATTCGGTCATGCGATTCCTTTCATCAAGCGCATTTTGGTGGCTGCTTCTGGGCGCGATCATAGTCCTGTTATATCTGCTGAGAATTAAGCGCAAACGAACTCTGGTTCCCAGCGTGATTCTGTGGAAGCGCGCGCTCGAAGAGCTGGACGCGAACGCCCCGTTCAAAAAGCTCCGACGAAATCTTCTGCTGGTGCTTCAACTGCTGGCGCTCGCGGCAATTGTCTTTGCATTAGCTCGGCCCCTCGTAACCACGCGCGCGCTTGCAGCCGGAAGCACGATCATCGTGATCGATTCGACTGCGAGTATGAGCGCGCGCGATGAAGCCGCGGGCACCCGGTTGGATCGAGCGAAACAGCTTGCTCGGGAGATGATCGACGGTCTCGGCGGAAGCGACCGCGCGGCTCTTGTGGAAAGCTCGTCCCGAGTCACGATTCGCAGCCCGCTCACTTCGGATCGCGCCGCGCTCGCTTCTGCGATCGACGAGATTCAGCCAACCGACGCCCCCGGCAACCTGACAGATGCGCTTCGACTGTCCGAGCAAATCGCCAGGAGCCAGGCAGAGGCAACCATCGTGATCATCGGCGATGGCGGATCGGCGATAGATATGGAGAACGATCCCGCGCTGGGACGGCCTGCGCGGGTCGCTTCAACAGAACAGAAAGCGGCTGTTCGGTTCGTTCGGGTCGGCCGGCGAGCGGCGAATGTCGGTATTGTCGCCATGAACTCTCGCCCGCTTCCCGGAACCAGCCGCCGCGAATTGTTCGCATCAATCGCCAACTTCGGCGATAACTCTCAAAGCGTCAGCGTTGAGCTGCAAATCGATGGGCGGCTGATCGACGCCCGAACGATTGAAGTTGCGTCTGGCGACAAAACCGCGCTTCTGTTTGGGGCCTTGCCGAGCGAAGCCGGATTGGCGGAGCTCAAACTAATCCACGACGATGACCTCGCTTCCGACAACATCGCTTATGCCTTAGTGCCAGGAGCTCGCCGCACGAGTGTCGGAGTCATGAGCGAGAACCCGTTCCTTCTTCAGGCACTCGCATCCAATCCCGATCTCGATGTCGGTCGCGTTACCGCCGGGTCGGCCAATCCACAGTTCGATTGTCTGGTGAGCGAAGGCGCGCCCGCCGAAGCGCTCGCGAGCAACCGGCCCTTGCTCTTGATAAACCCGCCGGAGTCGCCCGGCTTGTGGCGCACTCTAGGCAAACGCGAACAACCGGAAGTAACTTCCGTCGAGCGCTCACACCCCGTGAACGCCTTCCTCACCTATGCCGATCTACACGTCGAAAGCGCGCCGCGTCGCGAAGCGGCCCGGTGGCTCAAACCGATTGTGAGCGCCGGGAACGACCCGTTGATCTGGGCGGGTGACGACGGCCACCGCCGAGTGGTGCTGATTGGCTTCGACCTCGCACAATCGGATTTACCTCTCAAAGTAGAGTTCCCGATTCTGCTAGCGAATTCGCTGGCATGGCTGGCCAGCCGGGATTTGCCCGCGGCCCTGCGAGTAGTACAGCCGGGTCAACCCGCCATCATTCCCAGTTCGGGAGCGAACGCGACCATAACCACACCGGCCGGCGACAGCGAACAAATTGACTCGCAGGAGGGGTCGGTCGTGTTCGCCAACACCCTTCGAATTGGGAAGTACGAGGTGAAGGACTCGACGCCATTCGCGGTGAGTCTCCTGAGCGAAGCTGAGTCGAACACAATGCCGCGAGATTCGATCAAGACTCGCGACGGAGAGGTCAAAGGACAGGCCGGGACCTTTCAGTCCGAGCGTGAGGTATGGCGATGGATCGCTTTGCTCGCAGTCGTCGTTCTTTCGCTTGAATGGTGGGTCTATCATCGTAGGGTCTCGATCTAGCCGGACGAACTTGGACAATTCAGTCAAAATAATGCTTGCGCTCCTCTTAGAGCCAACTCTCCGGTTCAAGCAGTGAATGAGACTTGATTTCACCAATCCCTCCGCGCTTTTGCTTCTAGCGCTCGTTCCGGTGGCAATCTACGTGTCGCGGAAAAGCCTGGCCAATCTGTCCACGGCGCGAGCGGCGGCAAGCGTCGGCGTTCGAACGCTGCTCCTGATGATGATCGTGCTCGCGATTTCGGGACTCCGAATCAGAACTGCGTCCCGCGACCTTGCGCTGATCTTTCTCGTCGACGTGTCTGCTAGCATCGCTCAGGAGAATCGTCATGAGGTTATCGATTTCATCAACGGCCAAACTGATCGCGCCGGTCCTCGCGACTACGTCGGCATCGTTGCCTTCGCGCGAGAACCTTTGGTCGAGCTGTCGCCAACTCGAAAAGATTCCCTCGGCGATTGGCACCTGGCTGAGATCACTTCGAACCCGCCGCGCGATTATACCGACGTCGCTGCCGCCTTGAGATTGGCCTCCGCGCTCGTGCCTCAGGACGCAAATGGCAGGTTTGTTCTGATCTCTGACGGAAACGAGAATCTGGAAGATGCAGCCCGGGAATCAGAAGTGCTGCGAGCCTCCGGCATTGAGGTGTACACCCGAGCGATTGCCACAACAAGCCAACGCAGCGAATCTCACGGCGAAATCGCAATTCGGTCCCTGGACGTCCCCGAGAAACTGGCCCAAGGCGAGGCCTTCGACTTGAGGGTGACCGTCGACGCGACCGTCGACACCGATGCGACGCTTCGAGTTTTTCGAAATGGCTCTCCGGCTGCTGAAAGGAGCGTTCACGTCGCCGCATCGGGTGAGAACGTGTTCGCGCTGCCACAACGCCTCGAGCAGAAAGGCTTCTACACCTATCGCGCCGAGGTCGAGGCTATTCAATCCGACACCTTCACACAGAACAACGCGCGTGAAGCGTTCGCGGTGGTCGAGGGCCGCCCTAGGACTCTTTATCTGTTCGGCGACGCACAACCCTCACCAGCCATCGCGCGAGTTCTCGCGGAAGGGGAATTCGCTGCGGACGTTCGGCCCGCGTCGGCCGCGCCCGCCGCCCTCGCCGGGTTTCAGGACTACGACCTTGTCATCTTTGACAACGTCCCCGCATCGGCCGTGACCACCGAGCAGATGAAGATGGTGCGCTCCTACGTTCGCGATCTTGGGGGCGGCTTCATTATGATCGGCGGCGATCATAGCTTCGGCCCGGGAGGCTACTACAAGACGCCGATTGCGGAGACCTTGCCGGTGTCCCTGGATGTCCGGGAGAAGAAACATCTGCCGAGCCTGGCTCTCGCGCTGGTCATCGACAAATCGGGTTCGATGGAGGGGACGAAGATGGAATTGACCAGAGAAGCCGCCTCGGCGGCGGTCGATTTCCTCTCCGAACGCGACTCGGTTGGGGTGATCGCGTTTGACAGCGCGGCGTTTCCGGTCGTGAATCTGACCAAAGTCGGCGACAAACCTGCCATCATTCGTCAGATCGAATCGATTCAGGCGCTGGGCGGAACAAACATGTACCCGGGATTACGGACAGCCTACGACTGGCTGCGCGAGAGCGACGCGCAAATAAAACACATCATCGTGCTCTCGGATGGCAGAAGCGAGGGAGGCGACTTTCGCGGAATCGCTCGTCAGGTCCGCGAAGCCGGGATGACGCTTACATCGGTCGCGGTCGGCGACGATGCGGATCTCCCGATGATGAAGATGATCGCAGACATCGGGGGTGGGCGCTTCTACCAAACCAGCAGGCCGGACAATCTCCCTCGTATCTTCACTCGCGAAGCGTCGCTTGCTTCGCGCACGACGATAATCGAAGAGCCCTTCGTCCCGAGGCTCGTGCGACCGACGCAAGCAACCAGCGGAATCGACTGGAGCTCCGCGCCACACCTCGGGGGCTACGTCGGGACTGCCGAGCGCGATTCGCTAAAAAGTCCCGCCGTCACATCGCTCATCTCCGACAAAGACGACCCGGTTTATGCCGTATGGCAGTACGGTTTGGGCCGCGCGGGTGCGTTCACTTCTGATGCGAAGTCGCGGTGGGCCGCGAGTTGGATGAATTGGCCCGGCTTTGGGCAGTTTTGGACTCAGGCGTTGAGGGAAATTCTGCGCGGAGAATCAACCGGCGAGCTCGCGGCGAGATTAGACATAACCGCGGGTCGCGGACACTTGTCGGTCGAAGCGACGACGCTTGACGGTGAGTTCAAGAACAACCTCCGGTTGCGGGCTCAGGCGGTCGCGCCGGATTTTTCTACGACTGATATCGCGCTCGACCAAACAGCAGCCGGGCTTTACGAAGGGGACTTCCCGGCGATCTCAAGAGGGGCGTATCTGGTAAGCGTGCTCGAGGACGGCGGACAGTCCGCGGCGATAACAGGCGCGGTGAATTCCTATTCCCCCGAATTCAACATAACTTCGGCGGATGCGGATTTGCTCTCACGCATAAGCAATGCTACGGGAGGGAGCCTGATCTCGGGACTCCCGAGTGACGTCGATCTTTTTGGGCGGCGATCGGGCAAGACGACGCCGCACGAGATGTGGGAGCTGCTTCTGCTCGGGGCTCTGTTGCTGCTGCCGGTGGACATAGGGTTGCGACGCGTCCACCTAACTCGCGAGCAAGCGGCCTATGTGCTCGCGCGCCTGCGCTCTATTCTTGAACGACGTACAGCTTCGCCGCCGGCGGATGCCACCAGCGCCGACTTCCTGGCCCAGCTCAAGGATGCGCGTCTCCGAGTGCGGCTGGGTGATGCGGAGAAGATGACTCACGCGGAGGAACCCCGGCCCGCCAAGACGACTGATTCGACCTCGGACCAGCCTGCTGCGGTGAAACGCGTTTCGGCGGGCGCCGAAGGGCGATCACTTGGAAGCCGCCTCCTCGATGCGAGGCGGAAGCGCCGCCAATGAAGTGGCACTGTAATAAGAAACCGACTAACGCTCAGACTCTAGGAAACTCCAATGCACAAACACATGTCGTTTCGAATCATCCTGATTACGGTCGTGGCCGCGCTGGCCGTCCATGCTCCACACGGCTCAGCCGCACCGGCGCTGGAACCTATTGTCTACACGGTCAGGTTCCCTTCCCCTGATTCGCACATTGC
>DATIFP010000092.1:0-10966 GCA_035455165.1 Blastocatellia bacterium
TTCGTCCATCTATTCTCTGGTTTTGACCGCACACAGCTCCAATGCATTTCCGTCTGGATCTTCGAAGTACAACGAGGTCGCCGGCATCCATTCGTGAAAGACCGGGCCCTCAACTTCAACGCCTCGCTCGCGGAGCGTCGCAGCCGCGCGCTCAAGATCCGCTTCATCAATCGTAAACGCGAAGTGCTGTAACGGCCATTCGCCCTTGTCTTCCTGAAGCACGACCATCCCGGCGTCTCCACCAGCGCGCAAAAAGAGCCAGTTGCGTTTCTCATCTCGAATGCCGACTTCAAGGTCGAGCACCTCGCGATAGAAGGGCTCCGCCTTTGCGAGGTCCTTGACTCGGATCGCTACTTCATAAACTCCGCTTATTGGCAACATACTCACTCCTTCGAAAGTAGCAGAGACGTCAGTTTGTGCCGGATCTCGGCTAACTCAGTCCTTGCTTTGACCGCGGCGTGTCCGATCTACAACCCCGAAGGGGTTGAAACCTCCAGCCCAGGGTTGCCGTACTCGGCTACCCTGGGTGACAACGCCGTGCGGAGGCATTGGTTCCTTGGCACCAACCCCGAAGGGGTTGCGGCCACGTTCCGCTGCAGGGCGCTCACGCTTTTCTGACCCTCAAACCGAGTCGCAAGAGGCGCAACCCCGTGGGGTTCGGAACCCGTCACGATTCGGTCCCGAGGTAGCCGAGGACGGCAACCTTGGGCTGTGGGATGCAACCCCTGTTGGGGTTCGGAACCCGTCACTATCCGGTCCCAAGGTAGCCGAGGACGGAAACCTTGGGCTGTGGATGCAATCCCGTTGGGATTGGGCGCTTGCTGTCAAGACTCTGATCAACTAGGTAGTTCCTCATAAAGTCCGTACCACTTGCTCGCGTCGGGACCAATTGTATAATGCCCCCAGTAATCTTAGCCAATTTCGCTAAAGGAACCCGTCGACGATGACGAATCACCGCTTTGCTCTCTACCTCCAGGACAAGCACCCGCTGCGCGAAGCCATCGAGTACGTGAGCTACGCCGAATCGCGCGGCTTCGAAGCAGTCTGGCAGGCAGAGTCGCGACTCGTGCGTGATGCTATTGTCCCGATGGCCGCGTACGCCGCTACGACCGAGCGCATCAAGGTAGGTTCCGGGGTCATCAACAACTGGACTCGCAACGCTGCTCTGATTGCGGCGACCTTTTCGACGCTCGACGATTTGGCGCCCGGGCGCACGATGTGCGGGCTGGGCGTCTGGTGGGAACCGCTCGCGACCAAGTGCGGAGTCAATCGACGCAAGCCCCTCCTGGCAATGCGCGAAACCGTCGAGGTCGTGCGACGCCTGCTCGCGATGGAAAAAGTCACCTTCAAAGGCGAGTTCGTTCAGGTCGAAGACATAGAGATCGACATCGTACATGGGGACCGATCACCGAAGAATGTCCCCATCTATATCGGCGCTACCGGGATGAAGATGATGGAGCTCGCGGGCGAGATCGCCGACGGCGTGCTCTTGAACTATCTCGTGTCACCGGCGTACAACCGCGACGCAGTGGAACACCTCGATGCCGGAGCCGCGCGGGCCGGTCGAAGCGTCCGCCAAATCGACCGGCCCCAACTGGTAGTTTGTTCGTTAGACGAAGACCGCTCCCGGGCCCTGGACAACGCTCGCGAGCTTGTGACTCAGTACCTGGGACAGCAGCCGCACATCATGAAAGCAAGCGGAGTGAGTCAGGACCTGTTGGAGGAAATCGGAAGCGTCTTGACGTGGCCCGCTGAAGAGCATCAGATCCGCGAAGCGATGAAGATGGTTCCGGATGAAGTCGTCCAGCTCATAACGGCTTCGGGGACGCCGGACGAATGCCGGGCAAAAGTTCAGGAGTATGTTGAGGCGGGATGCACTTGTCCTGTGCTTTACCCGCTGGGGGACGACGTGCGAGCAATGATTGATGCCTTTTCGTAGACAACTGGCTGCACACATCGGTCCTGGGTGGGTCAAGATAGGTGGACGGCCGAGCTGAAGGATTTGCTGGAAGATGAGCTTGAGGACAGTAGCTGCTACGAGGTATGTAACCCCACTTCGCGAGGGCGGATCGCTTCCCGCTATCGTCGAAGCCGATGACGACGGAATGTATGTGCTCAAGTTCCGAGGCGCGGGTCAGGGGTCAAAGGCTCTTATCGCGGAGCTGGTGGCAGGGGAGATTGCTCGCGCATTAGGGCTGCTCGTGCCCGAGATCGTTTTCGTTGAACTCGACCCCGAACTCGCTCGCACCGAGCCGGACCCCGAGATTCAAGATCTGATCAGGGCTAGCGCCGGTCTAAACCTCGCCCTCGACTACCTGCCCGGTTCCGTAATGTTTGATCCGGTTGCTGAGCATCTCGACGCTGATCTCGCCTCCAAGGTCGTCTGGTTTGATGCATACGTCACGAATGTTGATCGTACGCCGCGAAACGCGAACATGCTGATATGGCATCGGCGGCTATGGCTCATTGATCATGGCGCCGCCCTCTACTTCCACCACACCTGGACCAACTACCTCGAGCGCAGCCGCGACGCTTTCCCGATGATTAAAGACCATGTCTTACTCCCCTCTGTATCTACCCTCTCTCTTCGCGAGGTAGACTCGAAGATGACCGAGCGGATTACACCAGACACCATTGGCGGTATAGTAAAGCTTATTCCCGACGCCTGGTTGGCTGTTGGGTCCCAGGCTGACTCGTTGTTTGACGGGCCCGAGGAACATCGTGATGCTTACATCGAGTATTTGCTGAGCCGGCTCGAGGCGCCGCGTGTTTTCCTGGAGGAGGCGATCCGTGCGCGATCACTATCCGTATGATTACGCCATATTCCGCGTAGTTCCGCGAGTCGAACGCGAAGAGTTCGCTAACGTCGGAGTGATAGTCTCGTGCCCCGCCAGGGATTTTCTCGAGGCCCGCATTGACCTGGACGAGCAGCGGTTAAAGGCCCTCGATCCATCGCTTGATCTCGAATCCATCCGCGCCCATTTGGCGACGATCCCGGCTATTTGTGCCGGAGGAGAGCAGGCAGGTCCGATTGGCCAATTGTCACAGAGGGAGCGCTTCCACTGGTTGGTCGCTCCGCGAAGCACGACAATCCAGGTATCCGCTGTGCACACCGGTTGTTGCAAGGATCCAACCGAAGTGCTCGAGCACCTGCTCAACACGATGGTGCGCCCACCCCGCGCTGAGATAGACCCGGTATAGCGATTTAGCGGACGGTAACAGACTTGAATCTTGCTGCGTGTGGTGGTTGCCCGTCGCGTGAAGGAAAGGAACCTCAGGCTACCTCTTCCGAAACCTCTTAATGGCACTCGAGGCTTCGGGCATATCGAACCCCTCCAAGATACGCAAGACGGGTTCGCGAAGGTCGTCCGTCGAATTCTCAAGCAGATCGATTAAGATAGGGATCGCACTCGCGTCCCGTAAGCTCGACAGTGAGACCGCTGCAACGCTCCTCAATTGTCGCTTATAATAATCATAAGTCTCGCGAGGTTCCTTCAGAAACTCGATTAAGGCGGGAACCGCCGTCTTATCATTCAATTTACCAAGAGCTCTCGCCGCATTTTCCTTTACATCGCGATTCGGCCACTTGACCTGACCACAAAGACTTCATCACTGAGGTTGACTTGATAATGGATCTTTACAGCATTCCTTGCAACGATCCCGCGGTGGATGATCTTCGCGGCTCACTCCGCGAGCGTGAAATGCCGTAGACCACATGTTCTTGAGCGGTTCGATGGCTTCTCGCGAACGCCTTCAAAACGACCTTCAGGTTTCCTCGTATGCGCTTAGGTAGAGCATCTGCTCGTAGTCCGTCAATGCAAGACGCAGTCGATCCAAGAAACCGACTCGGCCAACGACGTTGACCGGGAAGCCCTCATCCTCTGCAAAGTAGACCTCCGCCTGCCATTCGAGTTTCCCGACCTTTATCGTGACTTCGTGCCCGTACGCTGTGAACGACCCCGTCGCCGTCCTGATCCTTCGCTGCGTTCCAGTTTCCGTGTCGATGCTGAGCAAATCTGCATGGCGCCGCTGAAAGATGCAAAACGTACTCCCGGTGTCGACCTTCGCTCTCAGCAGGATTTGATTGGTTTTGTCAGACGAAAGCCTTAGAGGAAGAACAATGTCATTGAATCGGCTGTAATCAAAACGCTCAGAGAAGACGAGTTGCCAACCATTCACAACCATCCCCCCGTGAAAGGTTCTGAGTCGTCCTGTATTAGCTCAACGAACGGCGAGCTAACACCTTCGGCGCGCGCCTGGGCGACGAGGGGGCGCGGATCATCTCCAAAGCCGATTAATCGACCTCCATCCAACACTACCCACTTCCCTATGTAGTCGTGACGGTTCTGCGCGAGCCACTCCGCAGTTTGCGAGAAATCGATCTCACTCGTCGTCTTCCGAACTTGTGGTGGCGATGTTACTGACATCTTTTGTTCCCCTTATCAGCGGTAGCTGGATCGTCTGATGCATCCGAGGCTCCTGGAAGCCGAGTATAGCATGTCGGTTTAGTTTTCATTCTCCGCAAAGCCTGCCGTACATATCCGGTCTTCGGTCGCGATAGAACTGCCAGTGAGTTCGAACTTCTTTGATCTCGTCCAGATCCAGGTCCGCCACGATCAACTCATCTTTGTCTTCGCTGCCCTTCGCGAGAATCCTTCCGTCAGGATTGCAGAAATAAGACGACCCGAAGAACTGGCCGATGTTCCACGGCGCTTCTGTGCCAACGCGATTGATGGTTCCCACAAAATAACCGTTCGCTACCGCGTGCGCGCGCTGCTCGAGCTCCCATAAATAGTCGGCGTGACCTTTGGTCGTCGCCGATGGAATGAAGACTATCTCTGCGCCGTTCAGACCCAACGCTCGCGCGCCTTCGGGGAAGTGGCGGTCGTAGCATATGTAGACGCCGATGCGCGCGTATTTTGTCTCAAACGTAGGAAATCCTGAATTGCCGGGCGTGAAATAGAATTTCTCCCAGAATCCCGGCAGACAATGCGGTATGTGAGTCTTGCGATACTTGCCAAGGTACTTGCCGTCAGCGTCGATCACCGCCGCGGTGTTGTAGTAGACGCCGGTCATCTCCTCTTCGTAGATCGGAACGACCATCGCCATCTTATGCTGTCGAGCGATCTCACACATCAACTGAGTAGTCGCCCCGTCGGGAATGCGTTCGACCAGATCGTACCAGTGAGGGTTCTGTTCGGCAGGGAAGTAAGGTCCGTAGAACAGCTCTTGAAGGCATATGATCTGAACGCCTTTCCTGGCAGCGTCGTCGATCATTGCGACGTGCTTGTCTACCATTGCCTTTTTGATCTTTTCGATGGTGCTTTCAGCAGGTTCTTCATTGGCGGCTTGAATCAGTCCGCACCTTACGATTCGCGGCATTGTTAGAGTTCTCCTTGAAGGTATTCGAACGCCGGCGCGCGAGCCGTGTGCGCTCCCCGGTTCACCAGCGCATCAGCTTCGCAATCACCGCAACCGCGGCGGGATCATCGGGAAAAATCACCGGCGTATCTTTGACGCGCACCGTTCGGTCGCCGACGCGCTTGGCGAGCACGTGTACCGGGCATCCGCACGCGCTGTAGATGAACGTGAGCTCGCGTTCCTGGCCATCGGGCCAGACGTCCCGAACCGGCAAGTCTCCGGGTTTGACTCGGGCGTCAATGATCGAGGTGGGATTGCTCGATCCATCGACGGTCATCGCAGTGCCTCGGCCGTTGTCCAACAAGACGGTCAGGTTCTTTGGTTGAATCGGTTGCGAGGTGGGATTGATCCTGCCGCGCCACAGCACCTCGCCGGTGCGCTTGAAGATGAGTTGTCCGCCGCCCGCCTTCTCGCTGCTTACGTGCATTGACATGTGCAGCTTGCCGGTTGGCGTCGGCTCGCCGTATGCGTCGAGAATGGCAAAAGTTCGACCCTGTCCATCGTCGGGCTGGTAGCGACGCTCGACCTGCGCAAGCGCTTCCGCGATGGTCGGGACTCTAGGTCCAAAGTCGAGTTCGACAGTTACCATCACCGCCTTGGCCACCTCCATCGTCACTAGCTCCGATGGCGGCGTGGGCTGCTCGGCAGATTGCGCAGGCGGAGGGTTAGCCGGTTGCTTTTTAGGTGGCGCGTCGTGTCCACAGCCACATACGGTTAATAGAGCAGTGAAGGCGACGCCCAGCCAGGCGTGGCGATGCGCCCGAATTGTGTTAAGCGTGCGATTGATCATGGCATTCCGAGTTTGATTGACCTCTGCGATTGCACGCTAAAAATATCAAACGCGTCAGTCGAAGAGCAACGGAACCGGGGCATCCTCCTGATTCGAGAGCTTCTCTGCGAGCTCTGCGCCCTCTGCGCCTGTGCGGTGAGCTGACCGAACATCACTCAACCGCAGAGGCGCAGAGAACGCGGAGATGACGCAGGGGAATTCACGACGCCGCCGGAACTGGACAGGGCCAAGCGGCCGTGATACCGTGCGGTCGCTTCAGCAAACCAGTTTTATCTTCAAGTACAACTGTCCGGAGACGAAATAATGCTGCTTGAGTTACTCGAAGGAGGCAGCCCCGAACAGGTCGCGATCCAGATTCCCCCGGATGGACCATCGGTTACCTACTCTCAACTGCGTGAGCAAGTCGACACGCTCGCGGCGCAACTCAACGCCCTGGGCCTGGGTCGAGGCGACCGCATAGCGATCGCGCTGCCGAACGGGCTCGAGATGGTTGCTTCTTTTCTTGCCGCTGCGGCCGTAGGAACGGCGGCGCCGCTGAATCCGGCGTACAGGCTGGAGGAATTCAAGTTCTATCTGGAAGACACCAGCGCTCGCGCGATGATAGTTCCCTCGGGAGGCGGCGAAATAGCTCGCGCCGCGGCCGGTGATACAACGCCGATCATCGAAGCAGCGCTCGATGGCGAAGGCAGAGTCCGGTTCTCGGCCGCGGCCCCTGCCGGAGCCGCGCGCGCCCGAGAGAATGTGAGTCCCGACGATATCGCCTTGATCCTTCACACCAGCGGCACGACCAGCCGTCCAAAGCGGGTTCCGCTGCCTCATCGAAACCTGATGATCTCCGCTCGCAACGTCGCCAACACCTATCGCTTGACTCCGGAGGATGTCTCTCTTTGCGTAATGCCGCTGTTTCACGTCCACGGCCTGGTAGCCTCAACCTTCGCGACGCTGTTGACCGGCGGGACCGTCGTCGTGCCGCCGAAGTTCAACCCGCTTTCCTTTTGGGCGACAGTCCGGGACCATCGGGTAAGCTGGTACTCCGCAGTGCCAACGATCCATCAGGTGTTGTTATCCAGGAGCAAGCCGGGGACGAAGCCTGGAGGGTCGGAGCAGTTGCGGTTCATACGCTCGTGCAGCGCGGCGCTTGCGCCGTACACGATGTCGGAGATGGAAGAGCGATTCGGAGCCCCGGTCCTCGAGGCCTACGGCATGACTGAAGCTGCCCATCAGATGGCTTCGAATCCGCTTCCGCCGGCCTCGAGAAAAGCAGGGTCGGTTGGCCGTGGAACGGGGGTGAGCATCGCAATCCTGAATGACGCAGGTGATTTGCTGGCTGCCGGCGAAACCGGAGAGGTATCGATCAAAGGCCCCAATGTCTTTGGCGGTTATGAAGGGAATCCAAAGGCGAACGCCGAGGCGTTCACCGGCGGCTGGTTTCGCACCGGTGATCAGGGTTATCTGGACGATGACGGATATCTGAGGTTGACCGGCCGGATTAAGGAGTTGATCAATCGCGGGGGCGAGAAAATCTCGCCGCTCGAGATCGATGCAGTCCTGCTGACGCATCCTGCCGTCGCCGAGGCCGTTTGCTTTGGGATACCGGATCGAGTCTACGGTGAAGCGGTCGCGGCGGCTGTAGTGCTAAAGGGCACGGCGACCGGGGCGGAATTGATCGCCCATTGTCGCTCATCGCTTTCCGATTTCAAGTGCCCAAAGGTCATTCATATAGTCGATTCGATTCCTCGCGGGGCGACGGGCAAGATACAGCGTCGCAACGTTGCCGAGACTTTGGGCAAAACGGAATGAGAGCATAGAGTTCAGGCCTGGGAGCGCAGGCGTCTCGCCTGCTTGGTGACGAGTATGACCCGTGCCGAGGTCAGGCAGGCGGGACGCCTGCGCTCCCAGGCTGAACTCCATGCCTCGCTGCTAAATGACAATGACTGAGGACTATTCATGAGATTCGCCATCGTCGGCGCGGGCGCCATTGGCGGGTTTCTCGGAGCTATGCTGGCTCGAGCGGGTGAAGACGTCACGCTCATTGCAAGGGGCGCTCACCTGCAGGCAATCAAGGACCGCGGCATTAGCATTCGCGGTGCGATCGGAGACTTTGAAGTTCAGGTTCCAGCGACCGATCACGTCGAATCGGTCGGACCGGTTGACGTCGTGTTGCTGACGCTCAAGGCGCACAGCCTGACTGACATTGCTCCGCGACTCGCTCCGCTCATCGGGCCGGACACTTCAGTTGTCAGCGCGCAGAATGGGATCCCGTGGTGGTACTTCTATCGACACGGCGGAGAGTGGGAAGGCACGCATCTTGAATCGGTCGATCCGGGCAGCGTCATAAGCAAGAACCTCGATCCGGCGCGAGTGATCGGCTGTATCGTCTATCCATCAACGATCGTGGTTGAGCCGGGTATAATCGAGCACATTGAAGGCACCCGCTTCTCGCTTGGCGAGCCCGATGGCTCAAAGAGCGACCGATGCCGCCGGATAGCTGACGCCTTTATTCGAGCCGGCCTTCGCTCGCCGATTCGCAGCGACATCCGGCATGAAATGTGGGTGAAGCTGATGGGCAGCATCGCATTCAATCCCGTCAGCGCGCTCACTCGCGCCACGCTCGCCGACATAGTCGGGTGCGCCGAAACGCGCATGCTGGCGCGGGAGATCATGGCAGAAGCCGAAGCTGTTGCGAAGAGATTGGGAATCGATCTCGAGGTAACCGCCGAGCAACGGCTAGCCGGCGCGGAAAAAGTAGGCCATCACAAAACCTCGATGCTTCAAGACGTGGAAGCGCGGCGGCCCCTGGAACTGGAATCGATTGTCGGCGCGGTGGTTGAGCTGGGAGGCAAGATGGGGCTTGAGCTTCCCTGCACCAGCGCCGTTTACGCTTGCGCGAAGTTGCTGGACCAGGGAATTCGTGCGGGACGATAGGTTTAACATCGCGCCTTTCAGTCAGGCGGAGGAACCGGAATGACCGAAAAGGACAGCGTAGATCGACAGCGGTCGCGATGGCTTGTACTCGCCGCATGCATAGGCGCGATGCTGGCCATTGCTAATTTGCAATATGCGTGGACGTTGTTCACGACGCCGCTGAAAACCGATCTCGGCACCAGCCTGGCGACGGTGCAGTGGGCTTTCACCGTTTTCGTGATTGCTCAAACCGGTTTGTTCCCATTCACCGCCTACATGATCGATCGTTTCGGACCCCGCGCGGTGGTCACCGTCGCGAGCGTGTTCGTAGCGGCGGGCTGGGTCGGATCCGGATTCGCCGGCCCGTCGAAGTCGCTGATCGGCCTGTACGTGGCGTACGGACTGGGAGGTTTAGGCGCAGGCGCAGTTTATGGAGCGTGTGTCGGAGCGGCTATGAAGTGGTTTCCGGATCGCCGCGGCTTTTGTGTTGGTCTGGTTGCGGGCTCGTACGGGTTCGGCGCCGCGCTTACGATTCTCCCCATCGAGTCAATGATCAGGGCTAGCGGCTACGGTTCGGCCTTCATCTTGTTCGGAATCATCCAGGGGGTCGTTGTGCTGATCGCGGCCCAATTCCTGAGGATGCCTCCGGACGGCTGGGTACCGGCTGGTTGGGAAGCGATCAAGCAAAAGGTGCACAAGAGGGTCCATCAATCGACGCGCGACTACAAGCCGCAAGAGATGATGCGCAACGGCTCATTCTATATTCTCTATCTGATGATGACGCTCGTGACCTTCAGCGGGTTGATGGTGACCGCACAACTCAAGCCCATTGGTGAGACCTACGGCTTTGACAAGTACCTCCTGTTCGGTGGAGTCACCGTCCTCAGCCTTACGCTGCTCCTTAACAATGTGCTTAACGGGTTGGCGCGTCCCTTCTTCGGCGCAGTGTCCGATCGGCTTGGGCGGTACGACACGATGGCAATCGCCTTTGTGATTGAAGCGGTAGCGATAACAGGATTCACCCTTCTCGTCGGCCGTCCCTTTTTGTTTATCGCGATGTGCGCCCTGACCTTCTTTGCGTGGGGCGATATCTATTCTTTGTTTCCAGCGGCCATTGCGGACATCTTCGGCAACAAACATGCGACGACCAACTATGGAATTCAGTACACCGCAAAGGGAGCTGGGTCGATCCTGGCCGGTCCGTGCGCAGCATGGCTGATGGCGAGATATGATTCATGGCTGCCTGTCTTCTGGCTGGCGGTGGCTTGCAACGTGATCGCAGCGGGGCTGGCGGTGTTATGGCTGAAGCCGCTCATAACACGCTTAGTGAAGGAGCAGATCGCGGCTCACGCGGAAGCGGTCAGCGTTGAGCCTGACCTCGGGACAGTACCGGTCGGGCAGGCGACGGCGAGATGAACACCGGTGTGATCATGAGTGGGACTTGCTGTGAATTCATCACTTGACGCACCTCAGCTCCGTAGGAGCTGCCTGTCCATAGATAACAGGATGATGGATCGTTCTAACTCCGGAGGAGTTACCTACGCGTTAGCCTTGCAGAATCTGCGCATACGTTCGCGCCGCTCTACGAAGAGGTCACTCCTAACGGAGGAGCGCCGGTAAAATCGGCAATATGTTGGCGGTGAAAGTCCGCTACAGGCAAGGCCTAGCCAGCCAGTCTGGCTCCGAGTCATGGGACGGCGGTAGCAATGGCGTAGTCCAAGCGTTGACAGGGGAATGCATAGGTTGGGTATTGAGCCGCGAAAAGGAGTCAAACCCGGAGTGCCGAGAGTCTCTCCGTATCTCGAAGGCAACACTGCCGAGCGCGGTAAAGGCGAGTGCGAGGCAGGCTCC
>DATIFP010000093.1:0-17607 GCA_035455165.1 Blastocatellia bacterium
TTCTTTGGACGCGCGATCGTCGAGCTATCGCAAACCTGGCGCTCGCGGTTGTCGCGGCGCTGGTGATCGCCGCGATATGGTACGCGCCGCACATGGGCGACGTGATCGCGATCTATCGTGAAAACCAGCAAGCGGCAGTCAACGAAAACGAAGCGCCGTTGTACAGCTTCGACTCGAACTTCTTTTACGTTCACGCCCTCATCAGCATGCAGATGCAGTTGCCCTTGGCCGTCCTGTTCGCCGCGGGGCTCGTCTATTCGCTGATCCGCCGTCCCAAACAGAGCGCGATCCCTATTCTGTGGCTGCTGAGCGGAATCGCCAGCTTTGCTCTCGTCGCGAACAAAGACGTCCGCTACACAGTGCCGGTGCTTCCGGCGGCCGCGATCCTTTCCGTTTGCTGGTTGCGAGCGTTCAGCCGGCCCTCGGGAAGCGGCCGGGCGCCGGCAGCCAGGACGGCTCGCGTCGTCAAACTGGCTCTGGGGGCCATTATCGCGGCATGGTCATTAGTCAGCTTCTTCAACGCGCAATGGCCCCGACCTGGTTTCGGCAAGGCAATCGACACTCCTCGCTATCGCTGGATGGTCTTTGCGAGAAACTACTATGGATTCGACCACCGCCCGCTTGATGATGACTGGAGTGTGCCCGAAATCGTCCGCGCGGTTTCGAATCTGCGGCATGAATCGGCGCCAGCTCCCGGCTCTCCAACCGGGAACGCGGCCGACTCCACATGGGCCCGTTCCAGGCCCGTGCTTGGTGTAGTCGTGAACCTGCCTTACCTGAATCCGTCAAGCGTAGCCCTTTACTCGCGTCTGTTGACAGGCGAGCGAGCCGGCGCGCCGCTTGTTGATGTTAGGTGGGTTGTGGAGCCTTCGACGATCGATCGCATTCAAGATTGTGACTACATACTTGTGCGCACCGGTCTCCAGAAGGCCGACTGGGTCGCGAAGGTCGAACGTGACGTCGAGCGATTGATACGCGATAACCCATCTCAATTCACGCGAGCGGCAAGCTTCCCGATTCCACTAGAGGACGCCGAAGCCTTGATCTATCGAAGCGAGAGGCCGATCAAATGAAAAGCAATGAAGGCTTCAACCGGGAATGGCGAATGAGCGACGCGCGAGCCATACCCAGCGACAAGGATTTCACCAAGCGGGAACGGCAAATCATCAGCTCCCACCGTACGCCTGAACAGGTTCAGCGATTTATCAGAACGATTCCCTACAACCGGGAACAGAACGGCGAAACATGTCACTCGTTCCGCCGCTCGCTGCGTGAGAATCACGCGCATTGCCTGGAAGGTGCGATAGTAGCCGCGGTCATCCTCGAGCAGCACGGATATCCGCCAGTTATGGTCAGCATCGAGTCGCAGGACAAGCTCGACCACGTACTGCTGATCTTCAAGAGGAATGGCCGATTTGGTTCGGTGGCGAGGTCACGAGACATCGGACTGCACGGGCGCAAGCCGGTGTTTCGAACCGTGCGTGACCTCGTGCTTAGCTATTTTGAGCCCTACGTCGACAAGACCGGAAGAATAACCGGGTATGGAATCACGAACCTTCATGAGCTCGGGAGTTACGATTGGAGGTTCTCGATGCGCAATGTGTGGAAGGTCGAGCGTCATTTGCAGGATATTCCACACAGCCAGATTCGTTCTTCGGACGAGCGATACGAAAAGCTCCGCCGCCGATATCTCGCCTTTCATAAAGAGAACCCGGACCGCTCGCCTGACCATTTCTCAAGCCGTCCACTCTGGCTCCTGTGACTTCAAGACGCCTTGTTCATCAGAATGAGCACCGAGAAGAACGCGTTGTTGAGAGTGTGTATGAGGACACATGGAAGGACCGATCTCGTCCTTGCGCGCACGATGGTGAGCGTCAGACTCAACATGGTGAGCCCCGCGATCGAAACCCAGGCTCCCCAGTATTGCAACACGTGAACGCCGGTGAACATCACCGTCACAAGAAAGACGGTGGCGGCGAACCCGAGATAACGCCGAAGTCCCGAGAACAAGATGCCTCGGTAAACGGTTTCCTCAACCAGCGGCGCAGTGAAAGTCGCAAGCCCGGCAATCGCTATTCGAACTTCTCTCGAGGACCTCAGCAGTTCGGTGAATGAGTTATCTTCCGACTGAGGAATGAACCGCGACAGAAGTTGCGTAACAGTCAATAGCGCTAGCAGCACGCACGCCGAGAAGATCACCCAATACCAGAGCGAATGTCCTGCCCAACCCCAACCCAGCGTCTCCAAGAACGGCCGCTTCCCAAAACCAGTAACTACTCCCCAGCAAATCGCGATGGTGATCGCATGCGCCACCATCGTAGACAATACCTGAACCAGAAGGAGAGGCGGCGACTTCAACCATTCGAGCATCCCTTCCCTGGAGGTCAGGCTCGGAACCGGCCCCCCACGCGCGGATTGGATGAAATACCATACGAACACCGCAATGATCGGGAGCACGACGATCGCGGCTACGCTCACCAGCCAGATGCCGATTCCGGTTGGGGGACCCCAGCGCGGATGGTCCGGGTCGGGAGGTCCTTGAGGTGCTTCCACTCGGCTGGCCGACACAGAATATGCGCACGAGCTGCACAATCCATCGACTCTGAAACGGTCCTGGTTCAGTGGGGTGCCGCACGACCGGCAGGTCTCGGTGGACGTCAGTTGATCAACCATCGCGAAGATAGAAGTAACACTCTCGCTTGGTCCGTGGCAAATCCGATTGCAGGATGCCTACGCGGTAAGACTGGCGGCCGCTCGCTGTTCGCGAGGGTTTGCTTCCAGGTTGGCTTCAATAGCCTGTCGGGTTAGAGCAATGAGATCGCCGAGGTTCTTCTCCGAGAACTCCCCGGTATCGATGGGCCTTCCAATGATCACATCGACTCTTCCGGGTCTGGGCGCGAGAGTTGTCTTAGGCAGAAGCTTAAAAGTGCCACGAATCGAGATCGGGACGATGGGCACACCGGCTCGCACGGCAATTTTGAAGGCGCCGGATTTGAAGTGTTGAAGCCGGCCGTCGGGGGTGCGGGTGCCTTCGGGAAAAACCGCGAGGGACTTGCCGCCTCGAACACCTTCTATGACAGCTCGCATGCTTTTTGCGGTCTTGCGAGGATCGCCGCGATCGATCGGGAAGTTGCCCGCAGTCCACAAATGCCAGCCCATGAACGGCACCCAGAACAGTTCCTTCTTTGCCATTATTCGAAACTGATATGGCAAACATGCAAACAGCGCGGGTATGTCGATGAGGCTGGAATGGTTCGCCATGTAAACGTAGTTCCGGTCCGGGCGCACGTTCTCGATCCCGTAGACGCGAATGCGAGCAAAGATACTCCAAGCGATCAGCCTGCACCACCAACGAGCACACCAATGCTGCATCGCGCCCGTGCGATCAAATGGCCAGAGCAGCAGGGAGATCGTCGCCATCACCACCGTGTGCGTGTACCAGAGCAGGTTGGCGAACGGCGCCCAGAGATAGACTAGAATGGTCTTCAGCTTCTTCACGGGAGTCCAAGCCGGAGGGGTCACAGGTTGGGAAGGTGGGCTTGCCCCCGCTGGGCTCTTCGAGAGGTATCCGCAGAAACCGGCGGGGGGCAAGCCCCTCTTCCCAACCCTCTATTCCTCCGTGGTATTGGTCAAGCTTACTTAGATTCCTTCTCGAATCAACTGCGCAGCCAGCAACAGTGTGATGATCGATTTTGCGTCATCGATCTCACCCGCGTACACGCGCGACAAGGCTTCATTCAAAGTCATCCGTACGACCTCGATTTCTTCATCGTCGTCGAAGTTCTGCTCGCAGGGTTCCAGCCCTCTGGCCAAATAAACGAAAAGTCTTTCTTCGCAATAACCGGGCGCCACATTGAATTCGCCCAACTTCTGCAGATCTCTTGCCCGAAAGCCCAACTCTTCTTCGAGTTCGCGCGCGGCGGTTTCTTCCGGCGTGTCGCCCGGTTCGATCCGGCCGGCTGCAATCTCGAGCGAGTAGCGCCCGATGGGGTAGCGCCACTGCCTCACCAATGCCACGGTGCCGTCGTCGAAAACAGGCAACGCACCTGCGCCACCGTTGTGATGAACGACTTCGATCTCGACCTCGCCCTTCGCCCTGGACATGAAGCGACTCAGCGAGAGATCGAGGATCTTCCCTCGATAAAGGTATGCCCGTTTGATGAGTTCGTGGGTCATCAGTTTCGTGATAGGTGATGCGTGATCACGGATCACGCATCACTCTTCACATCACCGCGCTCTGTGAGTCGGCTTCTTCCATCAACCTCTTCACCTCTCCCACAAGATGCAGCGAGCCCGCGACGCATATCAATCCATTCTGAGGGGTCACGCTGCGCGCCCACGAGAGCGCCTGTTTCACCGTCTCGGCGATGATCACGTTGCGCGACGCACCCAGCGCCGCTCCTCCAAGACGCGCCTGGCCGGCTGCTCGCGCGTCGTTCACCCGAGTCACCACTATCGTGCGCGCGCAGTTGAAGAGCTCGCGCGCCATTCGATCTATGTCTTTGTCGTTCATCGCTCCGAATACCAGCGTGATCGGCACGGGCCAAAACTCCTCGAGATGCGCCCTCAGCGCGTGAGCGCCCGCGGCGTTATGGGCGCCGTCCAGCAGCACCGGTGGTTGATCATCGATCAACTCGAGCCGGCCGGGCCATTGTGTGTCGCGGAGGCCTTTTACAATCGATTCGCGCGCAATCGGGAAACCGCATTCACTCAGAAGCTCCGCCGCTTCGATCGCAGCCGCCGCGTTATCGGCCTGATGCCTGCCTCGGAGCCCCAGCACGATACGCTTGTAGTTCGATCGAGACGATTCGTAGTCGAGGCTTATCCGGCCACGATCTCCGGCGCCGATTCGGCTGGGCTGATTCGCAAACACCGGAAGCACGTTTGTCTCGAGGCAGCGCCGCATCAAGACTTCGCTGGCGGCCTCGTAGTGCTGGCGTCCGATCACTGCCCGCGCGCCAGGCACTATGATGGCCGCCTTCTCTCGAGCGATTTCTTCGATGCTGTTGCCGAGAATGTTCTGATGATCAAAATCTATCGACGTTACCACCGAAACGACCCGGTCGACCGCGTTGGTCGCATCAAGCCGCCCTCCGAGTCCGACTTCTAGGATCGCGAGCTTGACCGCGCACTGCCGGAAATAGCAAAGGGCGATCGCAGTAATCTGCTCGAAGAAAGTAGGCGCCGCTTCAAGCCGGCCGGTGGCGACAAGCTCCTCGCTGACTTCGCGAACCTTCGAGGCAAGCGCGGCGAAGTCGGCTTCTGAAATCTCTCGCCCGTCAACACGGATCCGCTCCTGTATGCGCACAAGATGAGGCGAGGTGAACATCGCGCAGGAATGGCAAGACGCGCGAGCCATTGAATCGATCATTGCGGCTACTGATCCCTTGCCGTTGGTTCCCGCAACAACCACCGACTTGAACGAACGATCCGGACGATCGAGTCGCTCGAGCAGCAGGCTTATGTTCTCGAGCCGATACTTCGCCGCGAGCACCTCATGACCAAGCGAGTAGAGATACCTGACCGACTCTTTGAAGTTCATCTGATTGGCTCGGATCGAATCTACCGAGCGTACGCAGGGGCGGCTCTCACTGGCCGCCAGCGCGCTGAGCGGCAGAATCTCAGCGCGCTGGTGCGGCTACTGAGGGCCGCCCCTACCCTAGCGGGCATAGTTTAAGCGATCTCACTAACCCTTGCCGTTTTGACTCATGAATCGCAGTGAGCGCGCAATGAAATCCTTCAAGTCCTTCCTTTCAACGACCGCGTCGAGCATTCCGTGCTCCAGGAGGAACTCTGCGCGTTGAAAGCCTTCGGGCAATTTTTGCTTTATGGTCTGCTCAATCACACGCGGCCCGGCAAAGCCGATCTGCGCGCCCGGTTCGGCGATGTTCAAATCGCCCAGCATCGCATAGCTGGCAGTCACCCCGCCGGTAGTCGGATCGGTCAGCACGGAGATGAACGGAAGGCCCGCTTCATCCAATCGCGCAAGCGCGGCGGAGATCTTCGCCATTTGCATCAACGATATCGCGCCTTCCTGCATCCGCGCGCCTCCGGACGAGGAGAAAATTATCAATGCCGCCCTGCTCTTTATCGCTAGCTCAATCGCGCGAGTTATCTTTTCTCCGACCACCGATCCGAGAGATCCGCCAACGAACGCGAGTTCCATCGCGCAAACGATCGCCGGACGGCCGTCAACTTTTCCGCTCGCAGTGATAAGAGCATCCTTCAGTTTGGTGTTTTCTTGCGACTCGCGCAGGCGCGCGCGATATGCCTTCGTGTCGACAAAGTTGAGCGGATCGTTGGAAGAAAGCCCCGCGTCTAATTCATCCCACTTTTCGTCGTCGAGAGTCATTTTCAAACGCTCGAGGGCGCCGATTCTGCGATGATGTCCGCAGCGAGGGCACACGTTCAGGTTCTCTTCCAGTTCGCGCTTGAAGAGCATTTCCTCGCAGCCCTGACACAGCACGAACACACCCTCGGTGCGCATCGTGCGCTCCTCACTGTCGTCCGGGCGCTTGGGCTGATCTTTTTTCTTGAACCAGGGCATTTCAGTTCCGGTTTCCGCGTTCCGGGTTCCGGGTTCCGGGTTCCGGGTTCTAACCAACCCGGAACCGGAAACCCGGAATTCGGAGCCTTACTTGTTCCTCTTGCTGAAGTCGGTCAGTTTCTCGCCGACGCCCAGTCGATGATTCACGACCCTCGCGAGGATGAACAATAGATCCGATAGGCGGTTCAAATAGACGATGGTCTCAGGGTTTATCTTCTCCGCCTCGGATAGTGAAACCACGCGACGCTCGGCTCGACGTGCCACCGTTCTGGCGAAGTGCAATTTCGCGCCGGCGTCTGATCCCCCCGGAAGAATGAACTCTTTCAGAGGCTCGAGCTCGCCGAGGAATCGATCCGCGAACTGTTCGAGTCTTGCAACGAACGACTCCTCGATGCGCGGGACTTCGATCCCGGAAGGACTTGCCAGATCTGCGCCGAGCGTAAACAAATCGTTTTGGATGAGACCGAGCACCTCATCTATTTCGTGGTCGAGGGCGCTGACGCGCACCGTGCCAATGACAGTGTTCAGCTCATCAACGTCCCCGTAGGCTTCGACCCGCGGGCTGTCCTTGCTTACTCGAGCGCCTCCGACTAAAGACGTCTGCCCGGTATCGCCCGTCTTTGTGTAAACCTTGGTGATTCGCATTTATTGATGCGTCGAAGCGAACCCCATTCTAGGCGCTGGTCTCGCGCGATGTCAAAGTTGCGTTGGGTTCGGATTCTGCGTTGTCAGTGGCTTGCCGTTCTGTGCTCGAGCGCGTCGAAGCTATGTTCACGCCGAAGGCGTCCAAGATATGAGCCGGTGGTGGTATCGCTTCGCTCAACCACCGGTCATAGACCCGAGGGCGCGCACCCGGGAAAGGGGTGCCAGGAAAACTCCGAGTTGACTGATCTGAAGTAGGAACCCGGAACTTTGATCTGTTGCGCGTAGCCCTGCGGTCGGATACTCTCGCATCTTCGCGGCAGGTCAATTATGAGCAAGCTGACTCTAGGCATACTGGGGCTGGGCACGGTTGGCACCGGCGTCGTCAAGCTTCTTGCAAACGACGCACGGTTCCGAATCAAGTGGGTAGCCGTGCGCGACAAATCCAAGGCGCGAGACGCCGACTTGTCTTCGTTTCGAGTCACCGACCAGCCGAGCGATCTGGTCGACGACCCGGAGGTTGAGATAGTCATCGAGGTGGCCGGCGGGATCGCTCACATATATGAGCTGATCAAGAGCGCAATCAGTCGCGGTAAACACATTGTCACCGCGAACAAAGAGTTGATCGCCCGCCACGGAGCGGAGATCTTTGAGCTCGCCCATCGCAACAACGTAACCGTATTGTTCGAAGCAGCAGTGGGCGGCGGGATCCCGTTGATCTCCACGATCCAACGCGGGCTGCAGGCCAATGAGATCTCGAGCGTGGCCGGCATTCTCAACGGAACGACCAACTACATTCTAACGGCCATGGAACAGAGAGGGCAGAGCCTTGACGATGCTTTGGCCGAGGCGCAACAGCTTGGCTTCGCCGAAGCCGATCCAACCAACGACGTCGAAGGCATTGACGTAGCTTACAAGATCACCATCCTCGCCTCGCTGGCATTCGGACAATTCGTCGAAGCCGACTCGGTCCATCGCGAGGGAATCTCAAGCATCAGCGCACTGGACATCGCAATGGCCGATGAGTTCGGGTATCGAATCAAGATGATCGGGTTGGCGCGCCGTGGAACCGGTTGTCTGGACGTGCGAGCGCTTCCGATGCTGGTTCCGGTTCACCATCCGCTGGCTTCGGTGGAGGGCGCAAACAACGCGATCTTTATCAGCGGGAGCGCGGTGGGCGAGTTGATGCTGGTTGGTCCAGGCGCCGGGCAGATGCCGACTGCCAGCGCAGTTGTCGGGGATTTGATCAATCTCGCAAGCGCATTGAAGCTTCCCGATTTCGCGCCTTACTTTCAACCGGCCATTGATTCCCGCGAGTCCGCTCTGTGCTCGATTGACGAAAGCGAAGGCACGTTCTATGTGCGTCTCGAGACAGAAGACTCGCCCGGCGTAATCGGAAACCTCGGGCACGCGCTCGGCCAACATCAAGTGAGCTTGAACAGTCTGCTGCAGCGCGGTGTGCCAAGCGAAGGTCCGGCGACGATAATCCTGCTGACGCATCGCGCTCGCGAAGGCAACCTGATGCGCGCGCTCAAAGAGATCGAGGCGCAGCCGACAACAAGACGGATAGGGGTCGTGATACCGGTGTTCGAATAGTAGTTCCCCTTTATGATCGTACAAAAATTCGGCGGAACATCGGTCAAGTCGGTCGCTCGCATCAGGAACGTCGCCGGCTTAGTCGCTCGCGCCGCGAAGGAAGACTCGGTTGTCGCGGTCGTCTCGGCGATGGGCGACACCACCGACTACCTGATGAAGCTTGCCCGTCAGGCGAGCCGAGTACCGGATCGCCGCGAACTGGATGTGCTTCTTTCAACCGGCGAGCAGATATCAGTCTCGCTGGTGGCGATGGCTCTCGCCGACCTCGGCGTCAGAGCTGTCTCGTTGACGGGACCGCAGCTAGGCATCACCACCGAAAGCGTCCATACCTCTGCTCGAATCGTGGACATCGACACCGAGCGAATCAACCGGCATTTGAATGCCGGATTCGTAGTCGTGGCCGCCGGATTTCAGGGGACCACTCAAGAAGGCGAACTGACCACGCTCGGACGTGGCGGCTCCGACACAACCGCAGTCGCGCTGGCCGCGGCGCTCGGAGCCTCAACCTGCGATATCTTCACGGATGTAAGCGGAGTCTACACCGCCGACCCGAACATAGTGCCGACCGCCCGATTGCTGAGGGAGATCTCTTATGAAGAGATGCTCGAGATGACGAGAGTCGGCGCTCAGGTGTTGCATCCGCGCGCGGTCGAGCTTGCGCGCAAGCACAGGATCCCGGTTAGAGTGCGGAACACGTTTGACCCGGATCACGAGGGAACGATTCTCAAAGGAGTTGACGAAATGGAAATCCAGCGCCCGGTGAGCGGCGTCTCGGTCGATCGAGATCAGGCGCGGCTGGTGATCCTGAAGGTGCCCGACCGGCCCGGCATCGCGGGTGAGATCTTCGGCGCGCTGGCCAGCCGTCGAGTGAGCGTCGACATGATCATCCAGGCTTTTCACGAAGAGCGCTCGGTCAACGACATAACGTTCACCGTAAAACGCAGCGACCTCGACGCGGCGCGGGCGGCGCTAGACGCAGTCGCGGCGCGCATAGGCGCTGAAGGGGTCCTTGTAGACGAGGACGTCGCAAAGATCAGTATCGTGGGGGCCGGCCTCATGGACCAGCCAGACGTGGCCGCGCGAATGTTCTCCGCGCTCGGACGTGAACAGATCAACATCAAGATGATTTCGACCTCGGAGATTCGAATAAGCTGCGCGGTCAGCGACAAGGACGCCGAGCGAGCCGTAAGAGTCGTGCACGATTTGTTTCACCTCGATGAACAAGGCAACAAAGGAGACTTCGCGTAAGTGGGCAACATCAGGCGCAGGAAGTCTTTGCCCTCGAGATTGACATCAAGCGCGCCGTGCGATAAACGTTCGCACTCGGTTCGCGCATTCCGTCCGTTCAGAGCCTCAGGAGCCAACTCTATGAGCATTCCGGCGCGGCGTTTCGTTTTGAGCCTGATTGCCTTCCTTGCAACAAACGGCGCCTTCGTTGCAGGCGCCCAACAAGGAATCGTCGCCGACAATCCCACAGACCTTCTGCGAATTGGCGACAAGGTAATCAAGGTCAACGAAGCCATCAGCATGGTTCAAGGCTTTGGCAACACGTTCATGATCACCACAAGCGAAGGCAACGTGATCATAGATACGTCGATAGCGGCGCACGCCCGGCGGCATCACCAGCTTCTCACCGCCGACAACAAAGCGCCCATTAAATTCATCATCCTCACTCACGGACATGGCGACCACACTGGCGGAGTCCCGCTCTGGAAACAAGCCGGCACTCAGATCATCGCTCAAAACAATCACGTCGAGTTCATTCACTATCAAGCGCGACTGGCTGGATTCTATGCAAAGCGAAACGCCGCGCAGTTCAACCTGAACATTCCAGAACCAGGCGCATGGGCCGGCAACTACGGTGGCCGGATCGAGCCCACGATTCTATTCGACGATAGATACGAATTCACTCTCGGCGGCGTGAAGTTCGAAGTCTATCGCGCGCCGAGCGAAACCTATGATCACCTGATGGTCTGGATACCGCAGTACAAAGCGCTATTCACGGGCGATCTCTATTATGAATCTTTTCCCAACATCTATACTCTTCGCGGAACCCCGCCGCGATGGGCGCTCGATTATGTGAACTCTCTCAACAAGGCGCTCGCATTCAAGCCGGATATTGTGCTGCCAAGCCATGGGTTTCCGGTCGAGCGCAATGAAGAGATCACGCGGCGGCTGACGCGGTACCGCGACGCTATCCAGTACGTTCACGATGAAGTCGTCAAAGGAATGAACTCGGGCAAGGACGTCCACACGCTCATGCGCGAGATCAAGCTGCCGGCCTCGCTCGACGTCGGTGAGAGCTACGGGAAACTGACCTGGTCGATCCGGGGGATTTACGAAGGATATGTCGGTTGGTTCGATCTGAATCCGGTGACTATGTACGAAGCGCCGGCGTCATCGGTGTACCCCGATCTGGTCAAGCTCGCGGGAGGCCCCGATCGCGTCGCCGCGCTCGCGAGCGAACGCGCAGAAGCGGGCGACGCGGTTGCCGCGTTGCATCTCACGGATATTGCGCTTGCAGCCGACCCGGGTCACGGGAAGTCTCTTGAAACTCGGATCAAAGCGCTTGAGATACTTCGCAGCCGCTGCAAGAATACAAACGAGCGAGGCTGGCTGGATTACGCATTGAAATCGGCCAGAGCCAGGCTCGGCGAAAAGTAGGTGGCATTGTCCGGCAAACTTCAGTTCGTAGAATTGAGCCAAATAACGGCAACAACTGAAGTTTTGTCGGACTAAAGAAATCATATGAAGCTTGCGGCAATTGATATCGGCTCTAACTCAATCCACCTGGTGATCGTGCGCGCCGTGAAGGGACAGCGTCCTGAGATCATCGATCGAGAGAAGGAGATGGTCAGGGTTGGATCAGGCACCCTTCGCGAACACCGCCTGTCGAATCAGACAATCGAACGCGCGATAACGACGCTTCAGCGGTTCAAGAAGATGGCCGAGCACAACGGGGCCGACCCAATAATCGCAACCGCAACAGCCGCCGTTCGCGAATCACGTAATGCCGATGAGTTTATCGAACAGGTTCGAAAAGAGGTGGGCATCAACGTTCAGGTGCTGCCGGGGGTGGAAGAGGCGCGTTTGATAGCCCTGGCCGTTTCAGAGGTGACCGATTTCAATGGCAAGCGGGCTCTGATCATCGACATAGGCGGCGGGTCTACCGAGTTCATCATCACCGGCGGCGCAGATCCGGAGTTGTTGTTGTCGCTGCGTGTGGGCGCAGTGCGTCTGACTGAGAAGTTCATAACCACCGACCCGATTTCGACCGAGCAGCGAGACCGCCTGATAGCAAACATCAGGTCGGACTTTACGCGAGCAGCCTCCGAGATTAAGAGCGCAGGTTATGATTTTGTCATCGGCACTTCGGGGACGGTGCTGAATATGGTCGAAGCCGCGGCTCACACCGAGAGGCCGCACGTGGACGAGAGCTTGTCCGACTTCGAGTCCTTCAGCCAGACCGTAACGCTCAAGCAGATCGAACGGTTGAATCACAGGCTCTGCAGAATGAAACTGCGCGAGCGAAAGCGTGTCCCCGGAATTGAGAAGGGGCGCGCCGATATCATCATCGCCGGCGGCCTTCTCCTCGAGTGCATATTGTCCGACCTGGGAGCGGCCGAGATAACATCCTGCGATTGGTCGCTTCGAGAAGGTGTAGTGCTTGATTACCTTCGTCGAAGACGCGAGCTCCACCCGCGCCCGGAAGCGGCGCGCGGCCCGCAACTGGTCGTTTCGTCATTGGAAGACAAGTTGTTGTACCCGGTAACCGAAGACTCGGATCTGGACGTGCGCGCCCGCTCGGTGCTGTCGGTTGCAAGGCGTTATGGCTACGACGCGACTCACTCGCATCACGTGGCCAGATTGGCTACGCAGATATTCGAAGACACGAAAGAGTTACATGGGTTGAGCGGACAGGACCGCAAGCTTTTGCAATATGCCGCGATTCTCCACGACATCGGCTATCACATCGCTCACAACAACCACCACCGGCACGGGCTCTATCTGATAAAGAATTCCGAGATGCCGGGTTTTACCGGCGACGAGATCGCGATGATGTCGACATTGGTTCGTTATCACCGCGGATCGCTGCCCAGAAAGACGAACGACAAGAAGTCGCGTCGCGAGCACGAGGAATATCACGCGCTGGATCGCCAGCAGCGAACAAAGTTGCTGCAGCTGGCTTCGATCCTCCAGATCGCTGACGGGCTCGACCGGTCACACAGACAATCGATCAGCGACGTGCGATGCACCGTGGCCGACGGCACGGTTACGCTTGTCGCGGAGTACGCGGATGAATGCGAGCTGGAAATGTGGTCAGCCGAGCGCAAGTCGGATTGGTTCAAAAACATTTTCGATGTTTCTCTGAGATTCGAAAGGATACCGGCGGTGCCGACTCGTAAAGAATCCGTCGCGGGCCTTGTACGCTAACCCCTGCGTCGAACAGAACCTCAAGCAGTTTATGAAGTCCCCACGGCATCGAGTACGGCTCGTGACTGGAATGCTACCTTGAGCATTGCTTTCACATTGCGGTGCTAAACTCCTGTCAGAGCTAGCCCTCGTGTAGTTGAGTCATTTGACACTGGTGGGCTGTTTGCATAAGATGGGCCTAACGCGAGCTTACGGGCCATGAACTCGCGCTCGAAACGCACGGCGATCTGGTGGGCGAGGGCCTTACGCGACTGTAGTGTTCGAGCAAGGGGCAGGGCACATGACTAAGGCCGATCTCGCTCGGATGGTGTCGGAGAATCACGGCGGGTTAACCAATCGCGACGCGTTACGTCTGGTCGATATGTTGTTTGAAATCGTCAAGCGCCATCTGCAACAGGGGGAGAGCGTTCATATCGTCGGATTTGGGACCCTCGAGATCGTGAATCGCAAACCCAGGCGCGGGCGAAATCCCATCACGGGTGCGCCAATCGAGCTACAAGGCCACCGAGCTTTGGTCTTCAGACCGTCGCGCTCTATGAGGTCGGTCTAGTGATTTCGAGCCGGCCAGAACTCTGAGACTTCGTCAAAGCGGAAAGACCATGGAATCCGCATCGAGAATTCCGGAAAAGCTATTCTTCAGGATCGGAGAAGTGTGCGACCTGATAAAGGTTCAGCCTCACGTGCTCCGATATTGGGAGACCGAGTTTCCTATGCTCGCGCCCCAGAAGAATCGCGCTGGTCAGCGGGTCTATCGCCGCAAGGACGTCGAAATGGTGCTCCGCATCCGCGATCTGCTGTATGAAGAGAAATTCACAATCGCCGGAGCAAAGAAGAAACTGCTCGATGAAATACGAGGGGGCTCCACGCGCGCCAAGACCGGCGAGGCGATCGCCGCCGATCATCCCGAATCCGATAGCTCTCAACCCGCACCATCAGGTAAAGCCACCGTACCGCCGCCGGACCAAAGGGCCGTTCCACCACAAACTCGCCATGTGCTGCGCATGCTCAAGAGCGATCTTGAGGATTTATTGACACGCCTAAACACGGATGCTAGCATCAACCGTTGAACGCGCCGATGCGTAAGCGACTGTGAACGGGACGTGGCGCAGCCTGGTAGCGCGCTTCCTTGGGGTGGAAGAGGTCGCTGGTTCAAATCCAGTCGTCCCGACTCGAATCCAGACCCAGGACGAAACCTATAAGACAGAGACCCCCCGAGAAATTGTCGCGGTGAACGGTGTTCGTAAAGCGGGTCTTGATCTTTTACGCTTCGTCCTGGGCCTTCTCGTTTCTCCGGTTCTTATATGCCGAAGATACTTGTTACCAACGACGACGGAGTTCATTCATCCGGAATAATCGCGCTTGCTGAAGCGCTGGAAGCGTTGGGCGACGTGCTCGTGGTCGCGCCGGCACACGAGATGAGCGCCGCTTCGCATTCGCTTACCCTGACCCGGCCGCTTCGGATCGACAGGATCGACGATCGCCACTACTCCGTCGACGGCACGCCGACCGATTGCGTAACGCTCGCGATGAATCACCTGATCAAAGACGGCCTTCCGGACATCGTGGTCTCCGGAATAAACAAAGGTGGTAATCTAGGCGACGATGTGACGTACTCCGGTACGGTGGCGGGCGCCCTCGAAGCGTCGATTTATGGGCTCCCGGGCATCGCTGTCAGTCTCGTTCAAAGAACTGATTTCGATTTTCGGCCTGGGGCAGAGTTCGCCGCCGAGCTTGCGAGGCGGGTGTTGAATGACGGGCTGCCGCTCGGCACTCTGCTCAACGTCAACATCCCTCCCGGCCCGATTCGCGGTGTGCGCGTCACGCGCCAGGGAACAAAAGTCATCAAGCCAAGTGTGATCGAAGGCACGGATCCTCGCCAGCGAAAGTACTATTGGATTGGCGAGGAGTCTCTCATCTGGAACGAGGAAGAGGGAACCGACTACGAAGCCTTGCGGCATGGATTGGTCTCGATCACTCCGCTCAGAACCGATCTGACGGATCATCGAGCGCTCGAAGAGCTCAAGTCCCGCGACTGGGACATAGCCCTGGAACCTCAATCGAAATGACCAACTATCCTGTTGGACAAGCGTCCGCCTTATACCAGTCGCATCGAGCGCGGATGGTTGCGCTTCTACGCAAGCGGGGAATCCAGGATCTGGGTGTATTGAAGGCGATGGCGGAAATTCCGCGCCATCTATTCGTCCCCGACGCGCTGGCCGCGAAGGCCTACGGTGATCACGCTCTTCCGATCGGGGACATGCAGACCATTTCTCAACCGTACATGGTCGCGCGAATGACCGAGCTTGCCGAGGTCGACAAAGACTCCACGGTTCTGGAAATCGGCGCCGGTTCGGGCTATCAAACCGCAGTGCTGTCGGCGGTGGCCGGCCGCGTGTTCGCGATCGAGCGAATAAGCGACCTCGCCCGCTCAGCTCAACGAAACATCAGACAGCTCGGCTGCTATAACGCAACCGTCAAGTGGTTTGACGGCACCATAGGCTGGAGCGACCACGCTCCTTACGACGCGATCCTGGTCGCGGCGGGCAGCCCCGACGTACCCGAGCCCCTGGTTGCGCAGCTCGCGATCGGAGGCCGGCTCGTGATTCCGGTCGGCGACGCCGATCAACAAACACTTGTGCGGGTAATAAAGACAGAACACGGCGCGGTCCGCGAGAACCACGGCGCGTGCGCGTTCGTGAAGTTGATTGGCCGACACGGCTGGCCCAGCTAGATTGATTACCTTCAATAAGGATCATGGTGCAAATGCGCGCTGAGAATAATCCGCCACAATGACACCAGGTCACGAAAGGCCTGCCTTGCGTAACTTCGCGACCTAGTGTCTTTGTGGCGAGCCTTTCTCGACGCGCAGTTGCGGCACTATCCCAGGGCTTTAAGCTGGACGGAGAAATTGTTTGGTCGCAAGAATAATCGAGATACTCTCAGCATTCATAGTGGCAACTATCTCCGCGCTCGGGTATCCGGGGGTCGTTCTGTTGATGGGGATCGAGTCCGCGTGCATCCCCTTGCCATCGGAAATCATAATGCCCTTCTCCGGCTATCTGGTCTACACCGGTCGTTTCAATTTGTGGGCGGTGGGGGTTGCCGGCGCGGTCGGCTGCGTCCTGGGTTCGCTGGCCGCCTATTGGGCAGGAATGTACGGCGGGCGGCCGTTCATTGAAAAATATGGCCGTTATGTCTTGATCTCGCATCACGATCTCGACATCGCGGACCGTTGGTTTGCCCGATACGGTGAGCTGATCGTCTTCAGCAGCCGGTTGCTGCCGGTGATAAGAACTTTCATCGCATTCCCCGCCGGCGTGGCCCGAATGAATCTCACTCGATTCGTCGCGTATACATTTCTAGGTTCGCTTCCCTGGTGCGTTGGGCTCGCGTACGTGGGTCAGAAGCTGGGAGAGCAATGGGACAAGAACGACACCCTCAAGACCTGGTTCCATCGCTTCGATTTCGTCATCGGCATCATCGGCGTTGCCGTTGTCGTCTGGTGGGTTTGGCGCCACCTGAAACAATCCCGCACGCACAAACCTGCTGAACCGGTCGGAGCCGATACGGAACTCGCCGAGTGATACCTGGGAGCGCAGGCATCCTTGCCTGCAGGTTCCGCTAATGAGGCGGGCAGGATGCCCGCGCCCCCAGGAGGTGGGATGATGGCAGAAATAGATCCAGTTTGCGGCATGAGTGTGCTCCCTCGGTCGGCCGCCGGCTCACGCGAACATGAAGGAAAGACATATTACTTCTGCGGCACCTCGTGTCTTGAACGATTCAGGAACGACCCTAAAAAGTATTTAGATCATCCTTCGCCTGTTCAATCAGTCCCTGTCCAGTTGAAAAGAGCACCTGTTCCCGCCGTTCCGGGAAATCTTTATACCTGTCCGATGCACCCGGAGATTCGTGAGCGGAAGTCGAGCTCGTGTCCCCAATGCGGCATGGCCCTCGAGCCCCTGACGTTCTCTCCGACTAAGATCGAGTACACGTGCCCCATGCATCCCGAGATCGCACGCGATGGGCCGGGCTTTTGCCCGATCTGCGGAATGGCACTCGAGCCTCGGACCGTAACCGGCGAAGAAAGGAACGAGGAGCTCATCAGCATGACTCGCCGGTTCAAAATCGGAATCGTGCTGACAGTCCCGTTGCTAGTGCTGGCGATGTCGGATCTGATTCCGGGCCAGCCCGTTCAGCATTCGATATCCGGCCGTTTGCTGGTGTACATCCAGTTGGTGCTTGCGACACCGGTGGTGCTTTGGGGCGGCTGGCCGTTCTTCCAGCGCGGGTGGGCCTCGATAGTCAATCGCAGTTTGAATATGTTCACGCTGATCGCCATCGGTACGGGGGTGGCTTACGGGTACAGCGTCGTCGCCGCTTTTTTCCCG
>DATIFP010000094.1:0-17857 GCA_035455165.1 Blastocatellia bacterium
CGCAAGCGGATTGGTGTTATCGACCCGCACTTCGAGCACCGAGCCGGGAACATAATACTTCTCGCGAGGCAGCGCGCGCTCCGACCCGTCCTGCTGTTTCTCCATCAGTGCGTTTGCGATGGGTAGTCCCGTGTTGTAGCCGAGACCCGTCGAGCTGCCGACTGTCAGAATCGCTCCCCCGGCTTCAAGAAACTCGCGCAGCTTCGGAACAGTCTTCGCGACGGTCACGTTGCCGAGCCGGTCGCGGTACTCCGCAGGAACGCTCTGGGGATCGATCTGTCCGCCAAACCCTCCGCCTCCACCTCCTCCGCCACCTCCCGGTCCGCCGCGCCCATCTCGAGCCGGAATTCCTCCGTCCGCGAAAATCAGCACGTCGTACTTGCTCGCGAGACCCCCCGCGTCGAGCGCCGGCGGATAGACTACGGTGAACGGAAATTCATATTGCTCGAGAAGCCACCGGACCCAACCCGAGGGCATCGACCCGCCGTAGCGGTCCCATAACCCGATTCGCAACGGGCGAAGCTTGTATGCCTCGCCAGTTGGTTTGGAAGCTACAGCATCGAAACTCAGCCCAATCTCATCGGCGAGCTTCTGAAGTTTTGCAGGGGTGGATGGCTTCGCCGAAATGAAGATCGCGCCGGGTCCGTATGCCTTGCCGCCGGACTTGGTTCCTTGCTTGAGCCAGTAGACTTCTTCTCCGCTCGCGAGCAGTCGATTGACCGCAATAATTGAGTCGTTGACTCGATGATCCAGGAGGAAGCCTGCGGCATTAGCGACTGTGTTGACTTTTCCCGGAGCCGGTTTGACCAGGCCGTTGATCTTTTCAAACGGCCCGTCGAATCCGTCCAGAATCCGATCGAATGCTATACCCATCTGATAAGCGACCGTGTAACCCGCGTTGTCGTAAGGCGGAGTCGGGGGGCCGCCGGGGTACGGAATGTCGTCCGGGTGGTCCTGCGGCTCGAACATATCGAGGACGTGGGGGCGAAACGCTTGCGCGGTTTTTACTACATACGACCCTGCAGGGTAGGTCTTGCCCGCGACGATGAATGAGCTGGTGGCGCGGTGAATCGTTATGCCGGTCTTGATCAGCACGTTGATGAATTTTGTCGCAGTCAGGAAATCAGGCTGGTCGGAGGGAATTATAAAGCCGCGCGGATCTCGTTTGTTGGACGCGTGCAGCATCTCGTAGTACTTCAGCGGCAATCCCCGCCGCTGCCCGCCGAAGCCTTGCGGGCTGTCTCCCGCGGGCGGGGCGTCTCCTGCAGCGGGAGCTGCGCGGCGGCCCTGACCCTCCGGACCGGCGCCGGCCGCCTCAGGCATCTCTTTGGCGATCACCGCCTGTACCTCCGCGACGTTCTTAGGAGTTATCGTCCAGTAATCCTTGCTTCCTCGCTCGATCGAGTTCTTACCCATGCGGTAGATGTTGAACAGGAAGTCTTCCCGATGCTTTGACGCGAGATCGAGCACCGCTCGGTTGGCGGTGATCGAGTAGTCGATCGACTGGCGGAAGTGCCACTTCTGCGGCGCAACCGGGTAAGGGAAGTCGCCTTTGGCGAGTTGTCGCTGGAGGAAAAACGGGATCTCGATCGGCGTCGGATTCCCAATCGATTCCGTCAGAAGCCCGATCATGTTGTGAAAATAAGTCACCGTCCGCAGGCCGCCGTTCCACCAGGTCGAATAAGATGAACCCGATCGCATCGTCGCCCCCGGTTTGTTCTCGGCGACAAAGCGGCTGTGCATAGCCGCGCCCACCAGATCAATTCCGAGCGGGATCAACGGGTCGAAATAATAGTTGAACGGATCGCGAAACGGCGGCGCGAACAACACCGTGCCCGCGGGCCCGGTCTGATGGTGGTTGTAGACGATTTGCGGAAACCATTCGTGAAAGAAGACGTGGTTGATTGCTTCAGTTTCGGGCTGATTGGACATGTAAAAGTCGCGATTGTTATCGTGCCCGATGTACTTCTGATAGAGCCGAGGCAGTCCGGCGGTCGACCGCTTCATCGGGTCCTGCTCGCGCATGTACCAGTTGGAGACAAGATCCAGACCGTCGGGGTTCACCGGCGTTGCAAGCAGGATCACGTCTTTGAGTATCCGCAGCGTCTCGGGGTCGCTCATGCTGACCATCTGGTAAACAAGTTCCATGAGCTGCTGCGCGCCGAGGACTTCGGTGGCGTGCAGGCCGCCGTCGATCCACACCACGGCCTTGCCTTCGGCGGCCAGCGCTCGCGCCTGATCGTCGGTCAATCCTTCAGCGGTCGCTAATCGCCTGGAGATCTCTTTGTATCGATCGAGCTTCTTGTGATTCTCAGGCGCGGTGATGATTGCCATTATCATCGTCCGGCCTTCGGCGGTCTTGCCGATCTCGACGAGCTTCATCCGGTCGGACTGCTGTGCAAGCTTCTTCCAGTACTCGACCAGTTGAGTGTAGTTGGCGAGTTGATAGTCGTCGCCGAAGTTGAACCCGAGCTGCTCTTTCGGGCTCGTGACTTTGGTCTGAGCGACTGCGGTCAGTGAAAGGATTGAAATGGCGACGAGGACCGAAGCAAGGTGAAGCCTGCGCCTGTTCATATGCACCTCGGTGATGGCTTGTTTGAGATCCACTGTTCGGGTAGCGGGGCAGGTTCAAACAGGCCCCGACGGGCAGCTAGTATAACTGACTGCGAGAGGCGATCAATAGCGCGAGCGGCTTCGTTGACATGCTACATTGGCCAGCGGGTTCAAATGCCCAGCAACACGATTTTAGGACACGACTCGGATTTTCCCCAGCTCAAAAGTATCAGCTTGCCTCTTCACGCTCAACAAGGCGCGAACGTGAAGACCAGAACTCCCAGCACAAACCACAACAGCGCGAAGATCAGCCCGTAGCCGAAGAACTCGCGGAAGTTCACTCGCGCGACTCCGGCAACGACAACATACCAGAAGGGTGCGATCAGATTCCCCATGTGATCGCCGATGCTCAACGCCAGAAGCCCGCGCTGGACGGTTACGCCGGCGGCGGTTGCGGCCGCCGATGTCACGTAGCCCTGGATGACCCATTGCCCGCCGCTCGACGGAACGAAGATCGACACGACAGTTCCTGACAAGGCAGCCAGAAAGGGAAACGAATAAGGCGTCGACACCGATGAAACCAAACCTGCAAGCACCTCTCCGACTGATGTGAACTGAATGAGCCCCGCCACTCCGGCGTACATAGGGTAGATGATAATCACCGGCCAGCTCGAGATGACCGCGCGCTGCATCGTCTGAGTGAAGCGGTAGATCGTACGGTGCAGGAGCAAACAAGAGAACAACAGCATCGTGTTGAGAGCGTTTAGGTCGAGGCTGAGATGTTTAACTCCGAAGTGATTGTACAGCCAGCCCGCCAGGACCACGCAGATCACGAGCGGGACAATCGGGTTGCGCTCGAGTCGCTCTGAGAAGTTAGCAGCTCCCGGGTCGATCGGCGGGCCTTCCTCGCTCAGCTTGTATGCGTCCGGGAACTCGGAGACGGGTCTGACCCTCTTCGGCATCAGTATGTAGCCAACAACAATCAGGATGGCAACGAAAGATACCTCGTGTATTATCGCGGCAGGCGACCAGATCGTGGTGCTCAAGGGGAGGATGCCTATGCTCTTCTCGAGGAAGTGACCCGGTGTTGCCATTAACAGCGCCGCGCTTGAAGACAGGCCGAATTGCCACGCCGCGTTGGCCCCCCACAGCAACGCCAACAGGAACAAGAAGTCGAGCTTGATGCCCTTTCGTTCCGCCTCGCGAGCGAAATGGACGGCCACCAGCGGAGTCATCGCGATTCCAAGTCCCCAGTAGAGGTAGGCAGCCGCGGCGGTCACCAGCACCGACAACGCTACTGCCTGAAATTGCGTTTTCGGCATGCGAGAGAGACGTGTGATCGCCATCTTGAAAAAGGGCGTCGCGCCCAGCACCGAGCTGAGCACGATGATCAGCGTCATCTGCATAGTGAAAGGCAACAACATCCAGAGCCCCTGGTAATACGCATCCAGAGTCTTGCCGGAAGAGTTGCCCATCGCGAGCGCCATGCCCCCGAGGACGAGCAGTAGAATCACCGATGCGGTAATCGCATCGGGAACGAAGCGGCCCATCACCCGCGCGAAAACTTCGAGCGTGCTCGGTTTCGCAGCACGCTCTTCGATCATCATTGCCATGAATCGGGTCACCTCCTATGGAAATGTTTCGTAGTCCCGCCTTCAGGCGGAAGTAATGAGCCGCCTTGGAAAGACATCATTCTACAAACTTCCGCCTGAAGAAGGCGGGACTACGAAACATCTCTTTCACAATCAAAAAGGGGCGGTAACGCGAAAACGAACCGCCCCTTCAATCAAATCATTGCGCCCGACTCTATTGATCGTCTCCCGTCGCCGCATCAGGACGGCGCGCAGGAGGCTCGGGTCTTCCCGCTCCAAGGTTGTTGTAGTTCATCGCCGCGTTGAACAACAGGAAAAAGCTTCCTTGTGTTTGATGCCGCCACATGGGGTTGTTCGCAAACATCACCACGTGACCCTTGCCAACCGGCACATCAACTACGGCGGGCTTACCTGCAAGCTCCGATCCGCCCGCCAGCATGCCGCTTATCAATAGCTCTTTCTCGTTGGTGTTAAATCGCAGCACGATTCTCGGCCTCATATTCGGAGGAGGTATGAGCGCGGCGGCGAATTGACGCACTTCTTCGGGGATGCCTTCTTCGCCCGGGCGGGTCTGCTGTTGGGGCCGCGGACCGGCTTGAGGCATTGACTGGACGATGTCCGGATCCGTGAGCGAGCCCCGCCCCGATGGCCGTTGTCCCGCCGCCCCGCCTCCGCCTCCAAAGCCTCCGCCTCCACCGCCGCCTCCGCCACCTCCGCCGAAGCCGCCCGTGGCGCTCACGTTGAGCAGCGGAGCCTGGCTGAAGTAGATCGGAAGCGAATCGCCGTAGCCGTATGCGATCGGGCTCTTCTTGTCCGCGAATGTCGCGCTGAACACCGAGCCGCGCGCGTTGAGTTGCCGCGCGTCTTGAATCGAGACCCCGGTGGTCAAGCCGTAATCGATCGGTATCTGAGAGACGTTGGTGATGGCGATGAACAATCCGCCATCTTCGATAAATCGCTGAAGGTTCAACACACCGCGAAGTTGCATTCCGCCGCGCATGTCGTCAGTTTGATCGGGCGAAAAGCCCATGTTCGGAGTTATGTCGGATTGTTTCCATGGAACCGGATCGCCGCGCATCGGCGTCCCGTTCACAATCCCCTGGGCCGAACCGCCAACCGGCGGGAAGATAATCACATCGTATTTCTCGCGCAGATTCGGCGTGTCTCGAATCACGTGATCCGAGATGTACGAGTAAGGAATCTGGAGCCTGTCGAACTCGATTCGATACCAGCCCTCGTTTTGAGTGTTGGTCCAGGTGTGAACGATCGCGATGCGGGCGGCAGCTATCTCATGAGTCTTGACCTCCGGAAGCTTGTCCACAGCCGAGGCGGTCAGCCCTAGATCGGTCACCGCCGCATCCAGACGCGCGCGAAGGTCCGGCGGATTGCCTTCGGTCTTGATGATGAACGAACCGGCGTTGAATTGCTGATCGGCGATCTTGAATGAGTCCTCGGCAGCGTTCATCTTGACGTCTTTGAGCTTGTAGCGCAGGGTCGCAAGCGTGTTGTCGGCGTTGTGATTGATGATGAAACCGGCTGTGGCAGCCGATCCTGTGATCTTACCCCTCACCTTGGCGTCGCTGGTCAACAACACCATCGGGGTATCGAGCACGGATTTGTCCGTGACCCTCACCGTCTTCACGTTGCGCAACGCTCCGAGCGTCCAGCCGGTATCATCGTACGGCCGCGGATCGTTGACGTTGTAGTACTGAGTGTCGAACAGCATATCCGCCATTCGTGAATAAGGTTGGTCCATCCGGACGATGTACGAGCCGGCGGGAAACTTCTGGTCTTTGAAGCTGAATTCCCTGGTCGCGGTTTGAACCTCGACCCCCATCAATCGAAGGAGGTTGACCGTGTCAGCAGCTTCGACCGGACGAGGGGTGTCGCCGGGAATCACCCAGGCATAGGGACCTTCGTTGGCGGCCTTCGCGATCGACCGTTTGCTCTTGATGTAGAAGTTGTTCAGGAATCGGTCCTTCTGACCTGCAACGTAATTCATCGCGAACAGGATTGCCGACTGTTGCATGTTGATGTTGTTTCGGATCGACCACTTCACCCACGGGAGCGGCGGATTCGGGCGAAACCAGTCGCGTTGAGATTGGTTCCCCACGTTGCGCACGCTCGTGTCCGCTCCTTGTCCACCGAACGTCTCATAGAACCTCCCAATCGAGTTGTGCCCGTTCGCGACGTAAAACATGTAGTTCGGAGCCCAGCCATCGTAGAACCCGTGGGTCCACACGCCAGGCACACCGCGCTTGGTCATCTGTTCGATCTCGTGATACGCAAGCACGTGCCACTCATCGATAACCAGAGGATCGAGCCAGGCATTGTAGGGGCCCGTTCCGGTCGACGTGTACAGAAACGGCACAGACTCATGCAGATCGTGCAAGACGACGGGGTGATATTCCAGGAACGTTTTCATCTGGTTGCGTGAAAGAGCGAGAGCCATCCCGAGCCCGTCGCGGTTGTTGTCGTGCGCCACGTACTTGCCCCAATACAGCAGCGGCGGCGCCTGCTTGTTCGGGTTCGCCTTGCGATAGTTGTAGACGTCGACTGAACGATCGCGCCCGTCTACTTCAAGCGCGGGCGTGATCATCACGATGACGTTCTTTCGTATCGCGTCGATGAAGGGCGAGTCCTCGACCGCAAGCCGGTATGCAAGTTCCATCAACATCTCGGGCGAGCCTTGCTCGGGCGAGTGGATCGACCCGGACGCCCAATAAATAGCCTTGCCTTCGCTGATCAACTGTTGCGCTTCTGCGTCGCCGGTCTTGCGCGGATCGGCGAGTTTCGAGGTGATCTCTTTATATCGGTCGAGCCTTGCGATGTTCGCTTCATCGCTGACCACGACCAGCAACTGCTCCCTTCCTTCCTCGGATCTCTCGGGCGCGGTGAACACGCGAACACGCGGCGTAGCCTTTTCGAGCTCGCGATAGTAGCGATACATGTCCTTGGTGTACGTAAGCTTGTTAGGCGTGCCGATCACATAACCGAGAACCTTATCGGGCGAGGGCACCTTGTCGGACGCCGGCAGGTGGTCGACCAGCTCCGTCAGGAAGTACTTCTCGGTCGTGTACTCTTTGATCTTCGCGGAATACTCCTCGTTGTTCTTCGATGCGGCAGCCGCGGGCTTGGCTTTTTCCTTCTTTTGCGGGGCCGCAGGTTTGGGCGAACTCGAAGCCCGGCTGGTCGCCGTTAACAGTGCGACGCTGGCGCACGCGATGACAAGCGCGCAAGTCAACCTGAGAGCAAGCAAGCGTCCTCGGTTCATGGTGTCCTCCATTGAATAGCTTTGATAGCTGGAAATCGTGAATGAGAAGGTCGTTCAAACAGGGATACACAGGAACGCAGGGTAGACCCCGGCCATCGAGTCCTGTGTATCCTGTCTATCCCTGGTTTATCCTGATGAAGCTGGCAGAGCGTGCTCGCGTCCGCGCCAGTGGAAGCACGGCCACGAGCGCGCCCGCCTGACGCCTAAGACTCAAAAAGTCTTCGCCCGGTTACAAAAAATTCCAGCACTGATTCGGAAGGTGTATCGTCTCAGCAACGGTGGTTTTTTGCAAACGCCTCGACATGCCTTTCCTCGCGGCCTCAGCCCCCCAAGGTACTGTAATAGTGCTTGATCGCCCAGCCTCGAGGAAGGCCTGAACTTGGGTGTTAATAAAAGACGAGATCTTACCAACTTGAGCGACTGGACATCGGCCACGTGCAAATGCCCAGCAATACGATTTTAGGACACACCCGGTTTGTTGACTTGGTCTACGAAAAGTCATAATCTCGCGCAGCGTCACTTGGGTTAGTGGAGGTCCGTATTGGTGTATGGCTTCTTTGGGCGGCTAGCGGCTCTCTGATTATGGTGGCGTTGGAAGCCCTGTGGGCCGCGTTGTTCAGAACGTGAGAATGATTCGAGGGGTGGATGAAGGATGAGGATAAATGCGCACCTGCTTTCGATCGCGATGATTCTGGCAGTTAGTCTGCCGGCTCGCACTCAAACGGCTCCGAAGCTAGATGACTTGAAACGCGAGGCAATATCCGAGGTAGATGGCCTGAAGGATCTCACTCAGCAAATGGTCGATCAGATCTTCAGCTTCAGCGAGCTCGGGTTTCAGGAATTCGAAACGTCAAAATACGTCACCGGGATTCTCGAGAAGAACGGTTTCAAGGTCGATCGCGGAGTCGCGGGCATGCCGACGTCCTGGGTTGCAACCTACGGCTCCGGCAAGCCGGTCATCGCCTTCATCACCGACATCGACTGCATACCAAAGGCTTCGCAGAAGCCGGGAGTCGCTTATCACGATCCCTTAATCGAAGGCGCCCCCGGTCACGGCGAAGGGCACAACTCGGGTCAGGCGGTGAACGTGACTGCCGCAATCGTGCTTAAGAAGCTGATGGAGAAGTACAAGATCGGGGGCACGATCAAGCTGCTGCCGGGAGTTGCCGAAGAACTCGTAGCCGCAAAAGCCTTCTTCGTTCGAGCCGGCTTGTTCAAGGACGTCGACATCGTGCTCGGGTGTCACGTCGATTCGGATTTCGCAACTAACTACGGCCAGACCGCAAACAACAGCGGGCTCGTTTCCGTCCAGTATTTCTTTCACGGCAAAGCGGCTCACGCTGCGGGGGCTCCGTGGTCCGGACGCAGCGCTCTTGACGCAGTGGAGCTGATGAACACCGCGTGGAACTTTCGACGCGAGCATCTCAGACTACAGCAACGCTCTCACTACGTGATCATCGACGGCGGGGACCAGCCAAACGTTGTGCCCTCGGAAGCCACAGTGTGGTATTACTTCCGCGAGTTGGAGTATCCGCGCATCAAGGAACTCTACGAGCTTGGCAATAAGATGGCGCAAGCAGCGACGATGATGACCGATACCACGGTAACTCAACGTGTAGTCGGGTCCGCGTGGCCCTGTCACTTCAACAAGCCGATCGCCGAGGTCCAGCAGAAGAACATCGAGATGGTGGGCATGCCCGAATGGAGCGAAGCAGATCAGACGTTGGCGAAAGCGCTGCAAAAAGAAATAGGCGCAAAAGTCGAGGGCATGAAAACGAAGGTCAAAGAGCTCGAGCCGCCGAAGGACCCAACCGGTGGCGGTTCGGATGACGTCGGCGACATCTCGTGGAACGTGCCGATGGTCTATTTGCGTTTCCCGTCCAACATCCCGAACCTGCCCGGGCACAGCTGGCCAAACGCGATCGCGATGGCCACGCCGATTGCGCACAAAGGAGCGACCGCCGGAGCCAAGGTACAAGCCATGACCGCGCTCGACTACCTGCTGTCGCCGGAGCTGATCAAACTGGCGTGGACCTATTTCAAAGACGTTCAGACGAAGGACATCAAGTACACTCCTCTGATCAATCCGAGTGATCAGCCGGCGATCGAGCTGAATAAAGACAAGATGGAGAAGTTCCGCCCCGAGTTGAAGAAGTATTACTACGACTCGAGTAAGTACAAAACTTATTTGGAACAACTCGGGATTCAGTACCCGACCGTGAAGAAATAATCCTGGGACCGCACGCGGCTCGCGTGCTTGAGTGCGCTGCGCACGCTCTGGGGTGCGACGCTAACATTTAAGTTGTAAACGATCGCAATCAAGCACGCGAGCCGCGTGCGGCCCCAGGATGGAATCAAGGACGCGAGCCGCGTGCGGTCCCAGGATGCAACGATGGGTGACCAATGGAAGAAGCGTCCCGTTCTCTCAAAGGAGAAGGCGCGGCACGTTGGTACACCGGGTTGGTACTCTCGCGGATATGTGCCTCACTTCAGTGGCGAGGAGATCACGCAAACAGTCACCTTTCGGCTATTTGATTCGATGCCGCAGACCGTGCTCGCTCGATGGCGCGAAGAACTGAAACAACTCCCAGATAATGAGCTGGACCGCGCGTGGCGCAAACGCATTGATGGCTACCTGGACCAGGGCTATGGTTCTTGCCTCACGAAAGAGGACCGCATTGCGGCGATCATCCAAGGGAGCCTGTTGTACTCCGATGGCGACCGATATCGCCTTCACGCCTGGGTTGTGATGCCGAATCACGTACACGTCTTATTCACTCCGACTTCAGGTTTGGAGATGGGTAAGATCGTCCACACATGGAAGTCATACACGGCGCACGAGTGCAACAAAGCCCTCGGGAGACGAGGTGATTTCTGGCGAAAGGAACCGTTTGACCGTTACATCCGCGACGAACAGCACTTTGCTAATGCAGTTGCTTACATCGAGAACAATCCGGTCAAAGCCGGGCTGTGCCGGTCACCGCAGGACTGGAAATGGAGTAGTGCAGGTTATTGGGCGAAGGCGGAATAAGAACCTGGGACCGCACGCGGCTCGCGTGCTTGAATGCGCTGGACGTGTTTGGCAAACAGGTGCGATGGATTATGCATTCGTGATCAGGCACGCGGTCCCAGGTAGGAAGACCGGGTGTTGGAATCAGGCACGCGAGCCGCGTGCGGTCCCAGGTGGAGGACCGGGACGCCCGATTGACCGAACCATTACTTAGCGCGACTTGTCCCCGAACCCGCCGCGTATGGAGCGCTCATCACCTCTTTGAACTCCTGTACGAACGTCTTCATCTCCGCCATCGTGCCGAAACTTACTCGAACGTGGTCCGGCATCGACGGGAACAACCGTCCTACAAGTACGTTGCGTTTCTTGAGCTCATCGATCACAGGCTGAGCCGGTCGGTTTATGGCTATCATCACGAAGTTCGCTTGCGACGGTATAGGCTTGAACCCCAGGGCGCTCACTTCGTGACTGACGTAGTCGCGCACTTCCGAGTTCATCTTCTTAACGCGAGCCACGAACTCGCCGTCGTTCTTCAACGCCGCCATAGCTGCAGCCACTGCGAGCTGATTCGGATTGTTCGCAAGCCTGCGTTTTGCCATCCGCGCGATCAGGTCCTTGCGCCCGAGCGCATAGCCCACCCTTATTCCCGCCATCCCATAGATCTTCGAGAACGTGCGCGACACTACAACCGGAAGGCCTTCCTTCACGTAGCGCAAGCAACTCTCGTAATCCGGCGCGTCGGCATAGTCGAAATAAGCTTCGTCGGAGATCAGCACCACCCCTCGCGGCAGCTTGCGAACGAAGCCTTCCGTCTCCGTCTTGTCGACGTACGTGCCCGCGGGATTCGACGGATTGCACAGGAAGATCATTCCGGCTCCGCGGCTCGCGTGGAGCATCCTCGGAAGATCGTGTTTTTGCTCCGCGTTGAGCTTTATCTTTATCGGTCGCGCGTGAACGAACGGACAGAAGTTGACCACCGCTTCGTACGTAGGCTCGGCCACCACCGCCGGATGGCCAGCGTTGCAGAAGGACTCGGTCGCCATCTTCAGAACCTCGATCGAGCCGTAGCCCAGGAGCACGTTCTCCTTCTCGACCCCGAAGCGCTTTGCGATGACTTCCTCGAGCACTTTTGGTTCTTCGATCGGATAGCGAGATGATTTTGAGTCGACCGCGCCCTTGACTGCTTCCGCGGCAGCGGGCGCCAGCCCGTAGGGGCTCTCGTTTCGGTGAAGCCTCAGCGGTTCACGCTCGCTCGCAGCCACTGCAGTGCCATACGCGGCGGCGCTCAGGCTGGACGGCAAGCCGACGCCAACAGCCGCGGCGCCGAGCGCCGCGCTCGTCATAAACCCGCGCCTGGTCAGTGAATTCCTAGTTTTCATGTTCGAGCCTCCTGATTTGGCGGGCATCTTAACAAAGCGCCGCGCGGGTTACAACGAAGGGGTCAGGGTCGCTATTAAGATGCCCCTCCTCCTGAGGGAGTCTGTTTCGAATTGGGAGCAACCATGCCGGTGACTTCAAAGGCTGGGGTTGAAACTGAACTGATCACGCGTCAAATCGCCCTTCGGCGACAACTCCAAGCGGTGATAGACTCCGGTTCTCGTGCTCCTATTATTCAGCTTCCCTTCTTAGAAGGAGGCATAGTGAGACGTTCAACACTTTTCCTCTCAATGTTCTGCATGATTGGGCCGACGATCCACCACGAGAGTCAAACTAGCAGCCCACAGACGTCTGGCGCCAAGCAAATCGCGATTCGCTGCGGCAAGCTGGTCGATGGCAAGAGCGACAACCCCATCGCCAACGCCGTGATCCTGATCGAGGGAGATCGAATAACTCAGGTCGGTCCCGGACTGAAGATTCCCGCCGGCGCCCAGGTGATCGACCTGAGCCGCTACACCGTTATCCCGGGACTCATCGATGCGCACACTCACATGACTTACTACTGGGACCAGGCGCCTGGTACGCGCCCGTGGGCCCAACTCGGCGCCCGCTTGCCTTCGATGAGCATGTTCCTCGCTCAGGAGAACGCAAGGAAGACTCTTGAGACTGGAGTGACGACGGTCCGCAACCTACACGCCGATGAGTACACCGATATCGCAATGCGTGACTTGATAAATCTGGGAGCGATGATTGGCCCGCGCATGTTCGTCTCGGGCTACGGGCTCCATGTCGCGAGACCGAACTCGCGAGGTCCAGCCCCGACGCCAAGTAGGGGACAGGCAAACGGCGTGGATGAAGTCACCCGCGCGGCGCGCGAGCAGATTGCCGCGGGCGCCGACTGGGTCAAGATGTTCGGCTCGACCGGCAGCGCACAGGACGTGTCAGGCAACCAGACCTACACGTTTGACGAAATGAAAGCCGCCGCCGACGCGGCGCATGATCTCGGCAAGAAGCTCGCAGTCCATTCTTACGGGCCGGCGGGCGCTCGCGATGCCGTGCGGGCGCGTGCTGACTCGGTCGAGCACGCGACCGATATGGATGACGCAACCATCGCAGAGATGGCCCGGGGCAAAGTCTTCTACGTCCCGACAATCGATCACAACAGATATTACGCAGAGTATAGGGAGCAATTCGGCTACGGTCCCGAGGTCGCCGAACGGCTCGAGGCTTATGTCGCGCGCAACCTCGAAACGGCTCGACGCGCGTTCAAAGCCGGCGTGACCTTCGCGATGGGTTCCGACGCGGTGTTTACTATGTTCGGTCAAAACACGCGCGAGTTGGGATGGTTCGTAAAAGCCGGGATGACGCCGCAGCAGGCACTCACTGCCGCAACAGCAAACGGCGCGGCGCTGCTCGGCATGGAGAAGAGCCTTGGGGCAATAGCACTCGGCTACTACGCGGACATGGTGGCGGTCGAGGGAGACCCGCTGACTGACATTGGCGTTGTAATAAACAATGTTCGGTGGGTGATGAAAGGCGGCAAGGTCGTCGTCGATAAGACCAAGACCCGCAAGAAGGATTAGCGACTCCAGGAAAGGGCGACTCATGAAAAAGCGCCTTAGCTTCGTGCTTGTTCTTTTCTTCTGTCTTGCTCCGTCGCTTGCAGTGAGCCACGACGCCGGCGCCACGCGCCAGCTTGCCATTCGATGTGGCCGGCTCATCGACGGCAAGAGCGCGAAGCCGATCGCCGGCGCGGTGATTCTGATCGAGGGCGATCGCATAACCACTGTCGGGCAGGGCCTCAAGATTCCTGACGGCGCGGAAGTGATCGATCTAAGTGGCGCAAGCGTGCTCCCCGGCTTGATCGACACCCACACACACCTCACCTATCACTACGACACGGAACAGAACGAGCGACCCGCAATCACGGCGATCTACTCGGCTGAGAACGCGAGATTGACTCTGGGAGCCGGTTTCACGACAGTCAGGAATCTGGGCGCCGGTGATGGAATAGACTTCGATCTTCGCCGAGCGATCAACAAAGGGGCGGCTTCGGGTCCGCGCATCCAGGCGTCAGGAGCGCCGCTGACTCGCTCGCGACCTCCTGACTCAACCGCTGATTTGACTCAACGCATCAGCGCGATTCGCGAGTTCGTGCGAAAACAGATCGCGGCGGGCGCCGGCGTGATCAAAGTGTTCGTAACGCCGGGAGCCGGTGGCGGCGATGTGCTTTTGTACAACGAAGACGAAATCCGGGCGATCGTCGATGAGGCTTCAAAAGCGAGTCTTAAAGTCGCCGCGCATGCTCACGCGACCGAGGGGATCAAAGCCGCGGTACGGGCCGGAGTTGCATCCATCGAGCACGGCTCAAAGCTCGACGATGAAGCCATCAAGTTGATGATCGAACACCACACTGCGCTTGTGCCCACGCTGTATCTCCCGAATCACTACGTCGCTCATCGAGACAGGTTCAACTTCAATGAAGCGCGCTGGCAGGCGCTCGAGCAATTGAGGAGCATGACCGCGAGCAATTTTCGAAGAGCGCTGGCGGCGGGAGTCTGGATTGTGATGGGCTCGGATGCGGTCGCGGGGTTGCACGGCGAGAACGCGAAAGAGATCGAGTGGATGGTTAAGAACGGAATGACTCCGGCTCAGGCGATCCGATCGGCCACCGGCGACGCAGCCGAGTTGCTTGGCTGGCAGGATCGCATTGGGACGATCGAGGCCGGCAGGTTTGCGGACCTGATCGCAGTCGAAGGCGATCCGCTCAAAGACATCACTGAGCTTCAGCGCGTGAGGTTCGTTATGAAGAGCGGGTCGGTTGTGCGTTCACATTGATGGAGGCTCATCGTGAGGAAGAGACCAGTCGCAGTCAGCGCGTTGGCATTTTCGGTAGCTGCGTCGTGCTTTGCCTCATTCACGGCGATGGCTCAGTTCGTGTCCCCCGACACCTACACGCGATACGAGCTGCTCGCGCCCGAAACACATCAGTTCAAGATCTACTACGAGGTGACCGAGACGAGGCCCGGCGCGAAGTTCCACTTCAACGCCATTCGCGAAGGAGCCGAAGCTTCGGAGGAATCCGTCATCGATCTGGCGACCGGCAAGCCGCTGAAGTTCGAAGTGGTGACCGGCGCGCAGGCCGCCGAAGCCGCTGGCGACAAATCAAACCCGCGTGCGGAGCGCTTCAACCCTGCAAGTAAATACATTCAGGTCCACCTCGCTCACCCCGTTCCCGCGCGCGGCGAATACAGGCTGGCGATCATCAAGACCTACAGAGACGACAAAAGCTATTACACCGAAGGCGACTCAATCGTCTTCAAGCGGCCGCTCGGCATCCCGCGCAACAGCGTTGTGCTGCCCGCGGGTTATGAAATCGTCTCATCGTCGGTAGCCACCCAGGTGCTGGTGGAAAGCGATGGCCGGTTGAAACTGGCGTTCGTCAACCCGGGAAGCGGAGGTCAGCTCGAGGTGACGATCAAGGCGCGGAAGCTCCCGGCGAGCGCAAAGAGGGCGGAGGTGCCGAAATGAGGATTGTCCGAACCGGCGTGGCGTGGATCATTACAGCCGTGGCCGCCACGATTGTTGTTGAGCTTCCTTTAGCGCCGGCGTTCTGTCAGAACTCGCGTTTCACCGAACGGGGATATCAAGATCGAGAGATCCTTTACGAGCTGCAAGCACCGGAGACGCACGCGTTTCGCATCACTCACGATTACACCGTGCGCAACGTTGGCGAGAGATACTATTTCAACGTCGTGCGCGCGGGCAGTCACGTCACCGATCCCGAAAGCATAGACCTCGACAGCGGAGACAGCCTCAGGTGGGAGACGATCGACGGCAAAACCGCTCGCGAGCGGAAGCTCGCGGTCGGCGACGTTAAAGATGATACCGAAATCGTCGTCACTCACCTCGCGCGCCCGCTTGCCGCGGGGACAACAAACCGGATTCGGCTCAAAGAGACGTACGCCGATGCGAAGAGCCTGTACCTTGACGGCGAAGAGTTGGTTTGGGACCGCACATTTGGCCGCCTGCGCAACACGGTGGTTCTTCCGCAGGGCTGGTATCTGACGGCTCTTTCTTCGCCGGCTACGATTCAGACGCTCCCAGATGGGCGTGTGTCGGTTTACATCGTTAATCCACGTGGTGATGACGTTCGAGTCTATCTGCGAGCGCGGCAGCGAGCTGGAGCAAGACAGAAGTAGCGCTCCGCAATTCGATAACAGCTTTCGTCCCAAGTAATTTTCTCGGCCATTCAATTAGTGTTTCGCGCAGAGACCGCCGAGACTCGCAAAGCTAACCCGAGCGGGTAGGGGCGCGCCCGTGCGCCCACCCTCGTCATTCAAATCACGACAACTTCTATGCAAGACATCCCACGAATCTCCGTTCAAGCAAGCGAAGGACAAAAGCTCGGGCGCGCCTCCACTCGCAACGCGGGTTGGGCGCGCCCTTTTGTAAAAGGAACAGAATGGAGAGAAGAGAAAATGAAGAACATGAAGAACAGAATGTCACACAGATTCTTTGGGGTGCTGCTCATTGGTCTGATGCTGGTGCCCGCCGTCCCGTCTGTTGCCGGGACGAGCAGCAATGATCTGACCAGCACGCCCGAAGAACAGAAGTCCGTCGCCATAACTATCTACAACGTCAACCTCGGTCTAATCCGGGATCGACGCAATATCGCGCTCCCGCGCGGCGAAGCGTCGCTCAAATTTGGTGGGGTAGCCCAGCAGATAAACCCTGCGACCGTGCACATCAAGTCGCTGACTGCGCCCGATGCGCTATCGGTAGTCGAACAGAACTACGAGTACGATTTGCTCTCGCCGCAGAAACTGCTCGACAAGTACGTCGGGAAGAAGGTCACGCTCGTGCTGCGCTCGCATGCGAACCAGAACGAAGTGCTCACCCCAACCGAAGCAACACTGCTGTCGAACAACAACGGCGCGGTCTGGCAAATCGGCGATCAGATCGTCATCAGTCCATCAAACATCGCCGAGATCCGGTTCCCGCAACTGCCCGAGAACCTGATCGCAAAGCCCACGCTTGTGTGGAAGCTCTCGAGCGATCGGGCCGCGACCCAGTCGGTCGAAGCGTCCTACCTGACCGGCGGAATCAACTGGCGAGCCGACTATGTCGTGTTGGTCAATTCAGATGAAACGCGCGCGGACGTGACGGGTTGGGTGACCATCGACAACAACACCGGCGCCGAATACAACAACGCGGAATTGAAGCTCGTGGCCGGCGACGTCCATCGGGCTCAGGATCGGCAGGCGTATGAGGGAAAGATGCGCGACGCAATCGCAGGCGCCGCAAAATCCGAGCAGTTCAAAGAAGAATCATTTTTCGAGTATCACCTGTACACATTGCAGCGGCGCACGACTCTCAAGAACGCGCAGACTAAGCAGATCAGCCTGCTCGAAGCGAACGGTGTGGGCGCCAACAAGCAGTTCGTGATCTACGGCCAGCCTTACTACTATCGCGGGTACAACAACCCGGGGGAACCGATCAAAGAGAAGATCGGTGTGTACATCGAGTTCGCAAACTCGCAGAAGAACGGTCTGGGTCAGCCGCTGCCCGCGGGGATCATTCGGCTGTACAAGGCGGACTCGGCGGGCGGCCAGCAGTTTATCGGCGAAGACCGAATCGATCACACGCCGAAGGACGAGACGGTGAAGGTGAAGGTCGGTGACGCGTTCGATATCGTCGGCGAACGAAAGATGATGGACTATCGGGTGATCAGCTCTCGGGTGTACGAGTACGCTTATCAGATCGCGATTCGCAATCACAAAAAGGAAGCGGTGACGGTGACGGTTAACGAACCGATCGGCGGCGATTGGGAGATGCTTTCATCGAGTCACAAGTGGGAAAAGACCGCGGCATTCGCATCGCGGTTTACGGTTCCGGTAGCGGCCGACGGCTCGGCTACGCTGGCGTATCGAGTGCGCGTGAGGTGGTGATTTTTGGACTGCGGCGGCAACGCCGCCGCTTTTGGCTTGTTGTTGACGAAACGAAAGCGGCGGCGTTGCCGCCGCACGCCAATTACCGGTGTCCGTTGAG
>DATIFP010000095.1:0-11103 GCA_035455165.1 Blastocatellia bacterium
AATCAGCGCCGGCAGAACGCCCAAAGCAACAGGCGTCGCTTGCTTGCCATCAGGGGACTCAGATGGCGCGGGTGCGTAAAGCTGACGCGAGATACTTGTGACCGCCCAGAGCATTGCCGCGAGCGACAAGAGGTTCACGCCTATTCCCGTCAGCCTGGAAGCTCCGAATAGCAAGAACACGATTGCGCTGAACAGGTGAATGAATGGCGCATAGTAGTGATGAGCGCTGAAGAACTCTCGGGCGAATCCAGCAAAGTCTGCGTGGGCGAGCAGTCGATAATAATCGTAAGCGTACCGGAGATGATCGGAGGGATCCCACGGCGGAGGCGTTCGGTCTCGCAATGACCAGGCGATCGTCGAGGCCGACAGGACCGCAAAAATAGCAAAGAGCAGGAGCTTGTCGAGGTGAGGTCTCAGTCTACTCGTTATCACGTCGGATGATTATCTTGAAACCCGAATGCCGGTCAAGATGCGGGCGACAATTCAGTCCTTGCTCTGTTTATCGGAACCGATCTCCCGGCATATGGCCCGATCCAGCGCTGAAACGGTTATGTCGGAGTGCGACGCGCTCCAGACTTCGCTCCCGTTTCTAACCAGAATCGCCTGCGGTGATTGATGAGTGAGCCTCAGCCTGGAGGCGGCTGCGTCTGAAACAGCGCGAGCAGTTTGCACGGTGATCAACTTATAGCTGATTCGGGAGTCAGCGCGCTCGAGGTGTGATTGCAGCTCATTAAGGGCCCTCATACTGAGTGGGCAAGTGAGACTGTGCTTGAACAGGAGTATGGGCCGCTTATGCGACTCCGTAAGCGCCCCATCCAGTTCCTCGATGTTCGTCAGGTCCTTCAGATTCACGCCGATTCGCTTCTCCGCTTTCGCAAGTGAAATTCTTACAGCCCGTCATTGCAATTGGCAAGGTATGGCGTCGGCGAGGAAAAGTCAAAGGCAAACGATTTGTACTGAAGAACTCAATCACCAGCGAGAAGAATTACATAAAATTCCTTGCGCATGAATTGCCGAGTGATATAATTGCGGCCGCCGAGGCGTCTGTCCCCTGATCCTTACACGCTTCGAGAATCACAAACGCCCGGCAGATTGTCGCACGAAAAGCATCCCGATTCGCTCTTGTCCCATAAACCGAGGGCGATCCGGTGACATGCAACCGAGACGACGATTGTGAGGTGCCAGGCACCTTGCCAGAAACGTCCCACCTCACGTCCCTTTGAACAATTCAGAACAATGTCAATTGACAGTCTGTTCGCTAAAGGAGGAAAGAATGCCAAGACTTCTGAAACTTTTCACTAGCATCTGCGTCCTATTGCTGGCATCTGCGTCGGCGATAGCGCAAACTCAGACAGCCCCCCAAACCGCAAAACGAGAAACGAGTGACCTTCCCGCAAGGCTGGCGCGAAGGGCGCCACGGTCGATCACCAGCCTTACCCCGGGAGTGCTCAGTCAACGCGAAATCCTCAGCACTGGAAGGGTCGTCGGGCAACCGTCGACCGGGCCAGCCAAAGCGAGCATCATTCAGATCCAGTCCGGCGGCTTGAGCTGGCCGCAGTGGGCTCAGAATCCGCAGCACACAGGATCTCTGAACGTTGTCGGGCAGAACCTTGATCAGATTCTTGCCGACGTAATCTTCGATGAGGTTGCCCCGCAGGAGATAGCGGCAGCAGGCGGGGACCTCCTCGTACACTATCAGGTGCCGCTCGTAGACGGCGACGACGTATTCATGGAGTCGAAAACCGGAAACTACAACACGCAACACTACGATACGCAGTTGTGGCACCAGAACAGATTCCAATGGCAGGGCAACCAGCTAGTCAAGATCTGGACTTTCGACAGCGACTGGGTCGCTCCAGGATCGCAGTTTGATTTCTGGGAACCTGTCTACCACGCGGTCCTGGCCAACGGATTCGTCTATGACCCGGGCGCCGGCGGAACCATCTTCAAGCTTAATCGCTCGAATGGCGCCGTTGTGACCCGTATCAACCCGTTCCCCACCCTGGATTCGAAGAGGTATACCGCGAGTCCCTTGACCGCCGACAGCGCGGGCAACATCTACTACAATGTGGTTGAAGTTGCGCCTGGTGGCACGAGCTTTTTCAGCAAGGATATTGTCGATTCCTGGCTGGTCAAGGTCGCGCCGGACGATGCGGTGACGAAGGTAAGCTACACGACGCTTCTGGCGGGGGCTCAAATCAAAGGTGAGGCAGTCCCAGCCGCGACCGCGGGGTGCAAAGTGGAGTTCGCCGCCAGCCAGCTTCCGTGGCCTCCGAGCCCGGACGCCGTACCGACGACAACTCCCTGTGGTAAGCAACGGGCGGCGCTCAACGTTGCGCCCGCGATCGCGCCCGACGGGACGATTTACACGGTCAGCAAAGGCCACTTCGTCACTCGATACAACTATCTGATCGCGGTGAATACCAACCTCACCGGGAGGTGGGCAGCATCGCTGAGAGGACGTCTCAGCGACGGGTGCAACGATGGGACGAATTCGAGCACGTCGTTGCTGCCACTCAACGGTACGCCCGGTGGCTGCCGCGTCGGCGCTCACGCAGGCGTTGACCCGGGCACCAATGAGCCGCCTCCGGGAAGAGTGCTCGACGACGGTTCTTCAACTCCGACCATCGCTCCAGACGGGAGCATTCTGTTCGGCGCCTATACGCGGTACAACTTCGCTCAGGGGCATCTGATGAAGCTCAGTTCGAACGGCGACTTTCTGGGTGCGTACAGATTCGGTTGGGACATTACCCCGGGAATCTACCAGCATGGCGGCACCTATTCGATAGTGATGAAGGAGAATCACTACGGCGGCGTTGGATCGTACTGCAACGATGATGCGGTCTGCCCGCCGGATCGAACCGCGACATATCCTAACGACCCGGAAGCGTACTTCGTAACGCAACTCAAGAAGAACCTTCAGGTCGAATGGATGTTCAAGAACACCAACACCCTGAGTTGCTTCCGCCAGCCGGATGGATCAATTACCTGCGTCGACGATCATCCGAACAGCCACGAATGGTGCATCAACGCATTGGCGATTGATTCGAACGGCGTCGTGTACGGCAACAGCGAAGACGGCTGGCTCTACTCGATAAACCAGGGCGGGACCCTCAGGCAGAGGATCTTCCAGCAGAGCACGCTCGGCGCGGCCTACACACCTGCGTCGCTGGGGCCGGATGGGAAGATCTACTCGCAGAACTCTGGGCACCTGATCGTGGTGGGCAACGCCCCATCAGGCCCGTCCGCACAAAATGGATGGGGTGTCTTCAGAGTCGACACGTCGGGGCGGAAATGAAACGCCCGGCGATTTTGTGCGAGGGCCGGCCAGGAGTGATTGTCTAGTTGGTCCCGTGCGACCGCCGCTCCATAGAAGTCACGTGCACAGCCTCCGGCTTGAACGGTCGAGCCGGAGGCTGTTTTGTTTTATTCCGATTCCAGCCATAGCCGCACCGGCACCGCGAGAACCGGGTAGCGGTTGCGCAGGGATTCTACCTGGCGTGCGTAGTCTGGCTTTGCGACCGCGCCATCCAGCACGCGTCGTTTGAGTGCGCGAATCTCAAATAGATACAGGCTGTTTATGAACTCGTGGATCAGCTCGGGCGGAGTGTTGCCGCGGGGGACGATGCCGTGGCGCGAGAACTCGTTGAGGAAAGCCTCTCTATACTTGTAGGACATGAGGGGCCGAGCTAACCGATTGGGGTCTCCGCCAGACGTCTGACTCCATCCGCGATGGCACGGTTCATTCTTTCCGCACCGTTATCGAAGTCCTGTTCTCTTAAGGCAACGGATACCTTTCGCGTGCCTTTGAAGATAGTGACAAACAGGCGCCCGCTTGCGTCATCGTAGAAGTTACCCTCGGTTATCGCTCCTGGATCAAGCCGCTTTATTGCTGCCTCGGCTATTGCTTTCATCCGTCGAACGTTTGCCATCTGATCTCCTTGGGGCTGATATGATTGGAGATTCTACTAACCGCAGGGTGCACTCTACAATCTCAATAATTGGCAATCTCCGCGTTCCGTCACAACATTGCTTGACTAATGCCTGAAAAAGGATAGAATCGGGCCGTTCTTCACCCCGCCGCGCACAAAAACTGCCGCGACAATTCTCGCTCTCTCCAAATGTTGGACTCTTTAATGTGCCCCGGAACTGAAGACTCGGTTCGTGATTGGATCGCGTTGAGCTTTGTGATCGGCGTGGGCTCGCGGACCGCTGCGATGCTGATCGACGAATTCGGCTCACCCGCTTCGGTCTTCGAAGCCGGCGTGCGCTCGTTGGAGTCTGCAGGGCTCAAGCGAGACACGATCGACGGCATCAAAAACAAGGAGCCGCGCGAAAAAGCTTCTCGCGAGATCGAGGAGCTTGGGAAGCTCGGCGCCGACGCTCTGGTGCTAAAGGACGAGCGATATCCAAGGCTCCTTCGTGAAACATACGATCCGCCGATTGTGATCTACTGCGTGGGACGCTTTGAGGCGGCGCTGTCGCAGCCCGCAATTGCGATGGTCGGCTCGCGAAGGTGCTCGACCTACGGGCGCAACGTCGCAGAAAAGCTCGCGCGAGAGCTGGCAGAACGCGGAGTGACTATCATTTCTGGTCTGGCGCGTGGCATCGACTCGGCTGCGCATCGAGGCGCGCTCGAGGCTGGAGGTCTGACGGTTGGCGTGATGGGGACAGGACTGGATGCAGTCTATCCAAAGGAAAACTGGAAGCTCGCGGCGCGAATTGCCGAACAGGGCGCGCTGGTTACCGAGTTCCCGCTTGCGACTCCGCCGGTGTCGCAGAACTTCCCATTTAGAAATCGCGTGATCAGCGGGTTGTCATTTGGCGTGCTGGTGGTCGAAGGCGCCGAGCGAAGCGGCTCGCTGATTACGGCTCGGCTTGCGTATGAACAGGGCCGGGATGTCTTCGCCGTTCCGGGAAACATCACCTCGGCGAAGAGTTTCGGCCCCAACTATCTGATCAAAGATGGAGCGAAGCTTGTCCAGACCTGGCGCGACGTAATCGAGGAGCTTCCGGCTGCGGAGAAAGCTTCAATCCTGGCCGCAGAACGCGGCGAACAACGCTTCGAACAAGCCGGCATCGACGTGGTTGCCCTTTCAGATTCCGAGCGCAAAGTTCTCACGATGTTGAAGCCGGACGAACCGGTACACATCGATCAACTAATCGCGAAAGCGGGTCTGGGATCAGGCGATCTGATGGGAGCATTGCTCAAGCTCGAGATGCTTGATCGGATCAGGCAACTGCCCGGAAAGAGCTTCGTAAGGAGAATGTAAGAAATGCCGGCGACCAGGCGGGGCGCTCGAGGCGTAAGCGCTCCCGTATTCCGTAGGCTTGCTCGCGAGCGAAGAGTATTCGCCCGCAACTTCGCCGTGTTATCATCCAAATCGTCAGGGCGCGCCGTAAGCTGCGCCGAACCCGAGGAGAAGCGGACATGTCGGTTCAATTTCAGAAACACTCCTTTAACGTTGACGAATATCACCGAATGGCTGAGGTCGGGCTCCTTTCAGAGGATTCTCGTGTTGAGCTGATCGACGGAGAGATCATTGAGATGAGCCCAATCGGCAGCACACACGGTGGGACGGTGAATCGGTCAAGTACCTTTCTTATTCGCAGGCTTGGCGAGGCCGTCATCGTCAGCGTGCAGAACCCCATTCGACTCGATGACTTTTCGGAGCCGCAGCCCGACCTCGCGTTGCTCAAGCCGCGCAAGGATTTTTACTCACGCTCGCATCCGACTCCTGAGGACGTGCTGGTCGTAATTGAAGTAGCCGACACATCCATCGGGTACGATCGGAACGTGAAACTGCCGCTGTATGCTCGCGCGGGCATACCGGAGGCCTGGTTGATGGTTCTACCGAAAGACGTCATTGAAGTTCACTCGCAGCCGAAGAATGGAAAATACCAAAAAGTCCAACGACTCAAGCGAGGCAAGACCCTCGCATCGCCGACAATCCCCGGGCTGTCCTGTAGGGTTGAAGACCTCATAGGTTGATCGCTGGCCACTCAATTTTCTCGCGAAAAATCGCCAGGTCCCGGCGCTATCTATAAAGCAGAACGAAGGCCCGCAACCGACGGTCAACGCCCGAGGCGAAGGTCGCGATGCTTGACAGGGTGAAGCTTCCAACGTAAAGTCGCCATTTTGGAGGTACGATCAGAAAGCTGTCTGAGGGCGTCCACTCTGACTCGCTGACTGATGTTGAGGTTATGTCAAAAGCTCTTGTTGTAGTCGAGTCCCCGTCGAAAGCAAAAACAATCAACAAGTATCTGGGCTCGGGGTACAAGGTCGTGGCCTCCGTAGGCCACATCAAGGACCTTCCGAAGAAGGGAATCGGCATCGACTTTGAAAACAACTTCGAGCCTACTTATGAGGTAATTCCCGGCAAAGAGAAGGTTATCCGCGAGTTGAAGTCGGCGGCCAAGGACGCAGACACGATCTACGTCGCGACCGACCCCGATCGCGAAGGCGAAGCGATCGGATGGCACTTGAAAGAGGAGCTCGAAGGGCGCGGCAAGAGCCGAAAGACGGTTCGCCGGGTGCTGTTCAATGAAATAACAAAGAAAGCGATCCAGGAGTCATTCAATCATCCCACCGACATCGATGAAAACCTCGTGAACGCCCAGCAGGCGCGAAGACTGCTCGATCGCATTGTCGGGTATCAAGTGAGCCCGCTGCTGTGGGATAAGGTTCGCCGCGGACTCTCCGCCGGGCGGGTCCAGTCCGTCGCGTTGCGATTGGTCGTCGAGCGCGAACGCGAGATTCAAGCCTTCGTCTCGACCGAATATTGGACGATCAATGCGAACCTGTCGGCTAACCTTCCGCCTGCCTTCGACGCAAGATTGCTCCGAATAGACGACAAGACCGTCAAGGCTTCGGACTTCGGCGAGGAGTTGAAGGCCTCCGAGATTCACATCAAACGAGAAAAGCAGGCAAAGGATCTGCTCGCGGATCTTGAGAAGCAGCAGTTCGTCGTAGCTTCGGTCACGACAAAGGAGAAGAAGCGCAATCCTGTTCCTCCGTTCATCACATCGAAGCTGCAACAGGAAGCTTCGCGGAAGCTGCGATTCCCGGTAAGAAAGACGATGCAGCTCGCGCAAAAGCTGTATGAGGGCATTGAGATCGGCGGCGACGAAGGGCTGGTCGGGTTGATCACTTACATGCGAACCGATTCGACGCGGGTCGCGGATTCGGCCCTCGGTGAAGTGCGAGACCTGATCACCACCCAGTTCGGTCCCGAGTACTTACCCGAGAAAGCGGTCTTCTACCGCTCGAAGAAGGATGCACAGGACGCGCACGAAGCGATTCGCCCGACTTCAGCTATGCGGATGCCTGATTCGGTCGCGCAGTTTTTGAGTAAGGACGAGCTTGCGCTGTACAAACTGATCTGGCAGCGGTTCGTCGCGTCACAAATGATGCCGGCAGTGCTCGATCAAACCACGATCGACATCGGCGCGGGACCGCGTTATCTGTTCCGCGCGACTGGCTCCGTGATCAAGTTCAACGGGTTCCTTGCGGTCTACGAAGAAGGCAAAGATGAGAAGGATGAGGAAGACGAAGAGGTCGCGCACAAGCTTCCGCTGGTTGAAGAGGGTGAGCGGCTGACGCTCAACAAGTTGACCGATGAGCAGCACTTCACCGAGCCGCCTCCGCGCTACACTGAAGCGACGCTGGTGAAGGCTCTTGAAGAGAAGGGAATCGGGCGCCCTTCGACCTATGCGGCGATTATGACCGTGATTCAAGATCGCGAGTACGCGCAGCGCAAGGAGGGGCGATTCTTTCCAACCGAGCTCGGCATAATCGTCAACGACCTGCTGGTCGGGAGCTTCGACGATCTGTTCAACGTTCAATACACGGCTCACATGGAAGAAGAGCTGGACGAGATCGAAGAAGGAAAGATGGTATGGACCGAAGCGCTCGCGGAGTTCTACGAGAAGTTCACCAAGGACCTGGAAGATGCCAAGCGAAACATGCCCGACGTGAAGCGGCAGGAGATCCTGACAGACGAGAAGTGCGAAAACTGCGGCTCGCCGATGGCGAAGAAGTTCGGTCGATACGGAGAGTTCCTCGCTTGCACCAACTATCCGGAATGCAAGACCACTCGCGATCTCCCCAAGGTCCACGACGAAGTCAGTGAAGAAGCGCACGCTGACGCAGCCGAGGAGATCTGCGAGACCTGCGGGCGTCCGATGGCTATGAAGCGCGGGCGCTTCGGCCAGTTTCTCGCTTGCACGGGTTACCCCGATTGCAAGACCACTCGAAAGATCCAAAAGGGTGGAAAGTTCGCCGCGCCAGACGTGATCCTTGAAGAACTGTGTCCCAAGTGCGGCAAGCACCTCGTGCTCAAGGAAGGGCGCTTTGGTCCATTCACCGCTTGTTCCAATTATCCGAAGTGTAAGTACATCAAACAGGAAACGACCGGCGTGAGCTGTCCCGAATGCGGCGAGGGAGAGCTGGTGGTCAAACGCAGCAAGCGCGGGGCATTCTACGGCTGTTCGAGATACCCATCCTGTAAATTCACGATGCGCGACAAGCCGGTGCCGAGATCCTGCCCGCACTGTGGCGCTCGTTATCTTGTCGAAAAAACCGAGAAGGACGGAACCCGCGAGCTCCAGTGCCGCGCGGAGGATTGCAATTACAGAGAAGCTCTGCCTGATGTTGGGGCCGGCGACTCTGAGAAAGACAGTTTGGTAACCGCATGAGCTTGCTCCACGAGAGCGGGCAATCATTACCGTAGCCGGAATTGCACCCGATCTGGACGGTCTCGGAATAATCCCAGAACTTAGTGTATTTGTGGCCCCTTTCAGATTCCTGGCAGTGGACCTGGAGTGGCCAATGGGAATTGAACGCCTGGCCGAACTTTGTTGTAACACTTCTGTTGCTTGTGGTTGTATTCTGGCTGGCGTGGAAGCGAGGGTACTCTCCACTGGAGACCATCTCAGCGCCGGCCGACCAAGCCTTTGTTCAAGCGCTCAGACGGCGATTTCCCGCGCGAGTCTGACATGGTAAGGAAACGAGTCACAACCATCTTTCTTCTGGCGATGACCGCCGTCGCGCTCTACTTTTGCTATCTGCTCTTTCGACCCTTCCTGATGCCGATTCTGTCGGCCGCCGTGATAGCCGTCGTTTTCTTTCCCGTACACGCAAAGATTCAGCGCGTCCTTCGAAGCCCGAACCTCGCGGCGCTCATTTCAACCATCATCGTCATACTCCTGATAGTTGTTCCGACCGTGGCGGTGATTTTGGCAATCAAGGGTGAGGTCAGCGACCTTGTCTCTCTGATAAAGGAAAAATCGACTGAGAGCGGAGGGCTGAGCCCATATCTCGGAAAACTGCTAGAGCGACCCATGCAGTGGATAGGTCGTTATGTCGACACGTCACAGTTCGACCTGCGGACGTGGTTGCTCGAGCGGCTCCAGGGCATCAGCTCGTTTTTGGTTGCAGAAGGATGGATGCTCGTCGGCGGCCTGACCTCATTTATTCTGAACTCGTCAATCACCCTGTTTACGCTTTTCTTTCTGTTTCGCGAGGGGCGCTCGATGCGTAGACGAATCGCCGCCGTACTGCCGCTCAGCAGCGAGCAAATCGTAAAACTGTTTGGTGGAGTCGAAAACACCATCATCGGTACGGTTTACGGCGGGCTTGTCGTCGCGGCGGTTCAAGGCGCGTTGACCGGGCTGGCGCTGTGGATCTTTGGCGTACCCTCGCCGGTGTTGTGGGGAGTGGTTGCGGCATTCTTCGCGCTATTGCCGGTCGTGGGAACGGCGATCGTGTGGGTGCCCGCCGCGATTTATCTGTTGGCGACCGGGCATTGGATCCAGGCAATCATGCTCGCCGCCTGGGGAGCCTTCGGCGTCGGCACCGTAGACAACATTCTGCGACCCTATTTGATAAGCGGCCGAGTGCAGATGCACACACTGCTGATTTTCTTCGCGGTGTTCGGCGGAGTGAACGTGTTTGGCTTTCTCGGGCTGTTTATCGGGCCGGTGATTCTGGCGGTCGCCATCACACTGCTGAGCTTGCTCCGAGACGAAAGCCGTGCCTGGGATTTGCCCAGGAGTGAGAGCCCGGATCCCGAGTCGAACGACGGAGCCGCCACGGAGAAGGCCTAAAGCTACCTACACAGAGGGTTACTCCAGCCTTGGCGGTCCCTTCTCGATTCGAGCGCGGACGTCATCAAACGAAGAGGAGAACGAGCTCTCGAGCCACCAGGTTCCTCCCGCGTTCGCAAACGGACGCACTTTCTTCACGTCCTTGCTGCGGTCTCCGGAGGTTGTGCCGCCAACTACAATATCGAAAGGAGTCTCCAGTGACCGATGCTCGTCAACATACTTCTTCAGAGCCTTAATCTCAGCCGCTTTCAATCTGCTCATCGACTTGTACTTCTGCGGGATGATCCCGTCCCATCTGAGGGCCCGCTGCATTGATTTCTGTTTCGACCAGACTCCTGGCACCCACACCGGAATTCTCGGAGTCTGCACAGGTGTGGGCAACATCGTCATCTCCTGGATGCGATAGTGCTCGCCGCTGAAGGTGAACGGCTTGCCGCTCCAGAGCCCCGAGAGGATCGCGAGCCCCTCATCCAGCCTTTCTGCGCGCACCCTTAGGTCGGTCGCTTCGCCAACCTTGAAGAACCCGCCGTCGTGCTCAGCCGCGCCGAGTCCGGCGCCGAAGATCAACCGGCCACTTGAAAGCTGGTCAAGCGTGACCGTTTCGCGAGCCAGCTTCCAGGGACGCCGGCGCGGCACCGGCGTGATCATCGTCCCGATGCGAATATGTTCGGTGCGCACGGCCATCGCAGCCAGAACGATCCACGGATCGAACCACGGAAGCGGAGGCATGTTCGGAAATCCGATGTCGATCGCATCAGCAATGAACACGCCGTCCCATCCGGAGGCTTCGGCTTCTTCCGCAAGCTCGCCTAATGTGCGGGCGTCGCCCCCCTCGATGACAAATCCGTATTTCATATGTCGCTCCTTATGTTCCGAGGATACCCCGAGCCTCTGACATCTACTGTCATATTACTTTGCGTCTTTGCGGACCTTTGCGTCTTTGCGCGAAACCCTGGATTTTGGTCCTGTGGTTCGCGCAAAGACGCAAAGGTCCAC
>DATIFP010000096.1:0-17289 GCA_035455165.1 Blastocatellia bacterium
TTCGGAACACGCGCAGCGAGAACGTATGTTGCGCTCCAAGTGGTAGTGCGCAACCTCAATCCCGACCATGAATTTGTTCTGCACGATGTCCAGGTTGCCGTGCCCATACGCGATGAGGCTAGCCACTTCCGCGCGGGCCGAGACAGGCTAATAGCTCGGGGGGTCGCGATTAAGGGGCAAACACTGGATCCCAGAAACTTCCTAATGGGCGGGCTGGATACCCTGAGCGCCACTGCTTCGGCCGCGAGCACCATAGCTTCAGCGGATTTTTCAACCGGAACGAGTATCTTTACGGCGTTCCTTCCGCCCCTGAAGCGCTGGTTCCCTGATTACACCGTAGATCAATTGAACCGGCTTAACGACCTCACATTCAGCGCGACAAGCAGCTACAAAATCATCGTCCCCAAAAACGGCGCGGTGCCGTTCGTTACCTTCGTTCCTCAGGAGCTGTTCGAGAAATCATCCAGGAAGTGGTCGCGCAAAGAGTTCTACGAGTGGGGCAATACAACGTCCGTCATCGTGGCCGGCGCCCACATCGAAGAGGTCAAAAATCAAAACGGTGCACCAACCGGCAGATAGCGATTCAAGAGCTGGTGCACTGCGCGGCGCCCTCGTCCAATGCCTGATCGTTCAATCTCCCACCTCTCGATGAAATAAGCTGCAGGTCCGCGGCCGGGTAAGCCGCGGGCCTCTAATCCCTTCCAGCCGGTAATCATCGAATGGTATCTTCGTAGTTATATCCCTCAAGCTTTGGTTGTTTATGCGATTCTTCGCGGGCCCATAGCAAGCGCTTTATCAACTCCTTTGCAATTTTCGGCGCCGCGAAGTTGCCATCAAACGCGATCACTTTGCCGCTCGCTACCACGACCCGACTCTCTGCGCTGCTTACTGAATAGGTGAAAATATAGGTGAACACCGGGCGATCGAGGTCGATCATCAAGTCGGCCTTTGTTGGGTCCTTTACGATCGCAAGACCCATAGCTTCGAACTCGGGTCGCTTTCGCAGCTCGTCTTCAAGTTGATCAGGTTTCAGAAACATCGTCATCGAGCTGATCGAAATTGTCCTCGCCGAGCGAAGTATCGACTCGGGAGTTGCGCCCGCCGTCGGAACTGGCCCGCGTCGCTCAGCGGCTGGGAGCTGCAAGCCTCGTGCTGGCCGGTCGGGCCGCGCGAGCGGGCGGCCCAGTCCTAACTCCAATGCCAATTCGTCGAAAGTTCTCTCCCACACGTCCCGTTTGATGGCGCCGCCCTCGACCAGCAACTGTGCGTAGCCAAGCTGAGAAAGGCGGGCGCTGCGAGACATCCGCTCTCGAAATTGCGATGTCTCCAGTCCGGCTTCGGCGGCCGCCTGGTCGATCGGGATGTCGGCAGCGAATCTCCGTGCGAGCGCGTTGATGGGTTCCTGTTGAGGTGTCGAGGCCGCACCCGACGCCAGCGCCATTGCCGAACGGAACCGGTCGCGATCACGTTCAATCAGCCGGTCGAGATTCTCCTGAGACGGATACAGTGCCAGCGCCTTGTCTCGATCGAACAGATCGGCCGGGTTGGCCTGAATCGCGGCCCTCGCGTCGTCTCTGAATTCGCGAATCCCGTCGTAGTGACAGCTCATGCACGAGCGGCCGTTGCGGATCACCGGATCATCTGGATTCGTACGATCCGAGACGATCGCAATCGGCGCTTCGTTTATTCGACGGCCAATTCCGTCAACCACCAGATACGCTTGAAGCCCGTTTGGAAGGTTGAAGACGATCTCGCTTCCTGCCGCGTTGAAGCCCAGCGGATGCTGGAAGATGTTTTGTTGATCGACGCTGCTGCGAAAATCGAAGCTCTTCCAATACGCGCCATAAGACGAAGCGTGTCGTTCGAGCACGCGATTGTTTTGCGAGACTCCGCTGGCTCGCAGACCCGCGCGGGCCACGTTCCCTTCTTCGGCGAGGTCGCGAGCCGCATCGACGCCTACCAGTCTCTCGAGGTCGGCTGAGGACCGCGGCAGCGACATCAGGTCGTGATAGAGCGGAGGAATGGATGCGTTGAAGGCAAACCAATCGGCACGCACGTAAGGTGCCTTCGCTCCGGAGACCTGGGCGATGACGTTTGCTTCAGCCGAGCGAACGGCATAGGGATAAGCGGACAGCAGCAAGTCCCAGGTCGCGCTGCTCCAGTTATACTCTCTCAAATCTATTCGGAAAATCGTCCGCGCCGGGTCGATGGCCGCTGGCCTCGTGATCTCCTTGTGCCAGGAGAGGCTGTTGATCAGTTTGCTCAGCGCCGCGCGATAAGTCTCGAGGTCCTGTTCGGACACGCCCGAGTTGTAGAGATGGGCGAGACTGAAGTAGCGAAGGAACCCGCGGCTTCGCTGAGGCTGGTTGAACAGGTCTTGCTCTATGAGCGCGAGTATCTTTTGTTCGTCGATGAATACGCGCTTTGGTGAAACACCGGCGTCCCAGTCCTGTGCGCCGGCGATGATCCATTCTCGGACCAGGGACTTCTCCTCGCCGGATAAAACGGGGCCGCCCTCGGGCATCGCTCCCGATTCGATCATTCTCAGGAGCAACGAGCCGGCGTCCCCGGGGATGACGACTCGAGTCGCGAGCAATTGCTGGCGATCGAGTACGAAGACGTTCTTCTTCGCTACGCCGTGTGCCCCGTGACAGGCAAAGCAGCGGCGTTTGAGAGTCTCTCGCGCGAGCGAGGCGATCTCGCCCCGGCGATCGTCAGCAGAGCTGCTGATTCTCGAATCAACAACTACGCCGGTCGTCATCAGCACACAGACTGAAAGCAGGAGTCTCCTCTTCAGCGGCGGCATTCATCACCTCCAAGCCGTTTCGCGGATTTGATCTGTCAGGGGGACGTGCAACACCCGTACCGGCCGGTAAGTTCGCTCAACTCCTAAAAATCCTTGCTCAGTGGTGCGGGAGAGGTGCAGGGGATATGCGACGAATGCAGTCGGTCGATGGCATTCGGCTTGGAGAAGTGCCGAATTGGTCAGACCCGTTTCATCGGAGGTCTATGAGTTCGGAAAAAGGGAGTCGCCACCAAGGCACAAAGACACAAAGCTGCCCCAAGTGAGTTGGATGCGATTGTGCTGTGGCTTGGTGGTTCTTTGTGTCCTCGTGCCCTGGTGGCGATAGGTTGGTTTTTCAGCAGTCTGCTGCATGCGAGGACCCGCGATTCATGGATCAGTGCGGCGCATTGGCAGCAGGACAGTCCGCTCGATCTCGAAAACCTTCTGATCAAGCTTGCCTTCAAACAAATCCCGGCCCGCCGCGAGCAACGTCGCGGGCCGTTCGTTCTTTACCCCCACAAGCTTGAATCGGACGATCCCAGTTTGCTCGTCGCGATTCTGCTTTTCGATCACTCGCGAAGCGGCATACAAGGTGTCCCCCGCAAGCACCGGGGCCGGGTGGCTACCTTTATCATAGCCAATCTCCCACAGCGCGTTCGCGGTCGTGTCGCGGCTCGCAAGCGAAGCCGCCCACGCGAACACCAGCCCGCCTTCCACAACTCGAGTCTTCGCGAAGCTGCGCTCGCGGCAATAGACTTCGTCGAAATGCAGCGGGTGACTGTTGCGCGTCAGGATGGTCAACTGCATGTGTTCGCTTTCGCCGACCGTGTGGCCGATGCTGTGGAGAATCACGTCGCCCGGCTCGAAGTCTTCAAACGATCCTCGCGGCCTTCCGCGCCACCGAGGCATCTTGATTGCGCCGCCGAGTTCCGCCGGTAGCATAGAGTCTATTATGTGTTTGGGGTGCGGTTCCGGGCTTGGCGAATCCTCCGCGGACCCCGTTGCCTCAGAGGTAACCGGTACGCCCTCGGGATGCGCGCGGCCTTCGAGCCTGCCTGTAGGTATCAACGCCTTGCGCTCGAAGGTAACCACGGTGACTCCGTTTTGATTGACGCCGGTGGTTCGCAGATGGACGACTCCGCGATCGGGCTTCGAGTCTGAGACTCTCGTACTGAGGATCTCCGAAAAGACCGAAAGCGTGTCACCGGAGTAAGCCGCGTTTGGAAACTTCAAGTCGATGTAAGCAAGATGCGCTATTGCCTGCTCGGAAATATCGTGAACGGTGAAGCTCAGTGCGAGATTCAGCAGCACTAGCGGCGGGACTACGCGGTCACGGAACCCGAGTTCACGGGCAAAACGACGACTCGAGTAGAGCGGATTGGGATCGAGGAATGATGCGGCAAACATCGCGAGCATGCCGTCGTCGATGGTGACTTCCCAGGGATGATGATAGACGTCGCCGATGTGGAAGTCGTCGAGCAAGCGACCGTACTTTGGCTGAGCTACTCGCGGCGTTGAGGAATCCATTGATCTGTGCGTCCTGGTGAGGAACTTCTCGACGCTGGCCTTAGTCTTTTGTCTTCAGCCCGGCCGTCGTCGAATTCTCCATCCGTTCAGCGCGCCGCCATCCTCCCGGTGAGCAAGCTCGCCATGGTTTCGTGATGATAGCTCTTTGCTAGGTCGAGCGCCGTCAGCCCATCTTTGTTTTTCGCCTTCAAATCCGCGCCCGCGGCTATGAGCTTCTCCAGCACCGCCGTATCGCCAAAGTCAATCGAGGCCGCATACAGCAGGGGCGTCATCCCGTATTTGTCAACGTGGTTCACTTGAGCGCCGCGCGCGAGCAGGGCCTGGGCCACCTTCGCGCGATTGGCGATCGTAGCCCATCCGAGCATCGATATCCTGTCATCGTCGACCTCGTTCGGGTTCGCGCCTCTGGCGATCAATAAATTGACCATCGCCGCATCGCCGAACGCGGTCGCATAGTTCAGCGGGCTGTTGAAAAACGTCCCCAGGACTTTCATGCGATCGCCGACTCTTGCGCCTGCGTCGAGCAACGCTCCAGCCATCGGCGCGTCTCCTGCCATCACCGCGAACATCAAAGCCGTTGCATCGTTGCGGACTTCGACTCCCTTTTCCGAGTTCGGCTTCGCTCCCTTCTTCAGCAACAGGCGGACGACTTCGACATTGCCGCGGTACCTCGAGGCCACCATGAGCGGCGTGATGCCCGTGGCTGCGCGTGCGTTCACATCGGCTCCTCGGTCCACTAGGAGCTTCACCTTGGCTAGATCGCGCGCGGCCATCATCAGCGCGGTCGTTCCACCGGCGGTCTTTGCATCGGGTTTCATCCCCGCGTCGAGAAGCTTTTTCAACTCCGCGGCGGAGCCCGTCAGCGCCACGCGAATCCATTCGGCTTGCGCGGCGGGCGCCGGATCCAGACCGGGCAGTTGCGTGCCCTTTTCGGCTGGCAACGCGCTCATTAGCGCGGCGGCGGCCCACGTGGTTCCCATAATCGAGATGAACTGATCGTGCTGGAACGGAGGAAACTCTACGTTGACAAAGGGCGGGCTGACCGGGGCTGGTGGATGAAGCCGGGATTTGATTCGCCACGAGCCATCCGACTCCTGGGTCCTGAGAAGAAACCGGAGCCCTCGTTGATAAGCAGGATCGCTCGTGGGAATTCCCGCTCCTTCATGAAGGGCAACCAGCGCTTCGCCGGTCGCATACGAGTCGCTAGCCATCCCCGCCATTTGAGCCCAGCCGCCGTCTTTCTTTTGATCGGCGAGCAGTTGGCGCGCCGCCGATCTGCGAGCGCTCTCACTGGCGCCGGTCCAACGAAGGCCGAAGAGTCGATACGTCCGGTCTTCGGTTGTGCGAGGTTGAGATCTGAGCAACCAATTCCTTGCGAGACGCAAACGGGTTTCTTTCTCGGCTTTGAGCGGTTGTGGCAAGTAACGTCGAACTGCCTCCGCGCACACCGCTGTAGAAGTGAAAATGCTTTGAGACTGCGGAGGCCGAACATCGATTGTGGGCCAACTGCCATCCGGCAGCTGTTGTGAGGCGATGAATTGAGCTTCAAAGTCCGTACTCAGACTCGGGCGAACGCCGGCGATGTGCCCCGAGGTCAGTACCCATCCGTCGAAAACGATGTCGATGTAATCGTGACCTTGCACAGTTGCGTCGAGGTCCTTCAACATCGCAAAGGCCGAGTCCGTTGTGCTGCGAGCAACTTTTTCGTCGATCGGAACTCCCCGTTCGCGGGCGAGGTTAATTGAGATCTCAGGAAGCAATTGATGATGGCAGGATGTGCAGACCTGTTTTTGATACCAGACCGACTGTGATTTCTGAATGACCTTGATTGCCTTTGTCGCCGCCGCGCGCAATTCATCGTTGGCGGCAGGCTTCGAGCGCGACATCGTCTTAACCGGCTCGGCGGCAATTGAGCTGCTCAACGTGGTGGTTTGCGACTCGACTTGAAATCCGAAGGCGAATGCAATGAAGAGAAAACCGAGAACCAATACTCTTTTCACGAAGCACCTCCTGGGTAGCTGATAAACGAGGCCGCGCCTCGGGCGCGGTCCGACACATCGTACCCGAAAAGTGCCAGAGACGGGAAATCCAAACCAATAGAGGATCCTGCTGAGCTGAAGCAGCCGCAAAAAAACTTGAATAAGGAGCCTGTGTCCGGGATACGTTAGGGTGAGAGAAAGGCGATGGAGGATCTGGCAGCGATCCGGCAGTGTATAGGTGGCGACAAAGACGCGTTTCGCCACCTTGTCGAGCGCTATCAGACCGAAGCCATCGGGCACGCCGTCGCCATTCTCGGCGACAGGGCTGATGCTATGGACGCTGTGCAGGAGGCATTTTTTGATGCGTTCCGTGCGCTGAATCGGTTCGATCCGGGGCGGCGGTTCTATCCATGGTTTTACACGATTCTACGCAACCGGTGTTTCAAGCTGGCAGCCGCGCGAAAACGCCACGAAGCGAGCGGTGCCGAGGAGTTGGAGATTTTTTCCGCGTCGCCAAGCGTCTCGCTTGAGGTAGTGATGTCACTCGAGCGTGCCGTGCTCGAGTTGACGCCCCAGCAAAGGGAGCTGATCACTCTGAAGCATCTGGACGGACTTTCATATGAGGAGTTGGCTGAGATGCTGCAGGTGCCAATCGGGACCATCATGAGCCGGCTTTACCACGCTCGAAAGCAGTTGCGCGAGAGGCTCACGCGCCGGTTTGCGGTCCTTCGGAGGGTCAACCGATATGAATGAACTCAACTGTGAGAGCGTATGTTTGTCGGCGATGGAGATGCTCGACGGTCGCGAAGCGGCGCTGTCGCACGACGTTATCGAGGAACATATGTCAAGTTGCTCGAGCTGCCGCGTCGAGGTCGAACAACTGAGAGCGCTGGGCGCCTCGCTGGGGTCCCAGCAACGGAAGAATCAAACCGGAGATGTCTGGCCCATCGTGAGCGCGCGAATCCACGCAGGGGAAAGCGCACCATCGTCCAGCTCCCCTCCATTCGTGGTTCTCGGTTTGTTGTTGTTGAGCTACAAACTGGTTGAGTTGATTCCGGACCGCGGCTTCGGCTTGCTGTTCAAGATGGTTTCGGTGCTGCTCGTCATCGGCGTTTTCGGGTTGCTCAAAGAGAACCCGTTCAAGATCAACACCCAGCTGCGGTTGGAAGGGGAATAGAGAATGGATCACATCAACAAAGAGGCTCGGAGCTACGCAGTGCTTGGGCAAAAGTATGCTTACGCTACGATCTCGCTTGTAATGGGTATCGTCTGCTTCGTCAACTTTGCCGGACTCGAGAAGGCGATTCTGGCGATTGTCTTCGGCTGGCTGGCGCTCAAGCACACGCCCCCGCCGGACCTCACTCAGAGAAGACGATGGGCGAAGGCGGGCATAACGCTGGGGATATTGTTGTTGTTGGTGGTGCCTACGGTAATCATCCTCAACCTCGAGCGATTGCGAGGATTCATAGAGGCGTTGCAGAAACTGAGCGACGGCAGGTGAATGCCAAGCCGGATGGAGAAACCATGATCGTACGACTCGCATTGATTTCTCTCCTGGTTGCGCTATCTTTGCCTGTTCTTGCAACACCCGCGTCCGCTCAAGATCGCGCAGCTTATGACGCGGAAGAGGTCACTATCCCAACGAACGGATACTCGCTGGCGGGCACGTTGCTGCTCCCGCGTTGCGCGGAGCGCCCGATGCCTGCCGCGATATTAATCACAGGTTCGGGACGGCAGACTCGAGACAGCAACATTCGCAATCCCGGACTCGAGAGTTATCGCCCGTTCAAGCAACTCGCCGAGCCCCTCGCGAGCCGTTGTATCGCAGTCCTGCGCGTGGACGATCGAGGCGTCGGCGGCTCAACCGGCGCCGAGACCCTTCCGACCGCAACCACATCAAGTTTCGCCGACGACACTCGAGCTCAAATCGCCTACTTGCGTGCAAGAAGGGACATCGACCCGCGACGGATCGCTTTGATTGGTCACAGCGAAGGCGGGTCGATTGCGATGATGCCTGCTCAAGCTCTTCCTATCGACACATCCGGTCTCACCCGTTGGTCAGGCACGTTCCAGCCTTCGCATTCACCAACAAGAACATCGCGTCTATAATCTTCGTATCTTCCGATGATCGAAGGAGGCACTGTCCATGTTCTGTCCTCAGTGCGGCGCGAGTCAAAGCGACGATGTCAAGTTCTGCAAATCATGTGGCGGGAATCTATCCGCTGTGCGCCAGGCGGTAGCGACGCGGGATACGGGCGGGAAAATCGATTGGAGCAAGACCTGGGTCGCAGAGATGTTTCTCTCCGAAGCCGAGCACGAAAAGCGAAAGCAGCAGCGGGAGCGCGAACTCGGGATTACCCCTGAGGTCAAACGCGAGAAGGAACTCAAGGCCGGAGTCGTTACCGCAAGCGTCGGCATCGGAGTCTCGATTTTTCTTTTCGTCTTGATGCGGGGAATCATCCTGAGCCTCCACAACCCGGGCACTGAGATAGAAATCCTGAGCCGCGTCTGGGTTGCCGGTGTGATTCCCTTTTTCGTCGGGTTGGGATTGATGATCAACGGCCTCTTCGTTGGACGTAGCAAACGGAAGCAGGCCACCACTGAGCCTCTGGAGGGTGACGCTTCGTATCAGTCGCTGCCATCCGGCGACCCGGAGCGTTTGATTCGCTCTCCTTACAGCGTCACCGAACAAACAACCAGGCACCTGGAAGATTCCGATCAGAAACAATTAAGGGGTTGAGTCCCTTCACCGACTCCGCGCGTAATATTTGCCGTTCCACACAAAAGTCTGGCGCAGCATTTGCCTCTTAGACATGACGGAGACAGTGAATCGCGAAGACAGCTTGCCGTTGCGAACAAGCTCCGGTTCTCGCCATTTTGCTGCAAGCCTCTCATCGTCGAATACGTAATCGTCGTACCTGAACCGGTTCGTCAGGTTTCCGCCTTGCTTGAACAACCTCTTGGGCGCTGCGCGATGAGTGCGCGGGCTGATCGTATAAGCAGACCACGTCGTGAACGGAGACGGCGGCATCATCCCATCCGACGTGTTTGTTTCAACGATGATCACCTTCTCACCGTTGAGGTCAGCCGTTTTCATTTCCAGCGCGTTGTCGAGGCGAGTGAAATAGGCATCCAGAACCTGTGTCGCGTAAACACGGTCGCCAAGGCGCTCGAGTATGTAGGCGTTGGGGCCTGACTGCGAACCGCTCCGGGGGCGTTGCGAAGCGAAGACAAGAAGACGAGGCCGATCATTAACCAAATACTCCGAGCGCGCGCCGCTTACCCGTCATCATCTCCCGGGCACCTCGTGTTGAGCTGCCAGCTTCTTTGGAGCAATCAGTCGCCAGGCTTCTCGCGCATGGAAAGCCAGTTCGTCATCGGTGATGTTGGCGAGTTCGAGGCCTATCCATCCGCGCCCGCCGACATACGGCGGCTTGTAGAATTTCTCGGGCGACGCTTCGATCAGCATCGCCTGGACGCCGGGCGGCGCGGGCATCATCACTGCGATGTGCCCGTCATTGTGATGGTTATTAGAGAACATCGCGAACACCTTCTTTCGGACGAAGAAAGTTGGTTCGCCGTGCGAGAGTTTCTCGGTTGTTTCAGGCAGCGCGAGACAAATGCGTCGAACTCGTTGGATTTGTTTTTTGCTCATAGGCGTAGATTCTCTTGCTGGAGGGAAAGAATGATTGAGTCTTTTAGGTTCCGCAACCTTTCCCGCTCGATGTTTTTCTCTGCGCGACCTCCGCGTTCTCCGCGTCTATGCGGTGAGCGCGTCTGAATGTGCATCCCCGCAGAGACGCAGAGATCGCGGAGATCGCGCAGAGAAATTAACTCGGTACCTTACTTGCCAAGTGCCTCTGAATCCCGACGAACAATAGCGCTGCGATCAGAAGATAAATTAGCGAACTCGCGCTTATGCAGGCGCTCATTCCGAAGCGCTCGCTTGCGGACGCTATGGCCACCGGGGCAATCCCGCCGCCGACCCAACCCAATGAGTTCACGAAGCCAACCGCGGAGGCCCGGCGCTCCGGCCGCACTACGTCATGAAGCGAAGCCCAGATGTTCGCATCGTACAACCCCTTGAAGTAACCGAATCCGATCAGCGCCAGGATAACCAGCGGTACCGAGACCGTCCAACCCGCAAAAAAGATGAATGGAACCCCCAGTGCAAGGCCAGCCGCCTGAGTAATCATCCTTCCGCCGCCCGTTCTCCTTGCGAGCCAATCCGCGAGAACCCCGCCGCTCAGTACGCCAAGCACCGATGCAATTTGCAGGTAAGCGGTCGCGCTTACTCCCGCCACAGCCAGGCTCAGGTCGAATTTGCGATAGAGGAAAGATGGCATCCAGGTCAGGAAGATCATCGCGACGAAGTTCGCCCCCACGAATACCAGCGTCAGAATTCGCACCATCGGATTGAAGAACAGTTCTTTTAGGGCGCGAAACGCAGAGCTCACGAATCGGTTCAGAGTTCTGGGCTCGGGGTCCCGGGGTGCTTGGGCCGCGACATCGGTGTGCGGATATCCGTTCCCGGATTCGCTCGACCTCTGACGCGCGGGTTCGCGAAGCAAGAGCAACAAGACAGCTCCGAGCAGCACGCCCAGCGAACCGAACAGGTAGAAGCTCGAGCGCCAGCCGTAGTGCTGGCCGAACAAACCCGCGACGCTGCCTCCGGCAATTGTCCCCGCGTATACGCTCGATTGGTGAATCGACATCGCGCGCGAACGCGTCGCGGGTCCGTGGTAATCGCTCAGCAGGGACATGGACGCCGGAAAGTAAAATGCTTCGCCGAAGCCTTCGAGCGCGCGGAACAATACAAGGTGCCCGTACCTCGTTGAGAGCGCGGTTGCAATCGTGATCAACGACCAGAAGACCAGCCCGCCGATTATCAGCGTCTTTCGCCGAAGCCGATCGCCTATCAGACCCGCAACCGGTCCGAAGGCCGCGTACACCCACATGAAGGCCCCGCCGATGATGCCCAACTGCACATCGCTCAATCTCATTTCTGATTTGAGCAGCTCAAAGACGGAGAAGATGGCCTGGCGGTCGGCGTAGTTGAAGAAACACACGAACCAGAGCATGGCGACGACCGACCACTTGTAGCGTCTTCCGGTCATTGGGGCCAGCGCCCGTCCGGCATGTCGCGCATTGTGAGTTTTGTTGGATCGATCACCAGGTGCTTGATGCGTTGGCGCTTCCAGGTGTAGGTGACGTGAACAAGTTCATCGCTCGTTTGTATTACGGCGGGGTAAGAGTACTCGCCCGGCTCATTCTCGAGAACGAGAGCGGCTTTCCATGTCTTTCCATCAACGGAAACGGCGACGTTGAGAGGACTGCGCGCGTTCTCGGTGTGGTTGTACACCACGAGCGCGCGTCCATCTCTTAGCATCACCGCGTCTATGCCGGCGTTTGGATTCGGCAGCGAGGTTGGTTTCATCTCGCCCCAAGTCTTTCCGCCGTCCGTAGACCAGCAATCGGTGATTCGTTTCTGTCGGCTCCGACATAGAATCTGAATCGCTCCGGAGCGGTGAACCAGAATCGTGGGTTGAATGGCCCCAAACTGAGCGCGATCATTCAGCGGTTCGGTCTTGTTCCACGTGGATCCGAGGTCTTTTGTGAGCTCCATATGAACCAGCCAGCCGGCGTTCTCGGTGCTCGAACCGCACAGCAGCGAGCCGTCCTTTAACCGCACCGGCTTGTTTTTGATCGGCCCGAGAATGCCGTCGGGCAGCCGGCGCGGATTAGTCCAACTTGCCCCGCCGTCTGTTGAGGTGGTCATCATCCCCCACCACTCGCTTGGGCTCGGCCCAACTTTGAAGAAGAGCACCAGCGGACCGCGTTCAGCCTGATAGAGAACGGGATTCCAGCAAGGGAAACGCTCGCCGGCCGGTTGAATTCCATTTGCGACCTCAACCGGAGCCGACCAGCGGGTCTTAGTTCGTCGAGCGACCCAGATGCCGACGTCCGGGTTGCGCTCGCGAGTTCCTCCGAACCACGCGGCTACCAGTCCGCTCTTGGTTTCGGCTACGGTCGACGCGTGACACGAAGCGAAGGGAGCCTGTTCGAACACAAACTCTGAAGCGACGATTGGATTATGCGTTTGGAGCGAGTTTGTTGAATAGCTCGCTACCGCGCCCGACAGCAGCAACACGGTGAAGATCGGGCCGAGAGTTGCGCGCAGACGCGACATCATAAAGGTCCTTTGCGCTGATCCGTGAGAATCCGTAAATCCGTGTCATCCGTGGTCTATAAGTGCAGAATAGACCACCGATGACACAGATTCGGCTGATTTACACTGATAACTGTTTGCTGAGTTGCAAACCTAAATCAATCCCAATTCCTTCGCCGAAGCCTCATCTATCTGTCCCATTGCAAAAGCCTTCTTCAACGTGTTGCGATTGAGTCGATCTGTGGCGCGATCGGCCATCTTGCCGGCTATCATCGTAGCTCCGCGGCCGGATGCTTCGGCTTCAAGAAACTGCTTAGCTTCGTTGATTGCGCGCTCGATCTCGTCGATCGGTGTCTGGAAGATCTCAACCGCCATCGTGGTTTGGTCCGGGATGCCCGTCCACTTTCCGGCAAATCCGTAGTCACGGGCGAGCAGCGCATCGCTGTGAAACTCCTCGAGCGCCGCGCGGCGTTCTTCGTCGCTCTTGTCCCGAGTCGGATAGTTCGTGGTCATCTCGGCGATGGCTGGAATACCTACCGCGGCTGCGGCCTTCACGATTCGCCCGCGGGCTTGCGCGATCAGCGGATGATCCGCTCGATAGCTCGAGGCGCCCATTCCAAGACTCGCCCAGTAGTCATAGGAGCCGAAGATCAGACCCACCAAGCGCTTCGACGACAGCGCGATCGCGAACACGTTTTCTTCCGCCGATGCCGATTCGATCAGCGGTTCGATTTTGATTCGGCCTCGCTCGAGGCCAAGCTCCTGTTCCAGCGCCGAGAGAGTCGCGTCAATCGAGCGAACTTCGTCGGCGTCTTCGATCTTGGGATAGATCAAGCCGTCGAGGTTTGAGCCCGCGGCCTCGACAATCGCCACAATGTCGGAGTGCGCGGGATCGAGCTCGAGTCCTCGCGGCCTGAAGAATCGCAGCCGCGATTCCCAATCGAGCTCATTAAAAGCTCGGATGATGTTTGCGCGTCCGCGTTCGAGTAGCTCGGAATTGTCGCGCGGGATCGAGTCTTCGAGGTCGAGCATCACGAGGTTTGCTTTTGATTTCGTAACCGCGCTCTCGACGTACTTCCACACGGTCGCGGGAGTCGTGAGATGAGCCATCTGGAGAAGATACTTTGGTTCCAGCTCGATCATCTGTTCGCGGTATCGCTCGAGCAGCCGGCTGTTTCGTTCGCGAGCGGCAACCATGATTGAGGTTGAGTTGTTCATTTTCAGTCTTGGGAAAGATGCCCAAAGTCTCGAAGAGACAACACGAAATCTCCAGTGATCATTTGAGCCTCTGTGTCTTAATGGCTGCCTGTTAACTAAACAAGCTGCCCTGCACAGCCACCGGTTCGTCGGCAGGAGAGTGCGCTTCGAGCCAATCCCCGAGCGACGAGGGCCTATCATCAAATGAAAACGGGAAGGGAATCGCGCCCCGTTTGATGAGCAGCTTGTTGCCGTCGGGAACATCCGGTCCGTCGACGACGAACACGGGAACCCAGCTGGACTTCAAAGCTTCTTCGGCGCCCGCCCAGGTGCCGCCCTTTTCCGCATCGCTCGCAATCACGAGCGCAAAGTCCGACAGCGCATAGATCAGCTTGTTGCGAGCCATCGCCATTCCGACGTTGAAGCTTGAGTGAGGCGAATACGCAGTCGCCAGCACGAGCTGTCCTTCTTCGATGGCTCCCCTCGCATCAGCGGCTCGGATGGCTCTCTCCAGGCTGTCGGCCAACAAACCGGCAGCGCAGCCGCCAGCCTCGAGCGCAGCGCCCATTGCGGTCTTGTCTACTCCGCGGGCCCCGCCCGAATACACCGACAGCCTCGACTCGGCGCACGCGTTGCCGATTAATTCCGTCAATGCAAATCCGCGCTGATCAATGCTGCGTGAGCCCACTACCGCTACTCCGCGACGACTCAACAATCGCGGGTCGCCAGCGCCGTAGAGAATCACTGGCGCCGCACCCTGTAGTCGCTCGGTGAATCGCGGCGGGTAGCCTTCATCGAATCGCGTGACGACCCAAATTCCAAGCTCCGCGAGGCGCTCGAGTTCCTGCTCCAATGCGCTGCCGCGGTCGAGCAAGCTCGCAATCCGCGCGGCTTCGTCACCGTCGCCCTGAAGAATTGATTTGATCCGGTCGGCACCTAAATTCCGCAGGTCCGCCGCACTGACGGAGCTGGCGGCGAGCACTTGCTCGAGCCGATTCCATTCGCGCGCGCTCAGCGGCCTGGCAATTGGCTCGTCGCGCAGCCCCAGATGGGAACAGAGCAGAAAGAGTGCGAATGAATCATTACCGAGTTTCATGGTCAAATCTTGCGTGCTGTTGCCCGGGCCAACGTAAACGGATGAACAACGCCGCTCCCTTTCTCTCTCAACAGCCATCCGGCAAGCGTCAATGTCCATCCTGAATCGACTATGTCATCAATCAACAGCACCGCGCCTGCGGGCACTCGATCGATAGTGTCCAGCGTACCGGCAACGTTGCGGGCTTGCATCGAGCTGTTGGCCATCAGCTTTTGTTCGGGTGCCTCCAGGGTGCGAACCAGCGAGGCGACAAACGGAATGCCGAGCGAATCGGCCAACCGCGACGCGAAATCATACACCAGCCTCGGATGCCGCCGCGAGGGAATGGCCGTCAGCCACTCAGGAAACGGCGCCGGAATCCAGCGCTCCCGGATGAATATCGCCGAAGCCTCCACCAACTGATCGTCGAATCGCCCGCGTTCGTATTTGCCCTCGCGCACCAGCCGGCCCCAGCCAGGGTCGCCGTAGTAACAAAGCGAACGCCCCGGCGCGTTGCGCGCCTCGGCCGGAATGACCGGCGTCGCAGAGAGCGCTAAATCCTGAGGCCAGCGCTTCTTTGGTTCCAGCACGATGTCGACTCGGCCAAGGAAATCAGCGGCTTGCCTGACGAGTCCCGCAGATGCCTCCGCCCGAAATCCTTTGCCCTGGCAGTTGGCGCACACTCCACACGCTTGTGCGTTCGGGTCGTCCAGCGCGCGAGCCAGGAATTCCATCAGGCAACCGCGATGAGCGACATAAGCCTGCATCTCGGCGAGTTCTGCGCGTCTGAGTCCTGTGATGCGATTTGTTCTTTCGGTGTCGGGCTGCCACAGGTTCGAGGCTCGATAATACCGAACCTTCTTGTCGAGTTTGATCTCGATTGCGCCGTCGATCTCCAACAGCTTCAGGGCTCGGTCGGCCATAGAACGCGAAACGTTGACCAGCGCAAGCAACTCGTTCATCGAAATACCATCTCTTTTACCGACAGCATCGAGTATTGAGGTCATCGTTTCAGGCGCCGGGAACGCGCTGTCAATGAAGAAGTCTTGAATGTCATCGTCTTCGGCGCCGCTCAGCAGTATCCCGTAGGCGCGATCGACCGCGCGCCCGGCTCTACCGACTTGCTGATAGTAGGCGACCACCGACCCCGGGCGCTGAAAGTGAATAACAAATGCGAGGTCAGGCTTGTCGAATCCCATCCCGAGCGCGACCGTCGCCACCAGCGCCTTAAGATCGTTGTCAAGCAGTGCCTTTTCTAATGCTTCACGGTCCATCGTAGCGTCATCGCCGGCGTGATAGGCTTCGGCGCTGATGCCTTGCGACTTGAGCCAGTTGGTGACGCGTTGGACGTCGGCGACAGTTAGACAATATATGACGCCGCTGCCTTTGAACTTTGTTATGTTCTCCGCCAGCCACGCGAGCCGTTCCGCTTGACTTGAAAGCACAATGTTTTGAAGCCGCAATGAGGCGCGAGCGAGCGGCCCACGCAAAACAACCAGATTGGGTCCCAGCTGCTGCTGAACGTCCGCAACAACTCTATCGTTGGCTGTAGCCGTCGTCCCGAGCACTGGCATCCCGGCGGGCAGGCTCCCCATCAGGCGAATGATGCGCCGGTAGTCAGGCCTGAAGTCGTGTCCCCAATCCGATATGCAGTGAACCTCATCGACTACGAAGAGTCCCGCTCGGCCTGACAGGCCGGGAAGCACCGATCGCATGAACCGATCGTTGGCGAGACGCTCGGGGGATATCAACAGGATATCGCACGCATCTTCGGCGAGCGCGGCCTCTGCTGCATCCCATTCCGTGCGGTTCGAGCTGTTGATGGTGAACGCGCGGATGCCGATGCGCGAGGCGGCTTCGATCTGATTACGCATCAACGACAGGAGCGGGCTGACCAGAATCGTAGGACCCGAGCCTTGTTGGCGGAGAAGCTTCGTCGACAGGAAGTAGACAAGACTCTTGCCCCATCCAGTGCGCTGAACCACGAGTACCCTGCCGCGGAGTGTGACGATGTTGTCGATGGCTTGCCATTGGCCGTCGCGAAATTGAGCTTGCGGCCCCAGCATCTGCCGCAATAGTACTTGGGCCCTTTCGAGGAGGTTGCTAGTTGCCATCGGAGGACTACTTCAGCTTAGGGAGCCCCTCTCAGACGCTCCCGATTACTGATCGGGACGAGCAAGCCCCGTTCAGTTCTTTGCACTCCCGTACTTCACCAGTTTCAAGGAGCCTTCCTGTACGAGCCCGATCCCTGGCGCGTAGAACTTGTGTTCCCTTTCCTTTGGCTCCAGCGGCGTGGTCTCTTCAACCTTCAAGCAGTTTTTGAATTCACCAATCGGTGTCTTGACGTTCTCGCTGACGCTCAATATTTCTGCGCGGTCCATCGCCACTCCGGGCGCAATCTCCTGATAGTGCCTCGCGCCGACGAGGGCCAAGCCCGGCATCATCAGTCCGAACCTCGCTCCCTTTTCGCCCGACAGCCAGGCGCCGCCGGCATCTTCGCCGAAGTAGTAGACGCTGTTCGTACGCCTGCTCAAAGCGAAATAGTTGTTGGAAACCT
>DATIFP010000097.1:0-27055 GCA_035455165.1 Blastocatellia bacterium
ATTCCTACAGAGTGACGAATTTATGGAGCGACCAACTCGGGTGGCAAGCGCCGCCCGGTCACCCCGTAGGAGTGACATATCGATAGCTCCGAGAAAAGCGCAGACGCCTGACTCCGTTAGGAGTCACCTTCCTGGATGGTACTTTCGCTCCGTATGACCCTTAAGCTGCGCCGGATAGAAATACACTTCCCGAAGATCACCAGTGCTGTATCGCTTCGCCTGATCGTTGAAATGAGGAGACGACGGGTCGCCGCTCTCACCGCCCGCAGTCACCGCTTTCGCGCGTACGGTCTTCCCGAATTCAACAACCGCAACAAAGCTGTTGCCGCTCGTTCCGTACAACTTCTTTGAACCCTTGTACGGACGCGCGCCGAACGACGCCAGCGAGCCCCAAGTCCCCGATGTAAAGCCTACGGGTATGCTCGGCCCGGAATCGGTGAACGGGTGCACAATGTCATCGGTCAAACGCTGAAAGCGATTGATGTCGCCCCACGGAGTCTTCCAGGTCCCAAAGTCCGCCGCCAGTTTGTCCGACGCCGCCGACAGCGACTGAAGCAATTGTTCAGCCGGAACCTTGCTCGCGATGTAGTCGGTCGCGGACATATTAGCTCGCCTCGCGTCGCCGCCCACTTTGCGTTGAATATCCTCGGCCCAAAATACGGCGAGCGACGTCGGAACGGATGCCACCGACCATCGCAGGTCCCAGGCGCGCAACACTGCAATCTGTTCCGTGAGCTTTGCTTTGAGCGGATCGCTCGCCGGCGTTTCCTCCCACGCTTTCAGGAGCGCTGGTAACGGTTTTTCGAACCATGTCAGATAACTGTCGTACGCCGCGGTGATCAGCGAATTGAGCGTGAAGTCCTTTTTGTTCTCCAGCACACGGATCGCGTGCAGGCCCCGTGGCGATTCACTCCCCGAGTCGACGTACGCGGGATAATCGGATTTCTTCAGGCTGCTGGGACCGGCCGCGGACCACGGCCAGTTGTTGCTGTTGTACAACCAGCCGCTCGATGGGTTGAGCAGGTTTGGCGATTCATCCACCGACAGCAGGCCCTGCCAATCGGTCTTTGGGTCGCTGCCGTCCACTGAAGCGCTCCAGTTGAATTTCGGATCGCGCCTTGGAATAAAGTTCCCGTGAAAGTAAGCGATGTTCCCATCGGCGTCCGCATAGATGGTGTTATTGGACGAATTCGTATGCAACTCCATCGTTTGCTTGAATGCCTTGTAGTTTTTCGCCTTGGTGCGGCTGTATGACTGGATCAGCGCTTTGATCGGCTCCTGCATCAGGCGAATGCTTTGCCACTTGTTTCTGACAGCACGAAAGATGGGCCCGTGATGAGTTCGATAGACGGTAAATGTCTTCTCGGCCATGCCCTTGTCGGTTTTGTACGGGACTCGGATCACCGATGTCTGCACCGGGCGCTCTTCGTTCCCGTACTTGTAGAAATACTGGTCTCCCTTTTTAACAACCGTCTCTAGGTAATGATCGATGGCGTCGACCGCGCTCGATGTGTGCATCCAGCCAACGCGATCGTTGAACCCCTGGTAAATAAAGAACTGACCCCAGGTCGATGCGCCGTAGGCGTTCAGGCCTTGCTGGCTGGTCATATGCAATTCGGATCTGAAAAAGAATGATGTGTGCGGGTTAATGAGCAGGAGGGCTCGACGGCCAGTGGTGTTAGCGGGCGAAATGGCTATGCCGTTTGATCCGGTGGGTTCGGTGTCGAAGGCATCTGTTTCGCGCAAAGACGCCGAGTCCCGCAAAGACGCAGAAGAAGCGTTAGCGGTCACCGCAGGCGGCTGATTTGCTCCATAAAACTCCTGTAAAACCTCTAAACTTATCGTCTCAATGTCCCCGCCGATGCTGCCTTCGGTAAACGTAAGCGCCATCCACGGTTCGAACCGTTTTATCACTCTCGGAGTGACCTGCGGATGCTTCGCAAGATAGAAGTTCAGGCCATCGGCCCACGCATTCATCAGTTCTTTTAACCACGCCGGGCTCGCCTGGTAATGCTTCTTCATCGCTTCCGGATCAATGAACAGTTTCATCCGCAGATCTCGCCAGATCGCAGTTTCGCCCTCGGCTTCGGCAAGCCGGCCCATTGAGTTGATGTAGTTCGTCTCAACTCGATTGAAATCGTCTTCGGCCTGGGCATAGATAGCGCCAAACACCGCGTCGGCGTCGGTCTTGCCGGAAACGTGCGCGATTCCCCAGTCATCACGGGTGATCGTTACGTTCCGCGCTCGTTGCTCCCATCGTTCGAGCTCCTGGTTTTGGGCGCCGAATGAAGCGACGCAGCCCAATGCGACCGCAATTGCGAGAACGAAGACAAGACCGAGCTTCTTCATCACAGACCTCCGTTGAGTGTGGGCCTCAATTTTGTAATCAACACGGTCGAGACAGACGATGGAGGATAAAGGATAGTGAAGGTGGTTGCAACGAGAGACGATGGACGGTTAACGATATAATATCGCTAGTCTAGTCCTGCACCCTCTACTTTCTAAATCCTTCGTCCTCTATTCTAGACTTTGGACCCGCTCCAGATACTCGCTCAGTTCCTGATGACCGCCATAAGCCGCCCAACCTGCTGCGGAGCCTCCATGCTGGGGATCCTTCGCGTTGACGTCCGCACCGTGCTCGATCAGGAAGTCCACCATTGCTCGGTGGCCGTGGCTTGCGGCGTTGTGAAGAGCACTACCTTGATAGTGGAAACCGGGCGGGATCGCGTTTATCTCCGCACCTTTGTTCAATAACACCTTGGCGGCGCGGACGTGTCCGTGCATGCACGCATAGACGAATGCGTTGTTGATTATACCCCTCGATTGGTGTGACCAACCGTCGATCGTCGTCCGCAGCTTGTCTTTGACCGGACGGGGCAAATTGGAGGTAAGCGGATCCGTAAAAGGCCACTCGATGTTGCCTGCCTCGGGTCTCAGACTGCCGTCGCTCTTGAAAAAGCCTTCGATCAAATCGACTCGACCTAGACCTGCTGCGATTCGCAGGTTGTGAATCGACGCGCCTCGCGCAAGCAGCAGATCGCGCACGTCGTTGCTCGCCCAGTACAAGGCCTCCTCTAAAGGTGACCAACTCCCAACGCCGTTGACTGGGGCTCCAGCGTCCAACAGGGCAGCAGCTGCTTCGACATTATTCACGCTGGCGCAAGCAACCAGCGGCCCGTCTATCTCGGCGCCGGCTTCGATCAGTAGCCTTGCCATCTCAACCTGGTTCGGAACATCGCGGGCCGCGAGCGCCAGACACTGGAGCAAGGTTGGGTGGCTCTTTGACGAACGAGTTGTAGCGAGGGACGGGTCTCTACTGAGCAATGACTTGAGTTCGTCAAGATTGCCAGCCTTGATAGCAGCGACGGCAGGATGAAACTTTGCGTCCATGAAAACGAGCCCCCGGTTTGCCCGCCAAATCCCACCAACGCAGTTGGTGGATGGTTTATACCCGGCCTACACGAGGCTTGTCTCCGGGGATCCTTCAGCCGTGCGTCGAAAGCTAGGTTGAGTATGAACGATCCACCAACTTCGTTGGTGGGATTTGAGCCCGCGAGAATGTGCAACCCTCAACGACTCATTGAACTTCTCAGAAAAGTGTCCTCACTTCTGCCGCTCGCCCAGGCAGTAACAGAGTCCATCGGGAGCTACTACGAAGAAGACTTTGAAAGAGGTGTCTCCATACTTATCGATTCTGAAGCCGGCGTCTTTCTTGTCGAGGCCGTTCGACCTCAATTCCGCGAAGGCAGCTTCCGCATCATCAACCTCAAAAAAACAGCCCTCCTGACTCGGGTCGCCGCCATTCTCGGCCAGACCTATCTGGATGGCATCCCTGGCAAGGACCGCAGACTTATGCGGCGAATCTTTCTGAGATACAAACTTGAAACCCATAATGGTTTCGTAAAAAGGAATGGCGGCCTCTACGTCAGCCACCGGAAGATTCATGGCATCTTTCGCGTACGGCGAGGCGGTCTTGAATACTGCTTTCATCCTTGTCTCCTCCCTTGTGGGTGCGCACTCAATACGACTCAAGTTCTGAATACTCGGTATCCTCGGGTACGTCAGTGACACTTTCGAATTCGATCCTATAGCCGTCGGGGTCCGTCAGCGAAGAGACCCTTCCTTCCAGAACTCCTGAAGCATCAGGGAGGCGTCGCCAAGCTGGAGCCAGCACCAGCGAAGCTTGCCCTCGTGAATCCATTTCTTTGTTATCTCGAACCCGAGTCCGCCAACGTAGTAACGGACGGACGCTTCGATGTTCGATACGCGAAAGAAAGGCACGGCTTGCTTGACGTCCCGGCCATCGTTTTCCATTGCGCGATTCTAAACCCTCGATTGTAGCGGGACAACGCGCCGACACAACACTCTCCCCAACTCGGGCTTTGAGTCTATTTCCCGCTGTCCATGTGCCAGCCCGGATTCACCCATTGGCCCTTGCGAAACACGAACACCTCGGTCACCCGGCCGCTTTGCTGGGATCGCTGGCCGGCGATCTCCAGCTCATACGAATAGTTTGAGTACACCACGGCAGTGAAGCCATAGACCTGGATTTCAGTCTTCGGAAACTCCAGCTTGACGAGCTTGCCGCCGTTCTGTGCGAACCTCGCTGCGCCTTCGAAGACTGTGTTCCGGTTTCCCCAGTTGTTGTCTCCAGCCTCGATTGTGAGGGTCTCTTCGGGGATCAGCCTTTCAAGCGCAGCCCGGTCGTTCGAGAAGTACGCCCGCCAGACCGCCTGTCGCGCATCGAGCAATTGCTTCTTCATTCGATCGCCGAGAGACCGCGGCGTCTGATACTGCTCCTCCGCAGATTCCGGATGAAGCGCGGTATCGCTGCCGGTCTGGATCCACTGGCCGTCCTGCTTTGTGTAGAAATCCGAGATCCGAAGAGCGCGCTTCGCCGGACCGCTTGGGGTGTTTGATTCGACTTCGGCGACGAAGCAAACGAAGGCCGCGTCCCCTTTGAAGATCATGTCAAACTCACGCATTTTGTAGCTTTTCATCCCGTACGGACTCGCCGGATCGACATAGTTGTTATTCATGTATCCGTCGACTCCGCGAATCATCGTGCGCGTCCCTTCGAGGTAGCCAAGCCAGTTCTGATGGTGCGTGGCGCGGAGCTTGGCGGCGTCTTTATTGATAAACGCCTGAAAGATGCTCTCGATGTGAGCTCGAATTGCTTCGCGGTCGGCCTTGCGATCATCCTGCGGTGCGGCTCCTAGCGTAGCAGCGAGGACAAAGGTCACTGCGAATATGCGAAGTCTCATGTGTGTCCTTTCTTGGCCCGCCTGCCAGATGGGGAGAATCGCTCGCCCGAGCGAGCGGCCGCCATGGTACGCCGCCTGAAGACGGGCGTGCAAGTTGACCTTTTGATCACACCCGGAACCCGATTGACACCTGGGCGTATGCCGTCTACCTTTCGATTTCGAAAGGAGTAAGGATGCCCTTCGTAGATACTTCGGAAGTTCACCCACGAAGCCCTCTTCCGGGCTGGTCGGGTCGATTCATTCATTCCGACAACTTAACCATCGTCTACTGGGACGCGGAAGATGGAGCCCAGCCGCTTCATGACCACCAGCACCCGCAGGAGGAGGTATGGAACGTGATCGACGGTGAAATCGAAGTCACTATTGAAGGGGCGACGCAGGTTGTTGGCCCCGGGCTTGTAGCGATCATTCCGTCAGGGGCGCGCCATTCCGTCCGTGTGCTTCGAGCCTCCAGAGTCATCGTAGTTGATCACCCGAAGCGCGAACCCTTTGGGCAAGAGCTATGAGACTGCGCGGGCCGCTGATCGGGTCTCAGGCAAGCAGGTCCTACTACAGCATTCCACGTATCTCATCCAAATAATCCTGAAAAAAAATCGCTGAACCTGTCGATTTCACTGACCCTCAATCGACGTTAAGATAGAGAGGTGGCGCTCGGCAGATCCGTAACCGGGAGTTCATCTCGGAATTCGAAAACATAAGGAGACTACTATGCGAGTGATGGTAATTGTAAAAGCGAACGAGGATTCAGAGGCGGGCGTCCTCCCAGACGAGAAGATCCTGACTGCTATGGGACGTTATAACGAGGAACTGGTGAAAGCCGGGGTGATGCTCGCGGGCGAGGGGCTGCACCCGAGCTCTAAGGGCAAGCGGGTCAGGTTCTCGGGAGCGAAGCGGACCGTGACTGATGGACCGTTTGCCGAGACAAAGGAGCTGATCGCAGGCTACTGGCTGTGGCAGGTGAAGTCGATGGACGAGGCGGTTGAGTGGCTCAAACGTGCCCCGTTCGATGGCGGTACCGAGCTCGAGATTCGCCAGGTCTTCGAGCCCGAGGACTTCGGCGCCGAGTTCACCCCGGAACTCAGGGAACAAGAAGAGCGCCTCCGCGCCCAGATCGAGAAACAAACTGCCTCGTGACGCCGTAGTTGAAGCATCAATCGGCTCTAGCTAACGAGACACATCTCGCCCGATCGATGGTCGCGCCTCGCTCGAGCCTGGGACACAAGGAAAGGAGTTACCGGCGTGCAATATCGGAAGATCCTGCTCATCACTGCGTTGCTGCCGGTCGTTGGGGTTTGGTATCAACAGGATGCTCAAGCCCAGCGAAAGGGATCAAACGCAGCATCCGGGCTTGAGTCGAGGGTTCCGTCGTCGGATTGGCCAGCATATCAAAACGTGTCGATCTCCCTCCCGCTCATTCGACTAACAGGTAGAGCGAAGGTCGATCCGGCCGAAGCTGACCGCGACGCGGCTCGTGGATAAATTGTAGAAAGGGAGAAACGACATGCGAATCCTTGGATTACTTAAAGCCGATAAGGACTCCGAAGCGGGGGTTCCCCCAAGCAAGGAGCTAATCGAAAAGATGGGAAGATTCATCGAGGAGGTCACGCAAGCCGGTGTGCTCCTGGCGACCGACGGGCTAAAGCCGAGTTCGAGCGGCAAGCGGGTCAGGTTGTCCGAAGGCAAGGTCATCGTGACGGACGGGCCGTTCATCGAGACGAGGGAACTGGTCGCTTCCTACGCGCTGTTCCAGGTGAACACGATGGCCGAGGCCGTTGAATGGACGACCCGTTTCCTCAAGGTCCTGGGCCAAGGTGAATGCGAGCTTCGCCCGATCTTCGAGGCGTCGGACTTCGCTCCGGAAATCTTTTCTCGCGAGGAGGCCGCTCGGGAGGAGGCAAATCGCGAGCAGATGCAGAGGAACGCTGCAAAGCAGTAGTCACCGCGCACGATCTCAGCTTGCACTGAAGCATTCAGCAAGATGTGTATCGGTAGCCATGGCGGCTACCGATACACATCGCACGGGAAAAAAATCTGGGGATGGAATAACCACATTCGGCGAGACCGGCTACTGATCGGACGTACGTTCAGCATCCTCTCCCCGGCGATTATGCCGACATTTCGGCATCAGACAACATTCCGTCAACAACCTGTTTTGGCACCTGCGGTCATCGCTCACCGCTCAATCGTCCGTTCATTAATCTAACCTCTTTCTCTTCATTGTCTTACTTGATCGGCTGGATGTGGCTGGCACTCTGGCCGACGGATTGCCCTTCTCACCAGCGTCGCTCGGCCTCAGAGAGCCAACAAAGACTGGAGACAACTTGAAGAATAAGGAGGAAGGAATATGAGCATCAATCGTCAACCGAGAGAATCGGCCATGAAGGCATCCCGCATCATTGTTAGCGTGTGCTTTCTGCTGCTCGGCGCCGGGAGCGCGCTGGCGCAACAGGTTACTGTGGATTTCGACAGGAGCGCAGACTTCTCTAGGTACAAAACCTTTGCCTGGGCGATGGGCAATCCAGCGAAAAACCCGATGGTTCACCAACGGATCATCGCAGGCATCGAGGCGCAACTCGTAGCCAAGGGTCTGCGGAAAGTCGAGAGCAATCCGGACATCGTTGTCACCTACCACGCGGCAACCGACACGCAGGTCTCTATCAACACCTGGGGTGGCGGGCCGCTCGGCGGCTGGCGCTTCGGGCCGGGACGGGCGAGCGTGGACAAGGTGCCCGTCGGGCAACTGGTCGTGGACATCGGCGATCTCACCGCCAAGAAGTTTGTGTGGCGCGGAACAGCCAGCGGGACAGTCAGCAGCAAGCCGGAGAAGAACGAGAAGGCGCTGAACGCGACGCTCACCAAGATGTTCCAGGATTTCCCATACCCTCAGGGAAAAAAGAAATAACACTACGCCACTCGATGTGGAAGGAGAAATTCGATGAACGCCAAGAACTATGGTATGACGCTTAAGATTGGGGCCGCGTGGATTATGATGCTGATTCTTCTAGGCGCAGTGGTCGTTCAAGCTCAAGATCCAGCTCAGCTCAAGGAGATGTTTGCTCGCTCTCAGCAACAGAACGCAGAGGCGCTCAAACAGTACACCTGGAAGTCAAGGTATGAGGTAAAGAAGAATGGTGAGAGCAAGGCAACAAAGTTGTACCTGATGCGCTACGACGCATACGGGAATATCCAACAGAACCAGATCGGCGGCTCGGCGCCTCCGGACATGCCCAAGGGTCCGCTCATGCGCCGCATCGCCGAAAAGAAGAAAGAAGATTTCGTGGAACTGATGAATGACCTGCGGGAACAGGTGAAAGCCTACAGTCATCTCTCTCCTGAAAAGATGCAGGCTTTTCTCGCCAATGCGACCATCACAGCCAAGGTCGACCAGAGCATAGTTCAGATCAAGGGTGGAAGCATTCTTCAGCCCGGAGATTCCATGACCATCTGGCTCGATGTCAAAACCCGCAGGCAGCGCCGCGTCGAGATCGGTACTTTCCTGGAGAAGAACGCCGCTAGAGCGGTGATCGAGTTCAGAGATCTGCCCGGGGGTCCGACTTACATGGCTCGGACGGTGGTGGATTATCCGAAAGACTCGTTGCAACTGATCACCGAGAACTTCGATTACCAGCTGGAGAGGAGGTGATGGCGCGACATCAAGACGCGCCGGGCAGTCGAAGAATTAGAGTTATCCCATATCGCAAACGGGACAGAATCTCCATCCATCGTGGCTACGAGCCCATGGATGGAGGTTCTTTTGCAGACCCGTTGCGAATGGAGCGTCCACGTTATCGATTGCGTTCAGCAGACAGCAATGCGGCCTGCGCAAGGCGAATGAAGAAGGAACCGACGGCTATCCACACTATGGTTTGCGTGCGGCCGCGGTCGCGCTCTGCTCGTATCGGTTGTCGTCAGCCGATGGCCCATACAGCGCCGGTACCTTTGCTCCCATCAGCCGCAGATAGACCGTCATCTGGCCGCGATGATGAGACCAGTGGTTGATCGTGTCCTGGATGACCACGTGACGTTGCGCCTGCATTACAACTTGTCCCTTCCTGTTTGTCCTCTTCTGCACGCTCCAGTGTTTCTATTTCAGGAATAAATTCCTCCTTCACCTCCTAGCGAACTGCGCGGCATCCGAAGCGTACAAGAGGCATCCGGACGCGCGACTGATATAGACGCGTCGTCAGGTTATGGCGGCGACACCCCAGCCACCCACTGCATTCCGCCGCGCGCGACGTCAGCCGGGATCTCGTGCCCTCCATCGAATTCGCGGAACGTGACGTCGTAGCTGCGCTCTCGGAGTTCGCGAACGAGTCGGCGGCCGCAGCGGTCGATCGGAAGAATTGGGTCCTCCCTGCCATGAGATATGAAGAACCGAGGTGCTCCGAACGGCTTTCTTTCGATTACGAAGCCCGGTGAGAACGCAACCACTCGGCTGAAAAGGTCCCCGTTGATCAACCCGAGTGAGAGCGCATACGACGCGCCGTCGGAGAATCCGCCGACCGCAATCCGCGCGGGGTCCACGGCCACGGCAGCAAACACGCGTTCAAGAGCCTGATTCACGAATGCCACATCGCGTCCGAAAATGTCACGAATAGCGTCCCAACTGACGTCACGCGAGTTGGGTGCGAGGACGGCGACTCCTGCTTCGTCCGCGGCAGCGCGGACCTGGCCGAGCATCCACTCGGCGCTCTGCCCAGCACCGTGAAACAACACCACCAGCGGGAGCGGCGCGCGGGTGACCTTTGTCGGCGACTCAATGATGGCGTCTCGTGCCCGGTCCAGCCCGAGCGCGCGTTCTATCTTTTCAGAGGGTTCGACGTTTGCACGAGGACGCGCCGTCAGCCGCCCGTCGTCAGCCCCGCGAGGGCCGCCGCGGCACGCGTCGAGTGCGAATCCCGCGAGCGCGCCGCTGGTGATTACAGCGAAATGGCGTCGAGTAATCATAGGTCGAGCAATAATAGTTAGTCCATGAGGTGGAAGTGCGTTTCCACAGCGAGCTCTCCCTCGCCATCCCACGCGGCCCTTTGTCGTCGGGCGGAATGTTGAGCATCCACAATAGACAAGCTCTCCTCGGATCGTTTGATAACGATTCGCCACCCCGGTCCGTCGTCAGGCACAGATACACCATACAACAGCTTTTTCACCAACCGCGAGCTCGATCTCTGACGGAAAATGTCTTGAGCGGCGGAGAGCCGTGTGCGCGATTACGTCTTTCGATTCGTCGTAGTTCTCCCCGCCCGTGTTCAACCCCGATCGAATCCCGGGAAGTTGCTGCTCGAGGCATCCGGTCGAATGCGATGGCCTGTCGCGTTCGCCAAATCTCACGCGACGTGCGATATTCGTAGTGAATTATCTAACGGAGGTTTCAGGATGGCCCGCCAAAGGTCCTTTCTCGGTCTCGTACCTGCGCTGGCAGTACTCACGGTCATGTCGGCGCCGCGCTCCGCGAGCGCCTGCGTCTGCGGAAGAATCGAGCCCGATGCGGCTTATCAGAACGCGCTTCTCGTTTTCACGGGAACGGTCGAAAAGGTCACAGAACAGACTCGCGGTATCGTCCAAGATGGCAAGTTTCTCGAGACACCGAACGGGTCCCTGACGCGGATTACTGTGGAGGAGTACTTCAAGGGAGCCGGTGGTGCCGAGATAGAGCTCCGAGGCAGTAACACAACTTGTGATATAGGCTTCGAAGTAGGAAAGCGATACATCGTCTATGCCTCTCAGAACGGGCAGACCGGCGAACTGGGTGCGTTCACGTGCAGCCGGACCAGACTGCTTGATGACTATGCAAACCCCGACATGAGTTATCTGCGCCGCGTGGTGCGTGGCGAGCTGCCGATGATGCTCTATGGGTACGCGTTCAAAAATACAGCAGACTCTGCGAAGCGCGGGGCGCCGGATCCGCTCGGCTTGCTTGCGGTGACCGTGGAAGGTGAGGGAAGGCGGCTCGAGTTGAAGACCGACGTGCGCGGGTACTTCGAGACGTTTGACCTCCAGCCGGGGAGCTATCGCATATACACAAGCGTCACTGGCAAGCTGCGCGGGGCCGACGCTCGAACAGTCGAGCTCGGCAGCGGGGTCGCCTCGGTGACCTTCCTCGCCACCACAATGGGTTCGCTAAGCGGCAGGGTCGTCGACCGGGAGAGCAGCCCAGTGAGCGAACTCCAGGTCGAACTGCTGCAGGCTGGCCAGCTCTCGGGCCGCGCGACAAACTACGTTTCGACCAGCGAGGACGGCAGGTTCGTCTTCGGAGAGGTGGTCGCTGGTCGGTATGTGCTGGCGGTGAATTCCATCGGACGTCGATCGCTATACGGAGCACCGTTCGTGTCATCCTATTTCCCAAACGCTGCATCGAGCGCCGACGCACAGGTCGTTACTATCGTCGACGGGGTGCCCACGGACGTCGGCGATTTCGTCCTGCAAGAACGATACCCGACGGTCGCGGTCAGTGGCGTCGTGCTAACAGTCGATGGTAAGCCAGTTGTCGGAGCGTATGTTTACCTCGACAAGAGCGGTGGCGAATGGGATGCGGCCAGGAGGAGCGTTCAGACGGATGCCGCAGGGCGCTTCGTGCACCAGGCCTTCGAAGGCGTAGCCTACATTCTTCGCGCCATCGCCGACGGCCCAACTGGCGGCACTCTAGATTCGGATCGTGTCGAAGTAATCGCCAAGAAGAACGAGAATCCGGTCCGTCTCGTGGTCAAGTACCCAAAGTGAGCGTTCTCAGGATTGGCGACGGTTCAGGTCGCACGGTCCGTTTTGCCGACGCCGGTGGTGGCGAATGCCGATTGAGAGACGCAGAAGCGCTACGGTGCGGACGACTTCTTCACCACCGTAATTTTTACCTCTGACGGATACTGTTTCGAGTGATGCACCGCGTTGTGCGCGACCACGCCGGTCGATTCGTCGTAGTTCTTTCCGCCTGTGTTCATGTTTCGATCGAAGCGCGGGAAGTTGCTGCTCGATACTTCCAGCCGAATCCGATGGCCGGCCTCGAAGAAATTGCTCGTCGTCATCGGCTGCAGGGTCACCTTGTAGACCTTCCCGGATTCCATCCAGGCCACAGGCCTGTCGTACCCATTGCGATATCTCACGCGCTGGATCGTCTCGTCCAAATTGTAGGCGCGTCCGTCCGGATAGACGTCGATCAGCTTTACGGTGAAGTCGGTGTCTTTGGCATCGGATGACACATACAGCGTCACTTCGATTGGGCCGCTTACCTCGATTCCCTGCTTCAGAGGCTCGGTGCTGTAAACCAGAATGTCTGGCCGCGCTTCCATCTTCCGCTGATCGAATGCGCCACCCGCAACCGCGTTCCCTGTACAGCAGACGTTTCCTCCGTACGACGGCACGGGATTCATCGGGTCGTAGTCGAACTTGTCGGGGTTATCAGCCGCCGGGGCCGCATCGCTCAGCACGCCGTCGCCATCAAGCGTGTTGGCTTTGCCGCCACTCGACAAGAAGAAGCTCATCGGCTGAGCGCCCTGGGGTGGCCACGTATCCGATGATTGCCACTTGTTGATCCCCATCGTGAAGTAACGGACCCTGGGCATCTTCTCGAGAATTCCGTTGTTCTCTCCCTTGAGGAAGTAGTCGAACCACGCGTAGGTCAGCTCGTCGTAATTCAAACGCGCGTCGCCCATGCTGCGCTCGCCGACAACCGTATTCTCGGTAGCCCGCTTGTATGAGCAGTGAAGCGTCGGCGCGATCACCGCGTATTGCTGGTTGCCGATTTCAGGCCTCGCAGTTTTCCGCACGTGATTGTATGCCGCGAGATTAGGACCCACCGACACGTCATACCACGACATAAACCAGAAGCCCGGCACGTTGATCTTCATGTTGTCGTGCCATAAGCCTCCTTTGTACCAGGCCTGATCGTTCGGCGCGCGTCTGATCATCGCGCCGCCGGTGTCGACCGGCATCTCGTCGGCGAAGATCCCGGGCGGACCATCGACCGCTTTCATGATGTCCATCACCGGAAGGTGACGCAGCGCTTTTGACCAATCCACGGGCGGCAACTGCTGCGCGAGATCGAACGCCTTTGACGCGCGAATCAGGTCCTCCTGCGACGTGTTAGGTGGAAATGTAGGCCGCACCTGGTTCTGCTCACCGTAGAGCCAGGCGATGAACAGCATCTGTACCGCGCCGCCCCGATACCAGTTTCCCTGCTCGTAGTATGGACCCACGCGGCCCACTCCGGCGCCGAACCCTTGCGGAATCATCGCCGCATAAGCCGGATTCCCCTGCGCGGCCACGGCCATCTGCCATTCGGCGGTCGACGAGCAACCGATCGTGCCGACCTTCCCGTTTGACCAGGGCTGTTTGGCGATCCACGACAACTCGTCATCCCCGTCGCTGAGCGGAGGGCCGAGGATGTCGTAGTTCCCCTCGGAGAAGAAGTGACCTCGCTCGTTCATCTCGACGAAGGCGTATCCGCGTTTCACTGCTTCGAGCTCGTTGGTCAGGTCGCGAGGCGCGCGGTTGCGGACGTCCCAGAAGTTGAAGTTGTAGGGGGTGCGAACAAAGATCGTCGGATATTTTTTGGACGTGTCTTTCGGGCGATAGACGTCGGTCGCCATGCGTTTGCCGTCGCGCATTGGGATCATGAGTTTTCGCTCGACGATCGCTATTGATTGCAGCTCGCCCTCGATGGCGTTCCGGCGTGCGATGAGTTCCGGGCTGGCAGCGCCGCCCCGCTGTCCGATTGCGCTAGGAATAGCAAATAGCATTGCCATTACGGCGAGAGTCAGAATCCAGAGAATCTTTCTTCGCATGTGTGAGCTCCTCATGAAGTTGTCCGACAAACTTTCTTTGTCGCGGACATCGAACGCGGCGGCGACGAGAAAAACGACAAACTGCAGTTTGTCGGACAGTGCCGCCTATTTTTCGAGTGATGCAGGGTGTTTCTATCGCACCGGCGACGCCGACGCAAGCGGTTACCAACGTGCAGACTCAATACCCGGTCAAGCTGAACCCCAAACTCAATCGGTCCTGCCCGCCGGCAGCTCGATGACGAAGCGAGCGCCGTGCGGATTATTGTCTTCCACCCAGACCCTGCCCTTGTGATCGGCGATGATGTGACTGACGATTGCAAGCCCGAGCCCCGTCCCTCTGCTGCGCGTCGAGAATTTCGGGAGAAACAGTTTGTCTCGGTCTCGCGGACTGATCCCATGCCCGGTGTCCGAAACCGTCAGACGCACGGTATCGGTGCTGTTCGAATGTGACGATTCGAGCGAGATGATTCTCTCTTCGGGTCCGGCGCCTGAACCGTTGCCACCGCCCGTTCCGTCGATGCTCAAAGCCTCTATCGCGTTGTCGATCAGGTTCACCAGCACGCGCTTGATCTGCTCGGTGTCGATCCACAGCATAGGCAGATCAGTGGAGAGGCGGCAGTCGAGGCGGATGCCGTCGAGCCGATCGGCGTACAAACTCACTGCGTCGCGCACGACGTCGTTAAGAGATGCTTCGACCGGACGCGCCTCAGGCAACCGCGCGAAGCGCGAGAACTCCTCGACCATTCGTTGGAGCGCGGCGACCTCCCGGACGATGGTGGATGTGCCTTCGTGAATGATCTCTTCAAGCCGCGGCTCCGGGTTGGCGCCGCGTTGGTAGTTTCGGATTATTCGCTCAGCCGAGAGCTGTATCGGCGTGAGCGGGTTCTTTATCTCGTGAGCCATTCGCAAGGCGACCTCGCTCCAGGCCGCGGCCCGCTCTGCCTGAATCAAGTCGGTCAGATCCTCGATGACGATAACCAGGCCCTCGATGGCGCCCTCCGAGGTGCGAAGCGCGATAGCCGTCGTAGCGGTAGAGAGCAAATTGCCATCGGCGCGTTTGAATTCAATTTCAGCCTGAGCGGTCTCGCTGCGCCGAGCGCGGCGACAAAGAGCGGCCAGTTCCTCTCCCTGAGGACCCTCGACCACGCGGTCTATGGGCGTGCCAATCTCGGGTTTATCTTTGAGGCCGAGCATGAAGAGCGCCGAACGATTGATGGTCGCGATGCCGGCGTTCTCATCGGTTGAGATCACGCCGGTTGAAAGGGATTCGAGCACCGTCTCGATATACCGGCGGCGATTGTCGAGAGTGAGGTTGATCCTGCTGAGATCAGCGGCCGCGCGCTCGAGCCGCTCCCGGTTTTCGGCGAGCATCGCAGCCATCTGATTGAAGGACTTCACGAGCACCGCGAGCTCATCTTCGGCCACGACCTCGACCGGGCGCGCGAAGTCTCCCTTGGCGACGCGATCGGTCGCTTCGGCAAGGGCCTGAATCGGAATCGTTATGCCGCGAGCAACGTATAGAGCAAGCCAGCTCGCCGAAAAGATCAGGAGCAGCGTCACTGCGGCCAGAAGTAAAATGTAAATCGCTTTGATTCGTTTTATCTTTCCAAGGAGGCTGTGAAAGTTCTCGTGCTGTTCGCTGATCGTTGCTGCGCGCTGAGTAAGTTCGGGCGGAAACTCGCGCGCCACCACAAATGCTTGTTGGCCATTCATCTGCCCCAGAGGGATAGCGGCGATGACGAAGATCGCCGAGGGGCTATCTCCCTCGTCACGTCCGCTGAACGACTCCGCACCGGCACGGACTTCCTGCTCTGCCGCGCTCAGCGTTTCCTTTATGTCCGTTTCGACTAATTTCTCGCCGCGCTGGAACGTCTTTGGCCCGCCGGCCAATACTATTCGGGCAAGCGCCAAATTGTGGTCGGCCATCTCCTGCTCGAGCCGCGATTTGAACTCCTGACTATCGTAATCGTTTCGCTGGCCTAGCATAACGCTTCGAGCAACCGCGCGAGCTATGTTGATCAGATCGGATTCTTCCTTTTTGAAGTAGCTCTCTTCGATCGCGCGCGCGTCGTCCACAATCTCGCGGGCCGGTTCGCCAAACCACCGATCGATGCTGCGGTTGAGCAATCCGAACGCGAAGAAGAAAAGCAGCAACACCGGCAGCAGCGAGAGGCCGATCGCGTAACTAACGAGCCGCGTCTTGAACTTCGAACCGAGCCGGGCGGCGCGCCGCTCGCGCACCAGCTTCAGCACGTTCCTCAGCAGTACGAACAAAAGCGTCACAAATGCCAGGAAGTTCAGAGTCGAAAGCGCATACAGCAACAGCGTCTCGGCGGCGGTATCCGGCGTCACGAACGGCGCGAGATTAAACCCTCCCTGTGCGATGAGCGAGAGCATCAGAAGCAGGAGGATGATCGAGAGTATGATGACCTTGGTGAGCCTGCGCCGCCCGCGCTCGGTCAAGCGTGAATTACGAGGTGTCTTTTGTTGATCAGTCACGGTGCCACGATGCCGAGTTGTAGACCGGCAATTCAGCCTTGATTATAGCCTGGAGTTCGAGCTTGCCAAGCTGGAAGATGCGCCGATGGCTCACCGTCTGCCTATGATGTCAATCACCGCCCGCGCTGCGCGCTCGGCGCCCGTGCTTCCGCTTGCCGCGAGCAATTCACGCACCTGGGCGAGGTCCTGTTTCATTTGTATTCGTCGAGGCTCGTTCTCGAGTATTGCCCTCACCTCTTGCGCGATTCTCTCGCCGGTCGCGTCGTGCTGGATCAACTCGGGAACGATGCGACGGCCGGCTATCAGATTCACCATCCCGAAAGTGTCGAGATGAATAAGCGGACGGAGCAATCGCCAGTTCAACTCCGAGCCTCGATAGATAATCACCATCGGAGTTCCCGCCAACGCGGCTTCGACTGTAGCCGTGCCGCTCGCGACGATTGCGAAGGCGGAATGACTCAACGCATTGTAGGTGTCTCGTTCGACGATGGCGACATTGACCGACCGGGTACCCGCTCGTTTTCCTTCCAGTGTTACCTTCTGAATGATCGCTTGAACCTGCTCTCGCCGAACAGTCGAAGCAAGAGGGATGACAAATTGCGGATCATCGATTTCCGGTGCGGATTGCGGATTGCGGATCGCGGTTTCCCGCAATTCGATCTTCACGGATCCCTCAATCCGCGATCCGCAATCCGCAATCCGCAATCGGGATGTCTGCAATCTCGTCGCTGCGTCGAGCATCAACGGCAGGTGATAGTGAATCTCCTTGTTTCGGCTGCCCGGCAGCAATGCGAAGATCGAACGGGTGGGGTCCAACCCGTGACGCCGGCAAAACTCTTCGCGCGAAACAGACGCGCGGACAACACCCGCCAGGGGGTGACCCACGTACTCGACATCGATTCCCGCGTTTTTGTAAAACTCCTCCTCAAACGGCAGAATCACAAGCATCCGGTCAACGTCGCGGCGAAGAGCTCGAACCCGATAGCGGCGCCACGCCCACACCTGCGGACTGACGTAGTAGATGATCTTGAATCCCTCGCGGTGAAGCTTCCTGGCGAGTCTCATGTTGAAGTCCGGCCAGTCGATCAACACAACTGCGGCGGGCCGGCGCGACCTCGCGGCATGGAGAAGAGTTCGGTACGCGCGATAGAGCTTTCCAATAGCGCGCGCTACTTCGGGCACTCCTATGATCGCGACATCACGAGCGTCCACGAGCGCCTCCACCCCCGCGGCGCGCATCTCATCGCCGCCCGAACCGAACAGCTCGAGTCGAGTTTCGGGACAAAGGCTCGTGAGGGCTTGCGCGAGTGAAGCCCCGTGCCTGTCGCCGCTCGCCTCGCCGGCGACGATCATAATCGATAACTCTGACGGTGGTGGATTGCGGGGCAAATGATGCTCCGGACCGGTTCGGTCCGATTGACTGATGGAGCTCCTGTTTCGCAAGATCCCAGCGAGCCCGAGCCCAACCAGGAATACTAGAGAGTGAAGTCTATCTGCAACGACATCCGGTATGCTACAGGCTTGCCTCGCTTCAGCGCGGGTTTGAACCGCATTTGAAAAGCGGTTTGAATCGCCATTTCGTCCAACCCATCAGGCAGTCCGCGCGTAACCGTCACTCGTTTGACATTGCCGTCGGCTCCTATCAACACGAGAGTGAAGACAGTGCCTTGTATCTTGTTGAGGCGCGCGGTGTCGGTGTATCTCGGCTTCGGGTTGTTTAATGCTATCGGCTCGGTATCAACCGTTTCCGCATTCGCATTTGATGAGCCAGGGGGAATAGGCTCGAGGCGCCACGCTTGGCTGATAGTAGTTTCCGCAGAGATAGGTGGTACCCCTTGGGGACTAACCGGATCAACGCTTGAGTCAACCATCTCCGCAGGGCGCCGTCCGGTTAGTTGAGGAGCCACCCCAAGCCCTTCAAAATTGGCTACCCTCCACACATCATCCTTCTCGAGGACCAACTCCAGTGTCTCTGACAGTGAGCCAGGTTTGGAAAATGAGCACTCATAATTGAGCACGACGCCGTGCCGGCCAGGTACGCTTGGTAATGACTCAACGAAGACTGCCTTCTTGAGTTCTCTGGACTTGAGTTGTCCAAGCTCCTCGATCAACTTTCCAAAGGAAGCACAACGGTTTTTCCAGATTTCTTTGGGAATTCTCGCCCTCAGAAGCTGGGACGCCTCGTCCCAACTCTCTGTGTAGCTGGCGGAGTCTATAAGACGCATCCAAGACTCAGCGGCCCGCTGGGCAGCCCTCTCTGGAGGTTCTTGCAGCAGATTCGCATTGAGCGCCGCGACAGGTAGGAGAACCAAAAAGGAAAGCGTAAGAGTGTAACGTCTCATAAGACCGTGCCGCAGGTCAAGAATCCAAGCGCATTCTTCGGTTAACCTGCCAACTTGGCCGCAACCCGTGAGGCAGTGCCTGCGCGAGATCGTCAGGGATTGCGCAGGCCTTTCGTGTTGCTCTCGGGTTTCTTCTTGTCCTTGCCTTTTTTGTCCTTGCTCGCGGGGCTTTGAGTCTTCTGTTCGCTTGGCGAACCGGGCTTGACTTCGACGTCCTGGCCCGCTTGCGAAGCACGGCGCGGGCGAGCATCGGGCGAGTTGTTCGTGGTAGTAGCCCCCGGCGTGACCGGACCGAGGTCCTTGGTTCCGCTTACCTCCTGCGCTCGCGCGACTATCTCGTCAGTCTTCAACTCGCGATCGATGATCACCCCTTTTGAGGAAGTGTCGATGTGCGGTCCGAACACGAATCCAACCAATCGCGACGGGAGCCCCTTGCCTTCAGGCGTTTCATTGACCTTCGCGGGATCCGGCTCCGGTATGGGCTTACCCCATTTCTTAAGGGTTTCCTTCGCGCGATCCGCAAATTCCGAATTCGGGTAGCTGGTGACAATGCGAGTCAGATCGCGGCTCGCGGTTTCGGTGTCTTCCTGGTTCTCCAGCGCTCTGGCGTGAAGGAACAGCGCCTCATCAAAGCGAGAGAAATTCGGATACTTGTTCAGGATCTCTTCCGTGCGCATCTGCGCAGCAGTAGACGACTCGCGCAGATCGAAGTAAAACCGAGCGACCTTCAGCTCGTGCATCGCCAGGATCTCCTGAACCTGACCCATCAGTTGTTCAGCTTGTCCCTTGGCGTCTGTATCGGGATATCGTCGAATCAGTTCTTTCAACTGGCGTTCAGCGAGCTTCGCGTGCGTGGTATCGCGATCGGCGGCCATCACCTGCTTCAGGTGAATCTCGGCGATCTTGAGCATGGTGTCATCCGCAAGCGGGTCGTCCGGGAAGAATTGAATCCAGTCGCGGTATTCGACCTCGGCCTGCGCAAGCCCTTTCGAGCCTCCCTGCAAGTAGTAGGAGTCGGCGATTGCCAGCTTGGCCACTTTGATGATCGGGCTGTCGGAATATGTGTTTATGTCTGTGTTCAACAGCATCCGGCCCTCATCGAAGTTGCCCTTGCGAATGGCGTCAATTCCCTGGCGGAAGAGCTCGCGATCGCGACCAGGTCCTTTGGCTTCCTCAAAAGAGATTTTGTTCTTCGCCTTGCCGCCGCACGCCGCGAAGGCCAAACCGAGAGCTAATACTGCGACAACCATTTTTACTGCTTTCATGCTACGTGGCGGCCGCAAGCGAATAGCAAACGGCCTTCTCCTTTGTTACTTTTCGGGCTGGTCTTACTAAAGTCAGCGAGCACGGGTCAAACTGTGAGTGGCTCAAACGCCTTAAGTCTAAGCTCGCGAGTGGCCTCTTCGGGATCGCCTTTTCCAAACACGGCTGAACCCGCGACTATCCACTCGGCTCCGCGGCGGACAACCTCCCCTACATTGTTCGAGTCAATTCCGCCATCTACCTCTATATGAACATTCAAGCTGCGAGAGTCAATCATACTCCGCAGCCGACTTATCTTGTCAAGCGAGGTGCCTATGAAGGATTGGCCCCCAAAACCGGGGTTGACTGACATAATTAGAACGTAATCAACGTAGGGCAACGCCTCTTCGATCGACACCAGGGGTGTCGCGGGATTCAGCACCACGCCCGGGCGGCATCCCAGCTCGCGTATCGCCGCCAGAGTGCGGTGCAGGTGGAAGACTGCCTCCACGTGGACCGAAATCATCGTGGCGCCCGCGCGCGCAAAGTCATCAATGTAAAGATCCGGGTCGGTGATCATCAAGTGACAGTCAAGCGGCAGATCGGTAACGCGTCGGGCGGCTTTGACAACCAGAGGCCCAATCGTGATGTTCGGAACGAAATGCCCGTCCATCACGTCTACATGGATCAAACCCGCGCCTCCGCGCTCGGCGGCTTTTATTTCGTCGCCGAGCCGTGAGAAGTCCGCTGATAGGATCGACGGGGCTATCTCAATCATTGTGTTAAGCCCCTGAGAGATCCGATCAGACCTTTGGCGGCATCTACAACGAGGGTTCGGGCGCGGTGTCGCCGTCCGCCCGGATAGCGAACGCCTTGCGTCGCAGCCTGGCTCTTCGTTTGAGTTGGTCCGCTGCTGACGACGATTGTCAGCACTGAATCTTTCTTGACTGAGGCGTTGGGCCCCGGCCTTGTTTCGATGACCGAGTTGGCCGGAACAGTTGTGTCCGCACGACGCTGAATCTTAACTCGAAGCCCTGCCTGTTCGGAAAGCTTCTGAGCTTCGGCTTCGGGCCTGCCGATCACGTTTGGGACCAGAGTGTCGCCGCTGCGAAACAGTGTGTAGATTGTGACGATTGCGCTCAGGAAAAACGCAAGCACGAGCACCAGCACCATCCCCAGACGCCGTGACAGGGTCCACGCAATGCTCCCGGGCTGCGGTCTACCGGCGGGTTCTGGGGATTTCATACGCGCAGTCTAGCATCGCGATTGTTTGGCTTCAACTTGCGAGCCTGCGCTCCCAGGCATGACTGAACCCAGGCATGATTAAGGGATGATTTGCACGCTGTGTTGGACTTCCGCGCTCGCCAGAAAGAACAACGAAACCAATCCGTATAACCCGAACACGAATGCTGCGAGCATCACCACATAATAGACGGCGGCTGTGAACCGGAACCTGAAGTCTTCAGGATCGGCGCGCTCTGAGTGTTTCATGTCTCCTCCGAGTCTCAATGGTCTACTACGTCTGCCATCAAGATTCGGATTTGCACTTCACTCACCGGCGAGCCCGCGCCACATTCGACTCAACCAGCCGTCACTCTCCGGTTGGCCGACGATTCGCTCCATCTCCCCAGCGTCCAGCCAGACGCCGTTGCATTTGTTGCACCGGTCGATCTGCACGTCTTCGTATGTGAGTTCGACCAGGATGCCGTCACACTTGGGGCAGTGAATGGCCGACGCCTCGACCTTCGCGCGCTCTTCCTCTTCGGCGCGTTTGGCACGCATCTTCTCGATCAACTCTTTCTCTTTGCGACGAAAGTATTCTTCTTCGAGAGACTTCTCGCGTTCATCCCATATCTTCGACATATGATGCCCCCCTATGTCCGACAAACTTCAGTTTGTCGGGAGTTCCGTTTCCGATAAAAATCCTGACCAGGCCATCACAACGACAACAAACCGTATTCGCCAAGCGCGCGCTCGTTGTCTTTCTGCTCGACCGCAAGGTCACCCGCGTTCATGTGATTTATACGCCAGGGCGCGCGCCGTGCTTGAAGAAAGTGGCTTCATGGTTTCACCGCGATAGAAAGATTCGGACTGTCAGCTCAAACCGTGCTTATCGGCGCGCATTCGCTGGCTTAGGTCTGTTGTTCACACTGGAGTCTTGATTTCCCGCGGGCGGCGCCGAATTGTTTGCGGGATCAGCCGCGGCATCGCGGGCATTCTCCGATCTATTACAGTAGAAATAGCCTCCGATGAGGATTGCGATTATTAGTATGATACTGCAGCCCGCAACGTTGGGGGACTTCTGATCGGAATCCGGAGGCGATTCCTCGTCTTCCCTCCCCTGATGTTGATCCCGGTTCATATTCCCGAAGTTGTACATTGGGAACCCCCAAACCTTCTCTTCCACCAGGCAAGTCACCCCGCGGCCTTCGAGCCGGCTTCGAGGATTTCCAATTCGCCGTGCTCGCGCCGCGCGCGAAGCACCTTCTTATCGAACTTACCGACACTGGTCTTCGGCACTTCCGCTATGAACGTCCAGCGCTCTGGCACCCACCACTTGGCTACTCGTTCAGCCAGAAAGGCCCGCAACAGCTCAGGGGTGGTCTGTGCTCCTTCTTTGAGCACCACGCAAGCGAGCGGGCGCTCGTCCCACCTTTCGTCGGGGACGCCGATCACCGCGGCCTCGATCACATCGGGATGGGCCATCAGCGAGGTCTCGAGCTCGACTGTCGAGATCCACTCGCCGCCCGACTTGATCACATCTTTGGCCCGGTCGGTGATCTGAATGAAGCCTTTCTCGTTGACCGTGCCGACATCGCCCGTTCGCAGCCAGCCGTCGTGAAACTTCTCCGGCGCGTCGTCGCCGTAATACGAAGCCGTGATCCAGGGGCCGCGAACTTCGATCTCCCCCACCGCCTCGCCGTCCCAGGGCAGAACCCGGTCGCCGTCGGTCAAGCGCAGCTCGACGCCTGGCTTGATGCGCCCGGTCTTCGAGCGCCAATCCATCAGGTCTTCCTCACAACAACCCTTTGGGGGGTAGGCGATCGCCGCAAGCGGGCTCGTCTCAGTCATTCCCCACGCCTGGATGATCTTTACACCAAAGCGCTGTTCGAATCGCTCCATCAAGCTTCGCGGCACTGCCGAGCCTCCGCAGATCACCATTCGCAGCGAAGACAAATCGACCGGGTTATTCTCCGCGTAGCGAAGCACGTCGTTCCAGATCGTCGGAACGGCGCCCGAAAAAGTCGGCCGCTCCGCCATCATTAGCTTGCACAGCAGTTCAGCATGCAGAAAGCGATTAGGCATGATGAAGTCCGCGCCCGCCATCCATCCGCCATAAGGCAAGCCCCATGCGTTGGCGTGAAACATCGGGACTATCGGAAGGATTCTGTCGTGCTCGGTCAGCGCGAAAACGGATCCCGCGCATTGCGCGAGCGAATGCAAAAAGGTCGAGCGATGAGAGTAGACGACGCCTTTCGGATGACCCGTTGTGCCGCTAGTGTAGCACATCGCCGCGGCCGCGCGCTCATCAATCTCCGGCCAGTCATAGCCTTGCTCCTCGGCCGCCATCAGATCTGCATATCGCAGCACGTCGCCAAGCTTGGCGGCGTCGCCGTTGCCCACAACGACGTAGCGCTCTACGGTCTTCAAGTCCTTTGCGACGCGAGCAAGAAGCGGCACAAGCGAGTCGTCCACGATGATCAGCCGATCCTCGGCGTGGTTGATGATGTATGTGAGCTGATCGGGAAACAGGCGGAGGTTGAGCGTGTGGAGGACGGCTCCCATGCACGGAATCGCGAAATAAGCTTCGAGATGTTCCTGAGTATTCCAGCAGAAGGTCCCGACGCGATCGCCTTCGCCGATACCGAGTCGCTTGAGCGCCGCGGCGAGTCGCTCAGCTCGATTGGCTACCTCGGAATATGAAGCCCGGCGCGATCCCTCGCCCATAAACGTGACGACCTCGCTGTCGGCGTGAACGCGCCGGCCGTGTTCGAAGATGTGATTGATCGTCAATGGACGATCCTGCATGGTGCTGAGCATCGAAATCTCCCGTATTGAGGCTTGATGAGCTTGGATGAAGCAGTTGGATTATCTTAAAGACTCGCCGGGAGAGCAACCTCCGGAGACCCAGGAGGTCAACTGGCTGACGATCAGAGTAATGAAGAGAGCATCTAATCCGGTTACTTCAGCGAGGCGATTCAGTGACGAACATTGGATCGAAACTTCTGGGCGTAGTCGGAACAATGTTGGCTCGTAATATATTGACGACTGCCCTACAAAATATTTGAGACATAAATTCCGCTTGACATCGTAAGCCTCCTCGCATATCATCCGGCCGTCTCTGAGCCCGTGACCAGGGCCGCGAAAGCCCCGCAGAATAAACAATCACCTCACTGAGCGTAGATTGATTAGACAGGCGCCAGTGCTCTCTCTATCAGGCACTGCCGGTCTGATCAAGGTTAACGTCAGTTAAGCGCAAGCAAGGTTTCTACCTTGTAAGGAGGTCCCCATGCGCTACAGGCGAACCTGCTTTCCTTCTGGCCTAAGAAGCCGGAACTCCCATTGGAACTGGCTACATCAAAGCTCGCTGCGCAGGACGGTGTGTTTAGCCGTTGTCCTGAACCTGGTGATTTGGCCGTCACCTAAGGTCACCCTTGCACCGCTCGGCATTCCGTCGGAAGAACTCAGTAATACACTCGGCGCAGTTGCCTCGACCCTTGCTCAGCTTCGGGCCACGCCGGTTGTGCTCATTCCAAGCGGTCCAGTCTTGATACCGGTGCCACTCTTCCCAGTGTGGCCGTTTCAGGTGAGCTCGCCTGTCGCGCGCGAGCTCAGTGTTGCTGAACGGACGGCAGTCGTCTCGTCTATTACAGTCTCTCCAAACAAGCTTGTAGGCTATATCGGCGATGCGGTGACGTTTGTAGCAATGGGCATGGACGCTCAAGGACGGCCGGCGCACGGAGCTAAGTTCACATGGGCCTCGTCGGATGAAGGCAAGTTGACCGTAGATGACGCTGGGCGCGCGACTCTGGTTACGCCGGGGCTGGTAATCGTGACCTGTAGCGCAGGAGGCGCGGTCAAGACTGCCCCAGTGCTGATCAGACCGGCTCGACGGCCGGTACAGACGGACCAGGAATGGAAAGCCGATCAAGACAGCTTGGTTGGCGATGGTCGAGAGCCTGGCGAGGGTGGTCAAGGTGTGCTGGCGTCGTTGATTGACCGGCTGGCGCCGACTGCGCATGCGCAAGGCGGGCAAGGCGCCGACTACGGCAACGCTGCGGCCATCGGACAAGTGGGAACGCCGCCGTTCGCTGCGCTGGAAGGTACCCGACTCGGCCCAGTGATGCCTGGCAGCAACTTCGAGCTGCCGATCTCTCTTGTCGATCTCGGCGGACGAGGGTTGGCTACGAGTTTGATGGCTTATTACAACAGCAATTCGTGGGGCGCTTATTTCGATCCGGTCAGGAATGAAACCGTCTATATGTTCGACCCGATTCAGAGCTGGCCGAGCCCCGGCTTCTCGCTCGGGTTCGGCAGGATCGTCATCTATAACGGATACTATGATCCCGGTCTCGGGGACATGGTCTACAGCTTCATGCTGGTCGAGGGAAACGGCACTCGCCACTCTCTGGGCAATGGCACTGCCTCGGGCAATAATATTCTTCAAACCACCGACGGCTCGCACATCGCGTATGCCGGCAACGCGCTTGGAGGAACGGTCTACTATCAAGACGGCACCCGGATGACGATCAGCCTGGTGAACAACCGGAGGCTGCCCACTCAGATCACCGACACCAATGGGAATTACATCCAGATCGCTTACAAGTGGGAGAGTAACGTTCCTGCCATCGCGATCAACTACATCGTCGACACGCTGGGGCGAGTGATTCAATTCAACTATGGTGGCGGCCAGATTCCGACTTCGATCAGCACGCCGGCTGGGACGGTCACATTCAGCTACCAAACCGTGACGATGAATTATAGCTTTGGGCTTGGGAATCCGGTCGAGAATGCGCCTGCGAGTTTCTACGGCATCAGCAGCATATCGGTTCCCTCCAGACCCACGTACAACTTCACCTGGTCGGGTTGGGGCATGATCTACAGCGTCTCAGCGGTGAGCGGGGGAGGCACAGCTACTGTGAGTTATAACTATCCTACCGGAGGCGAGGAGCTTTACTTCGCGCCGGGATTCACTCAGCGGACGGAGAGTCCGAACGCTATCTACAGCTATTCGGGTTCGGGAGAAATTACCCGGCCTGACGGAACCAAGCTGACGCCCGGGAGCGGCGGCGGCTGGTCGCTGAAAAACGCTTCGGGTCAGCTATTGTCGTCGGTGGGGGTCGGTTTAACGACTGATCCGGGAGGCTCGACCGCCATCGGCTCGGTGGTCACGACTGACGAAACGGGGCAGCAGACTAAAGTTGAATTCGTCTACGATCAGTACGGCAACGTGGTGAACAAACGCGAGTACGGATTCAAGATCAGCGGGGCCTGGCAGGTGCGCAGGCGGACGCATTACAGCTACGTGAACTGGGAGCCGTATATCAGCGCCTACATTCGCAATCGAGTTACTGAGGTTGATGTGTACGATGCGCTTCAGAACACGAGCGACGCCGACGACGTGCTGATCGGGAAGAGTCTCTATGGTTATGACAGTCCGCTGAATGGGATGGAAGGCTACGGCGGGGCTGCGAATCCCCCAGGGCATCTGTCGAGCTATGGGACAGGCTTCACCACGCGCGGCAACCTGACTAACTTGACAAGCTACACCGATGTCGGGACGGGTGCATATGTGACGCGTAGTAACAAGACGGACATCTTTGGTGGGGTGACCGTCGCCCAGCTTGCCTGTTGCGATCAGAAGAGCTTCACGATGACCGAAGCGACTTATTGGACTAAGCCTTCGCAAACGACCAGCGGGGACATGTCGGGG
>DATIFP010000098.1:0-3613 GCA_035455165.1 Blastocatellia bacterium
GATACCATTGTGTAGAAGCTGAAGCGCTCCCACATCTCGGTCGCAAACAGCACGTAAAGCCCTTTTGGATGTTTGTCCAAATCGGGTCTGGTCTCGACGTCCGCCGAAATTGTTCGGATAGCCATAGATTTGCGTCTCTCCGCTGAAGGCTGACTGCTGGAATTCGGATTCGCCAGAAACTCGCTTGTCGCGAGGGCCCGCCGCTGAATAGTCCCAAGCTTCGAGGCAGTGCAAGCGCCCCAGATTCTATCTGACCGGCTACAGCACCGGCAAACGAATTGGTGTGAACTGCCCACCCGAGGTCACCAGCGGGTGCCTGCAGACGCGAGTGCATGTCGCAATCGGCCTTGAATGCCGTTCTGTTATCCGGGCTTTAGAACCGATACTTCACCGCCAGCCGCACGATCCGTCCCGCCGCGGCTTCGATGCTGCGGCCGAAATCGGCGCTCACCAAATCGGTCACTGGCGGCAAAAAGTTCACTCGATTCGCGACATTGAACACGTCGGCTCGCAGCTCGATTTGATGACTCTCGGTCAGGGAGATCTTCTTCTTGAGGGACAAGTCCACCGCCGCGTAGCCGGGCGAGGGAAGGATGTTTCTGCCTAGAGACTGGCGTGAAGTTACTCCGGGCGCCCCGTACAGGTCTGCGCTGAAATAGCCATCGGCCGGGCTCGTGTGGCTTATGAGTCGGTTCCCGCCGATGTACGCCAGCCGGTCATTCAACACTCCATCGCGGTTGAAGTCGCCAAGCCCGCCGTAGAAGTCGCCGCTCGAATACAACGAAACGCGCGGTCCCGATTGCATCGTGATGATCCCGCTCACCTGCCAGTCCCCGAAAACGCTTCTCCAGACTTCTTTCGAGCTATCGAGCGCGGGGCCTCGGAACAAAAAGAACCCGACCACTCGATGTCGACGATCGAAATCCGAAGGCCCGCGCTCGAGACCCGCGTTGTTTTCGAACACCGGACCCAGCGCGAGCGAACGAAACATACTCGGTCGGTCATCGCTTGCGGTATCAATCGCCTTGGAAAACGTGTAATGCGCCTGAAAGGTGAGCCGGCGCCGTTCTCGGCTTGTGACTCGCACTTGCAGCGCGTGATAGCTCGAATTTCCATCCGACGCTATCAAGGTCGTTTCTTCATCGGGCAAACTGCCAGGTTGAGAGCCGACAAAACTTAGACCCGTTCGATACGCGCGCGTGAGTCTACGGCCGTAAGTCGAGTTGTAGCCGACTTCGATAATCAGCCTCTCGCGGATCGACTGCTGAACGGCGAAAAAAGCGGACTCGGTGTATGCAGTTCGCAGGTCGCGAGCGTATTCCCGCTCTATTTCGACGGCGCCGTCTCGATGTACCCAGCCGCCGGGCAACGGCGAACCTGCGATCTCACCGGGCGAGCCAAAACCAATCGCCGCCGGATAAAGCGGCGTCGTTTTGATCTCCCCGTAGGGTAGCCTTGTCGGCGGCGCGAAAAGAATCGCGGCGCCTCCCCGCAAGATGACGCTCTCCGAATGCGTGGGCGCATAGGCAAAGCTCGCAAAAGGGGCGAAGTTGTTCCTGTCAGTCGGACGCTCGTATATGGCCCCGGAGTAGATGTTGTAGCCGGCTCCGAAGTTGAGTGCGAGTCTTGTGCTGGCGCGCCAATTATCGTTGGCGAAGGCATACAGATCGGTGAATCTGTATCGCTCGGCCGGTCCAGACTCAGCAAGCTCCGCCCGAACAATAGCGCGGGTCGGATCGCCCATCGAGCGAGCCCCATCGGTCACCAGCGCGAGAACATCCGAATAGTAAATTCGCCCTCGCGCCAGCCCCTCCGTTGCGTATCGCTCGCTGCGCCGAATCATCTGTGCGCCGGCGCCCAACGAGTGGGCGCCTGAGACGCGTCTGAACGTATCGGAGAGGATGAAGGAGCGATTCTCACGCTGCTCCGGCAGCTCGGGCACCCCGGCGGCGACGCCGAGCGGTGTATTTAGCGCGACCAGCTGCGGTGCGTCCGATCCGGCTCCCGAGAGAAACGTCCGCCCTCTGATATACCCGGCCTGAAAGTCATTGACCGTCGCGGCGTCGATAAGCGAGGTCAGCTCTAACGAAATGAGCTCGCCCCGATGGAAGGCATCGAGCGGCGACGCAGGCGTGAAGTGCGAATCGTTGAAGTCATTACGCCGGCTGGATTGATCGTGGTAATAACGCAGACTCAGCCGATGCAGTTGCGTAAGATTCAGATCTGCGCGCATCAGGCCAAGATTCCGCGAGGCATACAGCGAGCTGCGAATCGGCACATCGCCGATGTCATTCAAGCCGTCTCCATCGACGTCTCGAAGCCCGTTTCCGCTTGCGAGGGGTATGCGATTCTGCGAGAGCAAGTTGCGAAACAGATTTCCCTGGATCGCCGAGGTGCGGCCAATGAACGCTGAGAGCGGCGCGATGATTTGCCGTCCGGTCGTCCTCGAGTCCCTCGTGTGCTCGAAGGAGGTAAAGAAGAATGCATGGTCTTTACCGCTAAAGACGCCGGGCAGAGAAATCGGACCGCCGAGCGCAAGTACAGCCTCGTCAAACTTTGTGCGATCTCGGGGCAGCCCGCCGCGGTTTGTAAAGAAGTTGTTCGCGCTGAGAGCCGATCGTCCGCCGTTCCACAGACCCTGCCCGTGATAATCGTTCGTGCCGGACTTACTTGCCGCCTCCAGAAGCGGCGCGCTGTTCTGTCCGTAACTCGAACCCACAGTCGTATCCGCGTTTGTGTAGTCGATATTGAAATCCGAAACCGCGTCAAGACTGAGCGAAGCGATGAATCGCCCCGTGGCCGGGTCACGATTGTCGACGCCGTCAAGCAAGGCCGTCTTGTTCTGCGTCCGACGTCCGCCGATCGAAAAGCTTCCCGCGTGTTCAGTCACCCCTTGCTGGAGCGCCACAAGGGTCTGCGGATCGCGATCTACAAAGGGCAGGTCAGCGTAGGGTATAGAGAAATAGGTGTATCCGCAGATTGCGCACATCGTGACTGATTCGCCGGTTATCATTCGCGCATTTATCTGCACTTCGCCCACGGTGACCTGCAACGATGCCCGATGAGGGGATCCCGAGCTCTCCCGGGTCAAAGTCACCTGAGTATAAAACTTGGCGAATCCGAGCGCGTTGATGAGCACACTGTAATCGCCGAAGGGCAGGTTGGTGATGGCAAACGCCCCGGCGTCGTCGCTCTTGGCGGTGAAACCCGTTCCCGCCGGATTCAACGTCGCGCGAATGTCTGCCCCCGCGATCACCGCGCCGTTTGGATCAACGACGGTGCCTCGAATTGTGCCGGTTTCAACCTGGGCGGGGGGAGCGGTTTGCGCGCGCGCGGAAACGTCAGCAGCAAGGAGAACTAAGGCAAGCAGCAGAGTTAGAACGCACCTCATCTGAATACCTCCGGCGTTCTACCATTCTGCCTGATCCGCGAAAAAGACGGGCACTGCCGCCCAGAGAATGTTTGAACAGTTGCTACCTTGCAGAAATATTCGAATTACCAACTGTTCAACCATTCTCTGGGCGGCAGTGCCCGTCTTTTTCGCGGATCAGGCAGAATGGTAGAACGCCGGAGGTATTCAGATGAGGTGCGTTCTAACTCTGCTGCTTGCCTT
>DATIFP010000099.1:0-3053 GCA_035455165.1 Blastocatellia bacterium
TCACCACTTCAAGCACCGGCAACGGAAATGGACCCGTCAACTATTCCTTTTCTGAAAACACGACTGGCAGCGAGCGAATCGGGACGATTACGGTTGGCAACGCCACTCACGTCGTCACGCAGACGACCACGCCGGCGGGGCGCTCAATCTCAAACGCGTGTAGGGGTGAAGGAAAACAGTTGATAATAAACGGGTCGGGCTTCGAGGACGGAGCAAAGGTCTTTCTTAACGGCGCTCAGGAAAAAACATCCTTTGTGTCATCGACACAGGTGATCGCGAAGAAGGCCGGCAAACGAGCCGCTACCGGAGATACACTCAGCGTGCGCAACCCCGATAGCACTGAAACGCCGGTGTTCCCATACACGAAGAACAGGTGTTTCATTCAATAGTTGGTAGTCTCGCGGTTAAGCTCGCGCTGACGGATTAGCTCAGTCAGGCGCCCGGTCGATAAACCATAAGCCGGGGCTTGCCTGGCGGGGGTATTCATTACCGATGCGGCGCTGCAAACCGGATGCTTTGCGCCTCTCAGGCAGTTCAGCTCGCGGTGATCCGAGCAGTATCGACAGAGTCCATCGGGGCGAATGGCTCGTCCGACATCTCGGTACTTGGAAGCGGGCCGCAATCAATTCAAAAGCGGCGACAAGTCGCCGCACTCCAAAGGAGACTCCTTAATGCCGCGAATATCCTCCGTGCTGGTCGCGCGGATCGCTGTGATCCCAATCGTCGTGCTTTTACTCTCAACTCTATTCCCAGCTCGCTCCGCGGCCGCGCAATCAACGTCCGGCACACTCATCGGACAGGTCTTCGACAGCAACTCGAGACCTGTCGTCGATGCGAAGGTCACCATACTCAATGAAAACAACGGCAACGCGCGCGCGACCAGAACCGATCAGAACGGCACTTACGAGGTGCCATTTCTGCCGCCGGGGTTCTATACCATCACTGCCGAGATGACCGGATACGCGGGCGGGCCCATCACAGGGTTTCGGATCCCGCTAAACGCGACTACACCCCTCAGGCCGCCACACATTACCCTCAACCCCGTGACAACAGCGGCGCCAACGCAACCGGCGGCGGCTCCTCGGACTGGCACCCCTGCTCCACAGTCGGAGCTTGAATCGTTGATCAATACCACCGACGCGGCCAGGCGAGGCAACTTCACCGAGCGCCAGATCGAATCGCTGCCGCTCGGCGGAACTACCGATATGCGAACGTTCGATGAATACGCTTTGCTGCTGCCGGGGGTCGCGCCGCCGCCGTACACGCCGGGTGTGCGTGGTCCGGGCGTTGGCTTTGGCATCGGGACTTCGGGACAGTTTGCGGTGAACGGTATGCGAGCGCGCTCGAACAACTTCACCGTCGACGGCTCCGATAACAACGACCCTGATGTCGGAGTCCGCCGTCAGGGTTTTGTGGCTTTGGTGCCTCAGTCGATCGAGTCGATTCGCGAGTTTCAATTGTCCACGTTGTTATGGGATTCGGAGACGGGCCGCAACTTCGGATCGCAAGTCAACGCGGTATCCAAAGAGGGAAGCAGCAAGTTTCACGGCCAGGCTTATGGGTTCTTCACTGATTCAAGCTTGAATGCAAAGAACTTCTTCGATTATCTGGGAGGTCCCTCCGACGGAGAGAATCCGTTCACTCGAACGCAAGCCGGTTTCATCGTGACTGGCCCGATAACCAAGACCCGAACGCAGTTCTTCGGCAGCTTCGAACACCAGAAGGTGAATGCAGCAACCGAGCAGCACTTTGCCACTCCGACGTTGGCTGAAAGAAGATTTCTCGGATTGCCGGTGTTTGGAGTTCTGAAGTTCCGTCCCGACGTTTTCATCAATGAGTTCTTCGGCGAGACGCTGGGCGGTACTCCTGTAGGCAGAAATGTCCTGTCGTTTTACCCCGAGCCGAACAACCCGGGCGGGCCCTACGGGCGGAACACTTTTACGGAAGTGCTGCCGGCCGACGGGCGGGGATCGATTTTCTCGTCGAAGGTCACCCATCGCTTCAACGACCGGACCACTCTTTACGCGCGATACAATTTCACAGATGACGGCCGAGTTCTGCCGAGCGTGAACCGCGCGCTCCGGTCGACCGTGACAGCTGACACGCGCACGCAAGACCTTTCCCTGATCTTCGATCGCGAGCTTGGCGGCCGGCTGTTCACCCAGGGGCGCTTCTCATACGGAAGGACAAGGCTCGAGTTTTCGCCTCACCCCGATAGCCCGTTCATTTTTTCGAAAGATTCATTGGAGCGGATCAGCACGAGCGCCGGTGACAGGATTATTCCCTCGCAGACGGGGCCGATCGGGGAGCTGATCGTCGAGCCTTACAGCCCGGTTGGTGTAAACGCTTACTCGTTTCCCCAACAGCGCTCAAACAACACATTTCAGTTTGCGGACTCGCTGTCGTGGCCGGTCGGGCAACACTCTTTCAAGCTGGGGGCGGACATCAGGCGGGTCCAGCTCAATAGCTTGCTCGATCGGAATTTTCGTCCGCAGGTAACCTTCGGGGGAGCTTTGCTCTCCACCGGCACGCTTACGATAACCACGGATCCAAACAACCCGTTCACCTTCACACCTCAGAGCAAGGGATTTCTCTCAGGCCTGCAGCTCGCGAACCTGGGATTGCCGTCGTCGATCTTTCAAACGATTACACTTGGCGTGCCTGATTCGACAATCGGTCTGCGTTTCAACGAATACAACTTTTTCTTCAACGATACGTGGCGCTTGAAGTCGAACTTTACCCTCGACTACGGTCTCAGGTACGAATACAACAGCGTGCCGAAGGAGACGAATCGCCGAATCGAGGACGCCCTGGCGCTGACCGGTCTCCCGGCCGCGGGGAGTTCGCGAGCGGACACTTCGGAACGCACTGCCGCATTCAGCGCTTCGGTTGAGGCCTATCGCAGAGTGCTCGATGGCCGTACGGGTATCTATGACGCTGATCGAAACAACTTCGCGCCGCACGTAGGCTTCGCCTGGGACCCGGGCGCAGACGGAAAGATGTCGGTGCGCGGCGGCTACGGGTTGTTCTACGATGCGATACTGGGCGCGGTT